>NZ_FPBJ01000044.1 GCF_900116635.1 Xenorhabdus koppenhoeferi | reverse complement strand
TTCATACTTCGCTTGCACTGCTGGCGGTGCAACAATTGAAACGTTAAAGGCTTATGTGGAGAGTCAGGCGACCCCAGATTAAGCCGCTATCGCGTCTTACGCCTTATATCCCCGCCCTCATCGGGTGAGGGGTTACGGCGAAATTGCTTGTATCCCCGCCCTCATCGGGCGAGGGGTTACGGCGAAATTGCTAAATTCCTCAAAATACATGACTCAACTTTGGGAAACATCAGAGAATGAAGAACGCGCCAAAGCAGAAAAACAAAATGTTAAGTTTATTACCGTGGACAAAATGACTTTCCAAGAAGCAGTTAAACCGATGTATGACGACATTGCTAAAACCAACCCTGAACTCTCTGAAATGGTAGATCGTATCCGTACAATTGAGTAAATACCTCCATTTATCTATGAGTGGTTATATTTCTAAGGGCAATACCTTAAAATGAGATCATTTTTAGTCGTTCACCTTACGCACACTAAACCTACAGCGACATTTAATGATGAACATTGAAGACCTCAAACGGCCTTATCAGGAAGTGGGCCACTCATTACGCCAAATCATTGCGACTGAACACTATAAGATCGGTGATCGCCTCCCCCCAGAGCGTGAAATCGCAGATATGCTTGGCGTCTCCCGCGCCCTGATTCGTGAAGCGATCATCATGCTGGAATTAGAAAACCTGATTGAAGTCCGCAAAGGTTATGGCCGGAATTCGGGGATTTACATCATCAACCTGCCAAAAGCCGCTGAGACTTACGTGGAGAATGCGGCAGGGCCTTTTGAGTTATTACAAGCACGCCAATTACTGGAAAGCAATATTGCTGAATTCGCGGCAACCCAAGTTACACCAATCGATATTGCCAATATGCGTCAGGCACTGGAAAAAGAAAAAAATGATCTGGAATCAGGTGAAGATGAATCCGGCGACAGAGAATTTCATCTGGCCATCGCACAAGCAACGCATAACAGCATGCTGGTTGAACTGCTAAAGCAGTCTTGGACATGGCGCGAAAATAACCCGATGTGGATGAAATTACACAGCCGGATCACGAATACCGACTACCGCCGGGAATGGCTGAATGATCATCAGGCGATTTTGGCTGCTATGGTCAAAAAAGACCCTGTGGCTGCGAAACAAGCCATGTGGCAGCATCTGGAAAACGTGAAACAGCGATTGCTGGAGTTATCAGATGTCGATGATCCTGACTTTGATGGGTATTTGTTTGAGTCTTATCCGGTTGGGATTGGGAAGTGAGATTTCCCTTTTATGCTCGCTAATATGCCCGTCAAACGAATACATAGCAAAATAGTTATCGGAAATACATCACGATTTTATATGGCTATTTTAATTGATTCAGTGCAACACGTGATACCAAATAAGGATGCTATGGCAGCTATCTGGTTTACCAAGGCGAAAAAATTAGAAGATGAGATCTTGAGCATATAAAATAGCTTAAAACAAAAGCTGTATAGACTGTTTTGATTCAAAGCATATTGTTCAGCCTCACAAAAACAAATGGAAAATAGATTATCTATGTCTGTACCTACTTACGATCAATTTATAGAACCTGTATTACGGTTTTTAGCGAAAAAGCCAGAGGGCGCTTTATCAAAAGAAGTTCAGGAGGCAGCAGCTAACATATTGCATCTCAATGAAGAGCAACGTTCTAAAACGATTTCCAGTGGTCAGCTGGTTTACAAAAATCGTACAGGCTGGGCACATGATCGCTTAAAGCGAGCCGGATTATCACAAAATCTATCTCGTGGAAAATGGTGTTTGACGAAAAAAGGATTCGAGTGGGCCAAAACACATCAACTATTAAGCGATGCTGAAGTAGCACACTTAGCATCCGCTTTTGTTAATGTGAAATTATCACAACATCCCGATGCCGTAGAGTTAGATCCATCTCAGGAAAACACTCAACTAGAATCCATGCTAACAAGCAGCCCAGATGACCGTTTAGAACAGGCTTTAAAAGAGATACGAGATTCCGTCGCAACAGAGCTTTTGGAAAATTTACTACAAGTTTCTTCTGGACGTTTTGAAGTGATCGTCTTAGATGTTTTACATCGCCTTGGATATGGCGGACATCGTGATGATTTACAGCGTGTCGGCGGAACGGGCGATGGTGGTATTGATGGCATTATTTCATTGGATAAACTCGGCTTAGAAAAAGTCTATGTCCAAGCAAAACGCTGGCAGTCAACCGTAGGCCGACCTGAATTACAAGCTTTTTACGGTGCTCTTGCAGGCCATAAAGCCAAACGCGGGGTTTTCATCACTACATCAGGGTTTACCACACAAGCTGTCAAGTTCGCCCAATCTGTTGAAGGGCTTGTACTGGTTGATGGTAATCGCTTGGTACATCTGATGATGAATAATGAAGTTGGCATCAGTTCGCGTATGCTTAAAGTTCCCAAATTAGATACTGACTACTTTGATTAGTCACATTCAGAAAGTACTAAGGACGACGTTGAAGATATTTTGTTAGTATACTTGCCATCACAGTAATACGAATTTGAGATCAACATGGCTAAAGCAGTAACTAAAAAAAACAAAGCAAAAAAAGGATTTGAAGACACCTTATGGGATACCGCTAACCAACTTAGAGGCAGTGTCGAATCCTCCGAATATAAACATGTCGTGCTGAGCCTTGTTTTTTTAAAGTTTATTAGCGACAAATTTGAGCAACGCCGTCAGAAAATGTTAAATGAAGGCCAACAAGCCTTTGTCGATATGGAAGTCTTTTACCAGCAAGATAATATCTTTTATCTGCCTGAAGAAGCGCGCTGGTCATTCATTCAAGAGCGCACCAAGCAAGATAATATCGCGGTACTTATCGACACGGCGCTCTCTACAATAGAGAAACGTAACCCGGCTTTAAAAGGCGCATTACCAGACAATTACTTCAGTCGTCAAAATCTGGAGCCTAAAAAACTGGCATCGTTGATCGACTCCATTAATAACATCGAAACCATTGCTCAGGAAACCGGTGTTAAAGAACTGTCCAAAGAAGATTTAATCGGCAGAGTTTATGAATATTTCCTCGGTAAATTTGCCGCGACTGAAGGTAAAGGCGGCGGTGAATTCTATACTCCAAAATGCATAGTAACCTTGCTAACTGAAATGCTAGAACCTTTCCAAGGTAAGGTCTATGACCCATGCTGTGGTTCTGGTGGGATGTTTGTACAATCAGTCAAATTTGTAGAAAGCCATCAGGGTAAAAGCCGTGATATTGCCATTTATGGGCAAGAACTTACTGCTACTACATACAAACTAGCGAAAATGAACCTCGCTATTCGTGGGTTATCAGGCAATCTGGGAGAAAGACCCGCAGATACTTTCTTTAACGATCAACACCCAGATTTAAAAGCCGACTATATTCTTTCTAATCCGCCCTTTAACTTAAAAGAGTGGCGTCAAGAAACAGAACTGACTGACGATCGACGTTTTGCTGGCTACCGTACTCCTCCAACCGGAAATGCTAACTACGGCTGGATATTACATATGCTCTCCAAGCTAAGTGCTACCGGTACTGCGGGTTTTGTGCTGGCTAATGGTTCCATGAGTTCCAATACCAGTGGTGAAGGAGAAATTCGCGCGCAGATGATCGAAAACGATCTGCTTGAGTGCATGATTGCCCTTCCCAACCAACTTTTCTATACAACCCAGATCCCCGCTTGCCTATGGTTTCTCACCAAAAATAAAGATGTGGATGTTGCTAAAGGCTATCGTAATCGCCAAGGTGAAACGCTGTTT
The DNA here is from genome assembly GCF_900116635.1 of Xenorhabdus koppenhoeferi. GTDB lineage: Bacteria > Pseudomonadota > Gammaproteobacteria > Enterobacterales > Enterobacteriaceae > Xenorhabdus > Xenorhabdus koppenhoeferi. The sequence continues at coordinate 20,963 of NZ_FPBJ01000044.1, read as the reverse complement.
ATTGATGCCCGTAATTTGGGTTCAATGATTAGCCGCACCAATAAAGAACTGACAGCAGAAGATATCGCTACGATTGCCGATACTTACCACGCTTGGCGTAGTACGCCAGAAGAGCTGGCAGAGCGTATTAAACGTGGTGACAGTAAGCTGGAAAAATATGAAGATATTGCTGGGTTCTGCAAGGTAGCAACCATTGAAGAAATCAAAGCTAACGATTATGTAATGACTCCGGGGCGCTATGTTGGTGCAGTGGAGCAGGAAGATGATGGTATTGCTTTTGAAACCAAGATGTGTGAATTATCGCAAGCCTTATTCCAGCATATGACGCAGGCCAAAGAATTGGATAAAGCAATTCGCCTGAATCTGGAGGCCCTAGGTTATGAGCAGTAAATGGAAACAACTAAGATTAAATAAAATAGCTAAAAATGTTTCTAAATCATTTGATTTGAAAGGTAATGATCACGCAATTTTTATTAATACAGGAGACGTACTCAACGGACATTTTCTTCATGAGGAATTGTCTAATATCAAAGAGCTACCAGGACAAGCCAAAAAAGCCATTAAAAAAGGAAATATCCTTTTTTCAGAGATAAGGCCAAACAATAGACGGTTCGCTTTAGTTAATTTTGAAAATACAAAAAATTATGTTGTTTCAACAAAATTTATGGTTATAGAAGTAGATCAAAATATTATGGATCTTGAATTTTTTTACCTACAGTTAACAAGCAAACAAACACTTTCTGAATTTCAGAGAATTGCAGAGTCACGTTCAGGAACATTCCCTCAAATCACATTTGATGCGATTAGCCATTATCCTTTTTACTGCCCTGAGAAAAAAACACAGCTTAATATCAAAAAGGTATTATCTTCAATTGATTATAAAATCAACCTTAATAATAAGATTAACCAAACCCTAGAACAAATATCACAAACTCTATTCAAATCTTGGTTTGTCGATTTCGATCCAGTGATTGACAACGCCTTGGAAGCAGGAAATTCAATTCCTGGCAGCCTTCAGAAACGGGCTGAACTACGCCAGAAGGTACGTAACAGTTCAGAATTCAAACCGCTTTCGAATGAGATTCGTGCACTATTCCCAGCGGAATTTGAAGAAACAGAATTGGGGTGGGTGCCGAAAGGGTGGAAAATATCCACCACTGGAGAAGAATTTGTAATTAAAGGTGGTTCAACTCCCAGCACGAAGAATCCCGAATTCTGGGATAACGGAACAATATTCTGGACTTCTCCAAAAGACTTATCAAGTAATAACACTAAAATATTATTAGACACAGATAAGAAAATCACTGATGCTGGTTTAAAGAAAATATCATCGGGACTTTTACCTATAGAGACTGTATTAATGTCTTCACGAGCTCCCATTGGTTACTTAGCAATAACAAAAATACCTCTAGCTATTAACCAAGGATACATAGCCATTCCTTCAGCCAAAACGCTAACACCAGAATATACTATTTATTGGTTAGAAAATGTAATGGATGAAATAAAAGGAATTGCAGGAGGTACCACATTTGCGGAAATCAGCAAAACAACCTTCAAAACAATAAACATGGTAATTCCAACGCAACAAGTTGTCGATACATATACGAAACATGTTAAAATCAATTTAGAAAAAATCACTGATAACATTAAAGGAATAAATACACTAATTAATATTCGAGACACCCTACTCCCAAAACTAATCTCCGGCGAGCTATCACTAAAAGATCTTCAAGAACCCATAATGGAAGCAGATACAGTCTAACTTTTAGCCCCTTTCACAAGGGGGTTTTCTTTTTTTTAAGAGATTGAGTAACAGGTCAAAGTAAAAATAAGAAAAACTATTGTATGATTAGCCGCTTCAATAGTTAGGAGCGGAAATAAGTAATGAGCCTGAAATTTAGCGAAGAAAAGTTAGAAAATGTCATTATCGAATTGTTAGGAGAACAAGGTTATCCCCATATACCAGGTGAAAGCCTTACCAGAACCGATCAAGAACAGGTGATCATTGTCGACGATCTCCGCAATTATCTGACCACCCGTTATCAAGCAGATAGCCTGACTGACAATGAAATCGAACGGATTATTCGCCAGCTCACCACTCTTTCCGCCAGCGATCTCTACGAAAGTAATAAAACATTTTGTTTCTGGTTATCTAACGGCTTTCTATTTAAACGAGATGACCGAGCAGAAAAAGATCTCTATATCGAGCTTATTGATACCCGTCACCTACCTGCAGCACTACAACAATTATTTAGTCGCAATGAAGTACCACTACAACAAGCAGCGGAACCCACTGCTTTCTATTATTCTACCAACTCGGATAATCGATTTAAGGTAGTAAACCAATTCGAAATAATCGGCAAAGATAGTCAAAACCGCATTCCAGATACCATCCTCTATATTAATGGACTGCCATTAGTTGTATTTGAATTTAAAAGTGCCATTCGCGAGCAAAAAGCCAATTTAGACGATGCCTGGAGACAACTCTGTGTCCGCTATCGCCGTGATATTCCACAATTGTTCGTTTACAACGCAATGTGCATTATTAGTGATGGTGTTAATAACCGGATGGGTAACCTATTTGCGCCTTATGAATATTTTTATTCCTGGCGCAAAATTACCGGAGATGAAAGTCGTGAGCAGGATGGCATTCGTTCGTTGTATACCATGATTGGAGGGCTATTTCACCCAATACGCTTGCTGGATGTTATCAAAAACTTTATCTGTTTCCCGGATAGTGTAAATAGAGAAATTAAAATCTGCTGTCGCTATCCACAATATTACGCTGCACGCAAACTCTATTACAGCATTAAACGAGCACGTAAGCCGCAAGGTAACGGAAAAGGTGGTACCTATTTTGGTGCCACCGGATGTGGAAAAAGTTACACCATGCAGTTTTTAACTCGCCTATTAATGAAGAGCGTAGATTTTGCCAGTCCTACAATTGTATTAATCACTGATCGTACTGATCTAGATGAACAATTATCCCGACAATTTTGTAATGCAACAAAATACATCGGAGATGACACGATTATCTCCGTTAAAAATCGCGAAGACTTACGTGAAAAACTCGCTGGGTGTAACAGTGGCGGCGTATTCCTGACAACAATTCATAAATTCACCGAAGACACAGAATTACTTTCAGAACGTAACAATATTATCTGTATCTCTGACGAAGCACACAGAAGCCAAATCAACCTCGACCAGAAAGTACTCATTGATAACAAAACAGGGCGTGTTCGCAAAACCTATGGCTTTGCCAAATACCTTCGCGACTCACTACCATCAGCAACTTATGTGGGTTTTACAGGCACCCCTATTGATGCCACATTAGATGTATTTGGTGAAATTATCGATAGTTATACCATGGCCGAATCAGTGAAAGATGGCATTACAGTTCCCATCGTTTACGAAGGACGCGCAGCAAAAATCATTCTTGATAACAGCAAACTAGAAGAAATTGAAAAATACTACGAAGAGTGTGCTGCTGCTGGTACTAACGACTATCAAATAGATGAAAGTAAAAAAGCGTCAGCTCATATGAACGCTATTTTGGGAGATCCAGACCGTCTGCGGGCATTAGCCGATGATTTTGCAAAACATTACGACAAGCGTGTAGCTGAAGGTTCAACAATAAAAGGCAAAGCTATGTTTGTCTGTGCTAGCCGTAATATTGCCTGGGAATTTTACAAACAACTTAAAGCGATACGCCCCGGCTGGTTTGAAGTACAACAAACTTCAGATGATACCGAGCTAACCGAAGCTGAAAAAGAAAAACTACTGCCATCTGAAATGGTGAAGATGATCATGACGCGTGATAAAGATGATGAAGAAACGCTTTATGATTTACTTGGTAGTAAGGAACATCGTAAGGAACTGGATACACAGTTCAAAAATCCGAACTCAAACTTCAAAATTGCCATTGTTGTAGATATGTGGGTAACGGGATTTGATGTACCCGAATTGGATACTATTTATATCGACAAACCTCTGCAAAAACACAATCTCATTCAGACTATCTCACGAGTAAACCGTAGTCTTCAAGGAAAAGGCAAAGGCTTGATAGTCGACTATATTGGTATCAAACGACAAATGAATCAAGCATTAGCCATGTATTCAAAGGTTGACTCGACCAACTTTGAAGATGTCGCTCTATCTATTACTACAGTGAAGGATCATATTGATTTACTGAAAAATATTTTCCATAAGTTTGATAGCCAAGATTATTTTAGTGGTGAAGCACGAGCACAGTTAGCATGCCTAAATCGTGCTGCTGAATTTGTACTGCAAACCAAAAAGCTAGAACACCGCTTTATGGGATTAGTTAAACGTCTAAAAGCCGCTTATGACATATGTTGTGGCAGCGAGTTATTAACTCAAGAAGAACGCGATCATATTCACTTCTTCTTAGCTGTCCGTTCCATCGTCTTTAAACTGACTAAAGGTGATGCTCCGGATGTGACTCAAATGAATACCAAAGTACGCAAAATGATTGCTGACGCACTAAAATCCAACGGCGTTGAAGAACTATACACACTAGGTGAAGACAAAGCTGAATCCATAGACATTTTTGATGATGACTACATGGACCGTGTTAACAAAATCAAGTTACCCAATACAAAAATCCAGTTACTGCAAAAATTATTAGGAAAAGCCATTAGCGAATTTAAAAAGGTCAACCAACTACAGGGAGTCAATTTTTCCCGCCGTTTTCAAGCGATCCTTGATCGTTATAACGAACGTAGAGAAGATGACATCTTAAATGGTGAAGAATTTGAAACTTTCAGCCAAGAAATGGCAGATATCATCTACGATATTAAAACCGAAATGGGCACTTACGTCGAAATGGGAATTGATATTGAAGAAAAAGCTTTTTATGACATTTTGTTCCATATGCGTGAAAAATATCAATTCACCTATGACGATGACAAAATGCTCATTTTGGCTAAAGATATGAAACTAGTCATTGATAATACAGCTCAATATCCAGATTGGAGTAAACGCGACGACATTAAAGCAAAACTCAAGGTGGATTTGATTCTTCTGCTGCACAAGCATGGCTTTCCTCCAATAGCGAATGATGAAGTCTATTACGGTGTGCTGGCACAAGCAGAAAATTTTAAAATGAATCGAATGAATCAGACTATCTAAAGTGGCCTGCTTACCAGAAGAATAAAATGCTACATGCTATGCTGTAAGGTGAAGTGAAAAGTGCTATTAGTGCGGCTACGAATCCTTACACATAGCATATCCTTTGTTATGCCATAGATTCATATACAACCGAATCTCTCATGGATGTTTCATCAGCACTCTGTCAGAATGCAGGATAGTTTTTTTGTCGTTATTCTATTTTTTACACGATACGAGAAGAAGGTCATGGCAAGTTCGGAGCAGCTTAAAGCATTATTGCAATCTCATCTGGAAAAAGATGATGACAGATTTATGTCTGTCGCATTGCAAGTTGCTGCTCATGAAGCTCGCCGCGGGCATGGCAAACTTGCTCAAGAGTTAAGGGATATTGTTGAAGCTGCTAAGAAGAAATCTAGCCTCAATAAAAATGCTCCAATATCAATAGCTAAAGGCATACAAGACACCAGCGGTCTACTATTTACCTCCCATCCTAAAAATAAACTTGTCGATCTTATTGCCAAAGATGAACTAAAAAACAGACTTGAACGTTTGATTCGTGAACAAAAATTCATGGCAAAACTGAAAAGTCATGGTTTATCTCCACGAAGAAAAGTGCTTTTAGTTGGCCCTCCGGGAACAGGGAAAACGTTTACAGCATCAATTCTAGCTGGAGAGCTTGATTATCCCTTATTTCAAGTCAGATTAGACGCTCTGATTACAAAATTTATGGGCGAGTCATCTGCAAAGTTAAGGCAAGTTTTTGACGCTATTAATAATGTCCGAGGCGTTTATTTTTTTGATGAATTTGATGCTCTTGGCTCGCAAAGAAACGCTGGAAATGACGTTGGTGAAGCGAGAAGGATCCTTAATAGTTTCCTTCAAATGATTGAACAAGATGAATCCAACAGCCTAATTGTTTGTGCTACAAACCATATTGAGATACTTGATCACGCTCTTTTCAGGCGATTTGATGATGTCATTCGATACGAGCTTCCCGAAGATGATGAAATAATTATTCTGTTTAAAAATAGATTAACTCCATTCGTCGCGAAGAATTTCTCCTGGAAGAAGTTACCTGATAAAGCAAAAGGACTGAGTAGCGCAGAAATTACAAGAGCTGCTGAAGAAGCAATAAAAGACATGCTTATTCATGGGCATAATAAAATTAGTATGCCTTTACTGGACTTAGCAATAACTGATAGAAAAAATTAAGTCAGTCAGCTTTGTTATTAAGTAAAATAGCTGAAATAAAAAAATCAAAAACTACCGCTGATTTTTTTGAACAACTTTCCATGTCAGATCAATTTGAATGGTGTAATGACCTATTGAGTAGAACATCCTTTATATCTGGTGACGACTGTCCATATATATCTATTATGGATACAGGCATAAATTCCGGCCATCCATTACTCCAACAAGTATGTAACGAAGATGACCTATTTGTCATTGATCCAAACTGGGACGCTGATGATAATGATGGGCATGGAACTTCAATGGCTGGTATTGCCACATTTGGTGACCTGTCCTTAATATTAGACTCGCAATATTCTGTACAAACCAAACATAGAATCGAATCCATAAAACTATTAAGATACTCAGGAGATAATGAAGGAAAACACCTGGGACAAATTACTGCTGACGGTATATCTCTTTCCGAAATCACCAATTTTGATAGAAAGAGAATTTATACACTTGCTCTATCTGCAAAAGATTCCATGGATAGAGGAAAACCTTCAGCATGGTCTTCCGAACTGAATTCTTTATCGGTGGATTATCTTGGAGAAAATTTATACCGTAGGCTTTTTGTTGTATGTGCGGGCAATACTGGAAGCGATTTGACAGCTTTAAAGGAATATCCCCAATATAATGAATTACAGGATATTCATGATCCCGGCCAAGCTTGGAACGTGCTAACAATTGGAGCATACACAAATAAAGTTGACATTCGAGATGAAGGGGCAGAATCATATACCCCGTTAGCTCCAAATGGCGGATTAAGCCCTTATAGTACAACCTCCGTCACTTGGATATCTTCAATGCCAATAAAACCTGAAGTTGTATTTGAAGGTGGAAATATGGGTATTGATTCGTTTTCAGCTGCTTCAATGTCTAGTCTACAGTTATTAACAACTCATCACGATATTCCAACTCGATTGTTTTCTACATTTAATGCTACCAGTGCGGCAACAGCATTAGCCGCAAAATTTGCCGCTGAAATTTATTCTGAATATCCTAATTTCTGGCCTGAAACAGTACGTGCTTTAATTGTACACTCCGCTCAATGGACTGACTCAATGAAAGCACAATTCAATTATCCCAATAAAACAGAACGCCAAAAAGCACAGCATTTAGTTCGAGTTGCGGGGTATGGTGTCCCTGATATTAAGAAAGCGCTATGGAGTATGAATAATTCGTTGGCAATGATTATCGTTCTTTAATAATTTCTATTGAAACCACCTCCACAGATATTGATTTATACACCCCAATACAAAATGAATTGATTAATAGAAATATTTTAACGACTGAAGCCAATATTACCAACGAATAAATAATGTAAATTTAATCAGGTAGTTATAGATATGTTTAACTACCTATTTTAAGTCTATTATATATAATCATATAACATTCATAAAATTAAAAACCACCAAACCATTTTATTTTAAAGTTTATTATCAAGATAAGACCAAGCCACTGCCATTTTGACCAGTTCGTCCGTAGCATCAATATACTCATCTTGATAACCATGGCCACTAAGAATCAGTGGTATCTCTGTACATCCCATAATAAACCGTTCAACCCCAACATTTTTAAGCTGAGTAATAACAGACTCTATTAACTGATAAGCTTTTTCTCCGTCACCACTTTTATAAGCTAAAATACTTTCCATAATAATTCCTTGCTGAATATCATCAGGAACCACATAATTCACATTATCTTTCTTCAATCTCTCCTGATAAAGCTCTGTTTTTATCGTCCCTGTTGTGGCAAGAATTGCAACGTTATTAACCCCTTCACTGACTATTTTATTACAAGTCACTTCCACAATATTTAGAAAAGGTATTTTAGTTGATGCTTTTAGTTCATCATGCCAATAATGCGCAGTATTACATGGCATAATAATACATTGCGCTCCCGCTGCTTCTAATATTCGCAATACAGCCAGCATTTTATTTAATGGCGACTCGCCCCCGGAAAGTATATTTTCTGTCCTGTCAGGAATATCTGGAAATGAAACAGCAATCACCGGAATATGCTCCTGATCACACGTCGCCGGTGTGTTTTTAATTATTTTTTCCATTGCATCTATTGTTGCTGCCGGACCCATTCCACCCAATATTCCAATTATTTTTTTCATATGCCACTCCATAAAATAATGGTTATGATGGCACAGTGATTACGATTCGTAATTGCAATATTTCTATGCGTCATGCTGTATTTGCATAAGCTTTTTTATGTAAACCAATCAATAATAAGGTAGGAGTTATGCTTAATAATATTGAGCTAAAATGGTTATATGATGCGGTAATGTTAGAGGAGTTACGAAGTTTTACACTTGCCGCAGAACGGAGAAATATATCCCAATCTTCTTTTAGCCGACGAATTCAGGCCCTTGAAAATGCTGTCGGTTTTGAAATATTTAATCGTGACTCTAATCCATTACAACTTTCGTTACAAGGTCGAGGTTTTATTGTCTATGCCAGAAATCTTTTAGGGGATATAGAGTATCAAATTGGAAAAATAAAAGGCGGTGAAATATCTAAACATCGTATTAATATTACCGCGGCTCACTCTCTCTCTATTTCTCTTTTGCCTGAATTAATTTCTGGTTTTTCAAAGAAACCGGATAAAGTTTTTAATATTGAATCAATCAATGTTGATGAAGCTGTCAAGAATCTCAAAAAAGGCAAAAGTGATTTTATTCTGTCTTTCTTTAATGAAGAACTGATGACCTCTCCTTTCCTTCATCATAATGTTCTGGATGCACAATTATATCTCGTATCTGGCTGTAAGCCTGATGGAAAACCGTTATATCGTCTGGAAAATACGCCATTACCGTTGATGAAATACACTGACGAAAGCTATATGGGCCGCCAAGTAAATCAGTTACTGGAAAAAGATTTCAAGGATAGATTCAACTATTTTTGTCTTTCATCCATGAGTGAATTGCTGAAACGTATGGTTCTGAATGGTCACGGTGTCGGCTGGCTGCCGGATTATTCGATCCGTGAGGAACTCAGGGAGAAGAGACTGTGTTTGCTGGAACCAAAACAGTCTTCTATAAAAATGGGCGTATTCATTTATCGAACTCACTCTCGCCTTAACCCTTCTTCTGAGCGCTTTTGGCAATATATGAAAAAACGGTGGACAGTAATCTGATCACCAGCCTGACATCAAATTAACTTGCTGTAATCACTGAGCTGAATACAGCAAGTATACTCAAACCTCTTGTGCTATTTTACTTGACTGCTCTTTCTGCTCAGCACCACTCTGCTTTTCCTCCAATTTGGCGATCACGGCAGTGGAAATGCTGTTGCCGACTACATTCGTTGCGGTACGTCCCATATCGAGGAACTGGTCAATGGCGAGGATAAGTAAAATCCCCGCTTCGGGAAGACTGAACATCGGCAATGTCGCCGCAACCACCACCACCGAAGCACGCGCAACACCAGCCATACCTTTGCTTGTGATCATCAGTGTCAACATAATCAGGATTTGCTCTGTAACACTCAGGTCAATATTGTAAGCCTGTGCAATGAAAAGTATCGCAAAGGATTGGTACATCATTGATCCATCAAGGTTAAACGAGTAGCCCAAGGGTAAAACAAAGCTGGAGATTTTTTTCGGTACACCGAAGCGATCCAGTGCGTTCATGGTCTTTGGATAGGCTGACTCACTGCTCGCGGTTGCAAAGGCTAATGCTACGGGTTCGCGGATTAATTTCATCAGTGAAAACATCCCCTTGCCGAGGAAAAAGAATCCGACACCTGACAGGACAGCCCAAAGTAAAAATAGGCCGATATAGAAGAGTCCAATCAATTTTCCATAATCATAAAGCAGGCTCAATCCTTGCACGGTAATGGCGGAGGCGATGGCGGCAAACACGGCAATCGGCGCAAATGACATCACATAGTCGGTGATACGGAACATGATGTGGGCCAAATCTTCAATCAAAGTCACGAAGAGGCTTTTTTTCTTGTTGTTGTGACAGATATAGGAAAGTGCTGCACCGAAGAATATGGAAAAAATCAGGATCTGCAAAATTTCATTATTTGCCATCGCAGAGGCGAAACTACTTGGGAAGATATGGCTGATAAAATTTTTCAGTGAGAATCCGCTGGTGTTCAGGCCGGTATTTACCTCTTCTTGCGGGACAACAACATTAAGCCCGACACCAGGCTGGAACACATTAGCTATCAGCATCCCAATGCCTAGTGAGACTAAGCCCGCGATGATAAACCATACCATTGCTTTGATGGTAATTCGTCCGACAGAGGATGAACCACTGATTGATATAAGCCCGGAGACAATAGTGGCGAATACCAGTGGCGCGATGATCATTTTTATCAGGCGCAGGAACACATCGGTAATGATGTTGATATAGGAAGCGACTTCTTTTGTCTGGCTGGCATCAAGATAATGATTCAACCCCCAACCGGTAATAATACCAAGCAGGATGGCGATGATGATTTGCTGCATGAGTCTTTGCCTGTTCATGGTGATCTCTTATTTTTCTGTTTCCTGATTTTTATTTGTTCAAATATTTACATTTTTTTAACCTTTGATGAAATGCAAATGAAAGATGCAATATGCAGAAAATGCATCATCACTTTGGGAACACTGGGGTGAACGAGCGCAGCCAACAAATAGGCAGTTTGAAAGACGAAGTGTATAAATCCCCTTTTCCACAAAATAGCGTCTTATTAGATAAAATTTGAGTGTAATTCCCGCTTTATTACATAAACACTTTTCGTAGTCTGCAATTCCACTCAAAAACCAACCCTAACGGGGATAGCCATTTTTGGAAACTCGGCAACAATAGTCAGTATTTTTCCCTTCTAATTGAGATATAGTGTAAAAACTCTATTCAATACGATGATTTCTATGGATGGATTATCAAAGAAAGAACATTCAGCTTGATGCAAAACACTCCCATCATACAATTATAACTATTGTATTGATTATATTTAAAAAAATGAAAAAATACCCTATATCAGGCAATGAAAATCCCTCTGTTTTAGTAAAATTCAAAAGTGCGAGTAGAATCAGATTACTGGCTAATTAAAAGTCTATTAAGTGGAAAAAATGATGATAAATGATATTTATGATGAAAAGTTAGTAATTTACCGCTAATAATTCGCCAAAATATTAAAATCTACTTATATAAGAAAAATCAATGAAATTTTATTAAAAAACAAAACATTTTATATCAAACTGTAAACATAATCCTACATAATATAACCTAAGTCAAATTTCATTACATACTACAAACCATTCCATTTAAGCAGTTATAATATATGAATTTTTTTTGTTATTCACATATTTTATTACATTGAAATAGTATTAATGTTTAAAAGTTGTTACTTGATACCAATCAGATTACACAGGTCTAACCAGAATTAACATCCTTAAAGAGTTACATATCTAAAATTAAATTCTATCTTGTAATTATCATTCGGATTATAAATCTAAACTAGACAGTTTGATATATTTTGTCCAGTTTATAACCCCAGAAAAGAGATCAATAAGAATAGAATATGCAAATTAATAAAGGATTAGATATAAATTTACCGTAATTCGCATATTTATCTTATTTAAATAAAATTTAATCTTTAAAAATCAATAAATTAAAATAATTAAATTGCATATAAATCCCATGAGATAAAAATTAAGAGCATATTGGTTATCTCTCATGTAAGGAGAACAAAAATGTTGTGTACCCTGCAACAGAAAATCAGCCAGAAGACGCAGCAGAGACAACGGCAAAACAGAGAAACGTGACTCGTATTATGGAAGAACACACCTTACCTCGGTGAAGGGCTGTTTTTTACAACACGTTAATAAAGAAGGTCATGTCATTAAAAAAACAAGACGCATGTCGGAAAACGAAGCGGCGAATCAGGTGGTAACAATAGGCATACCATGAACGGTAGTGAACCCGTCAAGGCAGGCTCTATTTTACAAATAACTAGCGGGGTGAAAATCTAACTATGTTCAAGCCCCGGATTATCCTCCTTGATAACGCCATAACTTACTGATTAAAAATAAAGGATAAGATATGGAAAACGCAAACCTATTAGTCGGAGAACGTATTCAGACCAAAAGGAAAGAGTTGGGTATCACGGCAACAGCATTAGCAAAGCAAATTGGTATTAGTCAGCAACAGCTTTCACGCTATGAAAGGGGAACGAACCGAATTAACATAGTTCATCTTGTTGATATTGCAGAAATATTAGATACCCCGATTAGTTGGTTTTTTGACTTTTGTAGCAAGAGTAGAAAACAGGACAGTACTGCCAATAAACTCACGGATCAATATATTCCCATTGCAGAGACAATTATAGGAAAAAATGGCCGTTAAATAGCTCAATATCAATGCGTCAGAAGCCTGTTATGAAGCTGATTTAATTCTAAATTTTTCAGGCTTCTGGACCCTGTCAATAAATTTGTGTAATTGCCTGTCTTTAGTATGTTTAATTCATCCATTAAGGCCAGCAAAAAGTTAAAACAAAAATTTCTTCCGGCAAACCTTGCGGTGAATACTATCGTGAGTATAATGCGCGACGATTTGCCGGGAGAAAACATGAAAGATTGCGCTGTAGAAGTCGTAAAACATCAAGCTAACGAAAACCTGTCTGCTGGCAGCGTAAGCGTATTATTTTCCCATTGCATAACCGAACATTCATTTAAAAAGCCCCTCAATTGAGGGGCTTTTTTTTGCCTGCTCAGTCAGACTAAAAATCATAAAAGAGGAACATAAATATGGCTAATCCGTTATATCGCAAACATATCATTTCAATTAATGATCTGAGCCGCACAGATCTGGAATTGGTATTGCAGACAGCAGCTGCATTGAAAACCAAACCACAGACTGAGCTATTGAAACACAAGGTGATCGCAAGCTGCTTCTTTGAAGCCTCTACACGCACCCGTCTCTCTTTTGAAACTGCCATTCAGCGACTAGGCGCTTCCGTCGTTGGTTTTGCCGACAGCAGCAATACTTCATTGGGTAAAAAGGGAGAAACGCTGGCTGACACCATTTCTATCATCAGCCAATATGCCGATGCGATTGTTATGCGTCATCCACAAGAGGGGGCGGCGCGACTGGCATCTGAATTTTCCGGCAATATCCCTGTCATTAATGCCGGCGATGGCGCAAACCAGCATCCAACCCAGACATTACTTGACCTGTTCACCGTTCAGGAAACTCAGGGCAGATTGGAAAACCTGAAAATCGCTATGGTCGGTGATTTGAAATATGGTCGCACCGTACACTCGCTGACCCAAGCACTGGCGAAATTTAATGGCAACCATTTCTGCTTTATCGCTCCGGATGCTCTGGCAATGCCAGGCTATATCCTGCATATGCTGGAAGAAAAACAGGTAAGCTACAGCCTCCACAACAACTTTGAAGATGTGATGCCTGAACTGGATATTCTGTACATGACCCGCGTTCAGAAAGAGCGTCTTGATCCTTCCGAGTATGCCAATATCAAAGCTCAGTTCGTCCTGCGCGCGGCAGATCTGGTCAATGTTAAAGAGAACCTGAAAGTTCTGCATCCTCTGCCACGTATTGATGAAATCACGGTAGATGTTGATAAAACCCCGTATGCTTACTATTTTCAGCAGGCGGGTAACGGAATTTTCGCCCGTCAGGCATTACTGTCTTTGGTTTTGAATGAAGAAGTTATTATAAAACGTTAAGAAAAATAGATAGCCGTTAATATTATGATTAAGGAAATTTATCCTTGATCATGATATTATTTTCTTCAATAAGCATTTCTATTTTTCTTATCCGATAACGAATTCAATATATTCTTTATTACTTATCTTACTTGGATTCCCATAATTAATTTCAAGTATACGTACTCTTCAATTATGATTCCTTATAACAGATTAGCAAAAGAGCTAAACTTGGTTATGATTACGTGCTAACGCCGCAACTAATTCATTAACTCCATTCGTCACACGACTGAACTTACTCTGTTCTTTGCGCGTCATTACCACAAATACACCGATATTCTTCTCAGGGATCATCGCCATATAGGTATTGAACCCACCGCCGCCGCCAGTTTTCTGGTAAATACCGGGAATCTCGTCTTTGGCATCTATATATACCCAACCAAGCCCGATACCATCCGCCCGACCTGCAACATCCATTCCTTTAATCGACTTTAGATCAGCACGCTTGAAGTAAATACCTTGTTCACGGCTGGCAGTCTGCTTTCTTAACTGATTATGAGAAGATAAAAATTGCTGCATCCAGCGTTGCATATCTAAGGGGGTGGAATAAATACCACCACTGCCTGCTGCTGCAATAGTATTGACGCAAGGGCTGGGTTTAATTCCAGCCATCAAACGGGCACATTGGGCTTGCGTGGGCATCAGCGTTGTATCTTTCATTCGATAAGGACGGGTGATCTCCTCTTGCAGAAGGCGAACATAAGATTTTCCGGTAGCTTTGGAAAGGGCATCAGCCAATAAATCATAAGCCAGATTGGAATACGATGCTGTTGTGCCGGGTACGGCATCTAATCCTGCGGTTTTCAGCCAAGTCCAGCGGTTTGATTGAGTAGGCCAGATAAACACCGGGCGTCCCCACTTTCCGCCAGGCTGCTCCCGTGGCAACCCGCTGGTATGGCTTGCCAGATGGTACAGCCGGATTGGTTGTCCTGATCCATAATCTGGAATATGAACACCGTAATTCGCATACTTCTGCAACGGATCAGTAATTCTGATATGTTTTTTCTGTGCCAGTTTGATCATAACCTCACTAGTCATCAATTTGGTAATTGAAGCAATGCGAATTACAGAATCCTGACGCGGCTTAATATTACTCCCTGGATAAGTTTCCCCAAAACTGCGGTGTACAACCTGATTATTATCGATCACTACCATGGCCATCCCCAAAGGCTGGCCTTCATCGAAAATGGATTGTGAATATTGATCAACCAGAGTAGTAGCTATTTTTCTGATAGTGTCATTACCCTCAAAAACTTCCCATTTTGCAGATTGCACATTAGATTGCTGAAACTTGTTCTGGTGTGAATTGCCAGAATCAACACAAGCCGAAATCACCCATATTAGGGAGGAAACTGCACACAGTTTATATAGCCGTTTTTTCATTTTTGGATTAACCAATCAGGAAGCATGCAAGTGGGAACAAAGCCGTTATTTTTTTTTCTTAAGCCGCGCCATAATGGCACCGATAACGACACCCAACAAAATGCCTGTAAAAATCCAACTGATAATACTCATGATAATTTCCCCTATAGCAGTGAGTAATTTTGAATTATATAAGGAGCTTATAGATTGTCTATTGGCAGAAGAGAATTGTGGAGAGGGAATTTGTGCGACATGACGTTAAGATGGTAGTATTTTGAACTCCCTGATGAAAAAACGCCTAAAGCGATTCTTTTTTCGACACTTGAACAAGATTGAAAGGATAAGTATTGCGAATGCTCTTCTGACAGGTATAATGACCTCCGTTTTCCGAACCCTTCAGTGCCGAAGTGGCGAAATCGGTAGACGCAGTTGATTCAAAATCAACCGCCTTCGGGTGTGCCGGTTCGAGTCCGGCCTTCGGCACCATTCGTTAGTTTACTAACGTCTACCCAAGTCCACAAATTCCCTAAAAATCCCACTAAATCAAGATATTTTGTTATCCTGACGTCCACTGTAGTCCGTTGCAATCAAGATGCAGCTAGGGGCATAATTAGGGGCACCTACACTTCGATTTTAAATGTGCTGGCGGTGAACAATGACGCCATGAGTTTCAGTGATCGCAGTGTCGCGGCGTCGGGTGATTTTCAACTTCTCCGAAGTCGTGCCGGAAAATGAACGCGATCCACTCTTGCGAGATAAAGTCGCGGCAGAACTGGCCGAGTACAGCCAGCATTACCTGCGTAAGAAAAGAAAACAGGGTATTCGCAGCAATCTGAGCCTGAATATCGACACGGTCATTGAATGGCTGCCGAAACTGACAAAGGATAGCCTGCCAGAAGAATAATTTTTCTCACCCTGATAAAAATCACCTCTGTTCACCTTTTTCAGATTTAAAGGTGAAGGGTTGGGTGAAGAGGGGTGATGAGTTTGATTTCAAGTCATTACCCTTTAACGATATGAATTTAAATGAAAATATTTAAAGATGAACAGGGTGAACAGTTTTATCTCTTATTCTTTAAGAGGGAGGGGGGAAATGGTTTTTCTTGGCGGGTGTTTCTATTCACACTTGAATGGATAAATAATTCTGTTATATATAGCATTTAAGGTAATTAATTATTATTAATAGGACTATAGGTTTCAGTCAATTTTATTTTTCAGATGTACTGTCACTGTCGTTATTAACTTAACTGTGGTACGAAATCTTAAATTTTCTTTACTTTTGATGGAACAAACAAATATGGTGAAAAAAACGATGTTATTAGTTCTGGCTGCTTTCTTCGGTGCGGGTATCGTAATGCTAATCCAATGGATGCGTCCCCCCACAGAAGATCCTTACTTTTTTTTAAATCCTAAACCAACTACAGTTGGTGGTTACCACTCAGTTGAAACTCCTATTAAGTTGTATAAAAAAGGGGAAAAAGTAGATCTGGTGTTTTGGAAGGTTCCTCAGCCCAAACCTAAACTTCTCTATCTTATTCCTGCTAATACTCCATCACCTAAAATTAGTTTGAATATTAAAAAACGAGAAGGCTCTAATTTAGGGTTCTATGTTAGTGACATATTTAGAGGGAGTGGACCTATACATGACCTTAAAGGCAAGCCTATTTTTGATATAAAAATATATAAAATAAATGATGATTTAACAGAAAGCAAAGTATATGAAAAAACTCACAAAAAAGTAAATTCTTCATCTGGGTGGTCAGGTAATAATTTATTTGGCTTAGTGGATTTTGGATCCCCATATCAATATGGACAATATCGTTTGACAGTAGAAGTTCTAGCTGATTTGTCAGAATTAAAAATGGATGATTTAACTTATTCAATTTATATTGAACAAAGCTCAATAAAATAAAAGGATTTAAAAAATGACCCCAAAAAATACGACAGAAGAATTATTAATAGGAATTGCTAACGACAATACTCTTTCAAAATAAAATAAAGAAAAACGTATCAATGCTAATGCTTATCCTGATCAAAATATAAATTATGCTGCAGGAAAACCATGTGCTACGTGTGCACCTCCACAAGCAAGACCCGAATTTGTAGAAAATTTAATTAAATATTTAGACAAAAGGTATATCGTTATTATTTACGCAGCGCATCCGGGCACACTTCTTAATAACGATGATGGAACTCCTCACTTTGAAAAAGGTGAAAGAGTAACATCGGCGGCTGGACATATGTGGTATGAAATTTCAGACAGTTATGTTAATGATTCCTATGGATTTGCTCCTATTAAATCAGGAATTACGGGAGCAGGTAGGGTGACAAAAGAAGATACAATACATTATGAAAACCCACGATATAGCCGTACCATGGAAATTGCAGAAGAACACTATAACCAATTAAAGGAATACGGCGAATTAGCTAAAAGTGGAAATAATCCTGATTTTGATCTTAATTATAATGGAGCTTCGAATAGCTGTATTGATTTTACCTGGAAAGCATTGCGCAGTGCTGGACTTATACCTGAAATAACATGGAATGATTTTACTGAATTTAACAAAATTAATAAAGTATTTAAAAAGTTCGATGGTGATATGAAAGTGGATAATAATATCCCGCATATAAAATCAATTCCAGCACCATTCCCTGACAGTGAACTAAATAAACAGCATTACAATAAACCGCCTAAAAAAACACTACTTCAAATGATACTTACTCAAAAAGATAGCAATGAAACAGATATTAAAATCAGCTAAATGGAAATACTTATTGAACTCATATAGTCATAGTAAACCAATAAATTGATCCACCCAAATATCATGGAGAACACAAATGAGCAGGGTAATAGATAAAATCAATCAACTATTTGATCGCTCAGGGTTAAGATTTACACTGATTACGGAAAACTTACCCGAACAAACTTTTGCTGTCGTCGATTTTGCCCTACATGAATCACTATCTTCTCCCTTTCGGCTGGAAGCCACGCTGACCTGTAACACCCCGGAGATTAATTTTGCCGATGTTCTCGACAGAAATGCGGCTTTTGCCGTACATCGCAACGGGCAGGTTGAGCGCCAAATCACCGGGATGATAACCCATTTTTCACTGCTTTCCACCGGGCGACACAGCAGTCACTACCATATCACCCTTCAGCCCCCCTTATGGCGCGCATCATTACGGGTCAATAGCCGGATTTTCCAAAATCAGTCCGTTGTGGATATTGTGGAAAACCTGCTCAGGGAAAATGGCGTGCGAAACATTTTCTTTGCATTGGGTTATAAACATCCACCGCGAGAATTTTGCGTTCAGTACGATGAAAGCGATTTGGCCTTTATTCAGCGCTTACTGGCTGATGAGGGGATTTTTTACTATTTCGTTTTCGATCAGGAACAGCATGAACAACGTATTGTTTTTCACGATTCCTGTCTGTCCCTTAATCAGGTCATTAATGTCCCTTACCGCCCCGAAGCTGATGCCACGGGGGGAACAACCTGTATTCACCAATTTAGCTGGTCAGAGCGCGTTGGTGTTGCCAATATCACCACCAAAGACAGAACATTTAAGAACCCCCGCTGGAACCGGGAATTCTGGTATGAAGGGCGCAATCTTGATAATCAGCGGATACTGAACAGCTATCATTATTACGATTTTCCCAGCCGCTTTAAAGATGATGATTTAGGCCAGCGGGCAAGCCAGTATCGTCTGGAATACCTGCGCCGGGATACTCAGCTTGGCAATGGTCAGGGTGACAGTTTTGCCATGTGGCCGGGGCAATTGTTTAACCTGACCGATCACCCCAGAGAAACGTTCAACGACCAATGGCAACTCATCCAGATTACTCATTCCGGGCGGCAACCACAGGCAGATGAAACTCAATCCGGCGAGGGCGGCACATGGCTGTCTAATCAATTTACCTTCACCACCCGAAAGAATTCTTACCGTCCTTCACCTTACCCAAAACCCAAAATGGAAGGCCCACACATTGCCACTGTCGTTGGGCCAGAAGGAGAAGAAATCTTCTGTGACGAATACGGGCGCGTTCGTATCCAGTTTGACTGGGACAGATACGGTGAATTTAATGACCGCAGTTCCTGCTGGGTACGGGTCAGTCAGGCATGGGCCGGGCAATTAATGGGTATGATCGCCATTCCCCGTATTGGTCACGAAGTCCTGGTGGATTTTGTCCACGGTGATCCCGACCAGCCAATTATTGTTGGGCGTGCTTATCATGCCAACAACATTCCGCCAAACCGCCTGCCAATGGCGAAACCCCAAATGTCAATCCGCTCGAAAACCCATAAAGGCGAAGGATTTAACGAACTGCGTTTTGAGGATGAGAAAGATCGCGAAGAGATCTTTATTCACGCGCAGAAAAACCTCGCCATTCAGGTACGCAATTCACGGGGAGAACGGATCAACTATGACCGCACAACCAGTATTGGTCATGACGATGAGCAAGTGATAGCCAATAACCGTAAGGTGACTGTAGAGGGTCAGCAGGATCACAAAACCACGGGCAACTATATTGAACAAATTGACGGTGACCGTTCATTACAGCTCAAAGGCGATCTGGCTGAAAAAATTCAGGGGATAGTCAGTGTGGATGCGCAGGGCGATCTGACCCTGCAAAGCGGCAGCAAAATTACCCTGAATGTTGGTGGAAATTTTGTTGTGCTTCATGCCGGCGGCATAGATATCAAAGGTGCAGTGATCAACCTGAATTCCGGTGGCAGCCCCGGTGATTTACTGGCACCCGCTAACCCCGCCATCCTGCTGGCCGCAGCCAGTGAAGGTTCGATGTTTGTCGCTCACTGCCCCATGAAAGAGAAGGAGAAACAGGAATGAGTCAGGAAAAGCTTTACGCTATTATTGATGGGGCCGCAGAACCTGATCTGCTTTTGATGCTGGAGCGTTATGACCCGCCTTCCGCCTGTCTTTATGGTGAACCTCTCCAGCCAGAGTTGGTTGAAATCGCGCCTTATCTGGTACAGGTGGATGAAAAAGTTAAAATCTGGCTGGAATGCCGCAAAACACCGTGGGGAATTTTCGTTCACAGTGCAGCAGATATGAAAACCGTGCGCCAGCATTTACGGAAATACCTGCAAGTCCTGCTTCCTCAGCAGGAAAAACCCGTTTTTTTTCGTTTTTACGATCCACGTAATATCTGGGATTTTCTTGATGTATTAAGTGACTGGGAAATACATTGTTTTTTGGGACCAATTCAAAAAGTCGCAACAGATTACCAAGGTGAATATAAAGAGGATGATTTTCTAAAAATTAGAGAAAAATATCCTGATAACGCCAGGGGAAAATATAAAATTTTCAAAATCAACGAAGAACAATATGAGCTAATAGGAATAAAACAAAAAGAAAAGTATTTACAAAAACTTTATGCAATTTTGTTATCTGGCTTGGTTTTCGTCAACGAGAGTTCGAGAGAGTTTGTGCTGAAAATCAGCGCGAGCGTTCGCTACTTTTTCATGGCATTTGGCGACCAGCAATCT
>NZ_FPBJ01000041.1 GCF_900116635.1 Xenorhabdus koppenhoeferi | reverse complement strand
AACACGAGATTACAAAACACCGAATGAGTTATTTAAAGGAATACCCACTCATTTACTTCGTCCATTACGGTGTTGCGCTTAATATGTGAATCCAAGTTTCTTCTTTATAAAAAATAATATGAGGGTGCAATTATAAAAAGATAATGTATCACCCAGTAATTAGATATAATTATTTTTATTATACGAGTAATTATCTACAATAAAGCCCAGTTGAATGAAATAAATCATCAGGAATATATAAATTCCATTTTGTTATCAAAAATTGTTAGCATAGAATACATACAATTTAACAAAGTAGGCTAACTCGCTGAGGGTGTCAATTTCAGTGCCAATATCGAATTAATTTTAAATAATGCGAAATTAACCACAAAAATTGTCATTAATACGCAAATACACTGAATCAATATTTTACCGTGATGTATTAACAATACTTCTCCACAGATGAACAGTAACGTTCTCAATGGACTCAAAAGGAAAAATGAATGGATATTCTTCGCAGTATAATCGGTATTTTTTTATTGCTTTTTATCGGATACATTTTTTCAGTTAATAAGAAAATGATCAGTCTTCGGACAATAGGTGCCGCGCTGTTATTGCAAATTAGCCTTGGCGCTATCATGCTCTATATCCCTGCGGGAAAGTGGCTCCTTCAAACTCTCGCCAGCGGTGTCAGCGCTATACTGGCCTACAGCGAGGCAGGAAGCACATTCATCTTCGGCAGCTTAGTCAGCGCCAAAATGAATGAACTGTTCGATGGAAAAGGTTTCATCTTTGCATTTCAAGTTCTACCGGCCATTATCTTTGTGACTGCACTCATTTCAGTTCTCTATTATCTCGGAGTGATGAAATGGATAATTCACTCTCTGGCATATGTATTCCAGAAAACGATGCGTATCAGCAAAATAGAGTCATTCGCGGCGGTGACGACCATATTTTTAGGGCAAAATGAGCTGCCCGCGATCCTAAAGCCTTTTATTAAAAAAATGAACCGTAATGAGCTGTTTACCGTCATGTGCAGTGGAATGGCTTCTCTTGCTGGCTCTATGTTAATCGGTTATGCCGGATTGGGTGTACCCATTGAGTATCTTTTGGCGGCATCCTTGATGGCGATCCCTGGCGGGATCTTGTTTGCACGCTTGCTGAGTCCGGCCACAGAATCCTCTCAAGTCCAATTTGACCAAATTTCATTCAGTGACAACCGTCCTGCCAGCATCATTGAAGCCGCCGCGAACGGGGCCATGCTGGGATTAAAAATTGCCGTTGCCGTCGGTGCAGTTGTTATGGCATTTATTGCAATGATTGCGATGATCAATGGTGTTATCGGCAGCATTGGTAACTTATTTGGCCTGACAGGGATAAGTTTAGAGCAGTTATTTGGCTATCTATTTTCACCCTTGGCCTATCTGATGGGCGTAAGTCAGGAGCATACCGATCTGGTTGGCAGTCTGATCGGTCAGAAATTGGCAATTAACGAGTTTGTTGCCTATGTCAGTTTTTCTTCTTACTTAACAGACCCAGCGGTCTTATTGGACACGAAAACCATTGCCGTGATTTCGTTTGCACTTTGCAGTTTTGCGAATTTCGGCTCGATTGCTGTCGTTGTGGGGGCGTTCATCGCGGTTGCCCCTCAAAAAGCGTCAGATATCGCTCAATTGGGATTCAGGGCATTACTGGCAGCAACACTCTCGAATCTCATGAGTGCAACGATTGCAGGGCTATTCATTAGCTTATCGGGAGCATAGGGTGTTTTTAATAAACTAATCATAATCAGATAGCTAATTAGGGGAAGTCTCAGAAAACGGAATTTAAAGCACGATAAGGACTTCCCCAATCAATCAGGCTGTTCATTCATTATTGCAGGTTGTATCCGTTTGTGGGCCGATAACAACTGTTCTGCTCAAGAAAAATCGGACACGTTTACGAAGGCCATTTCATATTCCACGGGTGTTAAATCATTATTGGCCGTGTGCAATCGTGTTAAATTGTAATAATGCAGATAATCCAATCATAATGTTTCCGCCACGTATGCAGGAGTTTTGTTGGAATACCTAAGGTTTCAGCTGCCTGTGGGACTGTATAGCTCTGTTCAACAACCAGATTGACCGCTTCTCTTTTAAAGTTATCGGTAAATTTTTGGGGTGATTTTCGTTTCATCAAGACACCTTAATTAAAGTCATTCTATTCCTTTACCAAAGTGTCCGAATTCATTAAAGCACAAGAGCTTGAAGGGTTTATGTTCACTGGAAAATATGAATAATTAAATCGGTTAAATTTAAAGCCGGAAAGATCCCCGTGATCTTCCGGCTTTGTTTTTTGAGAGCGGCTCACTCCCCGCCCTTAGCGGCTTTTGTAGTCGCCAATCAGCTCACGCATTCGCAGCTTAATTTCACTGATTTGCTCGCGCTGGCTCCGGTATTGCTGTTTGAGGCTGTGGCCCTGTCGTTTTGCGGGACGTATCCCACGGTGTAATAACGTTCTGTTTTAGCGGCTTTAAATGATGAATAAGCATTTTTACCTAAAAATAATCCATACCTAGGATTAAATCGCATTAAAAATACTGGTTATTTATACAGATTGGTGTTTTTTCTGAAAGTTCTACAAACTTAATTCTGTTAAAACTATTAGTAAATAACGTTAGTAATCATTTTCTTCATTTATTATTTGTTAACCATATTTTTCTATTTGAAATCAGAAAAATCGCTAGTACAATTACTATACTTTTTCCCTATCCAGAGTATTTGTATACTACATTTCTGGTATTGAAAAACAGAAGTAAGTGTCAATTTTTATCTTGTAAATCGTACTTAAGTTATCAAATAGCAATTGTAAAATAGTTGATTGTAGGTGATGTGGAGTTGTATCCGAAATTTAAGATATACCTTCATGACATATTGTATTCATGACATATTGTAAACCCCAAAAATATCAGGCTGTAGTTGAAAGCCGAGGGTGTCTTTTGTTGATTTTGTTTATAAATATCATGATTTGGGGAGAATGATAAAATTGACATGGCAAGTTTAATAGTAATTTTTTGATTTTCAAGGTTAATATTCAAAATCCGTTTTCTCATGTCAGACTTGATTATGAAGGGGGGAATGATGTTTTTCCATGTTGTCAACAAAAATAATATTATCGTATTTTCCTTAATATTGGGAATTGCCATTTTGTTTTTATTTTTTAATAACAGCCGAGTGGGCATTATTGGTTATGCCGATAAGCATTGCCAGAAAAACACAGCCTGTTTGATTGATATAAGTAAGATTACCCCTTTTGACTGGGATAAAATGTATATCATTGATAAAGGAATGGGCCGTGAAGATATTGAACATATTATCGGTGCGGATTTTAATAAAGAAACCAATATTTTTTATAAAATAATTTTTGTCAGGAATAAAAAGGTAGTTTATTCAGATGAGTATCATCATTCGGATGATCCTTATGAAAAAAAGTTTATCAAACCTAATTTTCATTATCCTTATGAAAAAGAAGGGGGTTATTTTAGTCACTATGCGATTTCTAAAGATAATTCCATTCTTTCAGTTGAGATTGAAAATGAGCCACTCTTGAGTGATAAAGTTTACTACAAGATTTCTCCTTCTAATGCACAGCAAGTTAGGGGAAAAAATCTATAATCTTCTCTCATTTCTTTCGTGAATATGAGCAATATTGATACAGAGTTGAGGCAGGCCAGTTATTTTTTCTTGGCCTGCACTTTTTGTCAGCCAAGTTATTTTTCGCAGTTTTTGGTTTATTGTTTTGTTCTTCCAAACGTTTTTCTAGAGAACATACACTCTTGATGTTTTCCAAGGTTAGGAGTAATCCTGTTATCAGACGCTTATTTTTATCTTTTTGAGCATATTCTAGTTATTTTTCCAGCGTTTTTCTCTTTATCTTACATCCTGTTTTATCTTGGCTGGCATAGGCAACACTCATACTGAGAACGATCAATACAGATAACATCACAGTTTTTGACATCATGAATTATTCCTAAAGTTATTGGAAATACTTATCCAAAATTTTACATGCTGATTTCGATTTGATCCTGAAACTCAACTGGATTAACAACGGAGAGGATACCGAAGAAGGCTTTTATCTTTTTTGTGGAGAATGGGGCTATAATGCTCCTTTAATTGTCTGGTAAGGCATCAGGCAAGTTATCAATATTTTTCTCTCGGGGTTAAATAGAATGTTAAGTTATCGTCACAGCTTCCATGCTGGCAATCATGCTGATGTGTTGAAGCACACGGTGCAAAGCCTGATCATTGAATCATTTAAAATAAAAGAAAAACCTTTCTTATATCTGGATACCCACGCTGGCGCAGGTCGTCATCAATTGACCGGAGAGTATGCGGAGCGTACAGGAGAGTATCTTGAAGGTATTACCCGTATTTGGCATCGTGATGATATCCCTGAGGAATTGACTGCGTATATAGATGTAGTGAAAGCCCTGAATCCAAATGGTTCCCTGCGCTATTATCCGGGTTCTCCCCTGATTGCCCGTCATTTGTTGCGGGAATATGATGAGCTTAATCTGAGCGAATTGCATCCCAGTGATTTTCCTTTACTACGTACGGAATTTTCCCGTGACCAACGTGCGCGTGTCCTGCGGGACGATGGTTTTCAGCAGCTGAAATCAAAACTTCCTCCAAAAAACCGTCGTGGATTTGTGTTGATTGATCCCTCTTATGAATTGAAATCGGATTATCAGAATGTTATTCAAGGCATTCAGGAAGGATATAAGCGTTTTGCAACAGGCACTTATGCATTGTGGTATCCCGTTGTGCTGCGTCAGAAAATCAAACGCATGATAAAAGAACTGGAAGCAACAGGTATCCGTAAAATTTTACAGATCGAATTTGGTGTGCGTCCTGATAGTGATCAGCGTGGTATGACGGCATCAGGCATGATAGTTATTAATCCGCCGTGGAAATTAGAACAGCAGATGAAATCTGTGTTGCCGTGGCTGCATCAGGTACTGGTTCCTGAAGGAACAGGGCATACTTCGGTGAAGTGGATTGTACCTGAATAAGGTGAGAGTTCAGTATGGCGTAATCATTTTAATAGCTGCGCCTTATGGCAATAAAAGCCAGAATCGTCCACAGTCGGTGATAACTTTTTGTAATAATAAGCGCCAGATTGAACTTTAGCCAGTAAGTTAATTGATTAGACGGAAGTGACCTAAGATGAGTAAACATTACGATTATATTGCAATTGGTGGTGGCAGTGGTGGCATTGCTTCCATTAACCGTGCGGCCATGTATGGGCAGAAGTGTGCCCTGATTGAAGCAAAAGCATTGGGCGGAACATGTGTTAATGTGGGCTGTGTACCGAAGAAAGTAATGTGGCATGCCGCCCAAATTGCGGAGTCTATTCATCAATATGGTCCCGATTATGGGTTTGATACTACAGTTAATCGTTTTGACTGGAAAAAACTGATCGCCAGCCGTACTGCCTATATTGATCGCATTCATCAGTCGTATGAGCGAGTACTGGGTAATAATAAGGTAGATGTTATTCAGGGTATTGCCCGTTTTATTGATGCACATACTGTTGAGGTTAATGGTGAAAGGATCACGGCTGACCATATTTTGATTGCAACAGGTGGTCGTCCTTCTCGCCCTGATCTTCCCGGTGCGGAATATGGCATTGATTCAGATGGTTTCTTTGAACTGGATGAGATGCCAAAACGTGTTGCTGTAGTGGGGGCTGGCTATATTGCAGTGGAAATTGCGGGTGTTTTGAATGCGCTGGGTAGTGAAACTCATCTGTTTGTCCGCAAGCATGCACCATTGCGTACTTTTGACCCATTAATCGTTGATACTCTGCTGGAAGTTATTAAAAAAGAAGGGCCAACACTGCACACGGAAGCAATATTAAAGTCTGTGATTAAGAATTGTGATGGCAGCCTGACTGTTCAGTTGCAGGATGGTAGAAAGCAGACGGTTGATGCCTTGATCTGGGCGATTGGGCGTGAGCCGATGACAGATAATCTGAGTTTGTCTGCTACTGGTGTTGAACTGAATGAAAAAGGTTATATCCAGGTCGATAAGTACCAGAATACCAATGTTAATGGTGTTTATGCAGTTGGTGATAACACCGGTGCGGTGGAATTAACGCCGGTCGCAGTTGCGGCAGGTCGTCGTTTGTCAGAGCGTTTGTTCAATAATAAACCGAAAGAGCATCTGGATTATTCTAATGTGCCAACGGTTGTATTCAGCCACCCACCGATTGGCGTTGTTGGTCTGACGGAACCGCAGGCAAAAGAGCAGTATGGTGATGAGCAAGTTAAGGTTTATACATCATCATTTACCGCGATGTATACCGCTGTGACGCAACATCGTCAGCCATGCCGGATGAAGTTGGTTTGTGTGGGGGAAAATGAAAAAATCGTTGGTATCCACGGTATCGGCTTTGGTATGGATGAGATCCTGCAAGGTTTTGCGGTTGCGTTGAAAATGGGTGCAACGAAAAAGGACTTTGATAATACCGTTGCTATCCATCCGACTGCGGCGGAAGAGTTTGTTACTATGAGATAACTCTTTATTATGAGTAATAGGGTCAATTATTGTGCTTTCTTAAAATAAATCTGCCCTTTCTTCTGATTTCAATGCAACGTGGATCCTTCCATATTTAAAATCAAATGATTAACGTAGCAGAGCAAGCTGCCTGACTTGCTCTGTTTATTCTTTAAATATTGGATCACAACCCCGGTGCTTTCCACAAAGAGGTTGTTAATCCATCATCCACCAGATGCAGTTGATCTGCATAGACTGCCTGCCAATCTTTCTTCGCTTTTTGATAAATCTCGCGGTGGTGTAGGTTCGGTTGATATTCACGATCCCAGCGTACTAATTTCTCTCCGGTCGTGGGCATGGAGTCATATAAACCAACGCCAACACCTGCCGCGATCGCACAACCTAAGGCTGTCGCTTCTTTAACCACAGGCACTCTGACAGGTAATCCGGTAACGTCAGACAGAATTTGGCTCCAGAGTTTTCCTTTCGAACCCCCTCCGGCAAAGACCAAAGAATCGGCTTTGATGCCAGAGAACTCTGAAACCATATCGAGGTTACATGCCGAAACGACAGCCGCGTTTTCTTCCAATGCACGGAATAGCGTTGCCTTATTGCATTTTTCCGGATCAATCGAGAGATTGAGGAAAGAGGGCGCAGCGTGGTACCACGATTTAAAACGCATGACATCGGAGAAAATAGGTATTATGCCATGTGCACCAGCAGGAACCCGTGCTGCCATATCTTCCAGCAGACTATATGTATCAACGCCTAATCGTTCTGCCAGCAGTTTTTCTTCTGCGCAGAAGGCATCGCGGAACCAGCGCATGGTGAGACCGGTAAAGAAGCTGATGGATTCTGCCTGTGCCATGCCTGGAATAATATGCGGGTTAATGCGGATGTTCATGTTCGGATCGGTGATGGGTTCTGGAAGATTAACGACTTGCTGCCAGAATGTTCCGCCGAGTACCGCGGTTTGAGCAGGTTTGACCACTCCAATGCCCAGGCAGCCGAGTTGGACATCACCGCCTCCTACAATCACAGGTGTACCACTGTTCAGGCCACATTCGGCCGCTGATTTTTCCGTGATATAGCCGAGTAGTGTGCCGGTTTCTTTGACGGGAGAGAGAATATCGGAACGAAGTCCGGCCATCTCCAACAAACTTAGTCGCCAATTGCGGCTGGTTAAATCCAGCATTCCCGTTGTACCCGCATTGGAAGGATCAACCGCCAGTTCGCCACTGAGCATATAAGCCAGCCAATCGCTGATCATGGTCAGGGTACTGGCTTGCTGGTAGATATCAGCACGGTGATGAGCCAGCCAAAGCAAACGCGGCATTGCGCCCAGTGCCAGTGTCTGGCCGGAGTAGCGATAGACGTCAGACTCAAAGGTATTATTGTAAAGCTCTTTTAGCTCGCTGACTTCATGGCTGGAACGGGCATCCACGTTGGCACATGCCCAAATGGGATCGCCGTTGCGATTATAAAGGACAATACCTTCCCGCATTGAGCAGGCGGCAACGCCTTGAATCGCATTAGCGGGCAGATCTGCTTTTTGCAGTGCTTGTCGGATACATTGGCAGGCCAGTTGCCAGTTGTTTTTGAGGTCAAATTCCATAGAACCAGCAACATTCGGTACAGTCTGGTGTATCCACTCAGCCTGTCCGACGGCGACTTGATTCCCTTCTAGATCAAATATAACTGCACGGATACTGCCAGTTCCTGCATCAAGCGCCATCAAATACTTCCTTGATGGTTGAGCATGAGCGCGTTGATTCATGATGCTATCCTCGTCTGTCGTTATCTTCTTATTCGATATGGCACAGGAGTGGATAGATATTTCTTGGTTAATTTGATCGACATAATAATTTCTTTATCCACTGGGGGAGAATAAATATGAAAATAATTAATGTATTAGAGGGTTCTCACAAAAATTTGAACAATTTTAATTTGAATCTAATTTTTTCATGATAATGTGATCTGAATAGTGAAAAAATCTTAAGTTTTGAATTAGAGTGGCGAACAGATTTATCTTAAATAAATGTTCACATTCAGCATTGATGGTATTGAAGCGGATCGACTTCACGCTGATGCTGGAAGTTTGGTAGTGGATGGCACTACTGTTAATCATCCAATACCTGCAAAAGCACATTAGCTAGGCATTTACCTTGTGCCAAAAGAGCCTTTATTATTTCCCAGTCTTTCTGTGCAGGAAAGTATTCTATTTCATTTTTCTAAACATCTAGTCTGTGAAAACTGGATGCAGTGATAATCTTTGCAGACTGCGGAAGGTATATAGCTATTCATGTTGCCAATGAGATATCGTAAAAAGGCGATCTGAATGTGGGAGATAAATTGAATATTCCTGATATTGGCGACATTGAAATTTCACCTAATAGTGTGCAAGGGCTACCGTTATGAAGCGAAAGGCAGTGGCATTGTTGTCATGCCGGAAAGGGTGATTTTTACCAAAGAGAATATCAATCAATATAATTTTTAACCAATACGATTTCTGAGTCATAAGGCTGTGAAATACAGCCTGTCTCTGACACCTTTCTGGAGGAAGAAATGGCAGATTTAGATGATATCAAAGACGGTAAAGATTTTGGCATTGATAGACCGCAAAAGAATGCTCTGTTTGAACTGAAGGGCTGTGGTGCGCTGGATTGGGGTATGCAGTCCCGTTTGTCACGAATTTTCAATCCTGCGACTAATAAAACGGTGATGTTAGCGTTTGACCACGGTTATTTTCAGGGACCAACAACAGGCTTAGAGCGTATCGATATAAATATTGCCCCTCTGTTTGAATATACCGATGTGCTGATGTGCACCCGGGGCATCCTGCGCAGTCAGGTTCCGCCTGCAACCAATAAACCGGTGGTGTTGCGCGCGTCTGGCGCTAATTCAATTCTGACTGAACTCTCCAATG
Organism: Xenorhabdus koppenhoeferi; assembly: GCF_900116635.1. Lineage (GTDB taxonomy): Bacteria > Pseudomonadota > Gammaproteobacteria > Enterobacterales > Enterobacteriaceae > Xenorhabdus > Xenorhabdus koppenhoeferi. The sequence goes on along the minus strand of NZ_FPBJ01000041.1, from coordinate 17,215 downwards.
AAGCTGTCGCGGTGGCGATGGAAGATGCACTCCGGCTTAATGTTTGTGCTGTGGCGGCTCAGGTTTATATCGGCTCAGAACACGAACACCAATCCATCAAGAATATTATCAAGCTGGTGGATCAGGGAATGCGTTATGGTATGCCAACGATGGCAGTGACAGGCGTCGGCAAAGATATGGTCCGTGATCAGCGTTACTTCTCACTTGCGACCCGCATTGCAGCAGAAATGGGGGCGAATATTATCAAAACCTATTATGTTGATACCGGTTTTGAGCGGATCGTGGCGGGCTGCCCGGTTCCGATTGTGATTGCAGGGGGTAAGAAATTACCGGAGCTGGACGCGCTTGAGATGTGCTATCAGGCGATTGATCAGGGCGCGTCTGGTGTGGATATGGGACGCAATATCTTCCAGTCCGAAGCGCCTGTTGCGATGCTGAAAGCGGTGCAGGCGGTGGTGCATCACAATGAGAAGCCTGCTCAGGCTTATGAGCTGTTCCTGAGTGAAAAAGCTAAAGGGGAATAATATGCACGTCACGCTAGTGGAAATTAATGTTAAAGCTGACAAGGTAGACGAGTTTATCGAAGTATTTCGGGATAATCACCTCGGTTCTATTAAAGAGCCGGGCAATTTGCGCTTTGATGTTCTGCGTGATGAGAATATTCCTACTCGTTTCTATATTTATGAAGCTTATACTGACGAAGCGGCAGTTGCGGCACATAAGAAAACGCCTCATTATCTGCGTTGTATCGAAAAACTGGAAGCGTTGATGACTGAACCACGGAGAAAGACTGCTTTTGTTGGTTTGATGCCAGAAGGGAAGTAAGAACGAGAATATATTAAGGTGAATAACAGAAAATAGGGTGAGTAATAGAAAAGATTTCTCAGGTTATTCTTTCGTGTAATCATCTTGTATTTTTTCAGCACTTAGACAGCCCGCAATTCATATATGGGCTGTTTCCCCCAAAGTACCATTGATTGACTGTGCCCTCTAAAAATAATTTCTGTCACTATTGATGCCACAGAGATCATGGAACATGGAAAGTAGGGGAAATATAACAACCATTTATTAGAGGGCATAATCATGGTAAAAAAAGAGGTAGATTATAATTCTATTGGCGAAAGTTATGAACAGTTCATCCAACGCTCTCCTCAACGTGCATTAGAGGTTCGTACTGTATTAGATATGGTGGGTGATGTGCGTGGAAAATCGATTTTGGACTTGGCTTGTGGGTACGGTTACTTTGGTCGAGAATTGCGAAAACGAGGAGCTTCAAAAGTTGTTGGCGTAGATATTTCGGAAAAAATGATAGAACTGGCCAGAACAAAGTCAGAACAATATGGTGATGACCTAGAGTTTCACGTACAAAATGTTTGTGATATGAAATCATTTGGTAAGTTTGATATCGTCGTTGCTGTCTGGTTGTTCAACTATGCTGAATCACCCGAAGATCTTGAGACCATGTTTCAGGTTATTGCTGACCATCTTAAACCTTCTGGTAAATTAATGGGTTACACTATTTCACCTGAATTTCAATTAAAAATGGGCAACTTCGATGCTTATGGCATAAATATTCTGAGTGAAGAGTCATGGAAAGGTGGTAGTCGTTATCAAACTGAGTTTCTTAGTATGCCACCGAGTGATGTCACATTTTATCGATGGGATCGTGAACATTACGAGCGTGCTATTGAGAAGGCAGGGTTCAAAAAATTTGAATGGCACAAAGCAACTCTTCTAGAGAGTGAAATTGAACGCTATCCTGATGGTTTTTGGCATATTTTCCAACAAAACTGCTTTAATATCGGCCTTACCTGCTCTTACTGACGATTTTGTTGCCATTCTAAAACCACTTTTCCTACAGAAATGGATTATTTGCTTTCATGGATGTTTCAATCTTTAATTTACGGAAATAAGGTTGCAGATTGAAATTGGGAAAAACGTCCTTAACGTTACTATCAGGGCGTTTTTTTATTGGTATAACCACTCGGCGATAAATGTTGTTACTTTATCCGGTTAATCAACATCCATATAGTGATGAGTATGTTTAATCAGTCCAATCCGTATATTCTGCTGACGCAACAATGGAACCATCTGTTTTAACAGCGTTGTTTTTCCGGTTCCGCTATAAGCGGTGATGCCCAGTATGGGCAGCATTGTGTTATTGTTGTTGCGGCTCATGCTGACTCCCGGCAGAATTCCCAATGCTTATTTTCCCAGTCATGGCACTCTTCTGGTGTATTTAAATTAGTGAAAGCACTGGGATTAGGAAAATAGACCGTTTTTGCCTTAATCATCTGCATAAAAAACATCAGTTTTCTGTCCCCCAGAGCGAGATAGCTTTCCAGTCGGGGGATTAAACTGCGGTGCATTAACGCTAAGGTAGGGTGGGCGCGCTGACAGTCGTGTGCATAAGCTGCCCAGGCATGTTGTTTGTAGTGCCACAGTTTTGTAACAAGGTTTTCAGGAAAATCGGGGACATCACAGGGAACAAAGACCACCCATTCATGGATGGCTTTCTTCAATACCGCCAGCATACCTGCCAGCGGCCCAGAAAAATCGGTAGTGATATCCGGTATGATGGGATAACCACTTTGTTGATAAATCCCAAGATTGAGATTGGCATTGATTAATAGCTCGTTCACCTGTGGCTGCAATTTTGTGGCAATGTGTTGGTATAATGGTGCGCCATCGAATTGCAACAATCCTTTGTCATTCCCTCTCATGCGGGTGGATAGCCCTCCAGCTAGAATTGCGCCACTGATTTTTGGATGCGTCATGTTAAATTACCTGATATTGGGTAATGAAATGTTTGGGTATATATAGCCATTGTGAATCAATATTTAACGATGCTGCTTTGAGGTGGAGTATAACTTTACGCTGATTGACAGACCAATTCTTTCTCAGAAGCATTAACCCTGCTAATTTGTATAGTTATTTATAAGGAATTAAAAATGAGATGTCATCGCCTCAATGAAATTATCGAACTTTTGCAAAAACTGGCTGGTGAAGCGGGTTTTACAGGTCATTGACTGAACTTACAGATGATATTGTGATTTATCACTTGAAAATGCGCGGTACGGACAATCATGCTGAAATTCCGGGTTAAAAAAAGATTATGAAGAAGATTTTAAGACCGCCCTGTTACGTGCCAGAGGCATTATTAAAGATTGATAAAGAGAGAATTGTCTTGTGACAAATAGCCTTGTGACAAATAGTGTTGTGACAAATAGTGTTGTGACGGAAGCGAAGGCTTTTAATTTCCAGAATATTACGCCGGATTTAATCATGGATGCGTTGGTGCAGTCTGGCCTGTATATCGATTCCGGTTTGACTGAACTGAATAGTTACGAGAATCGTGTTTATCAGTTCATGGATGAAGATCGTAAGCGCTATGTCGTGAAATTCTATCGCCCCTTACGTTGGAGTCAGCAGCAGATCCAAGAGGAGCATGATTTTACGCATGAATTACAGCAGGCAGATTTGCCCGTTGCGGCACCGCTGGTGTTTGATGGGAAAACGATACTGAATTATGGCGGCTTCCTTTTTGCCATTTTCCCAAGCGTCGGGGGACGTCAGTACGAATCAGACAATTTTGATCAGTTGGAAGATGTTGGAAAATTACTGGGCAGAATGCATCAAATTGGCTGCAAAAAAACATTTTCTCACCGTCCGACGCTGAATATTGAGGAATATTTGTATCAATCGCATCAATGTTTGTCTGAATGTGAACTAATTCCTGCTAGATATAAGAAAGGTTTTTTGGCCGCACTGGATGAATTGAACAAAGCGGTAGCTGAGCAGTGGTGTGAGCATGGGAACTGGCAAGCCCTGCGGCTGCACGGTGATTGCCATGCTGGTAATATTTTGTGGCGTGATGAAGCATGGTTTGTCGATCTTGATGATGCCCGCAATGGCCCCGCCGTGCAGGATTTGTGGATGTTACTTAATGGTTCACGGCAGGAACGTCTGGTTCAACTGGATATCCTGCTTGAATCATATGGTCAGTTTATGGACTTTGATCCAAAAACATTAGCGTTGGTCGAACCTCTGCGTGCGATGCGAATGGTCTATTATTTGGCTTGGGTCGCTCGTCGTTGGCAAGATCCTGCTTTCCCTAAAGCATTTCCGTGGATGGCTGACAGCGATTTTTGGTTTAAACAAATAAGTCTTTTCTCTGAACAAATCAGGTTGTTACAGGAACCACCTTTACAACTCAATCCTATATATTAATTTTCTGGAGACCATTATGAAAAAGTTTTGGCTAGTATTGGCAGGAGCGTTGATGGCATTTAATACGTCCGCCGCTGGTTTTTCTGAAGGAAAACAGTATGTTGAATTAGAAAAGCCGGTTGCGAATCAGCCGCAGGTTTTAGATTTTTTCTCTTTTTATTGTCCCCATTGTTATCAGTTTGAAAATGTCTACCACGTTATTTCTACTGTTGAGAAAAATCTGCCGGCAGGGGTCACTAAGGAGCGTTATCATGTTGATTTTATGGGACCTTTGGGGCAAGCTCTGACGGATGCTTGGGCTGTTGCCATAGTTATGAAAATTGAAGATAAAGTCACTCCAATTTTGTTTGATGGTATTCAGAAAAGCCACACTATCAATAGTAAGGATGACATTCGTAATGCCTTTATCAAAGCGGGGATCTCTGGTGAAGACTACGATGCCGCATTGAATAGCTTTATTGTACAATCTGTAGCAGCCAAAGAACGTCAGGCAGCCAAAGATTTGGGATTACGTAGTGTCCCGGCTGTTTTTGTTAATGGAAAATATCAGATTAATAATGGTGGAATTGAGGCTACAGCCCTGGATTATGCCCGAAAATACTCCGATGTTGTGAACTATCTGGTAACTAAAAAATAAGTCACATGGTTATACTCAGGCTATGGTTGTAATGCAAACGATGGCTACAATGAAATAAGAACATTAAGTATTAATATAAAATAACATAGGTATTGGGCCAGCCATGATAAAGCTGGCACAATACCTGCTGAAAAGCCCCTTTCATAACATAAACTCCGGTAATATCCACAAGTCAGTGATTTTTAAGTAGTTGCAAGATTTCTTTAATATTCTCTGTAATTCATTGATTTTTACCTTCTGTTACGCACATTTTACAGTGATAAACATAAATCTGTTTTATATACCATTTTTTTGTGCACAAAGTTATCCACAGAACATTGTTCAGGATATTTGTCATAAAATGCACGTTCTCACGAGAAAATTATCGCAAAATTCGTCTATAACGACACAGTATGGCATTCTATTCTTTATACATCTCACAGAATGACGAAGAAAATTTTATGGCACAGATAGCAGACAATCCCTTGATTTTGGTTGACGGTTCTTCATACCTTTACCGCGCATATCATGCGTTTCCTCCACTGACAAACAGTGCGGGAGAACCAACGGGCGCCATGTATGGCGTGCTGAACATGCTGCGCAGTTTAATCATGCAGTATAAACCGAGCCATGTGGCGGTCGTGTTTGATGCCAAGGGCAAAACGTTCCGTGATGAGCTATTTGCTGAATATAAATCTCATCGCCCTCCTATGCCGGATGATTTGCGTGCTCAGATTGAGCCGTTGCATAAAATGGTCAAAGCCATGGGACTACCACTTTTGGTTGTACCGGGTGTCGAAGCTGATGATGTTATTGGCACATTGGCATTGCAGGCTGACCAAGAGGGACGCTCTGTTCTGATAAGCACCGGCGATAAAGATATGGCTCAGTTGGTGACACCGAACATTACCCTGATTAATACTATGACCAATACTATTCTGGGACTGGAAGAGGTCACGGAAAAATATGGTATTCCTCCTGAACTGATCATTGATTTTCTTGCCCTGATGGGAGATTCTTCCGATAACATTCCGGGTATTCCGGGCGTTGGTGAGAAAACCGCGTTGGGGCTATTGCAGGGTATTGGCGGTCTGGATGACATTTATTCCAGTCTTGATGAGATTGCCACACTGAGCTTCCGTGGTGCTAAGACACTGAGCGGAAAAATGGAACTGCATAAAGAAGTGGCTTATCTTTCTTATCAATTGGCGACAATTAAAACTGACGTTGAATTGGATAGGGTTTGTATCGATCTTGCTGTTGTGCCACCAGATGTGGATGAATTGCTGGCTCTGTTCAATCATTATGAATTTAAGCGCTGGATAAATGACGTGCAGAATGGCAATTGGCTGGAAGGTAAAGGTCAGAAACCTGCCTCTGGCGGTACTAAATCAGACTCGATAGCGGCAGTGTCAACCTCCGTCAAAATTTCACCGGAAAGCTATCAAACCATCCTTGAGCGCCAATCCCTTGACGAGTGGATTGAGAAATTGAAACAAGCTCCGGCATTCTCTTTTGATACCGAAACTGATGGCCTGGATACCCTGACAGCCAACTTGGTGGGAATGTCCTTTGCCATTGTGGCGGGAGAGTCAGAAATTGAAGCGGCTTATTTGCCGTTGGGACATGATTATCTGGATGCACCACAGCAACTGGATCTGCATGAGGTTCTTGCAGCATTAAAACCACTGCTGGAAGATGCCAATCTGCCCAAAATTGGTCAGAACCTGAAATTTGATCGTGGCGTTCTGGCGCGTTATGACGTTGCTCTGGATGGTATTGTTTTTGATACCATGCTGGAGTCGTATGTACTGAATAGCGTGGGAGGGCGACATGATATGGATAGTCTGGCAGAACGCTATCTGGGCTATAAAACCACGACATTTGAAGAAATTGCGGGCAAAGGCAAGAAACAGCTTACTTTCAATCAAATTCCGTTGGAGGAAGCCTCAAAATATGCAGCGGAAGATGCAGATGTGACTTTGCGACTGCATCTGGCAATGTATCCTCAGTTAGAGAGCGCTGAGACACTGAAAAAAGTGTTCCAGGGAATTGAAATGCCGTTGGTACCGGTGCTTTCCCGTATAGAACGAACAGGTGTATTGATCAATTCCCAAACGTTAGCAGAACATTCACGGGAAATTGCTGCGCGTTTAGATGAGCTGGAAAAATCCGCTTATGTGTTGGCGGATGAAGAATTCAATCTGGCTTCGCCAAAGCAGCTGCAAGTCATCCTGTTTGAGAAAATGAACTTGCCTGTACTGAAAAAGACGCCAAATGGCGCGCCATCGACAAATGAAGAAGTGCTGGAAGAGCTGGCCGAACATCATGAGTTGCCCCGGGTTATTTTGAAGCATCGTGGGCTGGCCAAACTGAAATCTACCTATACTGATAAGCTGCCCCAGATGGTTAACCCGCTGACAAACCGCGTTCATACTTCCTATCATCAGGCTGTGACTGCAACCGGGCGCCTTTCTTCTCGTGATCCGAACCTGCAAAACATTCCTGTCCGTAATGATGAGGGAAGACGTATCCGCCAGGCATTTATTGCGCCTGAAGGTTACCGCATTATGGCAGCAGATTATTCGCAGATAGAATTGCGTATTATGGCGCATTTGTCACAGGACAAAGGATTGCTGGAGGCGTTCGCACAGGGCAAAGATATCCATCGGGCGACTGCCGCAGAAGTGTTCGGTGTGCCACTGGAACAAGTAACCAGTGAACAGCGTCGTAGTGCGAAAGCGATTAACTTTGGCCTGATTTATGGAATGAGTTCTTTTGGTTTATCCCGCCAGTTAGGTATTCCGCGTGGTGAAGCACAACGCTACATGGATCTCTATTTTGAGCGCTATCCGGGGGTACTGGCTTATATGGAGCGTACACGTCAGCAAGCAGCTGAGCATGGGTTTGTTGAAACGTTGGAAGGTCGGCGGTTGTACTTGCCGGACATCAAATCACGTAATGCCATGCGTCGTAAGGCTTCAGAACGTGAAGCCATCAACGCACCAATGCAGGGCACGGCTGCGGACATCATCAAGTTGGCAATGATTACGGTAGATGATTGGATAGTCAGCGAAAAACCCGGTGTACGTATGATCATGCAGGTTCACGATGAATTGGTGTTTGAAGTACATGAATCTGAGTTGGAGATGGCAGAGCAGAAAATCAGAGAATTGATGGAGAAAAGTATGCAGCTTGATGTGCCATTAAAAGTTGATGTCGGGATTGGTGATGACTGGGATCAGGCACACTGATGAATCAATCAGGCAGATATTTTGCCAATCAAAAATCCGCTGAAGAAATCAAAGAACCGAATTTTTGCGGTTCTTTTTTTAGGTTTTTATGTTTGTGCAGAAATATTTTTTTATTGAATGATTTTTATGGAATCACAGTTTATTTAATCGACGAAGATTATCCCTATTGCGCAGCGAAGAGGCTTGTAACAACAATTTCAGTTAGGTTTTATATTAGATCTGGATCTCACAAATATGTAATTAAACTACATTAAAGACAGTATAAAACCTAATTTGATTAAAGAACAATGGCTGAATCGAAGTATTTTATGAAAATTAATTACAAAAAAATCTTTTTTTGATTGAAAGAATAGGGTAAAGTTGCCTGCGTAGGGTACAGAGGTAAGATGTTCTATCTTTCAGACCTTTTACTTCACGTAATCGGATTTAGCTGAATATTAGCTGCCCCAGTCATCTTTTTTGACTGGGGCGTTTTTTTATGTTCGTTTTATACTTGCCATATTTCAATTTGCAGCTAGCAAAGCAGCAAATTGAAATCGATTGGATTAAGTAGACGGGATGCGGTGAACGCCGGTGGATATTACTCCACCTCAGTTTCAATGGCAGGCTGGTTGAACCAAATATCTAGCTTCTGTTCGAGTTTATCAACGCCGATTTTTTTCAGGGAAGAAAAGTATTCGATCTGAACATCGCCATTCAGATCAGCCAATGTCTGACGGACTTTCGCCAACTGGCTCTTACGGGCGCCGGATGCCAGTTTGTCGGCTTTGGTCAGCAATACCATGACAGGGATTTGCATCACAACAGCCCATTCGATCATCTGCATATCCAGATCTTTCAGCGGATGACGAATATCCATCAAAACCACCAAACCCAGCAGGCATTCGCGTTTCTGGAGATATTCTCCCAAGGCTTTTTGCCATTTGCGCTTCATTTCTTCTGGCACTTCAGCGTAACCATAGCCCGGCAGATCCACCAGGCGAATCCCTTCTTCTACTTCGAATAGGTTAATTAACTGAGTTCGGCCAGGCGTTTTACTGGTACGCGCAAGGCTCTTTTGGCGGGTCAGTGCATTCAGGGCACTGGATTTCCCCGCATTTGACCTACCGGCAAACGCGACCTCAATGCCCGTAGCTTGAGGCAGGTGGCGAATGTCAGGTGCACTCGTGACAAAGTGGGTCATTTGATAATTGTAGTGTTTGATGGTCAAAATGGTTATCTCCCAGAGGAATACGCAAAAAATAGCGCGGTGATTATACCGAGAGCGGCGGCTTGTGGACAGGCGTAAATTAATGTCGATATTGTTGTCGCGCTTTTCTGTATACAAGAGCCAATCGACGGTAGCTTAACAGTCCCATAGGGAGACTCAAACCCTTCAATTAGCTCTGCGGTTTTTTCTAATACCGATGAGTAATCGTTAGTTCTTTTTTGATGTTACGGGAAACGGGTTGAATATTGATATTCGGAAACACCTTATACCATCCTATGTTCAAATTTTTAATTAGCATCACTATACACTTCGTCTTTCAAACTGCCTCTTTGTTGGCTGCGCTCGCTCACCCCGGTCACATAGTTATCTATGCTCCCGGGGATTTGCTCTCTTGCCGTCGCGATGCAACTTGAAATCCATTGTGTATATATTGCCGAATCTTTATCCTCTGATAAATTATGTTCTTTGGCGCGGAAAGCGCATTAATATGGCGTTTATTACCAAAATAGCTCTCCCAAAAATATGCGAATATAAAAATTACATAAATAGATTTTCTTCTAATCACCTAAAAATACCCGTAAATGTAGGTAAATATTTGGAACTTATCCCTATAGGGAATTACACTTAATGAGTTTTGTTGTTGACCTCAAAAATAAAGGAACCATCAATGTTTAAACGTATTTTTGTGTCGCTTATAGCTGCATGTGCTATCGGTGTGATAGCTACTCCAGTATTGGCAGCTGAAACTCACGTGAAGCTGATGACATCAGCCGGAGAAATTGAACTTGAGTTGGATAGTAATAAAGCACCAATTACCACCAAGAATTTCGTTGAGTATGTCAATGAAGGGTTTTATAACAACACTATTTTTCACCGTGTGATTCCTGGCTTCATGATTCAGGGCGGCGGTTTTACAAAAGATATGAAGCAAAAAGCCACTAGGGAGCCAATCAAGAATGAGGCGGATAATGGCTTGCGTAATCTTCGTGGCACAATCGCGATGGCGCGTACCGCAGATAAAGACAGTGCAACCAGCCAGTTTTTTATTAACGTTACCGATAATGCTTTCCTTGACCATGGTCAGCGTGATTTTGGTTATGCAGTCTTTGGCAAAGTGGTAAAAGGCATGGATGTGGTTGATAAAATTTCTCAGGTCAAGACAGAAAATGTTGGTCCTTATCAAAATGTACCAGCAAAGTCTATCGTGATTTTGTCAGCCAAGATCGAGCCTTAATCTGATATAAGCTTTCATCTTTTAAGTTGCTGTTTTGTAGGCTGCGCTCACTACCCCAGTCACATAGCTGTCTATGTTTCTGGGGATTAATGAGAAGTTCCTGCCTCTTGAAATCCATTGGTTTTAAGCCATAAGTAGATGCTCGGATAATCGCCCTTGATTGTTGGAGTTGCATTTTCTTTTCTGAGTTTCCCTTCTCTGTCGCTACTATTCTAACAGTGCTTCTGTGGTATGATGAGTACTCCGTTGCCGTTAATAGTGTTTACCTGATTTTATTTTACCGTGATACATAATGCATAATACCCCAATGTGGGTGGGATAACTTATAAAACTATAAAATCAGTAGGATATACTCCTATGTTATTAATAATAGATAATTACGACTCTTTTACATTCAATTTATATCAGTATTTTTGTGAGTTAGGGACAGAGGTTTTAGTTAAACGCAATGATGAGTTACAGCTTGAAGATATCGAAAAGCTGGCACCCACGCATTTAGTGATTTCACCTGGGCCTTGTACGCCAAATGAAGCAGGGATTTCGCTGGAAGCGATTTCGCATTTTGCCGGGAAGTTACCTATTCTCGGTGTGTGTTTGGGGCATCAGGCGATAGGGCAAGCTTTTGGTGCGAGCATAGTCAAAGCCCGTGAAGTGATGCATGGAAAAACTAGCTTGCTCCATCATTGTCAGCAGGGGGTATTCAAGGGATTGGATCATCCTTTGACTGTCACTCGTTATCATTCTTTGGTTATTGCCGCGGAAACCCTTCCGGCATCATTTGAAGTAACGGCATGGAGCCAACGCAATGGTGATGTGGATGAAATCATGGGGATACGCCACCGTACTTTGCCACTGGAAGGAGTGCAATTTCACCCAGAAAGTATTCTTAGTGAGCAAGGACATGAGTTGTTGAATAATTTTCTTAAATATTAGTCTGGTAACACCAAACCCCTCACTCCCCTGTTTTTTTATTTGCTATAATGTGGTTTTTTATTCATATTTAATGACTATTATTTCACTTTGGTGTGGCAAATATAAAAACAAGGTGAGGGAAATGGTAGAAAATACAGAAAAAGACCTAAATAGATACAATCAGGTCATGTTACCGGTTTATGCACCCGCGAGTTTTATTCCTGTCAGGAGGAAGGCAGCAGGGCGAAAAGCTATGGCATGCCAGTAAAATTCTTACCAATGAAGCCGCATTTAAATTAGCTCGTTGTTACGCGATCACCTGCCATCATCCCAATAAAACTAGAATCATTGCTTTTCACCAAGCGTTTCACGGGCGTATGTTTTCTACTGTTTCGGTAGGCGAAAAATCGAAATATGCCGATGGATTTGGTCCCAGGCCAGCTGATATAGCGGTTGAACAGAGGCTGATGTTATTGAGTGCAGGAGACGGTATTCTGCGTTTTACGCCGTCATTAGTGATTCCTGAGGATGATATGGCAGAAGCATGGCACGACTGGATATAGCGATAGCGCGGTGGTTAAATAAATAAGCTGGCAGCCAGATAGATAAAGCAATAACAGAACAAAGAAGCCAGTAGGAATCTCGTGGATTACACTGGCCCGGTTTTTCAGGAACTAACGGGTTCCATAAACGACAATAGTTTTACCATGTGCAGAGATCAGGTTTTGATCTTCCAGCATTTTCAGAATGCGGCCAACTGTTTCACGTGAACAACCTACAATTTGTCCAATCTCCTGACGTGTGATTTTAATCTGCATCCCATCAGGGTGAGTCATCGCATCAGGCTGCTTAGCCAGATTGAGTAATGTTTGGGCGATACGGCCTGTAACATCCAGAAAAGCCAAGTTACCCACTTTTTCGGAAGTCGTTTGCAGGCGACTTGCCATCTGAGCAGATAAACGCATTAGAATGTCAGGATTAACCTGAATTAACTGGCGGAATTTCTTGTAAGAAATTTCAGCCACTTCACAGGCACTTTTAGCGCGCACCCATGCTGTACGTTCTTGCCCCTCTTCAAACAATCCAAGTTCACCAATGAAGTCTCCCTGATTTAAATAAGAGAGAATCATCTCTTTACCTTCTTCATCTTTTATTAGAACAGCAACTGAACCTTTAACAATGTAGTAAAGCGTTTCTGCTTTCTCGCCTTGATGAATAAGCGTGCTCTTGGATGGATATTTGTGAATATGGCAGTGTGACAAAAACCATTCAAGAGTAGGGTCTGTTTGTGGCTTGCCGAGAACCATTCGCTTTATCCTCTGTTGTTATTTCTGCCTTTATGAAGTGAGAAACAGACCGTTTCTCTGAAGGCTAGTTTTATAAAGTCAATAGATTAACATATTAACTTGCTGAAAAACTGACAAACGAGAATTTTATATGGATTATAAAAATTTCAATATACAAGTGTATTGATTTTAACCCATATACCTTGCCAGTCTCGCATGTAGGCTTGTTTGTAACATAGGAAAACGTTTCTGTCTTCTCTTGTATCACTTCAGCATATTAAACTGGTTATCAGATTACCAGAAATTGGTCTAGAGACGTGGTCTTATTGATTTTATATTTATAATAACGAAAGATAATGCTGAATACTGTCCTTTTAGTGAAGTATTTCACGTTGTTTTTGCATGTATTAGCTTCTTCATGGTTATGATTTTTATCAGGCTGATTCATCGCTACACAAATCACTTATTTATTTTAATAAAACAGGCAGCATTATTTTTTGTTACCTGTTTTATTAAAAATAAAATGAAGCCTAGATCATGAGATCTTTTTACCTTCCAGTAATTTTTTGACGAGCGGTGCCATAATTAACTCCATAGCCAACCCCATTTTTCCACCCGGCACGACGATAGTATTTATACTGGAAATAAATGAACCCTGAAGCATTGCCAGTAAATAAGGAAAATCAATTTGGGTTAGACCTCGAAAGCGGATCACGATAAAACTTTCGTCTAACGAAGGAATGGCCTTGGCAGAAAAAGGATTAGAGGTATCAACAGTGGGAACGCGCTGGAAGTTGATGTGTGTGCGTGAAAATTGAGGAGTGATATAGCGAATATAATCGTCCATTGAGCGAACAACAGAATCCATGACAGCTTCTTGAGAGTGCCCACGCTCGCTGGTATCACGGATCAGTTTTTGTATCCATTCCAGATTGACTATAGGTACAACACCAATCAGCAAATCAACATGGCTGGCGACATTATGTTGTGGCGTGACAACACCGCCGTGCAGCCCTTCGTAAAACAGGACATCGGTGTTTGACGGCAACGGTTCCCATGGTGTGAAAGTGCCTGGTACTTGGTTATAAGGAACGGCTTCATCATAAGTATGGAGGTATTTGCGGCAGCGACCACTGCCTGTTTCTCCATAATCATAAAACGTCTTTTCCAGCATGTTGAAATCATTGGCTTCTGGCCCAAAGTAACTGATATGCCTGCCCTGCTCTTTCGCTTTTCGGATCTCAGCATCCATTTCTGGGCGAGTATAACGATGAAAACTATCCCCTTCAATGAGTGCAGCAGTTACATCAAGTTGTTGGAAAATCTTACGAAAAGCTACACTGGTCGTTGTCGTTCCTGCTCCACTGGAGCCAGTGATTGCAATGACAGGATACTTGGCAGACATGAACAGACTCCTTATCAATAAAAATTGGGATTATCTTTTTAATCAGTATCTTATGATGGATAAAATGGGCCAAACCTTATGGGCGGAACATCTCTTTAGGCATGATATTGACAGTTTCATATAATTCAGACCATACCAGCAGAACCTCACCTCGTTCAAGCTGCCGTTTGACATCCTGTACTTTTTGTTCAAGTGTTTTTTCTTGATCACCATAATCGGTACCTTCACGTAAGACAAAACTTTCAATTAAGTTGAGTAGAGTACCGGTTTCAAGTTGTTGCCACGGTATCATCATTGTAATTGCTCCTGATGATGTTTTGATTGCTATGAAATTAATTGTTTTTCGGATAATTGTTTTTCGGATCGTTGTTTTAAATGAGATAACGTTAAATAAGGCGTCAGCTAGTGTGTTTTATGGGACGCTGTTTCAGGGTCTTCGCTCCATCTAAAATTAGGGGCTAGAGTCAATTCATGTCAATATTTTTACGGCCAAAAAATAATGTCAGTATAAAACCTGATAGGTAAGCGACGAGCAATCCGGCACTATATACTGCCATGCCCGTGAAGATACCATTGTTGGAGGTCATCAGGGGCAGCGCGACCAGACCGGAAGGGCCGAAAACACTATTTAATCCGACTGGTAATCCCCACCAGGCAATCAGACCGATAAAAAAACCGCCAACTGCACCACCGAGACAGGCGGTGACAAAGGGTTTTACGCGAGGCAGTGTTACGCCATAAATCAAGGGTTCCCCAATTCCCAGAAACCCCGGAATGATGGCACCTTTGATTTGAGTGCGCAACAAGGAACCCTTTTGAGCTTTCAGATATAACGCCAGCGCAGCACCCACCTGACCAGCTCCGCCCATTGCGAGAACAGGAAACAGGGAGTTGAAACCCTGTGCATCCATCAAGGCAAAATAGACGGGGACGAAGCCTTGATGCACACCAAACATTACAGCGATTAAGAACAAACCTGCCAGAATTGCTGTGCCGAATGGGTTACCATTCAAGTTCATGAACAGCCATGACATCGTGGTAAATAAATAACTCCCGACGGGCATAATGATGATAAAAGCAACAGCACCCATGATAAGCAGAGTAATAGCAGAAGTCAGGATCATATCGAGGTCAGATGGCATGACTTTGCGGATTTGCTTTTCTACCCATGCACCGAGAATACAGGCAATCAGCACACCGATGATGTTGCCTCGGGGATCGATGGCGAATCCAAAGAAATTATTTATGCCAGAATAGAACCCGCTGTTGGCTTCGGCGTTATAACCCAATACGAATAAAGATGCGATAATTGCACCATTAACACCTGATCCGCCAAAAGCTTTTTGCGCATTGTAGCCAATCAGGATGCTCAGAAAACTGAACATGCCTTTGCTAAAGATTTTCATATAACCGATCATCCCGACCAAAGTCGTGTCGGGATGCACAGCGTCTTTGACAAAAATCTGCTCCAGCAGGGTAGCAAACCCCAATAACAGACCAACAGCAATAAATCCGGGGATTAAAGGCGTAAAGATGGTGGCAAATTTAGACAGAAATTTATGGATTGGACTGGTTTGTTTTTCTTTGAGATGTTTTTTGTTTGAGGTGGCGATATCTTTTAGGTTTTCAGAATGATGCTCAGTGACATGAAGTTTTAGTTCATTGGGGTTATATGATTCACTGAGCAGTGTATTCATAATATCTGCGGCTGTTTGAGCTTTACCGGGGCCAAGGACAATCTGAAGTTGGTCATCACTTTCTATGACGCCTAAGACGCCCGCAATTTTCTGCAATCTGATTTTATCGATAAGTGAATCATTGCGTAGAGTCAACCGCAGTCGGGTCATACAATTACCACTGTGTGCAACATTATCCGTCCCGCCAATGGTGTTGAGTATTTCGAGCAGCATTTCCCGACTAATTTTAGCCATTTATGTCCCCTTCTAAGAGGTAATGATTATCGGTCTTTTGAGATGCTTGGCCGGATAAGCCCTTGATGCTTTTTCAATAATTTTTTGGCTTCTTCGGCACTTATACCCGATAAAATCATCACAATTGCAGTTTTACAGTGACCACTACAGGCGTTCAGGGCTTTTTCGGCGGTTTCCCTGCTGCACTCGGTGGCAGCCATAACAATATTTTTCTGACGTTCGATTAACTTGGCATTTGTGGCTTCCACATCTACCATCAAATTGCCATATACCTTGCCAATGCGGATCATGGCACCTGTCGTGATCATATTCAGCGCCAGTTTTTGTGCTGTTCCGGCTTTCATGCGAGAAGAACCTGTCACAACTTCCGGCCCTACTACGGGCGTGATAGCAATGTCAGCCAATTGCGTCATCGGGCTAACAGGATTACAACTGATACAGGCTACGGTAGCGCCAACGGATTTAGCATATTCCATTGCACCTAATACATAGGGTGTCCTGCCACTGGCTGCGATCCCCACGAGGATATCCCGCTGATTAAAGTGTAGTCCCTTAAGATCGCCTGTGCCTAACTTCCGGTTATCTTCCGCATTTTCGACCGCTTTCAGAATTGCCTGATGCCCCCCTGCAATTAAACCGATCACCTGTTCTGGTTTTGTACCATAAGTTGGCGGACATTCACTGGCATCTAAAATACCTAAACGCCCAGAAGTGCCGGCTCCACTGTAAATTAAACGCCCGCCCTGACGAAACACCTCTGCGACCTTATCAACTACTTTGGCAATTTGCGGGAGTGTTTTTTCAACGGCGATAGCCACTTTTTTATCTTCATCATTGATAACTCGCAGCATATCGAGTGTTGATAGTTGATCAATGTCGGAACTGGCGGGATTGCGACTTTCTGTCACCATATTGCTTAAATCTATTTTCGTCATTTTTTGCCGTATGTTTATGGGAGATTAATGAAGTTAAAATTACCGTATTGAGTGCTTGGTATAAAATATATCAATAGATTCAACTTTTGTGTAAATTTAAATGAGACTTGGATTCACATATTAAGCGCAACACCGTAATGGACGAAGTAAATGAGTGGGTATTCCTTTAAATAACTCATTCGGTGTTTTGTAATCTCGTGTT
>NZ_FPBJ01000040.1 GCF_900116635.1 Xenorhabdus koppenhoeferi | reverse complement strand
CGCAGCATCGGCTGCAGTAAGGCCGGATATAGAGCTGCAACCTACCGTCAATGTCTGAACAACGAAAGCCTTGCAAACGGGATGCGTTCATATAGAAATATGGATGCTTTTCAATATTATTACCAGTGGGAATTAGATTATCTGCGGCAACGTGAAAAATTGGCTGCTGAAGAAAAGCCGCATTTAGCCAAAATTTTTGGGGAATACGATCCTGATATCGAAAGGCTAAATCAGGGTTTTTCGGTCTTAATGGCTCGTGTGCATCAAAAAGTGCAGGATACCTTTCCCGAAATGACACTGCCTTTGCTGCAACGATTAAAGGCTCTGCCTATCAAGGGTATTCCCGCGACGAGCGTCATTCAATTTAACGTCATGGAAGGAGGAAAAGAGGCTTTTACGTTGCCGAAGTATTCAGAGGTTTCAGCTAATACAGGTGCGATATTTATGACAAGCAGAGCCTGCGATATCGAACCTCTGGCATTGGTCGCACGAAATATAACTTATCAGGCAGAAACCTGCTGTATTACGTTGACTTTTCACTATACAGGCAGGGATGATTACTGGTCCATACATCCTGTTAGTCTGTTCCTCAGTCCTGATGAAGCCGTCGCGGATACTTTAATGCTGGCGTTGTGCCGCAGTTTGATTAGCGCGGAATTGCATCACAACGGATTGACTTATCCCGCCGAACCGCTCTGGTTTGAACCCTTGTCAGGAACTTCGCGCTTAATTTTATCATCACCAATGTTGGTGGCGGGTCATTGGGCGCCCCAAATGCTGATGGAATCGTTTTACTTGCCCCATGTTCACCATTTTCTGATCTTGGATCTGCCTACAACAATGTGCAACCGTTTATCCATGACAGAAAGCCGACAGTTCAGTGTGACGCTGAGACTCAGTGAGGTGCTTTCCTTGTCTGAATCACAACTGGCCGATGCTTTCCAGCTTCATTGTGTCCCTGTGGTGAACTTTGAACGCGAGTCACAGGTAACTCTCTCCTTTGCGCCAGATACAGCCCGTTATCCACTACCTTTGCCAGAAGGGCAAGGGATATGGCACCTGACTGATCTGGAGTTAAAAAATGAGCCGGGTAAAGAACGGGGCAAACGGTATCAGTTTTATCCGATGAGTGAATTCACACATTTTTTCCGTCATGCGGATGAAGAAATCTGGTTTTATGAGTGGGATACAACCCGTGATGCGTTGGGACGTCTGGAATATGCCCTGATTTTTTATGACTGTCATGCCCGCCCGATGGAACAGGCACCAGATCAGGGATTTACCTGTCATTTTGTGGCTTTTGATACCCGTTTGCCAACATTGGCAGCGGGAGCTATCTGTGACGCGAGTGAAGATATTCCTGATAGTTTGCAAGTAAAAAATCTTACGCCTACTGCCCCCAGCTACCCACCCGTGACCGATTCTTCACGATATTGGCCATTATTGTCTCATTATGGTGCAAATGGTTTCTGGTTGAATTCAGTCTCTTCACTAAAGCAGCTATTACTGGATTACGATTTTTACGCTGACCTTGACCGTCATATCCACCGTAATATCAAGCGAATGGCTGCGGGTATTTTAGCCATTCAATCTGAGCCGGGTGATTGGCTTATCCGTGGCATTCCTCACCGTTGTGTACATATTGAACTGACACTGGATGAATCTGTTTATACCAGTCAGGGAGAAATGTTCCATTTTGCCAATGCGTTATATCAGTTTTTTCCGTTTTCTCTGACCGAAAACATGCGGGTGCGAATGAGTGTCATCGGGCATGTTTCCAATATCCGCTGGCGTTTATCGCCTGGTCTGCTTCAAGGGTATCGTCCCATTATGTGAGGAGCTGCAAAATGGATGGATTAGTTTTTACATGTCAAATCGGTGCGTTATCGAGCACAACTTTTCAGGTGGTCAATTTCAACTTACAGGAAGGATTATCACAGCTTTATCATTTGTCTCTGACGGTAGTCAGTCAGCTTGATAATGTGGTACTTAACGATCAACTGGGCACCTATGCCTCTTTGACTGTAACCCGCAATGGCAAGGCAGAACGTACCGTTAAAGGTATCGTGGCAGGGGCTTCGCAGGGTAATACCGACGGAAGGCAAACTTACTATTCTTTTACTATCCGGCCTGAAATGTGGCGAATGACGCTTCATCAGGATAGCCGCCTGTTTCAGCGCCAATCTGTGCCGGATATTCTCAAACAGTTGTTAAAAGAGCACCGTGTTAAATCGGATAACAAATTTTATGAAGATAGTCAGCTTCATCCGGTACGGGAATACACGACGCAAAAACGTGAATCTGCCTATGACTTCTGGTGTCGATTGGCAGCGGAAGAAGGGATTGCTTTCTGGTTTGAAGAAGAACAACTCTTTTTCAGTGATTCCCATTTGGGGATGACGGCCGATCTTAACCTGATTTATAACAATCAGCCCAATACTGATGATAAAGATACGACTGCATGGCAGTGGCAATATGGGGAATACCTCTGTGTGGATGAGTATATCCACAAAGATTATAACTATCTGCGTCCTTCACAACCTTTGCAGTCTCAGGCCACTTTGCCCCAAGGCGGACGTCATGCGATATTTGAAAGTTATGGCCGTTTCCCGTGGAGCAAGGAAGGCAAACCCTTGGGCGATGTGCGCCTTAATCAACTGAATAACGAAAGTAAATCGGGTTCGGCACACACCAATTGTATCCAGTTACGTCCCGGTAAAATTTTTACCCTGCAATCCCATCCCATTGCGACCATGAATAATCGTTGGCAGATTGTCACGGTTAATCATTATGGTTCCCAACCCCAAGCTGCAGGCATTGCCGGTGAAGGGACAACATTGACGAACGATATTACGTTTATTCCGGGGAAAAATGACTGGCGTCCGCCGTACCGTTATAAACCGCTGGCGGATGGTGATGAACTGGCGACGGTCGTTGGACCACCCGGTGAAGAAATTTTTGTCAATGAACATGGTGCCATTAAAGTGCATTTCCACTGGAATCGTCATGACCCAGCGGGAGATGGCTCATCATGCTGGGTACGTGTAGCACAGGGCTGGAACGGTAATGGATTTGGCTTTATGACGATCCCCCGCATTGGTCAGGAAGTGATTGTTTCTTATCTTAATGGCGATATTGATCGGCCCATCGTGACGGGCGGTACTTATAACGGCCGTAACCGACCGCCTCTTAATTTACCTGCCGAGAAAACCCGTACCACGTTCAAAACGCATACCCACAAAGGTGAAGGGTTCAACGAACTGCGGTTTGAAGATGCCAAAGGTAGTGAAGAAGTGTTTATTCATGCCCAGAAGGATATGAATACCAAAGTGTTGAATAACCGTACCACGCAGGTGCTGGGTAATCATACTGAAACAGTTGACGATAATCAGGCCGTCATTGTGAAAAAAAACAAACAGGACGTTGTGCAACAGACCAGCACCGAAGTGGTTGGGCTGGCCAAGACCCTGACAGTGGGACAGGCTTATACCATTAATGTTGGCGCCAGTATGAATACCACGGTTTCCATAAGTCAAAATGAATCGGTCGGTATGCAGAAAAAAGTATTTGTGGGACAAACCCTGTCTATTTCGGCAGGTAAGGTGATTGAACTGAAATGCGGTAACAGCACATTGCGTATGGACAAAGACGGCAAAATTACCATCAAAGGGAAACAGTTCCTGTTCGAAGCCAGCGGCCCTGTGCAAATCCACGGCAAAGACATTGATTTGAACTAAGGAGACAGGGCGATGGAATTCAGGAATCTCACCCCTTTTTCGGTGATGAACTACCGGATGCTGGATACAGAAGATCAGGAATACGATGTGATTGCCATGAAAGTAGGTTATCAGCTATTGCCCGCAGGGAAGGGGGAATATCTGGCTGAACTGCTGCCGGTTATGTCCTTATGTGTACAGGATCAATATCGGGGCGCACTGAACGTCTCACAGGTATTGCAGGAAAGTGATCTGGCACCGCTTAAGCCCAAGTGTGACGTGATTGTCAATGGTACGGCTTATGCACCAGAAGGTAAGCCCTGCTCATCTTTCCCTGTTCGTTTGTCAGTCATGGATGCCAATGGCGACACATTGCTGGATAAGACACTGCAGATTACAGGTGAACGGGAATTTTTCCGCACCGATAACGGACAATGGCAACTTTCTGATCCCAAACCATTTAACCATTTACCCCTTGATTACCGTTATGCCTTTGGCGGGGGATGCCGGATTGAAGCCGAAGATGATAAAGCGGCGAAGGCATTAACAGAGGAAGACAAGCTCTCTCCTGAACAACGCCGCCAGCACCCTGATGGCGAAAAGGCTCCCATAGCTCATGCAGTTTATGAATACAATCCCATTGGTACGGGGTTTGTTTTGCCGTGGTATGCGAAGGCGAAAGATCTGCCTCGTTATCCGGCACCGCGCATTATCCATCCGAATGCACCGATAACCGCCCACCATTTTACTGATATGCTGGCAGGCCGTTTCTCAGCCACCGAGCCAGCCTGTCAACCGCAGGGTATGGGCGTTATCGGGCGGGCGTGGCTGCCACGGCGAACACTGGCCGGCACTTATGACCAGACGTGGCTGGACGAGCGCCATCCTTACCTGCCACAGGATTTTGACTTTGGTTACTGGAATGGCGCACCACAAGATCAACAGATTGACTGGCCGTCCACCGATATTTCACTGCAACTCACCAACCTGACACCGGAGGGTTCCTTACAAACCCAATTGCCGGGGCATCGTCCTTTTATCCTGTTCCGCATGGAGGATGGTGCTCTTTTTCCGGTTCTGATGAACCTCGAGACCCTGATTATTGATACCGATGCAATGACATTGGCGCTGACGTTTCGTCTGCATTTCAGCACTGACTTCCCCATCCTAGTGACCGAAGCCCGGTTTGAAATAAACCCCAAAGCCCCTTTAATTACCTTTGCACCTGAACAGGAGCAGGATCATGGCGGATAACTATGTTGCCCGTAAAGATACCCAATGGTTGATTATCAGTCTGGTTCCCGATGTCTGCAAAACCCCGCTGGGACCGGCCACGCCTCCGATTCCTTATCCCGTAATCGCTAAACTGGAAGATGCCTCTGCACCAGTCACATCGGTACGGGCAAACGGGCAACCGGTGGTGGTATTCGGGCAAAGTTTTGTCCCGCAGACATTGGGGGATGAAGCGGGGACGGCTACAGGGGTGAAAAGTGGCACGGTGGGGGGAAAGTGTCATCCGAAAGAACATACGCAAACAGTCCGGGCGGGTGGAAAGTTGACGTTGCGCCACGGGGATAAATTTTGGATGAATGGGGCATAAGGGAGGATATATGGAAAAAGGCGCAAAACCAACGGGAACAGGGAATACGGTGGGGATTATTGTGGGGCAGGCACCACAGGCAAAAAAAAGTCCGAAAGAAGCCAATCCGCCTGTTAAATCGGAATCACTAAAAGATAGATTCGGTAGATGGCGCCAATTAGGTGAATGGTTCAGAACTGTTGCTACACCATTTGCTTCTATTATGCCATTTACGAGAGGTCGTTCTAAAGAAGTAGAGGAAAAAGAAATTAAAGAAGTAGAGGAAAAAGAAATTAAAGAAATAGGGGAAAAAATAATTAAATCAGTAGGGAAAAAAGTAATTAAAAAAGTAATTAAAAAAGTAATTAAAAAAGTAGAGAAAAAGATATTTTCATCAGACAAAAAATCTAAACAGCACCGACAGAAAAAAGAAGGAGGTTGTAAAGTTAATAATCAGGAAAAAAAACCTACTTCCAATAAACCAAATAAAAAAAACAATAAAGAAGATCCTGCTCACCAATCTGATCAAGAACATCCTAACTGTACAGGGGGTTGCTGTGGAAAAGGCGAACCTGTCGATATCACCTCAGGCGATTACCTACAAACATTCTCAATTATTGCCATTCCCGGTCTGTTGCCAATTACTTTAAACCGAACCTATCGCTCTACCGCTTCCCTAAATGGATTATTGGGACCTAAATGGGCCGATGACTGGTCACGTCAGCTAGTGCTGGACGGTGAAAAAGTTCATTTTACCGATGCTGACGGGCAGATTTATGCTTTTTTGACCCCGGAAAATCAGGTGCTGGCACGTAATCGCCATCTTCTCCACTGTTTGCTGACAGGGGAGCGGGAGGGTGAATTATGTATCATCAACAAACAAAACCAGCAAACTCTCCATTTTAACCAGATTGAGGGTAACCGGCATCGGCTGTCTGCCATCACAGATCGCCATCAGAACAATATTCAGTTTATCTATAACGACCAGCATCAGTTAATTGAAATTGTACGCAATGACGGTTTCCGCTTAACCCTTCACTATCAGGATCATCAGCTCCGAACTGTGGATTACCATTTCCAGCAGATCCAGCAACGGTTGCTCACCTGCCATTATGACCAATACGGCTATCTGGCCGAATGTGATGCTTTTCAACAAAATCATCTCTGGCATGAATACACCGTACAAGGGTTTATGACTCGTTGGTACGATACGGATAAGACCGATTTTTATATTCACCATGATGAACGTGGACGGGTAATTTCCACCCATTCTTCCGCAGGTTATTGGGACGATCGTTTTATCTATGACGATGATTCTCGCGTTACCACTTATCTTGATGCTGAAGGCGGAAAAACTCTTTCCTATTACAACCAGAATAATCAAGTAATCCGTGTTGTTGATCCGTTAGGGCGCGAAACCCGGACGCAATGGCGTTATAACCAGAAGGTGTGGGAAATCGATCCACTGGGTGGCTATACCACGTTTGATTACAACCATGACGGGGCACTGACCGAAATTGTACTGCCCACGGGGGACGCTTTTTATTATGACTATGATGAGTACGGCCAGCTTATCGAAGCGATTTTACCCACGGGGGATATCTGGCGCTTCCATCATGATCAGCAAGGTAATCTGGCTGCGGTCACCAATCCGCAAGGACACAAAGAAGAATATCAGTACGGTACTCATGGGGAACTGCGGCAGCATCTGTTGCCGGATGGCCGGCAATGGCATTATGCCTATGATGAGCATCAGCGACTTGCGGCGATTATGACACCGGACGGCCAGACTACCGGTCTGGAACTGGATGAACTGGGGCGTCTGCGCCGTATTACCAATGCATTGAAGCAGGAAAGTCGTTATCGCTACAGTAACGTCCATGCCAGCCTGAATGGCAGCGTGACCGAAGTTGAACTGTCGGATGGCGTCACCCAGCATATGGAATATGACAGCGAGCGACGGATTGCGGCTGTCACCGACGGAGAAGGCCGTACTACCCGCTATAGTTATGGCGCTTTTGACTTGCTTACCCACGTTACCCGCCCTGATGGTACGACACTGCACTTTGGTTATGATCGTCTCACCCGCTTTTGTTCCGTCACTGCGTCTACAGGGGAAACTTACCGCTATGAGCGGGATGCTGCCGGTCAGATTATCCGTGAAATTGATTTTACCGGCCGTATCATCGACTATCAGTATGATGCGCTGGGGCGTCGTATTCAGGCCTGCTATCCGGATAACCACGTTCTGCGTTGGCATTACTCGTCGGCAGGATTATTGACCCGACAGGAAAGCGGGCATCAGCAGGAAGACCAGTACGAACTGCACGCCACCACCACTTACGAATATAACGCGCGCCGCCAGCTTATCAGGGCAACCAATGACGATGCCGTAGTGGAATACGAATATGATGCGGTGGGTTTACCTGTGTGTGAACGCATTAATGGGCGTGAAATCACCCGTGAGTGGAACAGCCTGACCGGGCAACTCACCACCGAGACTGTTGGTGATCATGCTCTGCACTTTGGTTACTCCGTGATGGGAGGGCTGAACCACTTTCAGTTTAACCAGCATACGCCACTAACGCTGAGTCATGATGCCTTAGGGCGGGAAACTGTACGGGAAAGTGCGGAGGGATTTATCCTTGCCAGCCGTTATACTGCCACGGGACTGTTGGCACACCAATCCGCAGGACGTGCCACGGCGCTGTTTCGCGAAACCTTGGCGCAGAACGATCCCCATTTCCCGCCGCAAGCCACGGCGGTTAACCGTAGCTGGCAGTATGACCGCGCATACAGTGTCAGAATGATCGATGACGGCATCTGGGGACAGACCCATTACCACTATAACCAGAATGACCAGATTGTTAACGCTGAATTCAATGGCCGGTTGCCCTATGAAGAGCAGTTTCGTTATGACCCCAATGGTAATTTGAGTCAACATGTGCTGGTGGATGCAAAAGGGGCGATTGAGCAGATTGAACAGCACCAGCAGGCCGGGCGGGTTATTAAACGTGGCAATGTGACTTACCGCTATGATGCCAATGGCCGGCAGGTGGAAAAAACCGAACACCGTGACGGTTTTCGTCCACAGGTATGGCGTTATCGTTGGGATACGCACAATCAGTTAACCCACTGCGAAACACCGGACGGTTCCCGCTGGCACTATCGCTATGATGCCTTTGGCCGGCGTATCCGCAAGCTGAAAGTGCACGATGGCAAACTGGCCGCCGCTAACTTGCAACGCTGGCTGGAGGGTAAACCGGATTTAACCGCAAAATCTGGCGCCATAATGGGGTATGACTACCTGTGGAGTGGTAACCAGTTGGTGGAAGAAACTCCGCTCTATGCAGATGGGACACCTGCCGATGACAACAGTATTTGCTGGCTGTATCAGCCGGGCGCATTAGTTCCGTCAGCGCGTTATGAAAAAGGCAAACTGCACTATATTGTCAGTGACCATCAGGGAACGCCACGGGAAATACTGAGTGAGTCCGGTAAGCTGGTCTGGGCAAGCCGGTTGACAACGTGGGGTAAAGCTGAGCGAATGCCGCTATTGGCGGCAAATGATGAAGATTACCATGTGAGCTGCAACCTGCGGTTTGTCGGTCAGTATGAGGATGCGGAGGGCGGGTTATATTATAATCGGTTTCGATATTATGACTTTGATACTGGACAGTATCTAACACCTGACCCGATCGGGCTACGGGGAGGATTGAACCCATACCGATATGTGTATAATCCGGTAATGTGGATTGATCCTTTTGGGTTGGTGAGTTGCAAGGAATTGGCTAAGGAAAAGGCTGCGGAAAAGGCTCAGTTACCCCGCAAAGAGATACCAAGAGCTACGTCAGTAGCAAGAGATACATCCAATGGTAAAACATATTATGGTTTTAGTGGAGGCAACCAACCAACTGAGATTCATAGTTATTTAACAGATGGAATGGAAGAGGTCAAAAAAACTAGAGTATATGGGGGGGGGCACAATGAAATCTGGGGTAAAAATGTTAAGGAAAACAGTCTGGAACCTTGGGTGTGTACTAACTGTGCTGAATTTAAGAGTCTCAATGCAGCTTTATCAGATAAGGCGGATATAAGAAATATTGAGATTGTTACAGTAAAAACCAGAGGAGGAAACGATTTTCCTATGTGTGATAACTGTCAATTAATTGTCGGTGGGTATGGTCGTAGTGGTGGACGCCCCAATATATTAAGCGGATAACGCATTGAAATGCTGAGTTAATAAAAAGGAATCTAAGGTATTTAATCCCAACTTAGTTCCTTTTTGTGTCGGTTAAGTGTTTAGCCTGTCTCCTATTGTGATTCAGTGGAGACAGACTATTGGAAGATAAGAAGAAAGAAAATAAGAATTCTTTTTATAGAACGATAATTATTCGGTTTTATCCTCAAATTCACACAGATCTTCAATAATACAAGATCCACAATGTGGTTTACGGGCAATACAGGTATAACGCCCGTGCAGGATCAGCCAATGGTGGCAATCAACTTTGAATTCAGCCGGTACGACTTTCAACAGTTTCTTTTCAACCTCATCAACGTTTTTTCCCGGTGCAAACTGAGTTCGATTACTGACGCGAAAAATATGCGTATCCACTGCAATTGTTGGCCATCCGAAAGCAGTATTTAAAACAACATTGGCAGTCTTGCGACCAACACCGGGCAACGCTTCCAGTGCTGCACGATCTTCCGGCACTTCGCCTTGATGTTTTTCCAGTAAAAGCCGACAGGTTTTAATCACATTTTCCGCTTTGGTGTTATATAACCCGATGGTTTTTATATACTCTTTCAAACCATCCACGCCGAGATTGAGAATGGCTTGCGGAGTATTGGCAACGGGATAGAGTTTTGCCGTCGCTTTATTCACGCTGACATCGGTAGCCTGTGCAGACAGCAATACGGAGATCAGTAATTCAAAAGGCGAATTGAAAACCAATTCCGTTGTCGGATGCGGATTGTTATCCCGTAAGCGGGTGAGAATTTCGACCCGTTTTTGTTGATTCATATCTGATTACACCCTCAGCTTCTTGTGATATGGCTGCCGCAGCCTTTTTCTACATTGTCTTTTTCTATGTTGTATTGGCGTTCTTTATTTTCTGAACGATTTTTCAGGCGTTCATCAATAATATATTTTCCTGCCAGCATCAAACCTAATCCAATAAAAGCGCCGGGTGGCAGGATGGCAAGCAGGAAGGGCGAATCCATATGAACTATTTCAATCCGCAATGATTTGGCCCAGTTACCCAGCAGTAAATCCGCGCCGTCAAACAATGTGCCATTACCCAGAATTTCACGTATCGCTCCCAGTACGAACAGGGCAAAAGTTGCACCAAAGCCCATCGCAAGGCCATCAATCATTGAATTATAAATGAAATTCTTTGATGCGTAAGCTTCCGCCCGACCAATCACGATACAGTTAGTGACAATTAGCGGAATAAAGATACCCAATGATTCGTATAGCCCGAACGCAAATGCGTTGATTAGCATCTGGACAGCACTAACAACGGACGCAATGATCATCACGTAAATGGGAATGCGGATTTCATGGGGAACCCAACGACGCAAAGCGGATACGGCAGTATTGGTGCTCAATAAAACCAGTGTTGTGGCTAACCCTAATCCCAGAGCGTTGGTTGCGGTGGAGGAAACCGCCAGCAGGGGACAAAGCCCCAAAAGCTGTACCAATGCGGAGTTGTTCTTCCAGAGTCCCTGAATAAATAGGTTTTTGGTTTCGCTCATGGTTATTTTTCTCCACACGTTGGCAGCGAAGAAAGCTGCTCTGGTATTGCTTCCAGATAAAGGGCGGTGCGTTTTACGGCATTGACGACAGCACGTGGTGTAATGGTTGCTCCGGTGAACTGGTCAAATTCACCGCCATCTTTTTTGACTGCCCAATTGGGGTCATTTTTTGACATCACTTTTTTGTCGGAAAAAGCATAGATCCAATCGGCAATGCGGGTGTCAATTTTATCTCCCAATCCGGGGGTTTCATGATGTTCAGTCACGCGAACGCCCAGAACTTTGCCGGAAAAATCAGCACCTACCAGTAATTGAATGGCACCTGAATAACCGTCAGGAGCGGTGCTTTCCAAAGCGGCGGCGGCAGGAATGCCATTTTTACGGGCAAGATAAAGGCGGTGAGTCTGTTTGTTACCCAGCGCATTGTTTGTCACCAAATAACATTCATTCTGCATTTGATTATCATATAAAGCAGGGGGAACCACTTGATCCAGCAATGTCTTGTGTTGTATTGCCGCTTGTTCTGCAATCCGGTCTTTTGTCAATGAATAAACAATAGCTGTTAACCCTGTCGTACAGGCGGCAAAGATTGCAAGAGTAATCCCGTGACGACGCATAGTTTCTAACATGCTAACTCTCCCTTTCCCTATTTATGGCCGTAAGCACGGGGCTGTGTGTAATGGTCAATCAGCGGTACGCAAATATTTGCCAGCAAGACGGCAAATGCGACGGCATCAGGATAGCCACCGTAAACGCGGATAACCCAAATCAGAATCCCGATAATTGCGCCGTAAATCAGGCGGCCTTTTGGTGTGGTTGAAGCGCTGACTGGATCGGTTGCAATAAAAAATGCCCCTAGCATGGTCGCGCCGGAAAAGAGTTGCAATAAAGGGGGGGAATAGCGGGTAGGATCTATCAACCAACTGAGTAATGCACAAACGCCCAGCGATAAAAGAAATGCGGTCGGGATCTGCCAATGAATGATTTTTCGGTTGAGCATAATCAACCCGCCAACCAGATAAGCAATATTGACCCATTGCCAGCCAATACCGGCCACAGCACCTTGCAATATAGGCTGCTGTAATACGTCATTGATATTGTGAGTCAGCAAGTCGGTTTTGAAGCTATCCAATGGCGTTGCCTGGCTTAGTCCATCAATGCCTTGTTGCAGTTGCAGCAAAGTAGAACCATCGGGTGCATGTCCTGTGAAAATGACCATCAGGGTATCCCAAGGCGTTAAAGTGAATGCTTGCAAAGAGGCTGGTGGCATCCAACCTGTCATTTGTACGGGGAATGAGATAAGCAGGACAACATAGCCAACCATGGCAGGGTTAAATGGATTTTGTCCAAGCCCGCCATACAAGTGTTTGGCAATGATAATGGCGAAAAATGTTCCGAGCACAATCAACCACCACGGTGCCAGTGGAGGCAAGCTAATCCCCAGAAGTAACCCTGTCACCAGAGCAGAGTTATCCCTGAGATATGGCATGACCAGTTGCTTTTTAAGTGCAATGGCTGCGGATTCAGCTAACAATGCGGTGATAATTGCCAACAGGATTTGGAACAAGGTGCCATAACCAAATAAATAGGTTTGTACGGCAATACCCGGAATGGCGGCTAAAACCACCCAAAACATAATTTGGCGGGTACTTTGTTGATTGTGCGTAAAAGGCGAACTGGCGACTTTTAGCAGATTATTGTCAGTGTTTACTGGCCTAAATTTCATCGATAAACATCACTATTCTGTTGGAACTGTTTGTTTTTCTTGAGCCGCTTTCTTGGCTTTAGCCCGTGCAATTGCAGCAGCTACGGCGGCTTTACGCGGATCGGCATCTTCCGGTTCAGCGACTATGGCGGGTTGCGTTGTAGGTTTGGCCGGGCTTTGTGCTGATTTCCTAGCCTTGGCGCGAGCAATTGCTGCGGCAACTGCCGCCTTGCGCGGGTCGGGCGTCTCAGCCGCATTATTTTGTTGAGGCTCTTCTGGTGATGTTGTCACCTCTCCGTTTTGGGCGGCCTTTTTCGCTTTTGCTCTGGCGATTGCGGCGGCTAAGGCGGCTTTACGTGGGTCCTCATTTTCAATGACGGAAGCAGCTGTTTCCGTATTCAAATGTGTGGCCATTTGTTTTTCGGCCTGACGAGTCCGCAATTGTTCTTTTCTGGCTTTGCGTGCTGCAATTGCCGCCGCATTATCAGGGGATTGTCCGGCTTGTACGGTGATCACATCACCGACATTACCTTGTTTTTCTTTCACTCTGGCAAGAGCTGCCTGTACCGCACTTTTATCGCTGCTATCGATTTGAACGGCGGTTTTCTTATGCCGTTCTTCCCGCGCTGATTTTTCTCGTTCCATGCGAGATTGCTTGGCTTCAAAACGAAGCTTGGCTTCGGCTGAGCGGCGTGTTTCTGCATCTATCGCCCGTATTTCTGCTTTTTCTTGTCGATAGTATTGAACCAGCGGAATATTGCTTGGGCATACATAAGCGCAGGCTCCACATTCAATGCAGTCGAATAAATGATGGTTCTTGGCTTTTTCGTGTTCTTGCCCACGGCTGAACCAGTAAAGTTGCTGAGGTAATAATCCGGCAGGGCATGCTTCAACACATAAACCACAGCGAATACATGCCTCTTCAATCTCTTTGGGTTCCATCTCCTGTATTGAAGGAGCAAGAATACAGTTACTGATTTTAACGATGGGGACATTGAGATCGGGAAGAGTAAAGCCCATTAATGGACCGCCCATAATCACCATTTGTTCTGTTTTGGGTTTAAATCCGACTTGTTGTAACAAGAATTGAACGGGTGTACCGAGGCGTGCCCAGAAGTTACCCGGAGAGGCGATGGCTTCTCCTGTCAGGGTCACGATGCGTTCAATCAGGGGTTCTCCATTAATGATAGCGCGCTTAATTGCCATCACGGTACCGACGTTTTGCATAAGCACACCGATATCAGAAGAACGTCCGCCAGATGGCACTTCTTTACCTGTCAGGATTTTTGTCAGTTGCTTGGCACCGCCAGAAGGGTATTTCGTCGGGATCACCCGGACAATGATAGTCTTATCACCATTGAGCGCTTTATTCAGCGCCTCAATCGCTTCGGGTTTATTATCCTCAATACCTATCAGCACTTGCTTTGGATTGAGCAGATGTATCAAAACCCGAATGCCTTCGATAATCTCTTGCGCATGTTCCTGCATTAAGCGGTCATCCGCAGTAATATAGGGTTCACATTCGGCAGCATTGATAATTAGTGTCTTGAGATCGTGTTTCCCGCCATTGAGCTTGGTTGCAGTAGGGAAACCGGCGCCACCCAGCCCTGCGATGCCCGCCTGATGAATACGTTGTAATAGTTCATTGGCATCAAGCTGTGTGTAATCAGGAGATTGAATTCGTTCACACCATTGATCTCTGCCATCAGGATGCAATCGGATACATAATTCGCTCAGCCCGGAGGGGTGTGCGATAACACAAGGTTCGATTGCTGTAATCGTCCCTGATGTCGAGGCATGAACAGGGACGGTTCGGCCTGTTCCGATAGTCAATGGCTGGCCCTTTAGTACCTGATCACCTGCCTTAACTAACAATTCGCCTTCTGGTCCCAAATGTTGTTGCAGGGGAATAATTAATTCATCGGGCAGAGGAGCATAACGTAATGGCGTCTGGCTGGATTGTAATTTCATTTCCGGTGGATGGATGCCTCCAGCAAAATCCCAGATTTTATTCTTGTTGAGCAAGTTAAATAGATTAAACATTGATTTTAACCTCAACTGGCTTAACAGAAGAGAACAAAGCGGATTCTGGAGTTACCGGGATGTTTTTTACTGGAATGGTGTTTAAATCCCATTTCCAATTTGAGGTAGTCGTGGCAACGGGGATCATCGTAATACAATCTGTTGGGCAGGGTGCAACGCACAAGTCACATCCTGTGCAGAGATCTTCAACAATGGTGTGCATGGCACGGTTTGCACCAATAATGGCATCGACAGGGCATGCCTGAATACATTTCGTGCAGCCTATGCAGTTTTCTTCATCAATAAAAGCGACTTTTCTGGCCGGATTCTGTACGTTGTCATCACCATCCAGAGGTTGTGGATCAACACCCAGCAATTCGGATATTTTGAGCATAACCTGCTCTCCGCCCGGTGCGCATTTATTGATCATCTCACCATTATTGGCGACTGCTTCTGCGTAAGGGCGACAACCAGGATAGCCACATTGACCGCATTGACTCTGAGGTAACAGATTATCGACTTTCTCAACAATCGGATCTTCGTCTACTTTAAAACGGCGGGCGGCGAAGCCAAGAATTAGGCCGAAAGTTAATCCGAGCACGCTTAACGCACTAATAGCAATCCACAATGACATCATCAGAATTTCACCAAACCACTAAAGCCCATAAATGCAAGGGACATTAATCCCGCGGTAATAAGCCCTATCGATGAACCACGAAAAGGAGCTGGAATATTGGCAACAGCCAGACGTTCACGAATGGCGGCAAACAGCACCATAACAAGGGAAAACCCGGCGGCAGCGCTAAAACCGTATACCGCGGACTGTAAAAAACCGTGAGATTGATTGACATTCAGTAAGGCGACACCGAGTACAGCGCAGTTGGTTGTAATCAGTGGCAGGAAAATACCTAAAAGCCTGTAAAGCGTTGGACTGGTTTTACGGACGACCAGTTCGGTAAATTGAACGACAACTGCAATAACAAGAATAAAGCTTAGAGTACGCAAATAAACCAAATCAAAAGGTACGAGAATAAAGGTGTTTATCAACCATGAACTAATGGAAGCTAAGGTTAGAACAAATGTTGTTGCTAACCCCATTCCGATGGCCGTTTCGAGTTTTTTGGATACACCCATAAAAGGACATAGGCCTAAAAACTTTACTAAAACAAAGTTATTGACCAATACTGTGCCAATAAATAACAGAAGGTATTCAGTCATTGCTATACCTAAAAATAAGATGCTGGAAAGTAAAACACTGTTATACCCGTCATTCTATTGGGTATAGTCTGAATAGAAATTGCCCCACCTTATGGTGGGGTAAGTGGAGGAAATAATAACAATCAATTGTAGGGTATGTTATCGATCTTGTGTGAAAGTCATTTTTACGCGATGAGAACGCTTAATATAAGGAACGAAAATAGCGGCAGCCAGTAATGTCCATAGTAATGAACGTGTTGCCATCTCATCAGTAATAGGGGAAAAGGCGAAGGTTTTTATGGCAATTAAAATGGAAACTATAAGCCAAATAATAAAAATACGCGGAAAACGTTTTGAACGCATAAAAAGCAATCGCAATACCCATACAGTAAAAGACCACATCATTACTGTGGTTAATGCAGAGATATACCACATAAAGATGAAACCATTATCGAATTGGTGGATTTCCTGATTTTTCATGGCATATAGCAATAGCATCAAACTGGCGGTGATTAATGTCATGATTAGATAAGCGGCAGGAGCCAATAACCAACCGTTAATACGATAATAATCATTAGATTGATACATAAAAAATTTTCATTCCATAATGAGTATCTTGAGATAAGGAAAAGATAGTAGCACAGGAATCGTGATTATTTGCCAACGTGTGATAGGCGGCGATACAATCGGTGCGCAGTGAATTATCCCCGTTGACCAGAAGATTTTTCAGTAGTCAATGGGATTGATAGTTGATAGTTCAACTCGTTCCTTATGGACAAAGGAAGCATTTTGATGAATTTGTTACAAAAGTTAAAGATTGACTCTTTTTTGGTGACACTGATTACTGTGGTCATCATTGCTTCATTTTTTCCCAGCGAAGGAGAGGTAAAAAAATGGTTTCAATATTTAACCACTGCTGCCATTGCGTTGCTGTTCTTTATGCATGGTGCCAAGTTGTCTCGTGACGCTATTTTAGCGGGGATCGGACATTGGCGGCTGCATTTGGTTATTTTCAGTAGTACTTTTGTTTTATTCCCGATATTGGGGATGGGGCTTCATTTCATTGTACCGGAATGGATATCACCCACCGTTTATATGGGTTTCCTTTATCTTTGTGCTTTACCTGCTACTGTACAGTCTGCTATTGCATTTACTTCTGTTGCTGGTGGAAATGTTGCAGCGGCGATATGTAGTGCTTCTGCTTCAAGTTTGTTGGGTGTCTTTGTTTCCCCTTTATTGGTGGGTTTTCTGATTCAGACTCATGATAGCGGCGCTCATGGTGATACATGGAAAGCGATAAAAGATATCATTTTGCAACTAATGGTGCCTTTTATTGTTGGGCATTTATCGCGGCCCTTGATTGCCAGTTGGGTGGAGAAACATAAGAAACTGATCAATATGACAGACCGTTCTTCTATTTTGCTGGTGGTGTACGTTGCATTCAGTGAAGCGGTGGTAGAAGGCATTTGGCATAAAATTGATACCTACTCGCTCTTTATGATCGGTCTTGTATGCTGTGTTTTATTGGCTGTGGTGTTAATTATTAACGTATATAGTTCACGTCTCTTGGGTTTCAGTCAGGAAGATGAAATTACAATTGTGTTTTGTGGTTCAAAGAAAAGTCTTGCGAATGGTGTACCGATGGCCAATGTGCTGTTTCCTGCTTCAATGGTAGGAGTAATGCTGTTACCGCTAATGATTTTCCACCAGATCCAACTGATGGTCTGCGCCGTGCTTGCTCAACGTTATGCGCGGCGTTTAAAAAGGAAGTCAATCAGTTAATCAAGGCATGGCGCGGTTATGTCTATCTATGATCTTTCTCTATCTTTCTGAAATAAAAAAGGCAGATTTATGTCTGCCTTTAAGATTAAATGGATTGGAATAAGTAGCATTTTTTAGCGTTTGGCTACTTTAGCTTTCAGTGCCTGTTTTTCCGCTTCGCTGAGGAACGCGGTGGCCAATCCGTTAATCTGTGCCTGTCTAATCTGTTCTGGTGACAATCCCGCCGCAGGTGCGGCAACATGATACTCATGACGGAT
Source organism: Xenorhabdus koppenhoeferi (assembly GCF_900116635.1). Taxonomy (GTDB): domain Bacteria; phylum Pseudomonadota; class Gammaproteobacteria; order Enterobacterales; family Enterobacteriaceae; genus Xenorhabdus; species Xenorhabdus koppenhoeferi. The sequence continues at coordinate 8,879 of NZ_FPBJ01000040.1, read as the reverse complement.
TTCAATACCTTCTACTGCTGGGTCATCGGTATTGATTGAAGCCAGAACTTCATGCTCAAGGAATTGTTTCAGTGGGTGAGCTTGTAAGGAGCTGACTGTGCTGGTTTGTAGGTTAGATGTCAGGCAGGATTCAATGCCAATACCATGTTCTGCCAAGTAATCCATCAGCGCTGGGTCATTGATGGCTTTAACACCGTGTCCAATACGGGTTGCTCCCAATTCACGGATAGCATGCCAGATACTCTCTGAACCAGCGGCTTCACCGGCATGTACGCTAATATTCCAGCCTGCATCGCGTGCTTGAATAAAATGCGGTTCAAAGAGATGCCCAGGGAATCCCAGTTCATCACCTGCGAGATCTAATGCTGTAATGTGCTTTTTATGAGCAAGAAGCCCAGATAGTTCTTGAGAGCAGGCTATTTCACCAAATGTTCTGCTCAGAATACCAATCAAACGGATCTGAATATCATGTTGTTGGCTTGCGGAATAAATACCATCAATAACGGCTTCAACGACGCCCTCAACAGGCAGCTGATGTTTCATGGACATATAATAAGGGGAGAAACGCAGTTCAGCATAATCAAGGCCGGCATTGACGGCATCTTCAACGTTTTCAATGGCTACTCTGCGGCAGGCATCTAAATCAGCCAGAACCGCGACTCCCCAGTCCAGTTTCTGGAGAAAACTGATAAGGTCAGGTTCGTTTTCAATAATCTGGACATGGGGACGTAATGCTTCCAGTTCATAAGCGGGCAGAGGAATATTGTGCTGACGTGCGAGAGACAGAATGGTTTCAGGGCGAATATTACCATCAAGGTGACGGTGCAAATCGGTCAGTGGAAGCTGTGTATCAATCATTTGTTTATCCTTCTTATTAAATTTATATATATACCCGTCGTCTTTCAGGTTACAGCTTTGTTGGCTGCGCTCACTCACCCCAGTCACATAGTTAGCTATGCTCCTGGGGGTTCATTCCCTTGCCGTCGTGCTGCATCCTGAAATCCATTGGGTATACAAAAAAGCCAGTCAACATGTTGACTGGCAAGAAAATTAAAGCGCTATCTTGTAGAAGAAATTGGTTCGGGTTCTGTTTATTCGTTATGGTGACTGTTGTTCACTTATTTAACTATTTAACTGTAGGAAGTTCAGTCTCATCGTTTTGCTCACTATCTATACCATCATAGGACCCACCAAGTCCATTATCAAGCAGGAATTGATTCAGGCTGGATTCTTTGTTGTTTAATTTCACTTTATCTTTGGCATAGTGGAGGTTAAGTCCAATAACACTGTTTTCATCAGTGATGATCTTATATTTAAGACCTTCTTGGGTTAGTTGCTGGACTTGTTTTTCCGCTTTAGCTTCTGCGGCTGTTTTATCTTTACCCTCTAATACCTCTGTTTGTGTCAAAGATTCAATCAACATAGCTTTGGGGATGTTGATCTGTAATGACAACTCTTGGATCAGGTTGCGGATCATCTCTTCTGGTTCCATAGAGAGCAGCGTGTTTTTATCTTCTGGAATGTTCTGTAAGGAAAGTTTGAAATCGACAGAACTTTCACCTTTACTGTTTTTCCAGCTAAAAGGAGAGATGCTGAATTGCGGATTTTTATTAAAGAGCAGATGCAAGTTATAGAGAATTGCATAGGAAACTGTATCGGAATCTAATTCATCATTGGTTAAAGCATTTGCTACGGTATCATTATAGGCCTGAGTAAATTTGCGAACAGATTCACCATCCAGTTTTTCCATGCCCAGAACAAACTTACCTGAACCTAATTCCATATCTTTAATTTTTATGCCATCAATGCTGTAGCCGACTTTAATATTTAGATTATCTTTATTATCAGTCAGGTTAGATGTGATTTTAATCCCTTTGAAAGAGACATCTTTGGAGTCTTCAGCTTTGGGGTTACCTTCATTTCCATGAATAGAAATTTCGCCGATGCTATAGTTTTGATCCCCAACGTAGATATCAAAATTACCTTTTTTGTTATCGCCGGTAAAATGAACACCTTTCAGGATAATTGCTTCTTTTTTGGTCTGACTACTGAAAGACAGTCCACCACTATTAATGTCGAATGAGAATGCACTTAAGTCATGATTTGTGTCAGCAACGATCTTTGCTCCTGAAAAAGAGAAAACATACTTTTCTCCATTCTCTTTGGTTTCTGTGTGATTAATCGGGATCAAATCAATATTAGCTGAAAGACTGCGGTTATAACCGACATTGGCATTTAATTTAAACAGCGATTTTTCTTGCGTAAAACTAAACAGTTCTTTCAGTGCATCGCTTTTTTCAAGCTCTGAATGGATGGATGCCATTTTTGGCAATAGGTTGAATTTCTTCAGGTTTGCAATAGGGAATGGCCCATGTTCGATGGTGGATTTGAAAATAATCTCTTCATTTGGCTGGATACCCACATTTTCCACACCATTTTTGATATTCAGAATTAAACGGACATCAGAACTGAAAATACCACGATTAAAATCTTTTGCTTGCCATTCTGCGCCACTTTCAGGAAATGCGTTTTCTATCTCAGTGTTTGCCTTATTGACGATATGATTCAAATGCTCTTCAAGTTTCTTACCTGTATACCATGACGCACCTGTCCATACCGCACCTAGAGCAACAATAACGCTTACAGCGACTAACGATTTTTTCATGTGTGAATCTCACCCTTTTAACGCATACAACATAATAGATTTTTGCGTTCTGTATTTATGCCAATTGTGGTTGTTAAGTGTATAGTCTAGTTAAAAATTTTTTAATTAATTTTCATTAAAAATGTGACTAATAATCGATAGGTATTCATATAACTAAATGAATATAAAGCATTAATTAAATAATTTGGCTAATTTACCATCACCGCGAACAGTCACGGTTCTTTCTATAGCAGATAAGAAAATTGATTCACCTGAGAATAATCTCAATTGCTGCTCATCAGTACTAATAACTAGTTGACCTTCAATACAAAATAGAACTGATGCGGAATCATTTTCAAATGTTATCGGCCGTTCTTGGATAGTATAAACAGAAAAACGAAAATCATTGGCGGGAACAGGGTAGCCCAGTGCGTCTTTTTCCTGTTCTGGAATAGTCAGCAAAGTATTGGCAGATTTTGGAATAAAGTCTAGATTAGCCATTAATTCTGGTACGTCGATATGTTTGCTGGTTAAACCGGCGCGTAGAACATTGTCGGAATTAGCCATAACTTCCAAAGCCACACCTTCAAGATAAGCGTGAGGAGTGCGGGCATAAAGAAACATTGCTTGACTTGGTTTCAGTTCGACTACATTAAGCATAAGGGGAGAAAATAGTCCATTATCATCAGGATGGAAAGTTGTCATCTTTCTGATGGTATCCCACGGTTCTCCTTGATGACTATTTAAAGCAGATTTCAAGACCGCAATGGCTAAACGTTTTTGCTTACCTTGCATACTCAATAATTGAGAAAAGAGAAATGATAGATTTTTCTCAGTCGATTGCTGGATGAATGTCTGAATATCAGGGTGTGCGGCAGAAACGTAACCCAGTAATTGCGCGCTCTCAGATAAAGGCCGAAAAGCATTCATCGCTTTAAATGGGGTGAGTGCATATACCAATTCAGGTTTATGATTATCGTCTTTATAATTACGTTGTGCTGAATCTAAAGGTAACCCTGCCGTATTTTCTTTGGCGAATCCTTGTTCTGCTGATGTTTTGTCAGGATGAACCTGGATTGAAAGCGGCCGGGCTGCGCACAACACTTTGAACAAAAAAGGCAATCGTTGGAATTGCTGGGCCACTTTATCCCCAAGGTATTTTGTCGGCTCCCTGGCAATCAGAGTATTCAAGGTGATGGTTTCACCTGTTTGAGGATCGGCTACAAGTGAACTACATTTCGGGTGTGCTCCTATCCATAATTCTGCCATTGGCTGATTATCGGGGTTTTCGATACCATAAATATCCGTCAGAGCAGTTTTACTCCCCCAGTCATAATATTGGATATTGTTGGTCATTTTCAGCATGGCGTAATTTCCTGTTGTAAAAAACAAATTTATTTATATGACTACAATACAATAAACACGATTAGGTCGCATTATCGATAATAAGTTTATGGCATTATAATGAGATGCCGACTAATTTATCTGCAAATTTTGTTCCGGTGTATTCAATTATTCTGTGTGCTAAGGAGATAGTAATGGCAGCCACTCGCATTGAAAAAGACTCAATGGGACCTATTGAAGTATCTGCTGACCAATTATGGGGAGCGCAGACCCAGCGCTCACTAGAGCATTTCCGCATTTCTCAGGAAAAAATGCCTGTTGCGCTGATTGATGCTCTTGCATTGACTAAACAAGCAGCAGCCAGCGTTAACATGGATTTGGGCCTCCTACCTAAAGAACGTGGTGACGCAATTATCGCTGCAGCGAAAGAGGTGTTGGAAGGTAAACACCCAACAGAATTCCCTCTTGCTATTTGGCAGACCGGTTCGGGAACTCAAAGCAACATGAACATGAATGAAGTGTTGGCGAACCGTGGTAGTGAGATCCTTGGCGGTCAAAGGGGCAACGAACGTTTGATTCACCCTAATGATGATGTCAACAAAAGTCAAAGTTCCAATGACGTTTTCCCAACCGCAATGCATGTCGCGGCTGTTGTTGCGTTACGCAACCATCTGTTGCCAGAGTTAAAAGTATTACAAAAAACGTTGGCAGATAAAGCGGAAGCGTTCAAAAACATCGTAAAAATTGGCCGTACTCACTTACAAGATGCTACTCCTCTGACTTTAGGTCAGGAGATTTCTGGTTGGGCGGCTATGTTGACGCATAACCAGAAACACATTGAAGACAGTATTCCTCATGTATGTGAATTGGCTCTGGGTGGTACAGCGGTAGGAACGGGCCTGAATACTCATCCTGAATATGCTGTTCGTGTTGCAAAGAAAATTGCAGAGTTATCCGGTCAGCCTTTCGTAACTTCTCCTAATAAATTTGAAGCGTTGGCAACTTGTGATGCACTGGTTCACTCACATGGTGCATTAAAAGGTTTATCGGCATCGTTGATGAAAATTGCTAATGACGTTCGTTGGCTGGCTTCTGGCCCTCGTTGTGGTATTGGTGAAATATCCATTCCAGAAAATGAGCCTGGTAGTTCCATTATGCCAGGTAAAGTCAATCCAACTCAGTGTGAAGCACTGACAATGCTGTGTGCTCAGGTTATGGGTAACGACGTTGCTATCAATATTGGTGGGGCATCTGGTAATTTTGAACTGAACGTGTTCCGACCAATGGTGATTGATAACTTCCTGCAATCTGTTCGTCTGCTGGCGGATGGTATGCGTAGTTTCAATGAGCATTGTGCTGTTGGTATCGAGCCTAATCATAGCCGTATCACTCAATTGTTGAATGAATCACTGATGCTGGTAACTGCACTGAATACTCATATCGGCTACGATAAAGCGGCTGAAATTGCCAAGAAAGCCCATAAAGAAGGCCTGACTTTGAAACAGTCAGCGATGCAGTTAGGATATTTGACTGAAGCTGAATTTGATGAGTGGGTTCGCCCAGAGGAAATGGTAGGTAGCATGAAATAATACCTGTTACTTACTGATTACTGAATGACCTATCAAGGCCGGAGCTGATTATGGTTCCGGCTTTTTAGATCTTAGATTTCTCTGTAGAGATGTAGACGAGGAATAATAAGTTCAAGTGGTTTTGCTTTAGGCTTGTATCTATGTTTTATGATATTGGCATTATAGTCAGGCAATGTACCGATTTTCGGTTTGATCTCGCTATCTTCTGTATAGAAAACAATAACGGGAAGAGGACACGCATATTGAACTTGTTTCTGTAACGCTGAATACCACACTCGGGTAATGGGTTGTACTTTCACTGGCCGTTTGATTTTAAGTACTGCATCATCCGGGAGTTTTTTGATATCCGTAATTTCTAATTCGACTAACGCAGCCCATTGTTCACTGGAGTAGGGCGGGACTGCCCGTCCTGCGTTATGACTTTTCTCCAACCGTTCCAGAATTTGTTGCTTAGTAACTTTATTAATAATATTTTTATTGGCCCAACCAAAATTGATGGAATCAGGGTTTAATAGGGGAGTAATGGTACGATAAGCATTCAGAGTAATTAACCCTCTTAAATGATTATGAACAAATTCAAATCGCTGTTCTTTACTGATACCTGATTCTTTGGTAACAATATTTTCTAGTTCAGCTTTAAATTGATTCACTTCATTGATTACACTCACCGCTTTTTTGTACTGCTGGTGGCTTACAGAAAAACATAGCGCTCCTGGAAGCCGGCTTGCGGCTTTGCTACTGATATTGGGGTTGTTATGGTGTATGAATAGCTTCTGATAGAAGCGTAAGCCTAAGTTGAGGGCTTCATTATCCTTCAGCGGGTTAACTTGAATTTCAGTTATTTGCTCATGTTCTTCACCTTTTTCGATTTGAGGTAATTCAAATACCCGGGCATCAATAAGTGGATAGTCAATTAACAGTCCAATCATTTCAGATAGCTTTTCTTCTTGTCTTTTAAAGCAAGATGTAAGTGATTCTATTGAAAGATATTTATTCATGATTATTCTCTACAGTTACACATCATGGCTTTTTGAGTAATATTTAGTTACAACATAATTTTAATTCAAAAACAACTCTCTCAAATATCCACAATAAAATCAAACAAAAATTCAACCATAAGCAGGAGGTAAAAAGCATTTATTGCATAGTATTTCTAGGTTGTGATAAAAACTTAACAGAAGATATTTATTTATTTTTCCAAGTGGAGTGAGTAAGACTCTAAGGTTGTTAAATATGAAAAAATTACTCAAGCCTGTGCATTCTTTTAAAAAGGTTATCGATACATTATTACCATATTCAGAATTAATTACATCTGATTTACCAACACAAGGATTATTAATCAAAATCGAAAATGAGTTCGCCAAGTTTTTTTTATTGGAGCAAGGATACGTCAATATGCATAGAATAAATGACGATCTAACCATTGCTACTTTTTTTTCACCTCACATCATTGGTTTGTCTTTCTATTCTGGTTCTGAAATATACTACTCACTTGAACTAGGGCCAAATTGTAAAGTACACCAAATTCCTAGGATTAGTGCGTTAAATGCCATAAAAAAGCATGATCTTTATAGGGAGTGGATGAGAATAATTTCGTATAAGATCTCTTTTCTTTATGCCAGAGATATCAGTATCTACCGCTATAACAACAAAGAAATTGTATGTAGTCTATTATCTCGTCTGATGGATCTACCTGATGAATTTAGGGAAAATATCTCCGCCATCAAGTACATAGAAAAACGATGTACACTTTCCCGAAGTTGTATACAAAGAATATTGCTCTCATTGAAGAAGGAAGGGAATATAGAAATTATTGAGGGATATTTAACAAAGATTATTACATTACCTAACCAGTCTTATTATTGAAGGTTAGGTAGTGAAATAAACATAACTTGCTCGTTGTAACGGTGGTTGGCGTATAGTTGCTTCGCGACGGCAAGAGAGCAAATCCCCGGGAACATAGATAACTATGTGACCGGGGTGAGCGAGCGCAGCCAACAAAGAGGCAGTTTGAAAGAGGAGGTGTATAGATGTTTCTGTCATTAGTGGGCTTTGATAAGGAAATAAAAAAGGGAGAAAGTGATGCTCCCTTTTTTATTTTTATGTTCAGTATCGTCATTCTTAGATTGGTGTTGAGTCTATCAAGATCAAGGTTTGATTGGACGACCTGTATTGATATCCAGACAACGTTTTGTATTTGGTTCCCAATAAGCGTTAATATTGGCACTTTTTAGACAGTCGTCACGATTATCAACTTCTACATCATACTTATCAAATTCTTTCTCTTTCCTGTTGTATGTTTTTTGACGCAATCCTTTTTCATTATTCCATTCTTCTTTACTTTGACGAGCTTTTTCTTTATTCAACGAAGTCTCACTCCCATTGATGATCACGCAAGTACTATCTGATGTACAGGACGCAGCAAATGCCGATGATTGCCAAAATAGTGATAACACTAATGCAATAGCGGAAATATTTTTAACAATCAAAGAACTATGAATACTCATGCTTGAACCTCTTTCCTTTCATGGCGCTACTTACTAAATAGATTATTATAAGACCAGGTCATTTATTGAAACCAATAAACCTTTTTCATGGTTTTACTGAGTAACTTTAAAAAGCTCTCATGTTTAACGAACTAAATACTTATGATTATAGTTTAATTTCACTTTATATCAATTTGTTACATTAAATTTATGTTTCGGTTGAAGCTATTATCATCATGAGAGGTTAGCTTTCATCATTCAGAAACACATAGGTTCGCATAATGTACATTATGTTAAATAACTGAAGGCGGGATACTTTATGTCCTACTCTATTCACCATATATGATATAAGTCACAACACACATTGATTCAGCCTGATGAGTTGATACAAAATCCGCCTGAGGAATAGCAATTAAATGTCTCTCAAAAAAACTCCCGTAACAAAATCTGTAATAGAGGCAATTAACAGCATGTTGGTAGACTTGGTGACAGCAATATTCAGAGATTGAAAGAAATTTTCAGCATTATTCCCGCTATCTGAAATAAAATTGTTTTGACCTTTACCAATTTTTATTGGTCATTAACATTTATTCTAATGAAGAAATAAACATCAATTTTTGCATGATCGAGAATAATCCTAACAAAAGGAGTTTGCCATGAATAAGAACAGCAAAAATTACTTGGATTCGCATATTAAGCGCAACATCGTAATGAACGAAGCAAATGAGTGGGTATTCCTTTAAATAACTCATTCGGTGTTTTGTAATCTCGTGTTTTACGAGGGCGATTATTTAATCGGTTTGCCACAAGGTTAAT
>NZ_FPBJ01000039.1 GCF_900116635.1 Xenorhabdus koppenhoeferi | reverse complement strand
ACTGGCGACGACGGCATCAATACCGGGCACAACAATGTCATTATCGTCGCCGGGAAGATCATCGGCTTACAGAACAATTACGGCTGTAGTACTAATTCTTTGGCCGGATTATCCTGAGAATCAAGCACAATCAGGTTATAGCCCAACTTATCAGCCTCTTTCTGGGCGCTATATTTCATTGTGACAAAGGAGGATATTGGCATTATCGAAGAACATTGGATTGCCAGTATTGAACAAAGTTTTCTTCAATTAACTAAAAAACAGAAACAATTGAGATCAAAAATTATGAGATGACTAATTCAGGGTGTCAAATATCATTTCCCTTGAGATAGAGCTACGCATCACGCAGTGAGAGAGTTCAGCCATAGATTCCCCCCCACCAAGTATTGCCGTGACTCATGATATTTGTCAAAGAAGATAAAAGAGATTACCTGAAATTTACGGGTATTTTTCACAAAGAACATGGCTATTTCTGTAATGTTGGTGCATGCTCCACAATGGAAAGCCCGGTATCATGCGGATATTCGATCATATCTGACGTTTTGATACCGGACTTACAAGCCGCTTACAAAGAAGGTGGCGAAATTAAGCCTTACAGCACACCTTCAACGGATCCAATAATTTCTGGTGACCAAACACTACATTGAACCTGACCGATATGTGACATTTGCAACATCAGCATTACCAGACGAGACTGCCCGATACCACCGCCGATAGACTGTGGCATATCACCTTTGATTAATGCCTGATGCCAATCATATTGCAGACGATCTTCATCACCAGTCATCTTAAGCTGACGTTGCAGAGCTTCTGCATCAACCCGGATACCCATTGAAGAAATTTCAAAAGCATCCTGTAAAACTGGGTTCCAGACAATAATGTCACCGTTCAAGCCAAAGAAACCATCACTGTTTGGTGAAGTCCAATCGTCATAATCCGGTGCGCGAACATCATGTGCCTGATCGTCAGACAATTTACCGCCAATACCCATCAGGAAAATCGCACCGAATTCTTTGGCTGCCTCACGTTCACGACCTTTAGCATCCAGATCCGGATAACGTTTCAGAAGCTCTTCGCTGTGGATAAAGTGAATTTGATCTGGCAGGAACGGTGCCAGATCAAATTCCTTACTTACCGCTTGTTGCGTTTCTTTTATTGCTTCGTAGATTTTACCTACTGTCTGTTTTAAATAATCGAGTGAACGTTGACCTTCACCCATCGTTTTCTCCCAATCCCACTGATCAACAAAAACAGAGTGGATAGGAGTCAAGCGATCTTCGTCAGGACGCAAAGCTTTCATATGGGTATACAACCCTTGTTCAGCTTGAAAACCAAAGCGACCTAAAGTTTTGCGCTTCCATTTCGCCAGAGAATGAACCACTTCAAACGTTGCATCCGGCAATGTTTTCACTTTTACCTGTACTGCTTTTTCATGACCAGACAGGTTGTCCTGAGTACCATCACCAAGACGGCTCAAGATTGGCCCTTGAACTTCAATTAAACTAAGTTGTTTCTCTAGCAGACGGGAAAAGTATGATTTCACAAAACTAATTTGCTGCTGTTTTTCAATGAAGGATGTTTTCATGATGTTGTTCTCAAAAATTTTTAGTGACCCTGTGTCCTGTTGGAATAGATTAAGCAACAAAATGAGGTACAAATTCAATATCCAATAATAAAAATATTGCATAAAATTAATAAACGATAATTTTTACATTAAAAAAATGAATATCATTCAAAAAAAGGGTTTAAAAATGGCAGAAATTTATCAGATCGATAATTTAGATCGTGACATACTTCACGCTTTAATGGAGAACGCACGTATACCTTACGCAGAATTAGCCAAAAAATTCTCCGTTAGTCCGGGAACAATTCATGTTCGCGTAGAAAAAATGAAACAGTCAGGGATTATCACCGGAACCCGGGTTGATATCAGTGCCAAGCAACTGGGATTCGACGTATGTTGCTTTATCGGCATTATATTAAAAAGCGCCAAAGACTACCCGGCAGCATTGAAGAAGCTCGATATGCTCGATGAAGTTGTTGAAGTTTATTATACCACCGGGCATTACAGTATTTTCATCAAAGTCATGTGCCGATCCATCGAAGCGCTTCAGGATGTACTTATCAACAAGATCCAAACAATTGATGAAATCCAATCAACAGAAACCTTAATCTCCTTGCAAAACCCGATAACAAGGACAATCAAACCCTAAAAGAGAAAATAGCTTAACCACATTATCCACAGGTAGATCCCAATAGATTCACAGCGTACAATAGCCGCTTTTTAATTTAGCAAGGATCACAATGAGCACGATAACCTTAATTAGCGGCAGCACAATGGGTAGCGCCGAATACGTCGCTGAACATATAGCCGAAATCTTAGAAAATGACGGGTTTTCAACAGTGATACTTCATGGTCCCTCATTGGAAGATCTTCCTCTTGAAGGAGTGTGGCTTGTGGTGACATCAACGCATGGGGCAGGAGATTTGCCTGAAAATCTCCAACCCCTGTCAGATGCTATTGCACAACAACAACCCGATCTAAGTAAAGTAACATTTGGCGCGGTCGGTCTTGGCAGCTCCGAATATGACACATTCTGTGGTGCCATAAGATCACTAGAACGCTTATTGGAAGATCTCGGTGCAAAACGGATCGGAGATCGACTGGAAATAGACATTCTGAAACACGAAATTCCCGAAGATCCGGCTGAAGAATGGGCTAAAGAATGGGCAAAGTTACTCTGATTCGATTAAAAATATAACAATCAACTGTGGATAACTTGTCTGAAAAGCAGGGGTTAACCCGTAGTTATCCATTTAATAACCGAATCACAATTAGCCACCTGTGAATAACTCTGCTTTTAGATCCCAGCTTATACTAGCTTGGATCACGGATCATTCACAGCAAATGATCCTTTACAGTCTCATGATCTTTATATGGAAAACCCACTTATCCACAGAAGATCGTGATCCTAATAAAAGATCTAATAAAGAGATCTTTAAATAAAAAGATCTTATTTTAATTAATGATGATCTCTTCCTGCTTGGTCTTAAGCCCAAACTTGAGTAGAATTCTCTCCCCAATGCATACGAAGCATTTTCATAATTGAAGGTTTACACATGTTTTATCCAGAGCATTTTGACGTTATCATTATCGGCGGAGGTCATGCCGGCACTGAAGCTGCTATGACCGCAGCACGTATGGGGCGTCAAACCTTATTACTGACTCACAATATTGATACTTTGGGCCAGATGTCATGTAATCCAGCCATTGGTGGGATCGGTAAAGGACATCTGGTAAAAGAGATCGATGCACTTGGTGGCCTGATGGCGAAAGCCACTGATCAGGCAGGTATTCAGTTCAGAACACTCAATGCCAGCAAAGGTCCAGCAGTCAGGGCTACACGCGCACAAGCGGATCGGGTGCTTTACCGACAAGCTGTAAGAACAGCACTGGAAAATCAACCTAACTTAATGATCTTCCAACAATCGGTAGAAGATCTCATCGTTGAGAACAATACTGTCACAGGTGTTGTTACTCGTATGGGATTGAAATTTAAGGCTACGTCTGTGGTTCTGACCGTTGGGACTTTCCTTGACGGAAAGATTCATATTGGATTAGAAAACTACAGTGGTGGACGTGCCGGAGATCCTCCTGCGATCGCATTATCTCATCGCTTACGCGAATTGCCTTTGCGTGTCGCTCGCCTAAAAACAGGTACACCTCCTCGTATTGATGCACGAACCATTGATTTTAGTCAGCTTGAACAACAACTGGGTGATAATCCGACACCTGTATTTTCATTCATGGGCAATACGACTCAACACCCGCCGCAAATTCCATGTTATATCACTCATACCAATGAAAAAACCCATGAAGTGATCCGCAATAATTTGGATCGCAGTCCAATGTATGCGGGGATCATCGAAGGGATCGGCCCTCGTTACTGCCCTTCCATTGAAGATAAAGTGATGCGTTTTGCCGATCGCAATGCCCATCAGATCTTCCTGGAGCCAGAAGGACTCACCAGTAACGAAATCTATCCAAATGGGATTTCAACCAGTCTGCCATTTGATGTACAGATGCAAATTGTTCACTCGATGAAAGGCATGGAGAATGCCCGTATAATTCGCCCTGGCTATGCTATCGAGTATGACTTCTTTGATCCACGTGATTTAAAACAAACTTTAGAAAGCAAATTTATTCACGGACTGTTTTTTGCGGGTCAGATCAATGGCACTACCGGGTATGAAGAAGCTGCCGCACAGGGGTTATTGGCAGGTCTTAACGCCGTCCGCTATGCCGCTGGTGAAGAGGGTTGGTTCCCACGCCGTGATCAGGCTTATATCGGTGTTCTTGTCGATGATCTATGTACATTGGGAACTAAAGAACCTTACCGTATGTTTACCTCCCGCGCTGAGTATCGCTTGATGTTACGTGAAGATAATGCGGATCTACGCTTGACTGAACAAGGGCGTAAGCTAGGCTTAATTGATGATCTCCGTTGGGAACATTATTGCCTCAAAGTTGAAATGATCGAACAAGAACGTCAACGTCTGCGTAATATCTGGGTACATCCTCATTCTGACAGCCTAGGGGATATCAACCAGCTGTTGAAAACACCATTGTCAAAAGAAGCCAATGGTGAAGATTTGTTACGTCGTCCTGAAATGAATTATGAACTGCTGACATCACTGTCACGTTTTGCACCTAGCTTGACAGAGCCTCAGGCAGCAGATCAGGTTGAAATTCAAGTGAAGTACGAAGGTTACATTGCCCGTCAGCAAGAGGAGATCGAAAAGCAATTACGCAATGAAAACACTGCACTGCCAGTTGATCTGGATTATCAACAAGTCAGTGGGCTTTCCAATGAAGTTATTGCAAAACTGAATGACCATAAACCAAGTTCAATTGGTCAGGCTTCACGCATTTCAGGTATCACTCCAGCAGCGATCTCCATTTTGCTGGTCTGGTTAAAAAAACAGGGTTTATTGCGTCGTAGCGCTTAAGGGGACAGATTTTGCTTAACAAATTAGAATCATTGCTGGCGAAGACGGATATTGAATTATCGCAGGAACAGAAACAGCTGCTTGTCGCCTATGTTGATATGCTCAACAAATGGAATAAGGCTTATAACCTGACATCTGTCCGAAGCCCGGAACAGATGTTAATCCGCCATATCATGGATAGCATTACCGTTAATCCATATCTTCATGGAACGCAATTTATTGATGTAGGGACTGGGCCTGGTTTACCGGGGATCCCACTGGCGATTGTGCGCCCAGACTCCCATTTCACCTTATTGGACAGTCTGGGAAAACGAGTTCGTTTTTTACGTCAGGTTCAGCATGAACTCGGTTTAACCAATATCAGTCCTGTGAAAAGCCGTGTTGAGGAATTTATCCCTGAATCACCTTTTGATGGAGTGATTAGTCGTGCATTTGCGTCTTTGCAAGACATGCTCTTATGGTGCGGGCACCTTCCTAAACTACTTGAAGGGCGTTTTTATGCTTTAAAAGGTGTAATACCGGAAGATGAATTAGTGAAATTGCCGGCAGGGTTCATACTTGATAGCGTCATCCCCCTCCAAGTTACAGAATTAGATGAGCAACGCCATTTAGTTATCCTTAAGTCAAACTAACTTTGTTATTTGTCAATAAAATTATAAATAATTAGTGACGCCAAACACATTTATAATGTTACGGACGTTACTAATCATTTTCCTCTATAGTTTCAACTTTATTTACTAATAGCTCACAGAAAAACAACGTTATTTTTATAATGGTATAATTTTTCTTTCTGATGACTACGACCAATTTTCTTTATAAATAAATTTTAGAGAAAGTGAACAAAATTAAAATGTAACGTTTTTTATCGATATATCAGATAAAACTTTATAGATATAACATTAATTAATTGATTTTTATTGATGTGATATGTATCACGTTTAATACAGAGGTCATACCATCAGGCATTGCAGAATATTAAATAGTATTTGTGAGCAATCTAGCATCAAAATTAGAAAATCAAATAATTATTCACTTTTTCGCTACTTATGGATTGAATTCATTTTGGCGGCCCGTATAATTTGCACGTTTTTGTCACTTGACACTCTTAAGCAAAGCCAGTTTTATACAATATTCAGCAAAACCTGATATGTGATGATGTACCTCAGGGAGAAAACAAAAGTCATGTCTGTATCCCTTTACAACGGTAAAATAGCACTGAAACTGTTATTTTTGCAGTTAATAGCTTTTGTTATTCTCAGTGTGGCTTTTTGTACCAAAAGTATAGAGTGGGGCGTTTCTGCTTTTGTGGGTGGATTAGCATGCTGGCTACCAAATGTTATTTTTTTGCTGCTCAGCCGCTTCCAAAAGATAAAAGAAGAAGGGGTTCCAGTACGTATTGCATGGTTTTTCGCGATTAGCGAAGGGGTTAAAGTTATCATTACGGTAACTTTGCTGATAGTCGCTTTAGCGGTGTTCAAGGCGGCATTTGCACCACTTGGTGTAGCCTATTTAGCGGTGCTGATTGTGCAGATCGTCGCACCTGCCGTAATGAACGGTTAGCGTTTTTAACAACAAAAGGGTAAAAAGCATCATGTCTGCATCAGGAGAAGTTTCAACTTCGGAGTACATAAGTCACCACCTGAAGCACCTTCAGCTGGACTTGCGTACCTTTGAGTTGGTCAATCCCCACGCTAGTGGTTATGAGGCGACGTTCTGGACGTTGAACATTGACTCGCTTTTTTTCTCCATCATATTAGGGATGTTGTTTCTATCTGTATTCAGAAGAGTCGCGGTTCGTGCCACTGATGGTGTTCCAGGGAAATTCCAGACTGCAGTAGAAATGATAATCGGCTTCGTTGATAACACCGTTCGTGATATGTATCACGGCAAGAGCAAGGTGATAGCTCCTCTGGCTTTGACTGTGTTCGTCTGGGTGTTACTGATGAACGCATTGGACTTGCTGCCAATCGATTTTATTCCTTACATTGGTGAACACGTCTTCGGCTTGTCTGCTTTGCGTATTGTTCCAACCGCAGATGTCAGTGTCACCTTGTCGATGGCTCTCGGTGTCTTTGTCCTCATTCTGTTCTACAGCGTTAAGATGAAAGGAATTCGTGGTTTTGCGAAAGAGCTGGCATTACAGCCTTTCAATCATCCGCTGTTTATTCCTATTAACTTAATTTTGGAAGGGGTTAGTTTACTGTCTAAACCTATATCACTCGGTCTGCGACTGTTTGGTAATATGTATGCCGGCGAATTAATCTTTATTCTTATTGCGGCTCTTTTGCCGATGTGGTCACAGTGGTTACTCAGCCTGCCTTGGGCTATTTTCCACATACTGATTATCACGTTACAAGCCTTTATTTTCATGGTTCTGACGATCGTTTATCTGTCGATGGCATCTGAAGAGCATTAATTTTTATCAATCAATAATTGTGTTTTAACTGAAACAAACTGGAGACTGTCATGGATATAAACATGGATCTGCTGTACATAGCTGCCGCTATTCTGATGGGTTTGGCGGCTATCGGTGCTGCGATCGGTATCGGCATCCTCGGAGGTAAATTCCTGGAAGGCGCAGCTCGTCAGCCTGATCTGATTCCTCTGTTGCGTACACAGTTCTTTATCGTTATGGGTCTGGTTGACGCCATCCCTATGATTGCTGTGGGCCTGGGCTTGTTTATGATGTTCGCTGTTGCCTAAGTGAAATAGCAGAACTCTAAATTACGCCAATTCATTAATTGAAATAGAGGTATTGTGCCGTGAATATTAACGCAACAATCCTCGGCCAGGCCTTCGCGTTTGTCCTGTTTGTTTTGTTCTGCATGAAGTATGTATGGCCACCAATCATGGCGGCCATTGAAAAGCGTCAGAAAGAGATTACTGACGGTTTGGCTTCAGCAGAACGTGCCAAAAAGAACCTGGACTTAGCGCAAGCCAATGCGACCGACCAACTGAAAAAAGCGAAAGCTGATGCGCAAGTTATCATTGAGCAGGCTAATAAACAAAAAGCCCAAATTATTGATGATGCTAAAGCAGAAGCAGAGCTGGAGCGTAACAAAATCTTAGTGCAAGCGAATGCTGAAATTGAAGCTGAACGCAAACGCGCTCGTGAAGAGTTACGTAAACAGGTTGCGATGCTGGCTATCGCAGGTGCCGAGAAAATTATCGAACGTTCCGTGGATGAAGCTGCTAACAGCGACATCGTTGATAAACTGGTCGCTGAACTGTAAGGAGGGAGGGGCATGTCTGAATTTGCTACGGTAGCTCGCCCCTACGCCAAAGCAGCTTTTGACTTTGCTGTAGAACACCAATCTATTGAACACTGGCAGAACATGCTGGCGTTTATTGCTGAGGTTACTCGCAATGAGCAGGTTGGTGAGCTGCTTTCCGGTTCATTGGCACCGGAAACGTTAGCCAAAACCTTTATCACCCTTTGTGGTGAGCAGGTTGATGCGCATGCTCAGAACTTTATTCGTGTAATGGCAGAAAATGGTCGCTTGCTGGTACTGCCAGAAGTCTTCCAGCAATTTATACAATTGCGTGCGTCACTTGAATCAACCATTGATGTTGAAGTGATTTCTGTGTCCGAACTAAATGAGCAGCAGCAGGCTAAAATTTCTGCGGCGATGGAAAAACGTCTGTCACGCAAAGTGAAGCTGAATTGCAAAATTGACAAGTCTGTTATTGCCGGTGTGATTATTCGCGCGGGTGATATGGTGATTGATGGCAGTATTCGTGGCCGTCTGAATCGTTTAACAGACGACTTGCAGTCTTAAGGGGACTGGAGCATATGCAACTGAATTCCACCGAAATCAGCGAACTGATCAAACAGCGTATTGCTCAGTTCAATGTCGTGAGCGAAGCTCACAATGAAGGAACGATTGTTTCCGTTAACGACGGTATCATTCGTGTCCACGGTTTAGCCGATGTCATGCAGGGTGAGATGATCTCTCTGCCTGGCAACCGTTATGCAATTGCACTGAACCTGGAGCGTGACTCTGTAGGTGCGGTTGTAATGGGTCCGTATGCTGACTTGGCCGAAGGCATGAAAGTCAAATGCACTGGCCGAATTTTGGAAGTACCTGTTGGTCGTGGTCTGCTGGGTCGTGTTGTTAACACACTGGGTGAACCAATTGATGGTAAAGGCGCTCTTGAACATGATGGCTTCTCACCTGTTGAAGTGATTGCACCGGGTGTTATCGATCGTCAATCCGTTGACCAGCCTGTTCAGACAGGTTACAAATCCGTTGATGCCATGATCCCGATCGGCCGTGGCCAGCGTGAGCTAGTAATCGGTGACCGTCAGACCGGTAAAACCGCGCTGGCTATCGATGCGATCATCAACCAGCGTAATTCTGGTATCAAATGTATCTATGTTGCTATTGGTCAGAAAGCCTCTACTATCTCTAACGTAGTTCGTAAACTGGAAGAGCACAATGCATTGGAGAACACCATCGTTGTTGTTGCGTCCGCATCAGAATCTGCGGCCCTGCAATATTTGGCACCATACTCTGGCTGTGCGATGGGTGAATACTTCCGCGATCGCGGTGAAGATGCACTGATTGTTTACGATGACCTGTCTAAGCAGGCTGTTGCGTACCGTCAGATTTCTTTGTTGCTGCGTCGTCCACCTGGACGTGAAGCATTCCCTGGTGATGTTTTCTATCTGCACTCCCGTCTTCTGGAGCGTGCAGCGCGGGTTAACTCTGAATACGTTGAAAAATTCACCAATGGTGAAGTGAAAGGCCAGACGGGTTCACTGACTGCACTGCCAATCATTGAAACTCAAGCGGGTGACGTTTCTGCGTTCGTACCAACAAACGTTATCTCAATCACTGATGGCCAGATCTTCCTAGAATCTTCTTTGTTCAACTCCGGTATCCGTCCAGCGGTTAACCCAGGGATTTCCGTATCCCGTGTAGGTGGTGCGGCTCAGACTAAGATCATCAAGAAACTGTCTGGTGGTATTCGTACCGCTCTGGCTCAGTACCGTGAACTGGCGGCATTCTCCCAGTTTGCTTCTGATCTGGATGATGCAACTCGTAAGCAATTGGATCATGGTCAGAAAGTAACTGAGCTGTTGAAACAGAAACAGTATCAGCCGATGTCTATTGCACAGCAGGCTCTGTCTCTGTTTGCTGCTGAGCGTGGTTATCTGGAAGATATCGAAATCGCGAAAGTGGTCAGTTTCGAAGCTGCTCTGTTGTCATATGCCAGCCGTGAACATTCTGATCTTCTGAAAGAGATTGACCAGTCTGGTGATTACAACACAGAGATCGAAGCGAAGCTGAAAGCTCTGTTGGAATCCTTCAAGGCGACTCAGTCCTGGTAACACTATTCGGCCCTGTTTAATTTTATTTAATTAAAATAACTCGGGCCGTCTGGTTGAATTCGGAGAAGCAGAAATGGCCGGCGCAAAAGAGATACGTACCAAAATCGCCAGTGTGCAAAACACGCAAAAAATCACTAAAGCGATGGAAATGGTCGCCGCCTCCAAAATGCGTAAAACGCAGGATCGCATGGCGGCCAGCCGTCCTTACGCAGAGACCATTCGCAGCGTGATTGGGCACCTTGCACTGGGTAATCTGGAATACAAACATCCATACCTTGAAGAGCGCGCAGTGAAGCGTGTTGGGTACGTGGTTGTTTCGACTGACCGTGGTTTATGTGGCGGTTTGAACATTAACTTGTTCAAAAAATTGCTGATAGAAATGAAAGACTGGTCTGATAAAAATGTCCAGGTTGATTTAGCGCTTGTTGGATCAAAAGCGGTTTCTTTCTTTTCTTCTGTTGGCGGTAACATTGTTACCCAAGTAACAGGGATGGGAGATAACCCATCATTGTCCGAACTGATCGGGCCAGTCCACGTCATGATGCAAGCATATGATGAAGGACGTCTGGATAAACTGTATATAGTGACAAACAAGTTCATTAATACTATGTCTCAGGTTCCGACGATTACTCAGTTATTGCCTCTGCCAGCCGGAGACGATGAAACACTGAAGAAGAAGTCCTGGGATTATCTGTATGAACCTGATCCTAAAGCGCTGTTGGATACCCTGCTGCGCCGCTATATAGAATCACAAGTTTATCAGGGCGTCGTTGAAAACCTGGCTAGTGAACAGGCCGCACGAATGGTAGCGATGAAAGCCGCGACTGATAACGGTGGCAACCTGATCAAAGAGTTGCAGTTGGTTTACAACAAGGCTCGTCAGGCCAGCATCACTCAGGAACTCACCGAAATCGTTTCGGGTGCTTCTGCGGTTTAACAGCTAGGTTTACGAATTACGTAGAGGATTCAAGATGGCTACTGGAAAGATTATCCAGGTAATCGGCGCCGTAGTGGACGTCGAATTCCCTCAGGACAGCGTACCAAAAGTATACGATGCCCTTGAGGTTAAAAACGGTGAAGAAAAACTGGTGCTGGAAGTTCAGCAGCAGTTAGGTGGTGGTATTGTGCGTTGTATTGCAATGGGTACCTCCGATGGCCTGCGCCGTAATTTGGACGTGACTGATTTAGGACACCCAATCGAAGTTCCAGTGGGTAAAGCCACACTGGGCCGTATCATGAACGTATTGGGCGATCCAATTGACATGAAAGGTGAGATTGGCGAAGAAGAGCGCTGGTCAATTCACCGTACAGCACCAACCTATGAAGAGTTGTCCAACTCTCAGGAACTGCTGGAAACCGGTATCAAAGTAATGGACTTGATCTGCCCATTTGCTAAGGGGGGTAAAGTTGGTCTGTTCGGTGGTGCGGGTGTAGGTAAAACCGTTAACATGATGGAATTGATCCGTAACATCGCGATCGAGCACTCAGGTTACTCTGTATTTGCCGGTGTTGGTGAGCGTACCCGTGAAGGTAACGACTTCTATCATGAAATGACCGATTCAAACGTACTGGATAAAGTCTCTTTGGTATATGGTCAGATGAATGAGCCACCAGGAAACCGTCTGCGTGTTGCATTGACCGGCTTGACTATGGCGGAAAAGTTCCGTGATGAAGGCCGTGACGTTCTGCTGTTCGTTGACAACATTTACCGTTATACCCTGGCAGGGACAGAAGTATCTGCACTGTTGGGTCGTATGCCATCTGCGGTAGGTTACCAGCCAACACTGGCAGAAGAGATGGGTGCTCTGCAAGAGCGCATCACCTCTACCAAAACTGGCTCTATCACCTCCGTACAGGCAGTTTACGTTCCTGCGGATGACTTGACTGACCCATCACCAGCGACAACCTTTGCTCACTTGGATGCAACCGTCGTATTGAGCCGTCAGATCGCATCTCTGGGTATCTACCCTGCGGTTGATCCACTGGATTCAACCAGCCGTCAGCTTGATCCACTAGTTGTTGGCCAGGAACACTATGATGTGGCTCGTGGTGTTCAGTCTATCCTACAGCGTTATCAGGAACTGAAAGACATCATCGCTATTCTCGGTATGGACGAACTGTCTGAAAACGACAAACTGGTTGTGGCACGTGCCCGTAAGATCCAGCGCTTCTTGTCTCAGCCATTCTTCGTTGCAGAAGTCTTCACCGGTTCACCAGGTAAATTCGTTTCTCTGAAAGACACTATCCGTGGCTTCAAAGGCATCCTGAACGGTGATTATGACCACCTGCCAGAACAGGCGTTCTATATGGTTGGTACCATCGACGAAGCTGTAGAAAAAGCGAAGGCGTTTTAATACGGCTGACGGGAGGTTGATATGGCTGCAATGACGTTCTCCCTGAACGTAGTCAGTGCTGAAAAACACATGTTTGAAGGGCTGGTACAGAAAATTCAGGTGACAGGCAGTGAGGGTGAGCTGGGGATTTATCCTCAACACACACCACTGCTTACTGCCATAAAACCGGGCATGATACGTATTGTTAAGCAGTTTGGTGAAGAAGAATTTATCTACCTGTCTGGTGGAATTCTTGAAGTTCAGCCAAACGGCGTTATCGTACTGGCCGATACAGCGATCCGTGGTAAGGATTTGGACGAAGCTAAGGTGCTTGAATCTAAGCGCAAGGCGGAAGAACATATCCGTAGATCTCACGGCGATGTTGATTATGCTCAGGCATCTGCTGAATTGTCAAAAGCGATCGCGAAACTTCGCGTTATCGAGCTGACAAAGAAATTGATGTAATCAGTACCCGATAGATTTCTAATTGCATTCAACTGAATAGCAACTTGAAAGAAGGGTAGGCAGTGAAATAAAAAGCCAGTTGGTGAAAGCTAACTGGCTTTTTTGCATTGCGAAATATGTGGCAATTTATTTCGCAAACAGGTTTACTTTCATACTTAAAATTGGAATTGTCAGGTTGCTTATGTCTATTATTTCAAACGGTGCCAACACTAAAAGTGTCGTGGTCCTTGCCGCAGGCAAGGGAACTCGCATGTATTCTGATCTTCCCAAAGTTTTGCATTTGTTGGCTGGCAAGCCAATGGTGCAGCACGTCATTGACACCGCAATGGAATTGGGTACTCAAAATGTTCATTTGGTTTATGGGCATGGCGGTGATCTGATGAAACACACACTCTCCAACCAAAATTTGAACTGGGTACTGCAAGCTGAACAGCTTGGTACTGGCCATGCCATGCAGCAGGCAGCTCCTCATTTTGCAGATGATGAAGATATTCTGATCCTTTACGGTGATGTTCCTCTGATTGCTAAAGATACTTTAGAGCGTTTGATTATGGCAAAACCAGAAGGTGGAATTGGTTTATTGACCGCTATTTTAGACAATCCAACGGGATATGGTCGTATCATCCGTGCAAATGGTGAAGTTACAAGCATTATCGAACAGAAAGATGCAACGGAAGAACAGCGTAAAATCAACGAAATCAACACGGGTATTTTGGTTGCAAATGGCGGTGATTTGAAACGTTGGTTAGCCAAGTTGAAAAACAACAACGCACAGGGAGAATATTACCTTACCGATGTTATTGCGTTAGCACATAAAGAAGGTCGTCAAATTAAGGCGGTACACCCAAGTCGTTTAAGTGAAATGGAAGGGGTTAACAATCGCCTGCAACTTTCTGCACTGGAGCGTATTTATCAGTCTGAGCAGGCTGAAAAGTTATTGCTGGCGGGTGTCATGTTATTAGATCCGGCTCGTTTTGATCTGCGTGGAACATTAGAACATGGTCGTGATGTAGTGATTGATACCAATGTGATTATTGAAGGTCATGTCACACTGGGAAATCATGTTCATATCGGTTCTGGCTGTATCCTGAAAAACTGCATTATTGGTGATGGTGCGGTAATCAACCCTTATACCATGATTGAAGATTCTGAACTTTCAACTGAGTGCACAGTGGGGCCTTTTGCCCGTTTACGCCCTGGAACTAAACTGGCGGAAAAAGTTCACGTTGGTAATTTCGTTGAAATGAAAAAAGCCTCTCTGGGTAAAGGTTCCAAAGCGGGTCATCTGACTTATCTTGGTGATTCTGAGATTGGCAATAATGTGAATATTGGTGCAGGAACCATTACCTGCAACTATGATGGTGCTAATAAATTTAAAACCATCATTGGTGATGATGTGTTTGTCGGCTCTGATACTCAGCTTGTTGCGCCTGTGACAATAGCGAAAGGGGCAACAATTGGTGCGGGAACCACTGTCACAAAAGATATTGCTGAAAATGAACTGGCACTCAGCCGCGTGAAACAAACTCATATTAAAGACTGGCAACGACCAGTTAAGAAAAAATAAATAAGATGTACCAATAAAAAAAACCAATAGATTTCAAGTTGCAGCGCGGCGGCAAGTGAATGAATCCCCAAGAGCATATAGACCTATGTGATTGGGGTGAGTGAACGAAGCCAACAAAGCCGTGGCTTGAAAGATGAAGGGGATCCCCACCTCTACAAAGCTCGGGGATCGGCAAAGCCGGAACACGATTTGCCGTAAGACAATCAGGTTGTGCGACATAAAAGGGGCGTTTAATAGCCCTGTTTTTAGGAATAAAACCCATGTGTGGAATAGTTGGTGCTTGTGCACAACGAGATATTGCAGAAATACTGATCGAAGGTCTTCGTCGCCTAGAGTACCGTGGTTATGATTCTGCGGGCATGGCTGTCGTTGACAGCGAAAACCATATGACCCGCCTGCGTGAAGTAGGTAAAGTGCAGATGCTGGCTGATGAGGCAGACAAACAGCCTGTTATTGGTGGTACGGGAATTGCACACACCCGTTGGGCAACTCACGGTGAACCAAACGAACGTAACGCCCATCCTCATGTTTCTGAACATATTGCGGTTGTGCATAATGGCATTATTGAAAACCACGAAGAACTGAGAGAAAAGTTAAAAACGCGTGGTTACGTTTTCTCTTCAGATACAGACACCGAAACCATCGCTCACCTTGTTCATTGGGAACAACAACAAGGCGGAACACTGCTGGAAGTGATTCAGCGAGTTATCCCGCAATTGCGTGGTGCTTACGGCACCGTAATTATGGATAGCCGTCATCCTGACATGCTGGTGGCTGCGCGTTCTGGTAGCCCATTGGTGATTGGTTTAGGTGTGGGGGAAAACTTCCTTGCATCTGACCAACTTGCGTTACTGCCGGTCACCCGTCGTTTTATCTATCTGGAAGAAGGTGATATTGCAGAAATCACCCGCCGCACGGTGCGCATCTTTGATGTGAACGGCGAAGCCGTTGAACGTGAGCAGATTGAATCCAACGTTCAATATGATGCAGGTGACAAAGGTGTTTATCGTCACTACATGCAAAAAGAGATTTACGAACAGCCGATGGCTATCAAAAGCACACTGGAAGGCCGTTTAAGCAACGGTCAGGTCAATCTGTCAGAACTGGGCACAAACGCAGCAGAATTGTTGGCTCAGGTTGAGCATATCCAAATCGTCGCTTGTGGTACTTCTTATAATGCAGGAATGGTTTCACGCTACTGGTTTGAATCATTGGCAGGTATTCCGTGCGATGTCGAAATTGCTTCTGAATTCCGTTACCGCAAACCTGCCCGCCGTAAAAACAGCCTGCTGATTACCTTGTCTCAGTCCGGTGAAACGGCAGATACCTTGGCTGCACTGCGTTTGTCTAAAGAACTGGGTTACCTGACTTCGTTGGCTATCTGTAACGTAGCGGGTTCCTCTCTGGTACGTGAATCAGAATTTGCTCTGATGACCAAAGCAGGCGCTGAAATCGGCGTAGCATCTACCAAAGCCTTCACGACTCAGTTAACAGTACTGCTGATGCTGGTGGCTTACATGGGATGCCTGAAAGACGCTGATACAGCATTGGAACACGATATTGTCCATGCCCTGCATGCCCTGCCAAGCCGCATTGAAAGCATGTTGTCCAAAGACAAGCTGATTGAAGCATTGGCGGAAGACTTCTCTGAAAAACATCACGCGTTGTTCCTTGGCCGTGGCGATCAATACCCGATTGCGGTTGAAGGTGCGCTGAAACTAAAAGAGATCTCCTACATTCACGCAGAAGCCTATGCTGCCGGTGAATTGAAACATGGCCCATTGGCACTGATTGATGCGGATATGCCGGTGATTATCGTTGCACCAAACAACGAACTGCTGGAAAAACTGAAATCCAACATTGAAGAAGTCCGTGCCCGTGGCGGTTTGCTGTACGTCTTCGCCGATCAGGACGCGGGTTTTACCAACAGCGAAAACATGAAGATCATCTCCCTGCCACACGTAGAAGAGTTGATCGCCCCGATCTTCTACACCGTTCCACTGCAATTGCTGTCTTACCACGTTGCATTGATCAAAGGTACAGATGTGGATCAGCCGCGTAACCTGGCGAAATCGGTGACGGTGGAATAATCGGCTAATGCACGTGTAAACCAGAACTAAATACTGTTTTAATCCGGTTATGCGTAAGCTGACCGGATTTTTTCATTTTCAGTGATATGATTTAATGTAAACGTTGCGGTACTGTAACGAACTGAAATACTTAGGAAGTACAATGTCTCCCCAAATTGAAGCACAAAATTTAAGTGAACTGCAAAGCCGACTGTGGAATATTGCTGATACCTTGCGCGGTAAGATACATGCCGATGAATTCCGTGATTACTGCTTAGGCTTTATCTTCTACAAATACCTCTCTGAAAAATTTGTTGCCTACGCGAACAAGATCCTTGCTGAAGACGGGATTAAGTACAATGAACTCTCGACAGAGCATTCGGCGTATAAGGATATCGTAGAAGCGGTAAAAGAAGATAGCATCCAGACTCTGGGTTACTTCTTGCCCCCCACTGATCTGTTCCACACTATGGCAGAACGCGTCACCAAGGATCCGAAAGGCGCTAGTATCGGTTTTATTTTGGAAGATCTGGCAACCACGCTGCGCAATATTGAACAAAGTACACTGGGGACGGATTCAGCCGATGATTTTAGCAATCTATTTGAAGATTTGGATTTAGGCTCCAGTAAACTGGGCAACACGGCAAAAGCAAAAAACGAGCTGATCGGCAAAGTGATCACTGAGCTTGACAAGCTGAGCTTTAACCTGAGTGAAGCCAGCTCCGATATCTTAGGCGATGCTTATGAATATCTGATTGGTCAATTCGCTTCTGGGGCTGGTAAAAAAGCGGGTGAGTTTTATACCCCACAGCCTGTTTCGACTTTATTGGCGAAAATCGTCACTACCTACAAGCTGAAACTGAAGAACGTTTATGACCCAACCTGCGGTTCCGGTTCACTGCTACTACGCGTAAAACGTGAAGCTTCATCGGTGAGCAAAATCTACGGTCAGGAGATGAACCGTACTACCTATAACCTGGCGCGGATGAATATGATCCTGCACGGTGTTCACTATGCGGATTTTGAAATCATTAAGGAAGATACGCTGGAATACCCGCAGCATACTCACCTGAAGTTTGATGCGATTGTCGCCAACCCGCCATTCTCGGCGAAATGGAGCGCCAGCCCGCTGTTTATGAACGACGATCGTTTTGCCCAGTACGGCAGACTGGCACCCTCCAGCAAAGCGGATATGGCGTTTGTACAGCATATGTTCTATCACCTGGAAGACGACGGCACCATGGCGGTGGTTCTGCCCCACGGTGTGTTGTTCCGTGGCGCAGCGGAAGGGCATATCCGCCAGTTTATGATTGAAAAGTTGAACTGCATTGATGCTTTGATCGGCCTCCCAGCCAATATCTTCTTCGGCACCAGCATTCCGACCTGCGTGTTGGTACTGCGTAAGTGCCGTAAGCACAATGACAGTATTCTGTTTATTGATGCCAGCAAAGACTTCGAGAAAGTGAAAACTCAGAACCGTCTGCTGCCGGAACATATCGATAAGATTGCCGATACCTATAACGACTGGAAAGCAGTTGAGAAGTACAGCCATATTGCCACACTGGAAGAGATCCGTAATAACGATTACAACCTCAATATTCCTCGCTATGTCGATACCTTTGAAGCGGAAAAGGAGATTGACCTCAATGCCGTGGCGCAGGAGATTTGCGAGCTGGAAGGGAAAGTAGTGGAGATTGATAAGATCATTTCTGGTTTCTGTAAAGAACTGAGAATTGATGCGCCGTTTGCTCTGATGGAGGGGGAATAAATGATGGTGCCGAAGTTACGGTTTTTAGGTTTTAGTGAGGAATGGGATAAAGATTTTTTTGGTAACGTTGTGACCAATAAATCATCGAAATATAATCCACTAACAGAAAAAGAAGATTTCCCCTGCTTGGAAATGGATAGTATTTCTCAAGAAGACGGGAGAATTCTAAATGTTTACTCTGCAAAACAGCAAGCAAGTATAAAAAATAAGTTTCTGTCCGGAAATGTTTTATTTGGAAAACTAAGACCATACTTAAAAAAATATATTCATACATCTTTTGATGGCGTATGTTCATCTGAGCTCTGGGTATTGAACGGGATAAAAGTTAATAACAAATTTCTTTATCATTACGTTCAAACAAATAAATTCATTAAGACAGCTAATAAATCGTCTGGCTCCAAAATGCCTCGTGCTGACTGGGGGGTTGTCTCATCCGAAATTATGACGTTTCCAAAACAGG
Source organism: Xenorhabdus koppenhoeferi (assembly GCF_900116635.1). GTDB lineage: Bacteria > Pseudomonadota > Gammaproteobacteria > Enterobacterales > Enterobacteriaceae > Xenorhabdus > Xenorhabdus koppenhoeferi. The sequence continues at coordinate 9,388 of NZ_FPBJ01000039.1, read as the reverse complement.
AAGAACAAACCAAAATCGCTAATTTTCTGTCCGCTGTTGACGAAAAAATCACCCTGCTAAACAAGCAGTATGACCTGCTATGCCAGTACAAAAAAGGAATGATGCAGAAGATTTTTAGTCAGGAGTTGCGGTTTAAGGACGAAAATGAGGAAGAGTTTCCGGAGTGGGAAGAAATGGAGTTAAAAGAAATAGCTTCCAAGGTAAATACTAAAAATAGAGATAATTCAGTAAGAACAGTTCTAACTAATTCTGCCACGCAAGGCATTGTCAGCCAAGAGAGTTACTTTGAAAGAGATATTGTGACAGAGGGCAACTTAACAGGATATTACGTAGTTAATATTGGTGATTTTGTATACAACCCGAGAATATCTTCAACTGCACCAGTTGGCCCTATAAAAATGAATGAATTGATCCAAGGAATTATGTCTCCTTTGTATACGGTTTTTCGTTTTGAAAAAGGTTTATTAAAGTTTTTTCAATATTTTTTTGCAAGTTCAGTTTGGCATGATTACATGAAAAGTATCGCGAATAGTGGTGCCAGACATGACCGTATGAATATTTCAGGAGCAGATTTCTTTGGTCTTCCTGTACCTCAGCCTGTTGAGGAAGAACAAACCAAAATCGCCAACTTCCTCTCCGCAATCGACGACAAAATCACTGCTAAAAAAACGGAGCTGGACAAACTAAAAATCTGGAAGCAAGGTTTGCTACAGCAAATGTTTGTATAACTATCTCTGGTTCCGTCAATATCGGGTCTGCGCTACATCTAAATATAAGGCACTAAAAATTAATGGCAACGCAAAGCGAATACGAATTAGAAACGCAATTGGTAGAACAACTGGTTGGTATGCACTACGAGCTGGTGAATGTCACTGACGAAGCCAGTATGAAAGCCAACCTGAAAAAACAGATTGAAATTCATAACCGATTAGAAGTAGCTCCGCTTACCGATAGTGAATTTAACCGTGTTTTTCTGCACTTGACCAAAGGTAACGAGGTAATCGATCGCGCCAGAATCTTGCGAGATCGCTACCAGTTATTGAGAGATGATGGTACAGAGAGATGGCTTAGCTTTATTAATAAAGAAGAGTGGTGCCAGAACGAGTTTCAGGTTACTCGTCAGGTTAAACAATTCAATGCCGAGCAGAACAGCCGTAAAACCCGTTTTGACGTTACCTTATTGATCAACGGACTACCTTTGGTACAAATCGAGCTTAAGCGCCGTGGACTGGGGCTAAAAGAAGCGTTTAACCAGATAGACCGTTATCATCGAGATGCTTTCTGGGTCGGTAGTGGTCTGTTCCAGTATGTGCAAATTTTTATCATCAGTAACGGCGTGGATACCAAATACTACGCCAATAACCGCGCCAACCATTTCGAACAGACCTTTTTCTGGACGGATGAAAAAAACGAGCCGATTAAGTCGCTGGAGAAATTTTCCGATGCGTTCCTGAAGGTGTGTCATATCGCCAAAATGATCACCCACTACACGGTGCTGAATGAAACCCGTAAGTGCCTGATGGTGATGCGTCCGTATCAGTTTTACGCCTGTGAAGCGATGATCCATCATGTTAAAGAAAGCCTGCATGTTCAGGGAAAACTACGCAACGGTTATATCTGGCACACCACTGGTTCTGGTAAGACACTGACTTCGTTTAAGGCCAGCCAGGTCATCATGTCGATGCCGGAAGTAGATAGGGTAATTTTTGTTGTCGACCGCCGGGATCTTGATTACCAAACAGCGAAAGAGTTTAACTCCTTTGCCAAAGACAGCGTGGACACGACCAATAACACCAGTACGCTGATTAAGCATCTGAAAGCCACTTGTAGCAAGTTAACGCTGACCACCATTCAAAAGCTGAACAACGCCATAACTCACGAAGGTTATAAAGCACAGTTGGAACACCTGCGCAAAGAGCGCATAGTTTTTATCTTTGACGAATGCCACCGCAGCCAGTTTGGCGACACTCATAAAGCTATCGTTAATTTTTTTGAGAATGCCCAATTGTTCGGTTTTACCGGTACGCCGATTTTTGCCGATAACGTTAATATCACCAATGGCATCAAGCAAACTACCGAAAGTCTATTTGACGAATGTTTGCATAAATACGTTATTGTCGATGCCATCCGTGACGAAAACGTACTGCGTTTTGCCGTGGAATATGTTGGCACCTATAAGCGTAAAGAAAGTAATAATGAAATTGATATCGGCGTAGAAGATATCGATACCAAAGAGGTGATGGAAAGCGGGATTCGGCTGGGAAAAATTACCGACTATATTCTGGCGCACCACAACGCTAAAACCCGCAGCCGCGAATTTACCGCTATGTTTTGCGTCGGGTCGGTGGAAATGCTGATCGCTTACTATAAGTTGTTTAAAGAAAAACAGGCGGCGCTTATGGCCGCAGATGCGAACTATAAACCGCTGAAAGTCGCAACCATCTTTACTTATGCCGCCAACGAAGCGGATAAAAGCGATAAAGAGGCGGTGAACGGGCTATTGGATGAAGAAGATATCAGTCTTCCACAGGGTGGTAAAGTAGATGTCTCAAGTCGGGATCACCTCGACAGCTTTATCAAGGATTACAACGAACTGTATGGCACCAGCTACTCTGCCAATGACTCGCAGAGTTTTTATAATTATTACAAAGACATCGCTAAGCGCACCAAAGAGAAGGGTATTGATATCCTGCTGGTAGTGAATATGTTCCTGACCGGCTTTGATAGTCCATTATTGAACACTCTATACGTGGACAAAAATTTGCGTTTTCATGGTTTGGTGCAGGCATTTTCTCGTACCAACCGCATCCTTAATGAGAAGAAAAGCCACGGTAATATCGTCTGTTTCCGTAACCTGAAAAAAGCGACTGATGATGCTATCGCACTGTTCTCCAATAAAAATGCCTCTTCGGTTGTACTGGTAAAGTCATTTGAAGAACACCTGAGTGATTATCAGGCCTCGATTGATTATTTATTGACCTTAACCCCAACAGTCGAAAGTGTGGATAATCTACCGGATGAACATGCCCAACTGGTATTTGTTAACGCATTTCGCGATGTGCTGCGCTTGAAAAATATTCTTGAAACCTTCGCTGATTTTGATGATGTGAGTAAGTCATTGTCTGATCAAACGCTGGCTGACTACACCAGTAAATATCTCGATATTTACGACAAAGTGAAAAAGCACTCCAGTAAAGAGAAGGTATCTATTCTGGATGAGGTGGATTTTGAAGTTTCTCTGATCCATCGTGATGAAATTAACGTCGGTTATATCCTCAAATTACTTGCAAATATTCAGTCAATGTCGCCAAAAGAGCAGCAGGAACAGAAGAAAAAAGTGATGGAGATCATTGATAGCGATGTGACGTTGCGCAGTAAACGTGAACTGATCGATAACTTTATCGAACAAAATCTTCTACGTGTAGCGCACGATGAAGATATCATTCAGGTGTTTGAAACTTATGTCGAGCAGGAAAAAAACAAAGCATTAACGACACTGTGTGCTGAAGAACGTCTGGATTTCATAAAGTTAACGGAGTTGGTGAACAATTATCTGTTCACCAACGTGATGCCGCGTGAGGATGAGGTTGCTGCAACGCTGACTTGGACTCCGAAGATTCTGGAACGTAAGACAGTTCGTGCACGTGTATATGAGCGGGTGTGTAGCGTGATTGAAACCTTTATTAATGGGATTAGAGGATTCTGACTTAAAAACAATGTCGCCACCGGAAATTGTGTCGCTAAAGTTTTAATTGATGCTCAAACAGATGAGTTACTTGGTGTATGCAGCTTTACGGGTTATTCACTGGCAAAATCTCGTTTAAGTGGGGTGTTAAGCGGTTCAATGGAAAGTAGCCTTTCCGTTGTTCGTTTGGTGATGCTGGGTGTATCAGTCAAGCATCAAAAGAAGGAATATGGTCATATTTTCATGCGGGAATTTTTAGAGCACGCCATCAAAGTTCATCATGTGATGCCGATTAAGGGAATATTTTTGGATGCCGATCCTGTTGCGTTTTACACACTTCTTGGATTTGTCGAGCTGGGAATGCCTGTATCCAATGGAACAACGCCCATGTTTTTAAAGATTCAGGATTTATTGGCAGCCGTAAAGTAACTTTATGGAAAAACCAGCTGGTCATTTAGTGAGATGATCATAATATTATGTGAATCTAAATTTATAGAGATTTAACCATGAGTGAATATCAATATTATCATTTTAAACGACTTGATGGTGTGTTGTCTGCGAAGCAAAAAGCCGAGCTGAGGACTATCTCCAGCCGGGCTGAAATCAGTTCAAGTCATTTTACTGTTCATTATAACTACAGTGATTTAAAGGCTGAACCTGCTGAATTAATGGCACAGTACTTTGATGTTGGGTTCTATTATGCAGATTGGGGACAGGTTATTTGCTATCTGAAAGTGCCACCAGATACGATCCCTTTGGCATTTATGAACATTGAGGATGGAGATTCCGTGCTCTGCGAGAAAGGGAAAAACTATCTGCTATTCATCTTTTCCGTAGAAGAAAATGATTATTATATGGACGACGACGATGCAAAAGATTATTTAGATCATTTAGTTGAGTTACGTTCTGAGCTGATGGAAGGAGATTATCGCCTGTTATATCTGCCTTGGCTGAAAAGCGCATTTGATGGTGATGAGACGTTGGATGAGCTGCCTCTGATTAATTTCAATTTTAAACAATTATCCGAAGCTCAATCTGCCTTTACAGAATTATTCGGTATCCCTCCAGAAGCGTGTAATGCCCTGGATAAATTGCTTAAATCATCACAGGCACATACCGCAAAGGTTACAAATCTGACCGCAGAAGAACAAATTAACAGTCTGTCTGACTCAGATAAGGATTTGCTATTGAAATCTTTGTTTGAGCAAGGGCAACTCACGGCTAATCAGGCTCGCTCATTGATTTATCAGCCATTAACTCACAATGATTATAAATATTGGCTGAGTCCTTTGTCACTTAATGCTTATTGGCAGTCTGCGAATGAAGAAATAGCTCGTGAACGTCTATTAGCTGAAGAACAAAGACGTGAACAAGAGTGGCTTGCAGCAATTAAGCGGCTCAATGCTGTCTTTTCCTCAAGAGAAGTTCACTGGGAAAATGCGAAGAAATACAGTGAGCAAGGTCATGCAAGTGCCTATGATAAAGCAGCCAGAGAAATGAAAGATCTGTATGATGCTTACCGCGTGAATAACGCACTGGCAGAATTTATTCCACGCTATCAGATATTTGCTAAGCATATAGAAAGAAGAAAAACACTGGTACAACGATTGGACTTCCTAAATCAGGAAATAGGTAAATATCAAGATAGTATTTGATCTTATCAGTAGAGGTATGGTACCCCCATACCTAGTACACTAAAGCAAAGCGCCGGATAATAAATTGCTTTGGTTTTGCGGGCTGCAACTTGAAGTTTATAGGGTGTAAACAATAAAATAAAACTAATTAACCGCCAAATCAATCGCTAACGCTATAAATATTAACCCTGGATATATACCCAATGGATTTCAAGTTGCATCGCGGCGGCAAGAGAGTGAATCCCCGGGAGCATAGATAACTATGTGACCGGGGTGAATAAACGCAGCCAACAAAGAGGCAACTTGAAAGACGAAGGGTATAATAGCTGGAGTGGTATTGGTGTTGTATTTCCATTTTTAGCAGTGAATTTAGGCAGAAAAGCCAAAAAGAAAATAATTATTTTTGGATTTGATAAGTTCATCATTAATCCTTTTTTTATGATCTTATTTTTATTGTTGTAATTATTACTTTCACTTTCAAGACTAACATATTTCGCTTTGAACGCACCCCAAGCCAGATAATTTAAATAAAACACGCCCAATACTATGATACTTTATAATGCTACAGGATTTGCCCGTAATTTTGCTAAAATACCTAATGAAACTAAAATCGTATTATAGTGATACTCCCCCAACATAAAAGCAAATGGTTACTCCTGAAAATAAAAAATAACATAACATATTACACAGAATACTATTCTGATTAAAAACACCTTTTTTCGGGAGAGATAACATGAATAATCATTATGATGTTTTGATCATAGGCGCTGGCATTTCTGGCATTGGTATGGCCTGTCATTTGGCAAGAGAGTGTCCTGATAAAAAATTCGGGATCTTAGAGCGTCGCAATACGACAGGGGGAACGTGGGATTTATTCCGTTATCCGGGAATTCGTTCTGATTCAGATATGATGAGCTATGGTTATAAATTCCGCCCTTGGACAGAAACCAGTATTTTTGCAGATGGCCCTTCAATTAAAAATTATATCCATGACATGGCAGAACAGTATGACATTAAAAACAAAATCCAGTTTGGGCTTAAAATCACTCAAACTGACTGGTCAAATCAAACTTCCCAATGGGTTGTTACTGCAATTGATGAAACCAGTGGGGAAACCCGGCAATTTACCTGTCATTTCCTTATTTCAGCAACAGGTTATTACAACTACGATACACCTTATTCACCTCAGCTTCCTGGTCTTGACGATTTTAAAGGCTCTGTCATTCATCCTCAACATTGGCCTGAGGAATTGGATTACAAAGGAAAGCGAGTCGTTGTGATTGGAAGCGGCGCAACCGCAGTCACCTTGTTGCCTGCAATGGCTGATGAGACTAAACATATCACCATGCTACAGCGTTCACCCAGTTATATTTTTTCAATACCGGGAAGAGATAAGATTGCAGAGTTGCTAAAAGGTATTATTCCACAACGCTGGATTTACTCGTTGAGCAGGAATAGAAATATACTATTTTTCAGAATGTTATATAAAATAAGCCGACGTTTCCCTAACCAGTTGAAATCTTTTTTGCTGGGGCGTGCAAGAAGGAAAGTTGGCCCTGATTTTGATATGAAACACCTTACGCCAAAGTACATGCCGTGGGATGAAAGGTTATGTTTTGTCCCGGACAGTAACTTTTTTAAGGTATTGAGCGAAGGTAAAGCGAATATTGTGACTGATCAGATTAAACAGATCACAGAAAACAGTATATTGTTACAGTCCGGAAAGGAATTACCTGCCGATATCATCGTAACTGCTACAGGATTGCAAATGAATCTAATGGGGGGAATTCAACTTTCCATTGATGGTCAAAAACAACAGGCTCAGACCCGTATGTGCTACAAAGCGACACTGATACAGGATATCCCTAATTTCGCTTATCTGTTTGGCTATATCAATAATGCCTGGACACTGAAAGTTGATTTGTCAGCAGATTATCTTTGCCGTTTATTAAATGAAATGGATCGCCGTAATGCTACCGTTGTGACAGCACAAGCTCAATCAGGTGAAGTATTGATGGATGAAAATATTTTTGGTGCCCTGCAATCCAGTTATGTGAAACGTAGTGAACAACACATTCCACGTCAGGGACGCAGCCCCAATTGGTATGTATCCCATGATTATAAACAGGATAAAGAGATACTGGGGCAGCCAGTAGATGATGTTGCATTACGGTGGAGGTAATTTTTAAAGAAACGGAATTTATTGGAAGCGACGAAGTTATGAATAAGCTGAAATATCAGAGGAGTTAGCCCGTCATCATAACGGGCTATTTATTATTATATACCTGTCGTTTTTCAAGTTTCCGCTTTGTTGGTTACATTCGCCCATCCCGGCCGTTGTCAGGGTTTAAAATGCCTGTGCTATGGTTCATAAATATGCTTGCACCTTTCGCTATATTTTGTCAGTTTTAATGCTGTCAGTGTGTCTGACGAACATTTTTTTTCAAGGCAGGGTAAACATAATGAAAAGTGTAGGTTTTATCGGCTGGCGTGGTATGGTCGGCTCAGTATTGATGCAACGGATGCTGGAAGAGCGGGATTTTGATGAAATAAATCCGGTTTTTTTCACGACTTCCCAACACGGGCTTCCTGCCCCGCAGTTTGCAATAAGTAGCGCAGGTAAATCGGGTGTCTTACAGGATGCTTTTGATATTGAGGCGTTGGGTGCGTTGGATATTATTATTAGCTGTCAGGGCGGGGATTATACCAATGAAATTTACTCCAAACTGAAAGCAACGGGCTGGCAGGGGTATTGGATTGATGCGGCTTCTGCCCTGCGCATGAATGATGATGCTGTCATTATTCTCGATCCGGTTAACCATCAACATATTCAAAACAGCCTGAATGAAGGTATCAAAACCTTTGTGGGTGGTAACTGTACCGTTAGCCTGATGCTGATGTCATTGGGTGGCCTGTTTGCCAATGATTTGATTGAATGGGCATCGGTATCAAGTTATCAGGCAGCTTCTGGTGGCGGTGCACGTCATATGCGGGAACTGCTGGTACAAATGGGAATGCTGCATAATCAGGTAGCTGAAGAGTTGCAGAACCCGGCTTCCGCGATTCTGGATATTGAAAAACGGGTCACCAATTTTACCCGCAGCGGTGCATTGCCAACGGATCAATTTGGTGTTCCTTTGGCGGGGAGTCTGATTCCGTGGATTGATAAGCAACTGGGCAATGGTCAGAGCCGCGAGGAGTGGAAAGGTCAGACTGAAACCAACAAGATTTTGAACACTGGCAATAATGTGATTTCGATTGATGGTCTGTGTGTCCGCATTGGTGCTTTGCGCTGCCATAGTCAGGCATTTACCCTGAAATTGAAAAAAGATATCCCGATCCATGAAATTGAAACATTGCTGGCTTCCCATAATGATTGGGTTCGCGTAATCCCGAATGATCGTGAGCTGACAATGCGTGAGCTGACCCCCGCTGCAGTGACGGGCACATTGAGTACGCCGGTTGGTCGTTTGCGTAAACTGAATATGGGGCCGGAATACCTATCAGCTTTCACCGTTGGTGATCAGCTTCTATGGGGAGCAGCAGAGCCTCTGCGCCGTATGTTGCGTATTTTGTTGTAGAAATTGTTTGATATGGGTGAGCAACGCAACGATAAACTAGGATATCAATGAGCTTATCGTTATCATTCGTGCACCATTCTCTTGGAAGATGGTGCACGTTCTTATGAGCTTATAAATATAGATGTTTATATAATTATGAATATTACTAATTATATTATTTATAATAATTACATAACAATATAGTATTATCTGCTGGTTATGCTACGTCATGTACAGAAAATAATTTTTTTATACCTTTATAACATTTTCTAGAAATGATTTGGCATTATTTTTATTAGAGAATTCACCATTCACTTTGTCGGAGTTTGAGTACTCGACTAAAATATAAAATTTTTCGAAATCAATATCATATGGTAGCTTGCTTTTATCAAATTCATTTAAATAAATTAGTGCCTTGGATTCGCCTAATAAGTGCAATTTCTAAGAAAGGCGGTCAGTTGCTATAGTAGGCATCTTTCTCGCCAAAGGAAAATGCGCTATGGCCTATA
>NZ_FPBJ01000045.1 GCF_900116635.1 Xenorhabdus koppenhoeferi | reverse complement strand
TGCATGCTTGTCTTTGTATGCCAGTACTCTTCTTCGAAAATCTAGACTGTAACCCATCTCAATTCTACCTTGTCATTGGGATTTAGGTATTATGATTCTGCTATAAGTTCACGCACCCGGCCAGAAATGATTAAATAACATACAATCCGAACAAAGCTGATGTAATTGCATTTCTTAGACTGTTTTTTCCATCAGGCGCACAAGGTTATCCACAGTAAACGTGGACAATACACGCGATTAGCGGTCTAGTGGAACAACTCCCTTGAATATTATTTTCGATGCAGATCACGCAGCATGGCTTCACGTAGTATCGCATTAAGCCTCGTCTGATAACCTTTTCCGGTCTCCTTCAGCCAGGCAAGAACATCCGCATCAATTCTGACCGATGTTTGTGTTTTTACCGGTCGATAAAACTGTCCTTGTGTGGCGTTCTGCCAGAAAGCCGTATCCAGCGGCGCAATGTCACTGTAATCAATCTCACTGTCCGGCTTATCGGCCAGTTTTCTCAGTTCAGCTTTCTGTTTTTCGCCTAGTGGGGGCAGTTCGTTTCGTTTATATCTCACCATGCTCATAACGTTTCCTCTCATGCCGCTCGGCTTTTCGGGCACTGATGATACGAATGATTTCAGTGCCATCTTCAAAGCGTGTTGTATGCGCCACCAGAACAAGCACACAGTTTTCGACCGTGCCAATGGTTTGCCAACGGTATTCGCCGTTTTCAAACCTATCCTGGACTGTCAGGTGAAAGGGATCGTCAAAAACCCGTGAAGCCGCTTCAAACCGAACACCATGCTTACGGAAATTGCTGACTGCTTTGGCGGTATCCCATTCAAACTCAATGTCTGGCTTCATATTAAAAAACACTTTTTTGTATATACAATAGAGTATATATGGAATATCCCCTCAAGAGGAAGCGCAAAAAAAGACTCTGCATTTAACATAACCCCCGTTGCCCGCACCGCCTCAACGCCCCTCAGGGCGGTTTTTGCCTCAACGCTGTAAAAGTCGCTCTCTTCTTCCCTAGAAACCACCACAATTGTGCACAGACGTTTTCCAGCCAATGCATAGTTATGCACGAACCCGTACACGCATCAGCTTGATGTAAAAATTGTGACGAAAGTCTTATTTCTATAAATTTTATCATAGGGGAAAAAAATCCGCGGCGACAAAAAAACCATCAGCTTCGGTGTGAACGCGCATCAAATTAACAACAGATGATATGACGCTTCCTCGCATTGACAGACTTCGCTAGTCAATGCTGCGGCGAGCGTTGCGGATCTCATAAAGTGAGAAATGGATCAAGCCCCAGATGTAACAGAGCCGAGAACAGTGGTTAAACTGCCTCGGCTCTGTTACGCTAAATCTTGTGTGCATCTCTGCCAAGATTCGACGTGACAACCCCATCTTAGCAGAGGGAAGCTAGCGAGTCACTACTTCCTTAAAACCATTCAACGACTATAACCCATTGCACACCCCTTGATTGACTCGGACTTAGCCCGGTCTCCGAAAGGATAAACAGGCAAATTGTGGTAATAACGTACCGTCAAACGACATGACGGCTCTGCCTCCGAATCACGCTGCGGTCTCACTGAGTACAGTGCGTACCTGATAAAGAACTCAATCAATGGACTAGGGAATCGAGGGTTAAACGTCAAAGAATCCCAAAACGATGTCGCTTCGCTCCTCTCGTGGTTATACCACATTGGGGCATTAGGTAGTTTTTAATTAAAATCCACTTTTTGGTTATTTTATAGTCAACTAAAAAAAGATCTGCTTGAGATCTTTTTTGCCTTGACCTGCCTATCACAAGTTTTTTTATATGTTAAGTTACCTTTTTCGGGCCTAAAGGGGTTCCGTGGTCATTTCTGCAATAACACACGCTAAGCAATTTTCACCCTGACGGAAATCACCTGTTTTCCGTCATGTCCTGCCGTCGAAGAAAATTGAGAGCATAAACCTGTTATTTTTTACGTGACAAACACTGTCGGAATGAGACACTGTACGACAAGCTAGATTTTAAGGTTTGTCATACATGTTGATTGGCTATATGCGAGTATCAAGCAATGATGAACGTCAGTCTGTTGCTTTGCAGCGCGACGCATTGATTGCTGCTGGAGTGGACCCCCGTCATTTGCATCAGGATCATGCCTCTGGCGCGCACGATGATCGTCCGGGACTTAAGTCCTGTCTTGCAGAGGTGCGTGAAGGTGACGTGCTGATAGTCTGGAAGCTGGATCGGCTTGGTCGCTCACTCTCACATTTGATCCGGATTGTAGAAGACCTGAAAATTCGCGGTGTTGCCTTTCAGTCATTGACTGAAGCCATTGATACAACAACGCCACACGGCTCGTTTCTCTTTAACCTTTTCGGCACTCTCGCTGAATATGAAAGAACGCTTATCACGGAACGTGTTAATGCGGGCCTGGCAGCTGCTCGCCGGCGGGGGCGAAAAGGTGGAAGACCACCGGCGATAGATGCCGAAAAGGTTGAGCAGATCCTCACTGCTCTGGAGGCCGGTGCCAGTAAAGCGTCAGTGTGTCGCACGTTCAAAGTGCCGCGATCGACACTCATCGATACGCTGCGGCGAATTGGCTGGACCGGGCCAGGCTCCTGCAATCTGAAAGTGGGCCAGGCCGATGTCCTTTCTTGACGCCAAATCGCACGATACCCTTTTTGCGCTGCCTGAGCTTTATGAGGAGGCGCTTTCCCGGTTTGCACTGTCCTGCGAAGATGTTGCATTCGCCAGATCGCATCGTCGGTCTCATAATCGCCTTGGTTTTGCTATTCAGCTCGCACTTATCCGCGACCTCGGTCGTACACTACGTGCAGGAGAGGCTCCCACGGAGGCGGTTACCGCTGTTGTTGCGGAGCAACTGGATATTGACCCTGCAGTTTTTACGCTTTATGCACAACGTGAAGAGACCCGCCGGGAGCATGCCCGAGAAATTGTCTCTGCTTTGGGTCTTCGTTCCGTTCAGGTCAGCGATTACAGAATGCTTATTCTTGCGGCTGCACGCGAGGCAGCAACCACCGAACGGGGACTGCCGATCACCAGAGCGGTTATCAATAAGCTGAAGGACAAAAAGTTACTTGTTCCGGTCCCGACACAACTCATTCGCCTGGCGATGGCTGGTCGGGCTGCAGCCCGGCGACTGTCCTACCGGGAACTTATCAGGGAGCTGGAGTCTTCATCCATCACCGCACTTGAGCAACTGCTCACCGAACGAGTTGGTGAGAGGAGCCTTCTTGGTTGGATAGCTGAAGCGCCGGAAGGTGTGAAACTCAAGAATATCAAAGGACTGATTGCCCGGCTGGAGGTATTACGGGCTGCGAAAATCTCCGATGAGCAGCGCAAGAGGATTCATGTAAACCGTTACGGTATTATTGCCCGCGATTCTCGTGTTTTGCATGCACGTGAGATACAACGTCTGGCGTCCGAACGCCGCCACGCCACGTTGGCTGCCTTCGTCATCGAAAAGCAGGCGGTAATTACCGATCTGGCTATCGATATGTTCTGCAAATTGATCGGCAGCACGAGGCGTAAGGCAGAGATAAGCCAGAGGGAACGTCGACTGAAAGCCGCTGAAGTGCTTGAAGTCGTGGCTCTGGATCATATAAAGCTGGGTCAGGCGCTTCTGGCGGCCCGTGACGGCAATACAGATTTTGCAACAGCGATAACAGCATCCCTCGGCTGGGAAGGTTTGATCGCCAGTATGGCGGCTGCGGCTTCTGTAGCATCTCCCCATCGCAATACCGAATTTGATGAACTTATAGGACGGCACAAATCATTACGTAAGCTGGGGCGGCTCATTTTCGGTACCTTTTCTTTCAGGGCGTTTCGCCCGGATGAGCCAGTTTTGCTGGCTGTCGGGCATCTGCGGGCGCTCTATCACGGACGAAAATTACCCAACCGGGTTCCGCTCGATTTTATGTCCCGCAAATGGCAGCGGCGTGTCAGCCCAGTGGGCGAAAATACAGATCTTCAGGCATGGGAGGTCGCCGTATTCGTTCATCTGCGGGATCGGCTGAAAACTGGAGACATATGGGTTGATGGCAGCCGGGCCTGGCGCAGTTTTGAGGATTATCTTCTTCCGCGCCATGTTTTCGACCAGATGCGGGCAGAATCCAGACTTGGACTTGCCATTCCGGACAATTTTTCGCAATGGCGGGCAGAGCGAACTGCCACGCTCAATGCAAAACTTAAAGCACTGGCAAAAGCAGCCGCCGCTAATGCCATACCCGATGCAGAGCTTTCCGACAGAGGGCTGTCCGTTTCACCGGTTCGTGAGGAAGATAGCGACAGAATTACCACACTCAGCCGTAAGCTTTACATGCTGGTCCCCCGCATCAGGATCACCAGCCTGCTAGCTGAAGTTCATAGCTGGACCAATTTTCTCGATAGTTTCACCCATTATCGCACCGGAGAACAAGCAGAAGACGAATCAGCGCTCATGGCCGCGATCCTTGCCGATGCGACTAATGCCGGAGCTGAACGAATGGCACAGAGTTCACGTGGTGTCACCATTCACCAGATGATGGTAATGGTGGATCGTCATTTACGCGCTGAAACCTATGCATCTGCAACCTCGGTACTGGTCGATGCGCAACAGGAACATCCTTTTGCCGCTATCTGGGGGGATGGTCATGTATCATCCTCGGACGGGCAGTTCTTCCCTGCAGGCGGACGTGGTGAAGCCAGCCTTGAATACAACGCAAAATACGGTAAGCGGCCAGGCGCGTCGATTTATGGTTTTCTGTCGAACCGGTTTGCATCCTTTTTCTCCAGAATGATTCAGGCTTCCGAGAGTGAGGCTCCTTACGTACTCGACGGTTTGCTTCACAACGAAAGTTCAGTGGAAATTCATGAACATGCCACTGATACTGCCGGGGCGACTGAAACAACATTTTCGATGTTTCACTCCTTTGGTTACAGGCTCATTCCCCGCATTCGCAACCTCGGGAGTCGCAGACTGTACGTCATTACTCCCTCTGAGGAGTACAGGCCACTTGATGCTCTGATAGCCGGAAAGGCCAGGATGGATGTTATAGAGCAACACTGGGATGAGGTTCTGCGGCTTAAGGCTTCGATTGGAGCGGGCCTTGTGCCACCGTCGGTGATACTGAAAAAACTGGCTGCGTTCCCCAGACAAAACCGGCTCAACCAGGCTTTGCGTGAAATGGGACGCATTGAACGCTCTATTTTTATCTGTGACTGGTTGCTTGATACCCGCTTACGTCGCAGATCACATGCCATCCTCAATAAAGGCGAAAGCCGTCATGCTCTTGCCCGCGCCATTTTTCTTCACCAACTTGGCGAACTCCGTAACAGAGCGGCCGAGGCTATGGCTTACAGGGCATCTGGCCTCAACCTTGTTGTTAATGCAATAGTCCTGTGGAACACGGTCTATCTCAGCCGGGCAGTTGATTACGTTCGCAGCTAGGGGATCATCATACCGGAGGAGATGCTGTCCAGCGTGGCACCGCTACCGTGGGGTCATATTTCGCTCACCGGAGATTACCTGTGGAACGAAATTGACCGCCCCCTTGAGCGATACAGGCCAGTTCGCACTAAGCGCTTCAATCCAAAGAACTTCACTTTTCCTTAGCGGGTGTTATTGCAGAAATGACCACGGAACCCCTTTTTGGTGAAATTCTCGCGCCCCTGCGTGAGAAAGAGGCTCAGAACGCCCCAGCGTGATAAGCCTCGGTTTCATACTTTCGCATTGCGTCCAGCTTGCGAAAGTACACAAGAAACAGTCTGCCCCAGCAGATTTTTCGCTGTGCCATAAAGCACAACGAACCGGCCCCAGCCGGTGAGAGAAAAACACAACCCCAGTTGTGATTTTTCGGTGGGCTGCGCCCCGTCAAAGTGAATGCCAGTGAGCGCATGACGGGGCGCGGGTGAATTTCTGACGTTGGCGGCGTCCAGCCGACATAAGACAGAAAGAGGGGAAAAATGAATGTTGGCAGGCGTCCAGACTGACATAAATGAATTTTTCCCTTTGTTGTTTTCGCAGCCCTAGCGAAGAAAATAACCATGCCGACAGGCATAAAGATAGCTATATAATATAGGTGATTAAATAAGTTGTTAAGTAAAAAAGGGTTCTTATATAGCTATTGAGTGACCGTGCAAAACATTAAGTTCAGTAGATATTCCGCTTCCTCGCCCACTCGCTCGCTGCGCTCGGTCGTTAGGCTGCGGCGAGCAGACGGTGCTAAAAAAACCAATGTTCTTTAGCTAACGTCAAAAGACAAAAAAGCCCCAAAAAGGGGCTGTTATCTGATATAGGTTATCTGGTCTAGTCGAGCAGTCCGTTTTTCTTTTTGTGGTAGTACCATGCACGGCTGATACCTAATTTCTCCCACGGCTTGAGCGTTCTTTCAGAGTCCGCTACCGCCCCACGCTTTGATTTACGTCCTCTGGCGGCCTGGATCTCTGGCGTATGCGTGTCTGTAACATACTGCGCGAACGCCTTTTCGCTCATACGCTGGTGTGTCCACTTGGCAATACTGCGCCCGATACAGGCGCATTCCGGCAGCGATAGCGGGTTGGTCAGCTGAACGTTGTACATTTCCACACGCTGAATGACGGCCAGTTGCCACTGGGCAAAATCGGGATACCCCTGCCGAATCGCCCTGTAAGCCCATTTACGCGTTTTTTCGAATAACTGACAGTTACGCCCCAGCCCGTAGTTAAAATCGTTTACGCGGGATTCTGGGACGTTCAAATCGACATAATCGGCCAGCTCGTCCAGCGTGTAGACTGCCTGACGCCACGTTGTCACCTGCCAGTGCAGGTTAAGGGGGTTTTTGCAAATCAGCCCGCTGTAATTCACATCGGCACGGAGTTTCGCACACAAGCCACGCTCTACCGATGCAGCATATTTCAGGGCTTTGATACTGGCATCAGGGGCAGTTCTGACGGCTGTTTGTAACCCATAAAGCAGATGGGCATGCCCGTTTGTCTGGTTCTTTACCGTGATGTTGGGGGCGGGCGCGTTGCTGTCCGTCCAGTCTATCGCCGCGCCAACGCGATCAACATCAAACACAAACCAGAAAGCGGCATGGGGGGGATTGTGTTGGATATAACGGGCGAGCTTGGCCACATTGGCGTTATTGATACGCAACCCAAAGAGTAAATCATCCGTGTGATAGGGTTTTCGGGGCAGATGGTCGGCAAAATAATCCAGTGCAAAACTAGTCATTTATGGCTGAGCTTATGGCGGGGTGTTGTTTCTGTCTGTACATATGCTAAACTCTTTTTAAGTTTTGAGCCTGCGCCCTCGTGAATTGTGAGTCTTCCGCCAAGTTGATACACAATTTCGGGGGCGTATGTGTTTATAGTCTAAAATTACTCTGCAATAATCATTTTGTCTAATCATCAGACGGTGAATGGTGACAAAGTTCACTGCCTGACGGACTTTAAATTCCCATTTTCTGAGACGATTCATTATGTAAATTTACAGAAACCCTATTATTGCATTAGCTTTTCATTGCCTATTTTCAAATAAAATGGCTTACTTGGGATTAATTAACAATTAAAGAGGAAATACTATGCAATATACTACTTACATGGAAATCTCAGGGGCAGAACAAGGATTGTTATCGAAAAACTGTTCAGAAAATGATGCTCATAAAGATAAAATACAGCTCCACTCCCTTGAGTTATCAAAAGGCATTGATGGCTTAAGCCATATAGACAAAATCATTTTAGAAAAAAACGTAGATGGTGCATCACCTTTATTACTTAATGCTATTGATAAAAATGAAAGTTTAGAATTGAAAATTTTTCAGTGCATTGATGATAAAATAACCCATGAATTTAAATTTCAAAATACATTTATAGAAAAAATAAACACTAATTTCTCAGAAGAGGATAAAGATTCACCTTATGAGAAAATACAACTAAAACTAGTTTGATAATGAAAATTTACACTGGGTGATAAAAACATTATTACCCATAAACAAGAGAAACACCATGAAGAAAAATAATATTTATCTATTAAGTAAATTGTCAAAAAAAGACATTGATTCTTTAAAAAATGCATACAAAAGAGAGCATGAGTCAATGGACAAATATGATGAGTGGCTTAGTGATTTGTTTCGCTGGAATCTATCAACAGTATTCACACTCAACATCATAATCATATTACTTTATTTCGTAAGCATATACTCAACTAATAATAATCCTGTTGCGATGTTTTTCATTTATGCATTCATATATTTTTCTTCTATAATACTTCTATCCATAGTAATATCCTTAGATAGAAAATTTAGTTTTCTTCTATACTTAAAGGCGAAAATAATTTACCTTTTCAGTTACTTTCATCTTCCTCATTAAGAAAATATTTATCTAACAGCAAATATGCTTTAATTGCCGCATTACTAGCTTTATAAGTAAGTACCGCTTTACCACTGGTAAACATTTTTCTTTTATAATCATTCTCCATATGCCTGAATAACCTAACCCCCCCCTTTTCAGTGAATAATTTATGTAAAAGTGGTACTTTTTCAAGACCACTTTTTGTTTTCACAGGTAAGTTTATAATTCTTTTTGAAGGATCATATTTAGCAAAAGCTGTAAACCCAAAATAAATACCAACGCCAAAGTTTACCATATCATACGCAAATTCCCCAGTACCCTCATCAGCACCAAAAAAAGAAAAACCCTTTTCTGTCAAAAGCTTAGTTGGATTATTTGGATTTATATAGCCATCTGTCCATTCATACATGATATTGCTTGCCCCTTCCACTGCGTCGCCAACCCCTGTGGCTATAGCTAGAACTCCCATGCCTTTAGACTCCATGCCTCTTACCCACCCTCCCCTTGTGCCAAAAGCCATAATTCCAACTCCAAGCTGCACAATACCTCCAACAACTTTTAACCCATTTTTACCATAATATAGAAATCCTTTTCCTGAGTATTCTTGGGTATTTAAATATGTTTTCCTATCTTTTCTTCTTCCTTGTTCATAACCATACCTTTCAGCATCCAATTCCCTTCTTATTTCGGCTATGCATCTTTTCATGTCAGCCCAGTGCTCATGACGACCTTGATTATAGTTATATAAGGCAATTTGATAATCACGCCTTATTAATCTAACCACTTGACTAATTTCATATAAATATTCACGCTTAGATTCAACATCATCCAATAAATAAGCTGTTGAATATCTGGATAATTTAATTAATTCATCACCATAATAATCAAATTGCTCCATTGTTGGCGTTATTATCATTAGTATATCCTCTCATCCCATATGCTATAAGAGCTAGTTCCGGCAGTTACATGTTCCCACGTGATGGATTTAAATTTAATGGATAGAGATTCCTCGGGTTGCGCATCATTATGTGTTATGGAATTTGGACAAAAGAAATTGATATTCACCAATGATGCTTCGGTTAACTTAATTTTATAATATAATTCAAGACCACCATTCATCGCAGTTCGATAAAAGAAAAATTCACAGGTTAATATTTCATTTGATGTTAACGCCTGTGATAATAGAGGAGATGATTTATCGATAGGTTTACGTATATCTATAGGCTGAAAATTTACATTTTGATGCATTGATAAGTTAGAGGATAATTCATTAACCAATATTTCGTCTTCGTGACCTTTTTGAAATTTATTCCCTATAGAATCTACAGTAGAACACCCTCCAGAGATTAACCCCTGTTTTTTTCCTTGTAACTTAAGATAAATAATATTCGCCATTACTATACCCTATATAATTTACTTTAAAAAAGCATGATATTACAAAAATGATTCAAAATAAAATTTTAAAAATGAAAAAAATTATCTTATCTATACGTTAAGATACCCATAACTCATTATGTCAAACGGGTGAGGTTAGTCACTAAAAATACCCATTAGTGACGTTAAAAACACCTGCAAAAAGGAATAAGATTAAAATCTGTTTCTAAGATGACTGCAAATAATGATGCCGAATTAGCGTATTGAGTAGGGATTCTGTCTCTGACCAACGACTGCCAGTATACTAACCTGTTTGGCCTGATCGTCTACCTCGTAAAGCACATGTTGCCCTACTAAACTTATGCGGCGTACATCTTCACCATAGCGTGAATCGACTTCGTACAGACGGGGAAATTCTGCCAGTTTGTCTGTCGAGTTCAGGAGGCGATCCGTTACGTTTCTGGCATCCCAGAGTGATGAGTTTTCCGCGATATAGTCAAAAAGCGCTATGACGTCTTCGATAGCTCCCTGTTTCCATTCGACGTCATACGTCATCGCGTAACGCCTGATAACGATTTTGTAACTGTTGGCGAAGTTGTTCGGTAGTGATGCCTGGGCGACTGTCAGCACGTGCGATCGCAACTTTGGCTCTTACCCGTTCTTCGTACTCAGCCTGTGCCAGTTCCTCGTTAGCCAGTCGTTGCAGAAGTTCCGCATTTCGGGTTGCGTTGTCGCTGGGCATGATCCGAGGCAGATTTTCCGCCAGTTCACGCAGGAAATTGACGTTTTCATAGTGGGTTGTGTTGTTCATTGTCATGCTCCAAAGGTTTTTCTGCTGGTTGTGCCAGAAGATTGACTTGTGCTGATTATACGCCATTAAATTAAGTCGTGAATAGCTGATCTCAGGGGTACGAGCCGGAACTGTCCAAAATTTTGTCGTGTTAATCCCTGTTCCCCATTTTCGGCGTCACTTGGTAAATCCAAGTGACGCCAGTAAATTGTGATATCTCTTTGGCTGGATAAGTGCTGAAAGTGATCCCTATCCAAAGAGGGAATTAATACTTCGTTATCATGATTTATTTCGAGGTTTGCGCCCTATCAGGCAGCCCATGTTATCGAAATAACGACTGGGCCAAATTTCGGAGGGATGAAGTTCAAGACGGTTAGCAATGATCCATTCCCCTTTTGGCCAAGGCCGAACCAGTGTGTTCGCTAATGTGGATGAACTTAATCCGGCCTGACGGGAGATTGCTGATAAGGTCGTACCTTGTTTGCGTAATGCGGCAATGACATCAGCCGGATGCCAGTCTTTTTTTGGTGCGCTCATTTTCTATTTTCCTCTTTGAGATGAAAAAAGTCAGAGGCGCAGTACAGGAGTGCTTAATTCAGTCTGAGTTGTTACAGCAAAGACATAGACAAACGCACTGGCAGAAAATCCTGCCAGTGGAACACTCTACAAGGCTGCGACCCCTTGGTTATCCGTTTAGACCGATAACATTTTTAGATTACTTATTTAGATAAATCGGAATCTGATTTATTGGGTTCTATGATTTCTTTTACCGCACCAATATCCAGTTCTTTGCTTAATTTCCGCAATTTTTCGACGATGATATTAATGCAGCTATGGAGATGCCTGACATTAGCCCCGATATCAGATTGGTTGCAGAGATATTCGGCGCATTTGATGAGATCACAGGAATCTCGCGCCAGTGAGTAAGCATCTACCTCAGTTTGATACACGAAGAGTTTAGTCATGCTTTACCTCGGTACTGTGAGGTAAGACGACGGCTGGTACAGAGGAACACCATCGGAAAAGATTCATTTTTGTTTTCTCCTTTTAGTGGTGGCAGTTCAAACAGGGTTCGCAGTACCGGGAGTGTTCTTCCAGCGAGGCTAAAGCCTCCCCTGCCTGAACCACCATAGAAAAGGCGAAAACAGGCACACTGGTATATTTATTTCATACCAGTGGAACACTCTAGGGCTGCGACCCCCTAACTATCGGATTTTGCCAATAGCGTTATCAGGTTAACGGGATAATTAAAAATATTCAATAATAAAATCAAATGAATGCGACAACGAAAACAGCGACCCGCCACACAAAAACAAATTTTGAATGGCGGGTCGCTGTTGACCAACGAGCGAAGGCGAGGCGGTAGGGTTTGATCAAATTACAAAATACACATAATTACGGGGGTTGAAGCCCAACCTAACCAGACTTAGTAAGATTAGAGAGCTAAGAGAACATGACCTGATAACTGATCATGGAGAAAAGCAAAGACAGGATGATGTTGTCGCTTCGCTCCGTTTTGATTAGTACCACATTGGGGCATTAGATATTTTATTGCTATTTTATATAACTTAGATAGTATCCATGATACTAAATCAGTTACTAACTAGAGTATAAGAAAACCTCTATGGATATCCCAAACCATTTATCTCATAAGCCTATAATTAAATTAGAAAAATACTCATTCATTGACGGAGAGTATGCGGGAAAAACAGATACCGAAGGTCTTTCTATTGGATTAGCAATGTGGAGTGAAGATGAATCACCAGCGCTATCAGCTAAAGTATGGAGACATACAGGAGATAAATGGTCTAGGCAATCCGAAGAACTCCCGTTACATAGAGTAATTGATTTAGCCTGTTTAATATGTGCCTCCAAATTATTTGCTGAAACAGAAACAATACCTGTTGATACTGATAATGAGTTCAATATAACAATAGCAAATAATCAAAAGCTGATAGATACACTAAAGAAAGTTCTCGAATCAGATAAAGATCACAAATACAACCTTGATTTGTCGTTAAAAAGGCTATCCGATTACTTAAAAAAAATAGGTTATTAATGAAATTTAAATAAAAAAATCAGTATGTTATAAAAACAGGAATTTCTAGTGACAGAAGAAAAACAAAAAGTAAGTTATCGTTGGAATCCAGAAGTTTATCATGAGCGAGAGTACACAGCTCCCGATGGAACTAAATATTCATTGGAACACCTATCCAATCAAACCTATAACTATAGCTATAAGTATAGGGATAATAATGGCATTCGAAAAAAAAGTAGTATTAACATTGAAGTTCGCTATGACCCTCATTGTTTTACACACGAACGCAAAGATGGGGAAACCACTCCAGCCCTTTCACTAGGGGTCCAGTGGAAGAACCCCCGAAAATGACGAGTTGTTTAACTACGCTTTAGCGAAGCCCTTTACTACCGTTTTCGGTGTGAGCCGTGACTGATTTTTTATTCAGACGTACCAGTACACCGATAACAATTTCCTCTTCGTCAAGCCCGGTGGGTAGGGAAGCGGCGCTGTGATTTGACGACACCGATCCATAATCCCCCGTTTCCCCCGGCAATTATGGAAAAATGGAGGATCCTACCTACGGTTGCTTTTCGTCAAGTTGCGCTTTTATGTCATCAATCTTTTTTAAATCCTGCTCCAATATTGTTAATGAGCAGGTAAAACAATACCTATCCCAATTTCTCCCATTACGGACGTTTAGACGGAGCTCTCCGGCTTCAATTCGGTGACGTACGTTTGCCTGGCAATTATGGGCTCGCTTGGCTCTGTCAATCTCAACTCGAATGATTAGTGATTTAACCCTAGCCACCGAATACTTCCCCTATAGCCAGCAAAATAATATTGTTAAAATCTGCCTCTATCTGGTCAAGGTCTGCCTGAGTAAATTCATCTCGGGATCGACCCGTCCGTCCGATAGTATCGTTAATCTGCTTGTCTATCGCTGATTTTAGAATAACGAAATTAGTTCGCCCAAGGTGCTTACGGTCCAGGTTATGTCCTTCATGGGAAATACCGCGCTCACCAAGAATTCGCCCAACCTCCGTCCTTACACGCTGATCAAGACTTGCACGCATTGCCTGACGCTGACGAACTTTCGTAATTGGTACAGGTTCCAGTCTTTCAAATTCCTGCTTGACCTGGTCAGATGAGTATCCGGCATCTCGAAGCAATTTCAGAGCTGCGAGAGCTTCTGGATTATCCTGAATCAGATGTATCTCCTGCAGTTCAACGTCAGTTTGCCCCTCGACATTAAAACCACCAACCCTATCGAATTCACGAGGTTGTAGTTCAACTTCGAGTTCATTCCCGGATGTAAAGTCCAGACTTTCTACTGGAAGCAACTGGTCGAAAAAAGCTTTGTCGGCTTCGCTGTATTGCTGAAAATCCTCCCATCGACTGGCAACGTTAGCTCCCGCATGGAAAATCACAGTACCGTGGTTAAGAGGGTGCCCAGGTGAGTTTTGCTCAATCACTCGCATGATTCGACCGACAAATTGAACAAAGGGTGACAAGTTTGAAAAAACGGAAAACACAGCTGCAACGCTCAAGAAAGGGTGGTCGAATCCTTCCCCAAGCTTTCTGACTTGCACTATGACATCCAGTTCATGTGCCTCCAGTCTCTGAAGAACAAGCTGGTTTGCTGCGCTATCTTCCCGCGAGTGCACATAGTCAGCGTTTTGTCCCCGAGCGCGGTATGCTTCAACTATTTGGCGGCAGTGTTCATAATTCAGCGCCGATGCAATGATCTTGAGGCGATCGTTGCCTGTCTCGTTTCTTCGTTTCTGTAATTCGCGAATTGAAGCATCGACAATGGTATTCAATGACTCACTGGAAGTAACAATGCTGCGACGAAAATCAGCGTCTGTTTCACCCAAGCGTCTGACTTCTTCTAAACCAACTTCAATTTCCTTCCCGTCTTCCCGACGTACATAACGTAGAGTTCTCGGATTCAGAACAATGGCTTTAAGCTGCTTAACATAGCCTTCCCTAATTGCCCGAAAAACAGGGAAAGTATAAAGCACCCGGCCAGCCATTATTTGCCCATCTGCCCGCAAAGGAGTCGCACTGAAATTCACGATTCGGGCTGTCGGGAACTTATCTTTTAATGTTGTCCAACTAGCCGCAACGCTATGGTGTCCTTCATCAAAAACAATGAGGTCGAAAAAATCGTCAGGAAGCCCCTGTAGCCAACGATTATCCCCACCCTGCAATTGCTGAATGTTGGTAAGGACAACATCAGCCTCCTCAAGGTCAGCACGGTTGGTCGTCCGCCCACGTATTTCAGCGGGCTCTGGGTATGGAGCACCAGAAAGCACTTTGCATTTCTGGTAGAACATATCTGGCCTTGCTGGATCAAAGTCATCGTGAAGTTGACTGGCGATATTTAATCCAGGAGCGACGACAAGAGTTCTGGTTGCTTTGAAAGCGAAAGGGGACAACGTAATACAGCCCGATTTTCCACAACCAACGGGAAGAATAATCCCTACTTCTCGCTCTTCTTTTTGTGGTAATGCATTAAATTCCACAAGTGCAGAATATGCTTCGCGCTGTGGGGTACGTAACAGTGGGTTGCCTGAAATAGATGGTTCTGATTGCTGAAATGGATTGCCCTGTGCCATGAATTTCTCCATCTGATTTGTTGCTTCACTCTGTTGGAATAGCGATGATATATTATTAACCAATCTAATCAATCTGTTCCTTTCTCTGTTGCTGAAGGTAGGAAAAAAAGGTTCGACGACCAACACCTGTCAGTTCGCAAACTTCGGCTGCCGTTTTATCTGAATTCTCATACAAAATTCTGGCATTCTCTAATCTGTTGAGGTCGGTTCGTGGACGGCCACCGCTTTTACCTCTAGCTTTAGCTGCCGCTCTTCCGGCAGCGGCTCGCTCTGCTTTAAGTTCCCGCTCCATCTGGTGAATGACCCCCATCATGGACAGGAAACCACGCCCTGTTGCTGTGCTGGTATCGATATTTTCCCTCAGCGAGACCAGATTGATTTGCCGCGTTTCCAGTTGTTGGCTCGTTTGCAGCATATCAAGCAATGAGCGTGTCATTCGGCTCAGTTCGGTCACCACCAGACTGTCGCCTGTACGCAGATGCTCCAGCAATTGCTCCCACCCAGGCCTGTTCATGCGCGATCCCGTCATTTTATCGGTAAATATTTTGCTGCAACCGGCTTTCTCTAAGGCATCAATCTGGGAGTCCAGGTTCTGTCCGGTACTACTGACCCGGGCATAACCCACACGATAGGATGTCATTTTTGATATTTCATTGTTCATGGTGTAAAAACCTTACTGCTATGTATAATAAATGCACGATGATTATAGCAAAGGTTTTTGCACTAAAAAGAGTCCGCTTAATCGGATCTTTGATCATTGACACAATGAGTGTAAAAAGTGTACTTCTTGCACTCTCTGAATGAAAGCGGTTAAGCCTCTGACTAAAATTCACATAGAGGCTGCCAATACCTTGCTGTGAGCGAATGATTGGAAAATACTAAACGCATCCAACTTTTATCAAATGCTGAAGTCGAAGAACTTTACAGTCGACCAGAATTCAATGTCCACGAACAACGGCTTTACTTCACACTAACACAATCTGAAAGGGATGCTCTGACGCAGTTCAGTAATACCAGAACACGTATTTTTTTCATACTACAACTGGGTTATTTCAAGGCCAGACAACAATTCTTCAGTTTCTCACTGGAGGATGCCAGTAACGATGTTCAGTTTATTGCAAATGTTTATTATAAAAACTCATCACTCACAACATCGTTCACTGGGCGTATTTCCCGCGATTATATACGAATTCAGCGACAGGTAATCCTTTCTTTATTTGATTATTGTGCCTGGACATCTGATTTGGTCTCAGGCATACAATCACATATCAGCAATCTTCTCCGCTATTACCCCAAAGGACACAGTGTATTTCGTCAGTTGCTGGTCTACTTTGATCGTCAAAAAATCATTATACCTTCCTATACCACATTTCAGGATATATTCACCAGAGCATTCAGCGATGAAGACAAGCGGCTAAAGGCTGTCATCGAATCGGTGCCGGGAACCATTGGTGAGCTGCTTACAGCACTTATTGATCGGGATGATGGTATTACTTCACTCAATATTATTCGGGCTGATCAAAAGGATTTCCAGTATACAGCGGTCAAAACGGAAGTGGACAAAGCCTTACGGCTCGGGGATTTGTACATCTTCACCAAAGGTTTTATTCCGTCATTAAATCTGTCAAAAAACGCAGTGCGTTATTATGCTGATATTACTGAACAATATGCTGCCTCCCGATTAAGGAGGTTAAGTAAGCATCAACAGTGGTTGCATATTCTCTGCTTTGTTCACCATCGCTACCAGCAGATCATGGACAACCTCATCGTGAGTTTTAGCTACCATACCCGGGCTATCATGGATGCGGGCAAAATTTATGCTTCTATGGCCCATATGGAGCACAGTTCTGCGGTGGTAACCGACTTCCCTAAGCTGGCGAAATTCCTGAAGTGGTTCCCAACAAGAAACCCGGAACTGACACCGGACGAGTTGAATAATATAGCTTACAGTATTCTACCCAGGGAGCAATTTTCGGCGATGGCTAAATTTCTGGAGGGTAAATCCTTTGATAAAAAAGCCGCACTTTGGGAATATTACGGGAAATCATCCAGGATATTCTCACTGTATTTACGTCCTGTACTGACCTCAGTGGTTTTTGAATATTACAAAGCAGATAGTTATATAGGAGGGTTGATTTCTATTTTAAAATCGCATTACGTCAGCGGAAAAGGTCCATCTGATTTAAAAATTTGTGATGACCTTGGATTTACCGTACCTAAAAGCATGACCAGATATTTAAAGCGTAAATCAACTGATACTCACATCGATCCTTATCTTTTCGAGTTTTTTGTCTATCAGAAAGTTTATCATGAGATTGACCGGGGAAGATTGTACTGTAATGACAGTGTATCCTATTGTGATATTGATACCGATCTGATTGACGATACTCTGGTAGATGATGCTGAAAAGATCTCAGCAGACTTTGGTTACCCCAAAATCCCTGTTTACTGTGATCAACGTCTTGATAACGCTCTTCAGGAGCTCAATGATGCCTGGGAAAGAATCACTCGTAATATAGATAACAATAATCATCCCGGAGTCAATATATGGGAAACTAAAACAGGTCAGCAATGCTGGAGCCTGCTCTATGACAGTACTGAGAAACTGGATGATGCTTTCTTCAAAAAACTACCCAAAGTTGAAATCGCTAACATAGTGATGTTTATTGGCGAGCATATTGGTATGTGGAATGGGTTTACTCACATAAAAGATCGTTACATTAAGCGAAAAAAGCCGTTGCCTCTGGCAATAACCGGCTGTTTGTTATCAGAAGCCTTCGGATTTGGTGTTCTGAAAATGGCAGATATGTCCGATCTTGATATCAACCCGTTACGCTCGACACGAGAAGACTTTATTCGTGTTGACACATTATGTTCTGCCAACGATATTGTCAGTAATCATATTCATTTATTACCCCTATTCAGGCAGTGGGATCTCATAGATAACAAAATTCTGGCGGATGCTGACGGGCAAAAATTTTCGACAACGGACAGCACTATCCAGTCTCGCTACTCCAGAAAATATCTGGGTAAGGGGCGTGGCATATCCCTGTATACTTTGATTGCCAATTATGTCGCAGTGAATGCCAAGAATATTGGCCTGAATAAGTATGAAGGACACTCTCTTTACGACATGGTTTACAACAATAAAACCGATATTGACATTCATATGATCACAGGCGACAACCACTCACTGAATCAGCTGAATTTTGTCACGCTTGATTCGATAGATGTTGATTATGTCCCCAGCATCAAAAATGTAAGGAGTGCGGCAGACGGTTTACATGCTGCCCAACCACTGGATAATTACACGGGCTTAATAAACCCCAAAAGTGTTATCAATGTTGAACGTATACGTTCTCAACGTCGTGGCGTGATACGGGTGCTACTTTCACTCATCATGCAGGAAAACACGCAAAGCAATATCATTCGCAAACTTAACTCCCATGCTCGCTATGCAAGGTTAAAAGCCGCATTATTTGAATACAATGCAATATTTAAAAGCATCCATGTCCTGAACCTGATCGACGATATGCAACTCAGGAAAGCCATACGAAGCGCCAGAAACCGTACCGAGGCTTACCACCAACTTCAGAGTAATATAAGGAAAACGTACCACGGTGTATTCCAGGGTAAAAGGATCGTTGAAAACCGCATAAGTGCCCATGCAGCAAGGTTAATTGCTAATTGCATCATTGCTTACAACAGTATGATCCTGAATTCGGTCTATGAAAGAATGGTAGCCAGCGGTGTATCTCAGGAGATTATTGATGAATTTACCCGGATATCACCAATAGCCTGGAGCCACATGTTGTTTACTGGTCGCTACAATTTCAAGAAAAGTAACGGGGAACTTGATGTTAACGCTATGTCGTTGATGCTGGAAGCGCACGTGAAACAACATTTTTGGCACGATAGCAGATAAGTGATCCTGTACTCGTCATTTTCGAGGGTTCTTCCACTGGACCCGTTATCGTCGGCATACTGACCGAAAATGACAGGATCAGGGTGATTGCACAGGGATTTTCCGTCGTTATTCACTTCTGGCCTGTTGCGCTGGCCGGCGCAGTGCTGGGCGGCATTCTCACCTTCATGATTTGTGCGCCTGCTTTCAGTACAGCGCAGGATGCCGATCACGAAAACCAGCTCAGGGACTACCGGCAACAGGCCGAAGCCGCAGAACGCCGTGCTGAAAACGCCGAGAAAGTCGCGCACCAACGGTTACAGACACAACGCCAGGCGGCAGAACGCCGGGAAAGAGAAGCCAGCAATGCTTTAGACCGTGCCCGGCAGCTTCAACAAGAGGTCGCAGCCAAAGTCAGGAATATCGTTGCCGAAACCGAACGGCAGCGAGCCGCGGCCGTACAGGAAGTCGAACATAACCGCACCAAAGCCGAAGAGGCTGAACGGCGACGCCGGAATGCAGCCGCCACAGCAGAAAGACTGCGCCGGAAACAGAAACAGGAGAGGCAGGACAGAGATCTTTAATTACCCGATCCAAAAAACGTTTTGTTGGATTGCCGGCATATCGGCGGTGCTACAAAACACATCTGGCCCACCATTGAGCGTTCGTCACTTGTTGAGATTTTTCGCCAACGCCGCCTTGGC
This sequence comes from Xenorhabdus koppenhoeferi, assembly GCF_900116635.1. Lineage (GTDB taxonomy): Bacteria > Pseudomonadota > Gammaproteobacteria > Enterobacterales > Enterobacteriaceae > Xenorhabdus > Xenorhabdus koppenhoeferi. The sequence continues at coordinate 928 of NZ_FPBJ01000045.1, read as the reverse complement.
ATCACGCTGGATTATCAGACCCTTCGCGTACGCCTGCTGTTCATCGGTTACTACCCCATCAGCTTTTCCGTCAAGACCATAGCGCTTCCCGCCTTTCGCCAGTGTTTTCTGATACCGATAGCGGACGGTGTAATTCACGAGCGCCTCTCTCAGAATCTCTTTGTCAAAAGGCAATCCGCGGGCTTTTGCATCCGAAATCAGATCGTCCAACACGCCCACTTTCAGGGGACGCGGTACGCGATAACAGAACAGGGTTGGCCAGAAACCTTCCAGCAGTGTTCTGGCTTCCCGCGCCGCTTGTTTTTTTTCTTCCCGTGTTGCCATTGTACTGTTCTTGTCCTGAGCCTGTTTCATCGTAAAAGGGATATTCTACACAAGTTTAGGTAGCGCGACATATAGCAGAATCAATATAATCAGACATAAGTCACATGCTCTGTAAACAGCTCATCAATAGAGCATCTTTCTCGTCTTCTTGTTGTTTTTGTTTCAGCCCATTTGTTTTCGATAGGATTTAAATCTGGGCTGTAAGGCGGAAGCCATTCTAACTGGCATCCGTGATCGGTTATCGCTTTTCGCGTGTCACCGCGTTTATGGAAAGGGGCATTATCCATCACAATCACTGTCCCCTTAGGGAGCTTCGGCAACAAATCTTGTGTCAGCCAGGCATGAAACACATTCGCATTAATGGTTCCGGCAAACAAACTTAAGGTCACAAAGGTATTTTTAATGATAGCACCAATGGCATTAATGCGGCCTTTGTGCTGCCAGTCATGTAAACCAAAACAGCGGGACCCTTTTAACGAATAGCCATGCGTACGTGGCATGGACTGCTCAAAGCCGCTTTCATCCAGATAAACAATCTGTTTGCCCGCCTGCTCATGATGGCGGATACGCTCGCCAAATACCTGACGAGCGTGTTCGTCAGCGG
>NZ_FPBJ01000027.1 GCF_900116635.1 Xenorhabdus koppenhoeferi | reverse complement strand
CCGCTGACGAACACGCTCGTCAGGTATTTGGCGAGCGTATCCGCCATCATGAGCAGGCGGGCAAACAGATTGTTTATCTGGATGAAAGCGGCTTTGAGCAGTCCATGCCACGTACGCATGGCTATTCGTTAAAAGGGTCCCGCTGTTTTGGTTTACATGACTGGCAGCACAAAGGCCGCATTAATGCCATTGGTGCTATCATTAAAAATACCTTTGTGACCTTAAGTTTGTTTGCCGGAACCATTAATGCGAATGTGTTTCATGCCTGGCTGACACAAGATTTGTTGCCGAAGCTCCCTAAGGGGACAGTGATTGTGATGGATAATGCCCCTTTCCATAAACGCGGTGACACGCGAAAAGCGATAACCGATCACGGATGCCAGTTAGAATGGCTTCCGCCTTACAGCCCAGATTTAAATCCTATCGAAAACAAATGGGCTGAAACAAAAACAACAAGAAGACGAGAAAGATGCTCTATTGATGAGCTGTTTACAGAGCATGTGACTTATGTCTGATTATATTGATTCTGCTATATACCAAGAACTGCAAGGGCTACAGCATTAGGGGTTGCACGTCCTTGGGATGAAAATAACTTAAATACATCAATCTCAGGTGGCTTCTTATTCATAAAAATTTCCGTTTAATTTGTTTTATTGGAGTAATGTTGTAGTCCTCGCCTTTTTCCAGCGTTGCCAACAAATCACACCATTGAGCTAACGCGGCTTTGCGTTCGTCAAAGTAATCATGCTTGTTATAGATACCCTCTACGCCTTTTATACGATGATTTAAGCAGCGTTCAGCTACAAACGGATCAACACCTAACGCGGCTAAGTGAGTTCTGGCAGTTCGTCTAAAGTCGTGGATTGTGAAATTAGGTATATTAGATGGTAATACGTATCGAACTTTAGCTAAGGCAACGGGTAGTGTTGATTCTTGGATGTGTGGGATCATACGGCTTTGCATTTTTCTGGCAGGTAGGACGTATTGGCTGCCGCAAGCCATTGGTTTTAATTCCATGAACCAATCTATAACCTGTGGGCATAGGGGAATATCTATTGCATCACCGTTCTTGCTGCGTTCTGCCGGAAAGTGCCAGACAGCTTTTTTAAAGTTGAATTCTTCCCAACGTGCGGCGCATAGCTCCATCTTACGTAAGCATAAGGCGAGTAGTATCTTAAAGCTGATTTCATTTTGCCTGCTGATTCCGGCAACCCTCAATGCCTGAAAGAATGTAATAAGTTCATCACGGGTCAACCACCTGTCACGGGAAATTTCTTTTCCTCCGGCATCGGCTACTTCAAATGCTGAACAGGGGTTTACATCAATGAATTGACGTCTGATAGCGTAATCAAACATGCGCCTCACCCAGCGTAAAACGTCTGTTGCTATGGTTGGTGCGCCTCTATCAACAATACTCTTTAGCATTTCATCAATATGACGAGGTTTAACATCCTCCAAATACATATGACCGATGCGAGGATTAATATCTTTGTCTATTCGTCTGCGGAGTATATCGGGGTGTTTCCAGCGAGGGAGTATTTGACGCTCAAAGTATTCAGCCGCCAGATCTGAGACTTTTACTGCGTTCTTGTCGGCTTCAATTTTTGCCAGTGCTTCGGCTTTGCGTTCCTGTTTTTCTCCAGCAACGTCATAACCTAAAGCAACACGGGCTGATAGCTCTCTGGTGAGTTCTCTTGCTTTTGATAGTGATAAATCAATGTATGAGCCTAAAGTTATCACTCTGGGAGTACCTACGAACTTATACCTAAAGCGCCATATAGGGTGTTTAAAGGTTTTTCGATAGCATAGATATAGTCCGTTGCCGTCCGCTTTCCCTTCGAACCTTTCGCCTGACTTTATCCACGCTCTGATCTCTTTATCAGTGAGTTTAGGCATTGTGCAATCTCCAGTGTAAAAAATAGCTGTGTACCACTAAATGTGTTTTGTTATCGCAGGTGGTACACCCTAGTGGTACACGATAATCATGCGCTACTGTGATTGGTTCTGCAATGCTCTGATAGTAAAAAAGCCAGATATAACAATCTATATCTGGCTTTATGACATTCTCTGAAATGCTAAGAAACCTTACTCAATATTCTGGATCTGCTCACGCATCTGTTCAATAAGCACCTTCAATTCAATTGCAGAATTCGTTACATCGGAATTAATTGATTTTGACGCCAAGGTATTCGATTCACGGTTAAATTCCTGCATCATAAAATCCAGTCTGCGACCAACGGCTTCTTTTTTCTTCAGGATGTTACGAGTCTCTTTAACATGAGCATCCAGACGATCCAGTTCTTCCGCCACATCAATGCGTTGTGCCAGTAAAACCAGTTCTTGCTCAAGACGGTTATTCTCTAGCTGAATCTGTGCTTCTTCCAGCTTGGTCTGCAAGCGTTCACGCTGCCATTGCAGGATTGTCGGCATTTGTTCACGGACTTTGACCACTTCCACGGTTACCGCATCCAAACGCTGTTCGATAAGTGATTTCAGCGCTTGCCCTTCGGTTTCACGGCTTTGGATAAAAGCATCCAATGCCAAATCCAATTCAGCCAGCAGTTGTGTACTGATAGCATCTAAATCTTGCTCTTCGGCAGACATCACACCCGGCCAACGCAGGATATCTACTGGATTAGTCTCACCTTCACCACTTTGCTGTTTCACCCAGTTTGCTGCTTCAACCAATTGTTTTGCCAACTTTTCATTCAGCATCAAGGAACTTTGAGCGCGGGTATCCAGCTCAAAACGCAGGTTACACTCCACTTTTCCGCGAGTCAGGCGGGAACGAATGCGCTCACGGATGACAGGCTCAAGACTTCTGAATTGCTCTGGCAGGCGAATATAGGTTTCCAGGTAACGCTGATTGACAGAACGCAGTTCCCACGCTGCATTTCCCCAATCTCCCTTGATATCTCGTCGTGCAAAAGCAGTCATACTACGGATCATAATTCGTTCCCAATTTATAAAATGATGGACAGATTATAACGCCCCATGTAGATGCAGGATAGGCATTCACAGTCTTAGGCCGTATAATGCGCCTCCAATAATGTTTTAACAGCGGAGATCACACGATGAACTTAGTAGGGAAGCGCCCAGCGGGAAGAACAGCAGGACAGGTGCGTCCTATTAAAATGACCCGTCATTACACCAAACATGCAGAAGGTTCGGTTTTGGTGGAATTTGGGGATACTAAAGTGTTATGTAATGCCTCCGTTGAAGAAGGAGTTCCACGTTTCCTGAAAGGTCAGGGACAGGGCTGGATCACTGCTGAATATGGCATGTTACCACGGGCAACTAATAGTCGTAATGCGCGCGAAGCGGCTAAAGGCAAGCAAACCGGGCGTACAATGGAAATTCAACGCTTGATTGCACGTTCACTGCGTGCTGCCGTGGATTTGAAAAAACTGGGTGAATTTACCATTACTCTGGATTGTGATGTGATTCAGGCTGATGGTGGTACCCGTACCGCTGCTATTTCTGGTGCTTGCGTCGCACTGGTTGATGCTCTGAATAAGCTGGTTTCTGATGGTAAACTGAAAGTGAGCCCGCTGAAATCGATGGTCGCGGCAGTGTCTGTCGGCATTGTCGATGGTGAAGGGCTTTGCGATCTGGAATATGTCGAAGACTCTGCGGCTGAAACTGACATGAATATCGTAATGATAGACGACGGCAGAATGATTGAAGTGCAGGGCACCGCAGAAGGTGAGCCATTCAGTCATGACGAATTACTTTCCCTGCTCTCTCTGGCAAAAGGGGGGCTGGAAACTATTTTCGAAGCGCAGCGAGATGCGTTAAAACAAGCTCCATCAAAATAATGAATTATGAGGCGGCTGAATAGTCGCCTTTTTTATGTCTGCAATATAGTAAAAAGATTGAAAAGGAGAAACTCCAGTGAAAGCCTATCAGCGCGAATTTATTGAGCTGGCACTGAAAAAACAGGTGCTTAAATTTGGCGAATTTACGCTGAAATCTGGTCGCAAAAGCCCCTATTTTTTCAATGCGGGTCTGTTTAATACCGGACGTGACTTGGCATTGATTGGTCGTTTCTACGCGGCTGCACTGCTGGACAGCAAAATTAAGTGTGATTTGTTGTTTGGGCCAGCTTATAAAGGTATCCCGATTGCAACTACCACCGCAGTGGCAATGGCAGAACATTATGATATCGATATGCCTTATTGTTTTAACCGTAAGGAAGCCAAAGATCACGGTGAAGGCGGATCACTGGTTGGTAGCCCACTGCTAGGTAATGTTGTGGTTGTGGATGATGTCATTACGGCAGGTACAGCGATTCGTGAGTCAATGGAAATTATTAAGCAGCACGGTGCAACCCTGTCCGGTGTCATTTTGTGTCTGGATCGTCAGGAGCGCGGACGGGAGACTCTTTCAGCCATTCAGGAAGTTGAACGTGACTACCAGTGCCAAGTCTACTCCATCATTACACTGAACGATTTAGTGGTTTATTTACGCGAAAATCCAGAGATGCAATCCCATCTGGAAGCGGTGGAAGCCTATCGTAAAGAATACGGCATCTAATAACCATCAAAAGCTGAATGCTAAGGCTGAATGAAAAAAATCCCTCGCCCAAGGAGTGGGCGGGGTGAGTAGTAGAAATGGCAACAATCAACAACATCCAACATATTAATATGGTAGGAATTGCAATAACGATGCCATTATTGAGCTACTTTGTAGTGAACTCAACGAGTCGGTGTATGTTAACACAGCTTAATAAAAAAACGCACATTATCATTCACCACATGAGTGACAATGATTACAGTTCTGGAATAAATTATTGTAGTTGGGTCAAAATCAATGGCCAACGTACTTCAAACTCTTTTGTTGGGCGATAGCGAAATTCTGAGCGAACAAAGCGGGAAAGCATCCCTTCACAAAATGCCAGTAACTGTGATGCAAGTACGGTTTCGTCATAATTGAATCCCTGCCCATCACGTATTTTTTTTCTTTCAAAATTTGGCGAAGTTGTACTTCAATCCGCTCAAATAACTGGTTGATACGATTTTGTAATCTGTCTTGTTCAAACATCAGGGCATGGCCGGTCATGATGCGGGTTAATCCAGGGTTTTTCTCCGCAAACCCCAAAATCAGGACAAATATTAACCTAATGCGAACAATGGTATCTTTTTCATCTTGCAAGATCAGGTTGATACGTGAAATTAAGGCGTCTTCAATAAACTCGATCAGACTATCAAACATCCGGGTTTTGCTTGGAAAATGACGGTAAAGTGCAGCCTCAGAAACACCAACGTTTGCAGCGAGTTTTGCAGTGGTAATTCGCTGACTGCCATCACTGGATTCAAGCATATGTGCCAGTGCCTGCAAGATTTCCTCACGTCTATTTTTCTTTTTTATACGTTCTTTTTCTGCCATGTCTGATAAGACCCCTGCTAAAACAGCAAAACAAATCCTGCTATTTTTGCCCACAATGTTTTTGCCGAAAATAGTTTTTCTCAGCAATAACATTGTAGGCAAAAGATATAAAAATCGGTTGATGGTATCAGGCTTTATGGAAAGTTATTGACGACCGGAGTGACCAAAACCACCACTACCACGTTTGCTGGTTTCGAAGTCTTTAACCAAATTAAATTCAGCCTGTACAATCGGCACAAAAACCATTTGGGCGATACGCTCACCTGGCTCGATGGTGAATGTTTTATTACCACGGTTCCAGACTGAAACCATCAATTGCCCCTGATAATCAGAATCAATAAGCCCCACCAAATTACCCAAAACTATACCATGTTTGTGACCCAAACCAGAGCGAGGAAGAATAACGGCTGCCAGTTGCTCATTTGCGATATGGATAGCAATTCCGGTCGGCAGAAGCTCAGTCTGGCCAGGAGCCAGTTCCACAGTATTATCCAGACAAGCACGTAAATCTAAACCTGCAGAACCAAGTGTAGCATAAGTCGGTAAAGGAAATTCTTGCCCAATGCGGGGATCAAGGATTTTAACGTCGATTTTTTTCATCATAGCGTTTGAGTATCTCGTCTAATAAGTGGTGGCTGAGTTGTAATTTACCACTGTGAGGTAAATTAACACTACCATCATGCCAGAATAGATGTAATGCGTTGGTATCACTGTTAAAACCGTGGCCTGACAAGGATACATCGTTCGCGCAAATCAAGTCTAAATGCTTCTGCTTGAGTTTTCCGCGAGCGTATTCTTCCACATTCTGGGTTTCGGCTGCAAATCCAACGACGAATGGCCGATTTTCTTCCAGTGCTGCAACGCTCGCTACAATGTCAGGATTTTTTATCAGGGTAAAGGTGATTTCATCACCCTGCTTTTTAATTTTTTCAGCCGCAATTTGTTTAGAACGATAATCTGATATGGCAGCACAGCCGATAAAAATATTCTGTGAGTCTGCCATTGCCTGAACCTGTTCATGCATCTCCAGCGCACTCGTTACGTCAATACGCTTAACGCCTTGTGGTGTTGGTAAATTAACGGGACCTGTAATCAATGTCACCTCAGCCCCACGCTCTGCGGCTGCTCGTGCGATAGAGAAGCCCATTTTACCGGAGCTATGGTTGCTGATGAAACGGACAGGGTCTAAGGCTTCACGGGTTGGGCCTGCGGTAATTGTCATACTCAGACCAACAAAATCTTGCTTGGTGTTTAAATGTTGCATTACCAATTCGACAATCGCCATAGGCTCCAACATTCTGCCTGGCCCAACATCACCACATGCCTGACTCCCCTCATCCGGGCCCCAAATCAGCACGTTGCGCTCTTCAAGCACTTTCAGGTTATGCTGGGTGGCCTGAGCACGATACATCTGTTGATTCATTGCAGGGGCAACAGCAATAGGGGCTGCGGAAGCCAAGCAAATCGTAGTCACTAAATCATTCGCCATACCCGCCGCTAAACGTGCCAGCAGGTCTGCTGTAGCGGGGGCGAGAATAATTAAATCTGCCCATTTTGCCAGTTCAATGTGCCCCATAGCTGCTTCGGCAGCGGGATCCAGAAGATCATCGGAAACAGGGTAGCCCGATACAGCCTGTAAGGTAAGTGGGGTAATAAAAGCTTTTGCTGCGAGAGTCATAACGACGCGAACCTGAGCACCGCAATCACGTAAACGACGTACCAGCTCAGCTGTTTTGTAAGCCGCAATCCCTCCGCTGATTCCGAGTACGATTTGTTTACCAGAAAGCTGATTACTAGAAAGTTGTTGGCCGGAAAATCCTGTCATTTTGATTGCCCAGATGTAAGTTACAATTCTCTAAGATTCTACCATAAGAAAATATTGAGTTCAGAACCCTTGCCGCTCTTCCTCCCAGCTCCTCAGCCATCCATATAGTAGTGGGAATTCTGTTATCACCTGCCGTAACTTGAAATTCAGTGAATATCGTTATCCCAAAATGGCAAATTTGCGAAGCGTTGCGCAGACTATGCAAATGAAGCTGGCGATGTTTTTTTCATCATGGAATATTGTAAGCGAATATCAGGGTGATGGATTCTATTGTTATGGATGAGAGTCAGGAATGATTCCCCATAGATGATAGTTAAAAAGCGAAGGATATTGAGGGGAGAAGTGTTATGGATATCACGGTAATGGAAAAAAACGATGAGTTGCATTCAAACCTTGCTCCCCGGGAAAAATTGCTGGCTTATGGCGCAGTTTCCCTAACGGATGCCGAACTGTTGGCAATCTTTTTGCGTACAGGTACCAGAGGTGTTCCTGTAGTACAAATGGCGGAATATCTGCTGAAATCATTTGGCTCACTTTATCATCTGTTGTCTGCTGATTATGCCGATTTTTGTTCACATAAGGGCATGGGGCTATGTAAATATGTCCAATTACAGGCGGTATCCGAACTGGCAAGACGTTTTTTCTCCAGCCAGTTTATCCATGAAGATATTATGAGCAGCCCTACGATGACTCAGAGTTATTTGCAGGATTTGTTATCTTGGCAAGACAGGGAAGTCTTTGTGGTACTATTTTTGACTAACCAAAATAAAGTCATCTGCCATGATGAAATGTTTAAAGGAACGATAAACAAAGTTGAAGTGCATCCACGTGAAATTGTGAAACAAGCAGTTAAAGTCAATGCAGCATCAATTATTCTTGCTCACAATCACCCTTCCGGTAATCCAGAACCCAGTCTGGCAGACAAATTGGTAACAGAAAAAATTATTGAAGCCTGTGACTTGATTGGCGTTAAAGTTTTGGATCATATTGTTATTGGCAAGCAATATTGTGTTTCATTTATGGAAAGAGGCTGGATTTAATACGGTTTTTTCACAATCTGGTCAGATCTTAGCTGTTCGGGACTTGAGCATCAGCGAATGAGGGCGTATACTACGCCACCTTTGAGGATCTTGGGCTTGGCGAGAAGAGCCTATCTCAGTAAGTTTTTTACTGGGAATATGTGATTCTTTTCAGTAAATAAAATTTGTAAATAAAATTTGCTGAGATGGGCTCCTAAGCCTGACGAGGCGGCCACACCCAATACAAAGCTCGAGCTGATTTGATTTTTGGAGAATAGACATGTCCCGAGTCTGCCAAGTTACTGGCAAGCGCCCGGTGAGTGGTAACAACCGCTCCCACGCATTAAATGCGACTAAGCGTCGTTTTCTGCCTAACCTGCACTCTCATCGTTTCTGGGTTGAGTCTGAGAAGCGTTTTGTAACTCTGCGTGTATCTGCTAAAGGTATACGTGTGATTGACAAAAAGGGTATCGATACAGTTCTTGCTGAACTGTGTGCCCGTGGTGAGAAGTACTAAGGAGCTGAAAAATGGCTAAAGGTATTCGCGATAAAATCAAGCTAGTTTCTTCTGCTGGTACAGGTCATTTCTATACCACTACGAAGAACAAGCGCACCATGCCTGAAAAACTGGAACTGAGAAAATATGATCCAGTTGTTCGCCAGCATGTAATGTACAAAGAAGCTAAAATTAAATAATTTTAGTGGATTAGAAAAAACCCAGCTTTATGCTGGGTTTTTTTATGCCTGTTGCTTTGCCTGATTTACATTAGGTTATGCATGAACGTCATACTCTGTTCAGTTATACTAACGCGTTTTTATTGACCGTCAGGCGTGACTCTAAAATGGCTAAAAAGACTTTGAATATCTTACACACAGAATCATCGTGTGGCTGGGGCGGACAGGAGATCCGTATCCTGACTGAATCTCAGGGCATGATGCAACGTGGTCACAATGTGGTTATTGTTTGCTGTCCAACCTCAACACTTTACCGCGAAGCCCACCATTATGGCGTGCCTGTCGTTGCTCTCCCGATTGAAAAAAAACGGCTTTCTTGCCTACGGGCAATTCGCCGTTGGCTAAAAGCCGAAGGCCGTCAATTTGATATCATCAATACTCATAGTTCCACGGATTCTTGGTTGGTAGCTGCGGCATGTGCAACACTAAAAGGTATGCTACCGGTAGTTCGTACCCGTCATGTTTCTACTCACGTTTCAAAATCCATTGCAACCCGTTGGCTGTATCTAAACGCCTGCCAGCATATAGTGACAACCGGGGAAAAACTGCGCCAATATCTGCATACACACAATACATATCCACTTTCCCACATGACCTCTGTGCCAACAGGGATCGATTTGACACGCTTTTATCCAGAAAACAAGCAACAGAGCCGTCAACGCATTGGTATTCCAAACAAGCTAACACTTGGTATTGTTGCCACAATGAGGACCTGGAAAGGACATCGTTACTTGCTTGATAGCTGGAAAATTCTTCACCAGCGCTATCCCGAGTGGCAATTATTATTTGTGGGAGATGGTCCCCAGAGAAAGAATCTAGAGCCACATGTTCAGCAGGAAGGATTAACAGAAAGTGTAACTTTTCTTGGTAACCGTCAGGATATTCCCGATTGCTTAAATGCGATGGATATCTTTGCTCTCCCTTCGTTTGGCAATGAAGGTGTGCCTCAAGGTATCATGCAGGCGATGGCATGTGGTTTACCTGTGGTATCCACATCAGTGGGCGCGATTACTGAAGCTGTTATTGATGGGGATACTGGGTATATTATTGAACCCAGAAACGTAGAACAGTTAATAGAAAAATTAGATTTTCTGATGAACGATGCTGAGTTACGTTTACGGATGGGAAACGCTTCATTACAGCGGGCTACTCACTTATTTGGGATGGATAATATGCTAGAAAAGATGGAATCTATTTTTTATCGCAGTATAAACAGCAAGCGATAATACTTTTCCTATATGGTATAAATCATTACTGAAGTGAATGGCATCAATCATTAACCATTCAATTGAAATATAATCATTTTGTTTATATTAGGTATAAGAACTATCTATCGATTAATCGAACATTTAATAGCTTTACTATATAGTATAGTGATCATGTTTCAAGGCCTGTTATAGAATTGATGATTCAACATTCATTATTATGATTCAACCTAAAAATATTTTAATCATAAATATAGCTCGTTTTGGCGATACTCTGCTGGTTACGCCAGTCATTCGCGCATTGAAAACAAAATGGCCAGAGGCAAACATTGATGTCTTTGCACATAAAAACACAAAAGAAATCCTTGATTGCATTAATTTAATTAATAATTTATCGACTTTCTCAAAAGGAAAAGCCAAATGGTATGGGTGGTTTTCCCGTCGATATTATGACTTAGCATTAGTATATGGACACGATAAATCTCTGTTACGATATGCTAAACGCAAATCAAATTTAACCGTTTATTTCTCAGATATCTCTGAGAAAAAATTAAACGAATATACTGTAGAAAAGCCACGGGAATTCATGCCTGCCCAGCAGGAAAGGGCTCTGTTGATTAATGCACTTGGTCTTGAAGTAAGTGATTGGCGGTTACAATATTGCGTAAGCCAATGTGAAGAAGAATATGCCAGAGATTTTCTGCGGCAGAAGGAATTAGAGCAACAATTAAAAATTGGTTTTCAGTTACAAAGTTTTCCCGCCAAAGCTTACCGTGACTGGCCTGTAGAACATTTTCACGAATTAGCCCAACGGATTTATCGTGATTATCCGCATGTACATATTTTTTTATTGGGCAGTAAAGATGGTGAAGCAAGCGCACAAATGCTGGCTGAAAAACTGGGGGCAAACAGGTGTACATCACTGGCGGGTAAAACAACAATGCGACAAAACGCAGCAATCATGAGCCAGCTTAATTTATACGTTGGTGTGGATACGGGAACAACCCATCTGGCAGGTGCTCTGGGGATCCCTATGGTTGCACTATATCACAGTTTTCATCCGGGCCGTTTTCTCGCTCCTCAGCAACATCCAAAACTGGCGGTAATTGAACATCCGGTAGACTATAGGCAAGCCACTCGCCAAGATACGATGTCAGTAATATCGGTGGATAAGGTCTGGTATTCTGTACAGAACTTACTGGAAAATGAACGCAAGGATAATGAATAAAATGAAAATAGGATTTATCGATGTTACCGTTACTGTGTCTTATGGCGGCATTCAAACCGCAGTTTGGGAGTTGGCCAAGGCATTAACTGATGCGGGGCATGAAATCCATATTTTCGGGGGAACAGGTGATATTCGGCCTGAATTAGATGGACGAAATATTCATATTCATACATTTCCGTTTATTCTCAGAGAACGAGTTCCCAATATTGGGCGCCGTTTTCAACGTATTGTTGAACGCTACTCTTTTGCCCGACATGCACGTGAAGCGGTGATGGCTGAAAATTTTGATTGGGTGATCTTAACCAAGCCCTTTGATTTTTTCTGGCCCAGAATGATATCTGAAACGTCCCATACCAAGTTTTGCTATATGAGCGGTGGAACCAGCTTTTTTAAAGGTGACCGTATATTAGGTAGAAAAATATCCACTTGGGTTGCATGCAGCCATTTCAATGCCTGGCAGATCCAGCATCACTTTAAGCAATTTCCGAACGTTATCTATAATGGCGTGGATACCGATAAATTCAAGCCTACTGATTCTGGCATCCGCACTCAATTAGGCATCAATGAAGGCACCTTTTTGTTAACGTTTGCCGGCAGATTAGTAGGCTGGAAAGGCATGAAAGTCGCTATTGATGCGATGACTTTACTCAAGGATAAGGATGTAAAGTTACTGATTATTGGGGCAGGTGAAGAGCTAAAACAGCTGGAAAAGCGGGTTTCAGCATTACAATTGGAAAAATCAGTTATTTTTCAACCTGCTGTCAGTCATGATCAATTACCTGAATTTTACTCTGCGGGTGATGCCGGCATTTTCCCTAGCATTGGTGATGAAGCATTTGGTATTACTATTGCTGAAGCGATGGCATGTGGATGCCCCGTGATTGCCAGTTATATAGGCGGTATACCAGAGGTAGTTGGAAACGAGAATCAAGCAGGTATTTTAGTAACTCCCGGTGATGCTAAAGCGATTGCTGATGCGGTCAATCACCTTTTATCTTTAGAAGATAGAGGGAAAAGTATGGGTAGATACGCCCGTCAGAGGATTGAGGCTATGTATACTTGGGAACACTCTGCGAATCGCTTATTAAATGCCATAAAAAAATAATGAAAATCGCCTATATCGATCCTTACCCTGTGCCTGATTATCGGGTTGCTTCATTGCAGATTCTGCAAAATGTTGATGCTTTTGCTCGCCAGGGACATTACGTTTGCCTGATTACCCCAAAAGGCCAAAGCCAAGTTCAAGAAATTATTGGCAGAGCACTTCCGCCTTCTGTAGAGTTAATTGCTTTACACAATATCCGCAGAAAATGGTATTTTCCACTCAATACTCAAAAATTGTTTTATTTTCAGGTCTCTCGTTGGCTTAAAGAACATCAGGTTGATGCTATTTTTACTCGCAATATAAAAATGGCGAACTATCTATTGTGTAAACACCCTGAAATTCCTCATTTCTTTGAAAGCCATGAAGTGTTTTCTCAATCATTTAAAGAATCCCATGATTTGGTCAAGCATAAAAATCAGCGCAAGTATCAGAAATTGAAGGAAATTGAACAACAAGTTTATGAGTGTTCACAGGTCGTTTTTGTTCTGACCTCGCTGTTGCGTGAAGATATTTATAAAGAGTATGGCGTTAAAACACCGATTGTCATTGCTCCTGATGGCGTTGATATGTTGGCAGTTAACTCCACAAGCTTAACGCCTTCCGGCAAAGAGTATAAGAACCGACCGCCAACCCAAGTGCTTTATTTAGGAAGCCTGCATCGTTGGAAAGGTGTACCGACTGTTATGAAGGCTATGTCTTTCCTTGATAACGCTGTGTTGAATATTGCGGGCGGTACACCTGAACAGATCACACGATTACGGCAAACAGCCGAACAGATTGGTGTAGATGATAAAGTTAATTTTCTGGGTTTTGTTCAACCTAAAAATCGCTTTCAGGTTATCGCTGATCATGATATTTGTGTTTTGCCGCTGACAAAAACCAGCATTGGCAGTCGTTATACCTCCCCCCTCAAACTTTTTGAATATATGGCTATGGGTAAACCGGTAGTTATTTCGGATTTCCCTTCCATCCGCGATGCTGTTGATGAGAATGCGGTCAATTTTGCCAATAGTGAAAATGCCGAAAGTTTTGCCGAACAGATCCAATGGCTGATAAATCATCCAGCCGAAGTGATGAAAAAAGTGGATTATTCACGGCAATTAGTTGCGGCACGTTTTAACTGGGATCAGCGTGCAAAATTGATTACGAACGTGATAGCAGAAAAATTATCTCAATGAATATTAAGCCAGTCATTCCAACCAAATTTGGCTGCAAATAATACATGAAAACGGTATCGTTATCTGCTGAGAAGTCATGTTGTAGATAATTTATTCAAGGAGTCGGTATGCCGGAACTACCAGAAGTGGAAACCAGCCGCAGGGGAATTGAGCCTCATTTGGTTGGCAATATCATCCAATATGCCGAAGTCAGAAATTCACGTTTGCGCTGGCCTGTTTCCGAACAAATCATGAAACTCTCTGACAGGCCTGTCCTGAGTGTCCAGCGCCGGGCAAAATACTTGCTGCTTGAACTGCCTGAAGGCTGGATTATTATTCATCTGGGCATGTCAGGTAGTTTGCGTATCCTATTGGATGAACTCCCGCCAGAAAAACATGACCATGTCGATTTGATAATGGCTGATGGAAAAATTCTCAGATATACCGATCCCCGACGTCTTGGTGCATGGTTGTGGAGTGATGGCCTTGATAAATGTAGCGTATTGTCTCATTTAGGCCCAGAACCTCTTTCTGACCTGTTTAATGGTGAGTATCTTTATTCCCTTTCCCGCAACAAGAAGACCGTGATTAAACCTTGGTTGATGGATAATAAGGTTGTTGTTGGTGTTGGCAATATCTATGCCAACGAAGCTTTATTTGTTGCACATATCTTGCCGGAACGCCCCGTGAACTCACTGACACAGCAAGAAGCCTATTTATTGGCTGACATCATTAAACAAATTCTGCATCGCTCAATTGAACAAGGCGGGACAACGCTGAAAGATTTTCTGCAATCTGATGGCAAACCGGGATACTTTGCCCAAGAGTTATTTGTTTACGGTAAGAAAGGTGAACTTTGTCCACGATGTGGTGATACAAACGGTGAAAAAATAGAATGTATAAAATTGGGGCAACGCAGTACGTTTTTCTGCCGCCAGTGCCAGCATTAAACCTATTATTTCAGGGGCAGGTTATTGCCCCTGAAAACAAGTTACTTCCCTAATTTTTGTAACATTGCCCGCGCAACGGGTTCCGGCAGAAAAGACGAAATATCCCCATCATGTCTTGCAACATCTTTGATTAAGGATGACGAAACAAAGGACAAATTTTGCGAAGGTAATAAGAAAACGCTCTCCAGCTCCTGCATAAAATGCCGGTTCATATTGGCAAGTTGACATTCATATTCAAAATCGGCAACAGAACGCACACCGCGAATTAAGATGGTAGCTTGCTGTTTTTTAGCAAAATTAACCATCAGTTCACTAAACCCGACCACCTCAACATTTTCCAGGTGGGCTGTCACCTCTTTCGCCAACGTGACACGTTCTTCCAAATTGAACATGGGATTTTTTCTGTCACTGTTGGCGATAGCCAGCAGAACATGGTCAAACATATTTGCGGCACGGGTAACAATATCAAGATGGCCGTTAGTAACAGGGTCAAAAGTGCCGGGGTAAATCGCTTTTCTTTTCATCGTATTTACTCTTTTCTTTGAGAAAGTTCCCAAAGTGCCGCATATTTATTGAATGTGTACTGAGCATTTACAACGGCTAACATCAATCCTTGCTTACCATCAAGAAAACCCGCCCTGAATAGCCAGGTCTTGAAAAATGCGCCTAGCATATGACTCCAGACAGAAAAGTAACGCGTTTTTTTGCCTTGCTCATACCGATGCTTTGCCCAATCTCTTGCATAATTCAATTGCTTTTGTTGAAACTCCATCAGATTGCGGCAGGTCAAATGGTGTAAATCTCCCTTGAGTGTCACGATGGAAGCACCTTGAGTATCAAGGGATTCATGAACCTGATTATCGTTGTATTGGTAACGTGCGCGGCAATAGAGGCGAATGACTTTATCAGGATACCAGCCACTGTGTTGCATGAACCGTCCCATAAACAGATTGAGGCGTGCGCAGCTATAAACTTTACTATCATCAGGATTGGCTAGAATTTGCTCGATGGATGCCTTAAGTTCTGGTGTCACTCGTTCATCGGCATCAATCATAAAAATATAATCACCGCTGGCATAGGATTGCGCGAGCTGCCGCTGGCGGCCAAAGCCGGGCCACTGAGTATTTGTGTAGACCTTTGCGCCCATCTCGTTGGCTATTTGGCAAGTTGCATCCGTACTTCCGGAATCCAAAACGATGATCTCATCTGCCCAACTTACAGAAAGTAGGCAATCCGTAATCACATCAGCAGCATTTTTGGCAATCATGACAACAGACAGACGTTTTTTGTCACTCATTAATGGCTCCTTGGGGGAAGATAAGGCTCCAGTAATTTTAGCAAGCGCTGAAGGGCACCTTGATTTTCGTGCAGGACTTCTGCGGCATGATGACCGTAATAACGGCGATAGTCTTCGTCTGTCAACAGGCTACTGATGGCTGAGCTTAATGATTGGCTGTCTGTGACGGTAATCAGCCCATCCGCTTTCTCTAACTTGGCACAGATATCTTTAAAATTGAATGTATGTGAACCCATAATAACCGGTATAGCGTGTGCTGCCGCTTCTAACGGATTATGTCCACCGCGCTCGATCAGGCTACCGCCGACAAAAGCCATATCCGCAATACCGTACAAGAGCATCAATTCGCCCATAGTATCACCAATAACAACCTGTACATCAGCCTCCGGGATCGTACCTGCACTGCGTAATATCGCGCTCAGCCCCGCTTTTTGGGTTAATTCTGCTGCCTTGTTAAAACGCTCTGGATGACGGGGAACCAGAATTAATAAGAGATCAGGAAATTGTTTCAACAGATTGCAATGTGCTTCCAGAAGAATACTTTCTTCACCATCATGCGTACTGGTTGCAATCCACACAGGACGATGAGGCGCCCATTGGCGACGTAAAGTAATCGCTTTTGCCGCTAACTCTGGTGTAACAGAAATGTCGAATTTAAGGCTACCCGTGACAGAGAGCTGAGAACGTCTTAACCCCAGTTCAATAAAACGTTCGCCATCTTCCTGATTTTGTGCAGCAATCAATGTGATCTTATTTAAAATGGTTTTAATAAAGCTGTTAATTTTCTGATATCCCGCTGCAGAACGCGCGGATAACCTTGCGTTGGCAATAACCAACGGAATTTCACGTTGGTGCAACTGAGTGATCAGGTTTGGCCACAACTCGGTTTCCATAATGATCACTAACTTTGGATTCACATGATCAAGGAAACGGTTCATTGAACCAGGTAAATCATAGGGAAGATATACGTGGTTAACATCCGTCCCCAAAGCAGACAAAACTCTTTCAGAGCCAGTCGGTGTCATGGTAGTTATGGTAATGGGCAACAAAGGGTAATGATGCCGCAAGATCCGTACTAATGGGATGGCAGTTAGTGTCTCACCAACAGAAACGGAATGAAGTAAAATTCCTCCAGGGGTAACTTTTTTAGCGCAGAAGCCATAACGTTCCCCCCAGCGTTTGCGGTACGCAGGTGATTTACGACTGCGCAGCAGCAGACGTAACCAGATAATTGGTTGGATAAGGTAGAGAAGTACCTGATATAAGCGAAGCAACATTCTATCAAATTCACTGACATAGACTGTGGCTATAGTACCACATTGGCTTGAGGAAAGTGTGTAAAATGCGGATATGTTGTGCGGTTTTCCCTAAAAGGATAAAGAGATTATCTTATTTATCAGTTGAATATACCTGATATCTAAAGATAGAAGGAGAAAGCGACTATTTTTAGAATATAATGAAATAAGATTTCTGCCTCAATCGCGAATATTGGGAATACAATGGGCAAAATACCCCCTCGATTTGAAAAGATTCTGATCATAAAATTAAGGCATCATGGTGATACACTGCTTGTTACCCCAGTTGTAAATACATTGAAAGAAAATTTTCCTGACGCCGAGGTCGATATCTTACTGTACAAAGAAACAGAGCCGATGCTGATGAATTTCGCCTCAATATCCCATATTTTTTCTGTAGACAGGCAGTGGAAAAAAGAAGGTACAAAAGCTTATATCGTCCATCACTGGTGTTTACTGAGTCAATTGAAAAAGCGGAAGTATGATCTCATCATTAACCTCGCTGACCAGTGGTACAGCGCCTTAGTATCAAAAATTTCCGGTGCTTCAACTCGTGTCGCTTTTGATTTTCCTAAGCGACAAAATTTCTTATGGAAAATCTGTTTTAGTGATTTGGTTTCTACCGAAGGTGAAGAATCCCTGCATGTTGTTGAGCAGAACCTATCAGCATTGAACCCGCTTAATCTTCCTAGTATCAATTTCAATGTAACAATGAGTTATAGTGAAGAAGATTGGCGAAAAGTGTCTGATCTTTTGCGCATTGGTGGAATTAATCACAAATATATCGTTATTCATCCTGCATCACGTTGGTTTTTTAAGTGTTGGAATGACAGAAACATGAGTGAAACCATCAATGCCTTGCAGGCAGATGGACACTCAATTGTCGTAACATCAGGCACAGAAGAGCGGGAAAAAGAGATGGTTGAGAGAATATTATCCAACTGCATTAAGGAGAATATTCTCTCTTTGGCTGGTCAAATTACATTACCTCAACTTGGAGCGTTGATTGCCCATGCCAAACTATTTATTGGGGTTGATTCTGTTCCCATGCATATGGCAGCTGCACTGAAAACTCCTTGCATCACGTTATTTGGGCCATCTAAATTAGCTTTCTGGCGCCCATGGAATGTTAACGGAGAAGTGATTTGGGCGGGGAATTACGGTAAATTACCTGACCCTGATGATATCGATACCAAAACAGATATTCGCTATTTGGATCTTATCCCGACTGATGTCGTGATTGCTGCTGCCCGGAGATATTTACCATGAAATCTGTGCGCCTTGCTATTGTACGGCAAAAATATCGCCCTGATGGAGGTGCTGAACGTTTTATCTCTAGGGCGCTTGAAGCATTGGATAATAACAAACTAGACTTAAACGTGATTACTCGCTCTTGGCAAGGAGATATAAACCCTAATTGGCACGTGCATTTGGCAGCACCTTTTAAATGGGGGCGCATTAGCAGAGAAAGAGGGTTCGCTGATGCTGCCAGGGCTATTTGGCAAAAGGAGAAATTCGATATCGTTCAAAGCCATGAACGCATTGCCGGATGCGATATTTACCGGGCAGGGGATGGTGTCCATCAACGCTGGTTACAGCAAAGGGCAAGGATTTTACCCTACTGGAAAAGCAAATTACTTTTTGTCAGTCGCTATCACCGTTATGTTATGAATGCTGAAGAAGAAATGTATCTGGCACCTGAATTGAAAAAAGTTATTTGCAATTCACAGATGATAAAACGCGAGGTAATGGAAGATTTTGGTCTGCCTGATGAGAAAATCTCTGTTATCTATAATGCCATCGACCAATCACAATTTTTTCCAGCTGGAGAAGATGAGCGGCTTGTATTAAGGCAGAAATATGCGCTTCCCGCCCAAGAAAAATGTTTTGTGTATGTTGGCTCAGGTTTTGAAAGAAAAGGATTGAAAGCGGCTATTGAAGCTATCAGCATGACGAAAGCGTATCTAGTCGTGATTGGTCGAGACAAAGAAGCAAGTAAATATAAGCAGTTGGCTAATTCTCTTGATTGTCATGAACGCATTCGCTTTTTGGGAGTACAAAAGAAGACACTGCCATTTTATCAAATGGCGGATGGATTATTATTACCAACGCTATATGATCCTTTCCCGAACGTTATTTTGGAAGCGATGGCATGTGGTTTACCTGTGATAACCAGTGACACTTGCGGGGGAGCTGAATTCATTGTTTCAGGAGAAAATGGGTTTGTGTGTGATGCCCTGGATACTTCAGCTTTGGCAGAATCTATTTCTTTAGTGCCAGCGGATCACTTAACCAGCAAGATCTCAATGTTATCCAAAAAGAAAATAGTGAACTATACACCTGCTTGTTTGTCTCAGCAGCTTACGGAATTGTATAGCAAGGTGCTTTCTCTATGAAAGTACATATTCTATTTATCATTGATGGGCTACCGGGAGGTGGAGCAGAAAAAGTCACTATTCGTTTATGTGGTGGTCTGCAACAAAAAGGTTTTAATATTACCTTGTTGTCTCTCTCTGACAAATGTGAATATCCGATCCCTGATAATGTTGAGTTAATCATTAATGCCGATGAATATAAAGGACCTTTTAGAAGACAGACTGAGATTTCTCGCAGAGCGAAATCCATGGATAAGGTTCTGGAGAAAGTCTTTCTTCAAAAAGGCACACCTGTGTTAGTAATATCTAACTTGCACAAAACAGATCGTATTGTCGCGCAGTCTAAGATATTGGTTGGGTTGAATATATGGTTTTGTATTCACGGCGTATTTTCAAAATCGTATCTGGAAAATAAAACAGGATTGTCGCGCTGGATTAAGAAATGGAAAATTCAGCGTGTTTATCAAAACCGTAACTTGATCTGTGTCTCTGATGCTGTTGGCTTAGATTTGAAAGAAAACTTATCGTTGGTCCCCAAGAAAATGGTCACGATTTATAATCCCTTTAATCTTGCTGAAATTAAATCCTGTTCATTAGAAAATAATCCTTATGCAGGTGAAAATTATTTTCTTCATCTCGGACGTTTTCACCACGTAAAACGTCACGACCGCTTATTGGAAGCGTTTGCCAAGGCCGACCTTCCCTGTAATTTATTGATTGCAGGTCAAGGAGATGAGCAAGCGACAAAGGCAATCAAACAAAAAATTGTGGAACTCGGCTTGCAATCTAAAGTTCACCTAATTGGCTTTTTAGTCAATCCATTACCGGTAATACGGGGTGCCAAAGCAGTTGTACTCAGTTCAGATAGTGAAGGACTGAGTAGTGTGCTGATTGAAGCTTTAATTTGTCACACACCCATTGTCAGTACGAGCTGTCCTGGAGGTGTGAATGAAATTATGGTGGGTGAGCTGGAACAATATAAATCTGAGTTAACTGCCGAATCATTAGCAGAAAAAATGCGGTTGGTTTACCAAAATCCCCCCGTAATTACGGAAGATATGTACAAGAAATTTGATTTGGATATTGTTATTGGGAAATATTTATCGTTGATAAATCAATAAGCGCTCAATAATCAAAAACATAATATGGATAGTATAGGTCATATGGCAACCCTTTAAACCTATGCAGACAATGTACTTATCTATATATCCACAAACAGTAATGTTTCTCTATATTTTATTTAGGCCGTAGATTATGACTAAACCTGCATTCATCATCACAATTGATACTGAAGGCGATAACCTTTGGCAAAATAGTGTTCAAATCTCTACCGAAAATACGCAATATTTACCGAGGTTCCAGAAACTATGTGAGCAATTTGGCTTTAAGCCTGTTTGGTTAACTAACTACGAAATGGCAATGGATGACAGTTACATCGAATTTGCCAAAGATGTAATTTCCAGAAATACCGGCGAAATAGGTATGCACTTACATGCCTGGAACAGCCCGCCTCTTATTCCACTCACAGATGATGATATGCACTATAAGCCTTATCTGATCGAGTATCCTAAAGAGCAAATAAGAGCAAAAATAGATTTTATGACTCATCTTTTGGAAGAGAAACTTCAGACGAAGATGTTGAGTCATCGTGCTGGCCGTTGGGCGTTTAATAAATACTATGCTCAATTATTGGTTGAGTATGGTTATCAGGTAGATTGTTCAGTTACCCCAAAAGTGAATTGGTGTTTTACCAAAGGTGATCCTGACGGAAATGGCGGAACAGATTATAGTCATTTTCCGGAGCACGCCTATTTTATGGATTTACAAGACATTTCTAAAGAGGGATGTTCTCCCCTACTGCAAGTACCCATGAGTATCCAGTATAAACATTCTTCAATGATGAATTGTATTAAACAAAAATATGATCAATTAAGAAGGAAAAAACGTTCTCCATCAGTTAATTGGCTGCGTCCAAAAGGTGGTAATATAGCGTTGATGAAAAAAGTTATTCAACAAACTTTAGCCAGTGGCAGCGATTATATTGAATTTATGCTACATTCATCCGAATTCATGCCGGGTGGAAGCCCAACATTTAAGAACGAAGAACAGATTGAACAACTTTATCAAGATCTAGAAGAATTATTTGAGTTTATAAAACCGCTAACCCAGGGAATGACATTAGCAGAATACTATCAATTTAAGTTATGAAAAAATAAGATATATTGCAATAACATCTTAAATTAAAAAAACAATAAATTTCAGACGTAATTTCATGAATACCTCTCATTTTATGAAATTACGTATTAACAATACTACACCTAAATGCCAAATAAATATTATGATTACTCAAACACCAGACACATACTCAGATCGTTCAAAAATATTGTCTATTGTAGTAGCTGTTCATAATTTGGAAAAACTAATTTTAAAGTGTATAAATAGCATAAAGAACACTTTAACTGATTTAGAACCCTCCATATATGAAGTTTTGCTAATAGATGATGGCTCATCTGACTCATCCCCTTCAATTTTAAAACAATTTTCAGCAGAGAATGATTCTTTTATCTACATAAGAAAAGAATTTAAAAACTTAGGAAAAGTAAAGAAATATGCTGTTGAGAGAAGTAAAGGTGAATACATTACTTTTGTTGATGGTGATGATTTCCTATCAAATTTCTCTATGAAAGACATCATCGATTTTCTTTTTGAAAAAAAACCTGATATGTTAATCAGCCCATTACAAGATGTCAGAAAACCTGAAGATATAATACATAAATCAAATTTTATATCTCCAATACTATTCGATAGGAATACAGCAATAAAAGAATATCTTATTCATAAAAAATTTCAGGCACATTCATGTGGTAAATTTTTTAGAAGAGATTTGTTCGACGGAAGTAACTTTCCAGAGGTTTCATGCTATGAGGATGCCCTGTCATTTTCATCAGTATTAGCTAAATGCGACAGAATATACTATACAAGAATGAAGTATTATAATTATATTAAAAGAGAAGGAAGCCTTTCTGAATCCATCAATAAAGATAGAATAAATGTCATGGCAGAAGTGGTATTTATTAATGATAAAGTGTTTGGTGAGAAATTCAGAAACCTTACTGCCTGTCATGCAATAGAAGTTATATATAAATATCACAATTCTTTATCAAGGGATTATTTTTCTTCGTTAATGAACCTAATTAATAGTATATCTACATTCAGTTTTATGTTAGATAATCGTGTTAGATTTAGCTTTAAAGTAAAGTACTATAAAGTAATGATGAATAAAAAATCATTAATAATAAATGACGTTTAATTTTAAATAAAACAGTGAAGTTAATTTTTTGATCTGTTTTATTAATTTAAAAACAAGTCACATTTATCAATAAAGTTATTTGATAATATAAAACTTCATTGATAAAATAGATATGATTTGTATGGCATATAATTTTTATTTAAATTTATAATCCATAGTGATATTATGACCATTTTTATTGAGGTAGATAAATGAGTTTATCCCCTAGACTTTCTGTGTTAATGTCAGTCTATAATGGCGAAGATTATTTAGCAGAATCTATTGATTCTATATTATCACAGACATTTGAAGATTATGAGTTTATAATAATTGATGATGGCTCAACTGATTCGACCTCTTCTATTCTATCTTCATATGCCAAAAAAAATATGCGAATTAGAATAATAACCAATGAAAAAAATATTGGTTTAATTCGTTCTCTTAATAAAGGATTGTATATGGCATCTAGTAATTTAGTTGCAAGAATGGATGCTGATGACATTGCAATTCCTGAGCGCTTTGAAATTCAAATGGATTTTATGCGTGATCACCCAAATGTAGCTGTTTGTGGAGGATTCACAACATATCTGGAGAACCCGGCTAAGGGTGATGTACATGCTATAAACCATGAAGATATTGTTGCTGAATGTTTTTTTCATTGTCCCTTCGCTCATCCTACTGTGATTATGAGGAAAGACAAAATATTAGAGTTAACAGATGGATATGATCCAAATGACCTATATGCGGAAGATTACGGATTATGGAGCCGATTAGTTATTTCAAAAAAAATTAAATTTGCAAATATAAATAAATCTCTTTTAAAATATCGTACACATCCAAATAATCCTAGGATTGAATACAAGAAAAAGCAAAAAGAAACAGCAAATGATATTCAGAGAAAAATGTTCTTATCTTTAGGTATAAACATTCCGTTGAAAGATATTGATTTACTCAATCATTCTGAAGGTAAAATATCTATTGACAACATCAAAAAATGTGAATCTTGGCTGCTAAAAATAGAAAGAAGCACTGATAACATGGAATCCATTGAAAGAATTGCTTTTTTAAAAGAAATTAAAGATAAAAAAATGTATTTATGGAGAAGAATAAGAAAAAATTCAGTTCCAGCTATACTAAGATATATAACTGCAAGATTTTACTATAGAAAATAATTTTTCATGGTTTTGTATAATTACGTTACAAGTGACCACTCAGATGGTCACAGTAACCTTTGCTTCTTTTCAGAAAGGGTAACATAGAATCATGTATATTTTAAATATGTTATTAATAACCCATTAATAAATGATAAAAATCAAAATTTATTAATTATAAAGAACCTTCATTCTAGTTTCTATGATGAAAATTAATATGTAACTAATTAATATTAGACATTTTTTTACTATATTTTATCAAAGTCGATATTTTTTACAGCCAATTAAAGACTCATTGACTCAGAATCAAGATCATTTCTTCGAAGAAAATTATGAAAGCGTCAACCTGTTATTTTATAAAATAGTTATTATTTTAATATAAATTGTTTTAAATTAAGTAACCATGTATCCTATTACATTGTTTTTAGGTAAAATGGTACAATTCGTTAACTTATTCTAATTATTGACAGATAAAACCATAATATGCTTATGGAGATATTTCCTATGGGGACAGTAAAAGCACTTTTTTCAGGATGGAAAGAATGCGATTTTGAGCAGTATAAAGAAGCTTATACTCTTTTAGGTGGATGTACGTCAACACATCCCAACATTATATCCTTTTTGGATAGACATCTTGATGAAAAATTGTTCTTCTATATTAAAAGAACAGAAGCTACAGTCAAAGGAGCCTATTTTTCTTTTAATAACAAAAAATTTGTTGAAAATATGCAAACTAGATATCCATTTTCATATGACGAAATTATTTTCCCCATAGCAAGGAATGCTAAGCTATTTCTACCTGTAAAATCAAAGCGATTATCTCCAATCCATAAAGATAACTTTATCAATACCAGCCATCATCCACGATTAAACAAACGAAAAATCTGTTTAATCAAAGACAATTTTTCTTACAAAACCCGCCGAAACCGCAGCAACGAAATAAATAAATTCAAACGTGCGGGTGGAGAAATTCGCTCTTCAAGTGAATTTAGTGCACAAGAATTGGTGGACATCTATATCGATTTGTACCAGAAACGTTGGAATTATAACCACTCTGAAGCGCAAAAAAAGCATCTACTTGAAATATATACAGAGCTTCGTGAGCATATATTTGGCTATGTGTTACTTATCAACAGTAAACCTTGTGCTTACGATTTTGTCCTATGGGCGGAAAGCCCTAAATGGATTTCATTTGATGCCATTAATGGTGGTTATGACCCTGAATATGCACACCTTAGTGTTGGTAGTATTTTAATGTGGGTGAATATCCAACAAGCAAAAGTACTATGCCAGCAGGGAGACAAAACTATGCGTTATTCCTTAGGTAATCCTACTCTTGAATATAAAAATCGTTGGTGTGAAACATTCCCTCTAGGAAAAGTTCTTTTTTAGAGCTTACTTCAAAAGCAGCATAACTTCTAATAGTTCAATATGTTACATCGTGTTATCCACTAATTTAAGTCAATGCTGCTATTTTCTATATCCACCCTAAACGAATCAGGATTGATTGAGTCAAACAGAATAGTTCAAGTATCACGTCAAGACTGCTATGTCCCGTATTTGCGTTGATACTTACAGAGACTTATGCAACTTTGGTGAATGTTGACTTAAACAGAATATCAACATGGGTTCCCTCTGCCAACCTCAATGCCCGTTGGTTTATGGTCGTCCGTTCAAGTGGAGTACTTCAATTTTTTTGATAGCAGTGAAATAAAATTGAGATTATTTGGATCAAAAATGTGACTTTTTTATGAATTAAACATAATATTTATCGCATTCTTTTTTCCATTTTACAGGATTATCTATAATGAAAAATTCTAATTAAAACATCGTAGTATTAATCTCTTTATGTTCTGTACGATTACAACAATTGATAATAATATTTTCTATATAATAACCATCGAATAATTTGTATAAAAATACCACTTTAGTTATAAACTGAAGCAATGAATAACCCAAGCTCCTAAGAAAGGAGCTCTGTAATGATGAGATTGAAATGTTATTTCATCAAAGAAATAAAAACAAAAGTTAAGATACAGCCAAAAAGAAATCCTATTGAAAAATATTTTATTTTCTCTTGTCTTTTGTCTTTATTATGGGAAATATCATTTTCATTAATAATATGCTGATCCCAGCCAATATGTTCTGTTGCACTATTCTTTAAGAGAACAGCATACATTCCCATGTCATAATACAATTTTGAAATGTGCGCTTCAGCTTCTCCAAAATCTTTCCCAACATAGTAAGGAGCTATTCTTAAGTAATCGCTTTTTCTACGTAAACCAGGATTAAAGCTAAACCCCTTCCAAACTTCATCATTGCTTTCTAATATCGAGAAATCTACTCCACAGACCGATTGCGGATTAGAAGGATAATGGAAAGGGTAATTAATCTTGATATCTTTTTCAAAATCACGTAACCATACTTGCAGAATGTCATGATTTTCTTCAAGCAGTAAACGTGAATCTTCGATAAATCTATCTCTATAAAAAAGCCAATCATCTTCACAATGGAAAATATATTGTGTCTCTACTTTACTATAAGCTAGATCTATAGACTTTATTTGCCCAAGTTTGGGATTATTTATTATTATTTCGCAATGAGGTTTCCAATGTTCTGGTATTACCTCTACAATTTTTTTGTTTCCTGAATCTTCTGTAATTATCACTTTTCCAATTGGATAAGTATTATTCTTATCCAATGATTGAATAGTATTTTCTAATAGTTCAAACCTTCCACAACTTGTGATAACTATAGTGACATCACTTTTATCTGAAAAAATCATATTCATGCACCTGATGTTATTTTTAGAAAAAATTTTTGGATAATTAATTTTATTGCTAAATATTGAGACCAAACTTCTATATATCTTTGATAAAACACATCATCAGTACTTTTAGAAAATATAATCAATTTTAAATTAGGGAACGAGTTCGTGTTGGGTTCCATATTTTAATGTAAAAATCGATTGTGCGTAGCCACTAGGAAAAGTTCTCTTTTAGAATATTTTGCAAGAACAGGTTAACTTCTGATGAGGTAATGCCCTGCATTGTGCCATCACCCGATTTCAGGGAATGCTGCTCTTCCCCATACCCACCGATCAACCCCGGATCTGTCGGCCCAAATAACGTAATATTGGGCCGATCAAGCGCCGCTGTAAGATGGCTTAATCCCGTATCAACAGAAACCACCGCTTTTGCACCAGCGAGAATTTGAGCAACTTCCGCAAGACTCAATCTCGGTAACACATCAACATGAGAAAACCCTTCTGCCAGCTTTAATGCCCGTTGGTGTTCGTGCTCTTCGCCCCAAGGTAGTTTGATTCGCATGCCTGTTGTTTGGATATCGGCAATAAGTTGTCGCCAATGATTTTCAGGCCAGTGCTTTTCATCACGAGTTGTTGCATGAAGGAAGACCAGATAATCACTTTGGTTTCCTGCTTGTTGGCTCAGAAAGTGGCGAGCGATGGAGTAATCACCTTGTTCCGACGATTTTTTATAGTCCAGACTTTCAGCAAACAAGGCACGAATGCGTTCAACCGCATGTTGTTGCTTGCTAACAGAATGACGGTGATCGTAGAAAACGCTGGCGATGGGTTCACGGATACTTTTTCTGTCATAACCATGTTTTGCACCATGTGCCAGTCGAGTCACCAAGAAGGCACTTTTTAACAATCCTTGGGCATCAATGATCGCGTCATAGTGATGCAGCCTCAGTTGGTTGCGAAACTGCGCGCGTTCTTCACGGATATCTTTCCTGAACCAATTTTTCCGCCAGCGACGGATAGCGACAGGAATAACATTTGCGACAGTAGTGTGCCAAGTTGGAATTTGTGCAAACCCCTCTTCAACCACCCAATCAAATTGAATCTCAGGAAAATGCTGTCTGGCATCTGTCAGAGCCGGCAGAGTGTGCAACACATCTCCCATTGAAGATGTTTTTACCAGTAAAACACGCATTAATTCTGGCTCTCCGCCTGTAGCAGTTTTTCTAATGACGCTAAAACCATTTCAGGCTGAATATCAATCAAACTCTGGTGATAACCGCCATCACTGTCACCTTTTCTGATCTTGTGATATCCCGTAATCAGGCGAATAACTTCAGCCTTATTTGATAACGGTGGAGTAAAATCAGGACTACTTGGACCATATAATGCGACTAAAGGACGGTTTAAAGCGGCTGCCACATGCATCAGACCTGAATCATTCGTTACTATGGCGTCACAGACTGCGATAATATTGACTGCTTGTTCAAGTGAAGTTTTTCCTGCCAGATTAAGGCAATCTTCGCGGGCTTCTTTGCTTAAAAGGGTGCGTATAGCTTCACCAGATTCATGATCTTTGGCGGAGCCAAACAGTAAAATTTGATAACCCTTTTGGGAAATTAACTGTTCGGCAAGGGTTGCATAGTGATAATGCGGCCAGCGTTTGGCTGGGCCGAATTCGGCGCCAGGGCAAAAACCAATAATAGGGCGGTGATCAGCAATATTAAAGGCTGAGGTTGATTCCGCAATATCTTCGTCATTGATACTCAATTGCGGCCATAGCAAAGGTTGTGGAAGCTCATCAGAGTTACGCAGGTTTTTCCCTTCATAGGCGAGAGCGACATAACGTTGAACCATCAGTGGAAAAGCGCGCTTATTCAGAACCCGGAGATCATTTAGTAACCCATAACGCATTTCACCGCGCCAGCCTGTACGCAGCGGGATATTGGCGAAGAAAGGCACCAGTGCAGATTTGAATGAATTGGGCAATATATAGGCACGATCGTATCTGTTTTCGCGCAATGCGAAACCGAGGCGTCGGCGCTCACCCAAAGCAAGGGCGCCATGACCCAGCGGCATAGCCAATGCCTGATTCACTTCTGGCATCTTTGCCAATAATGGACGGCACCATGCGGGAGCCATCACATCAATTTCTGCATTAGGATACAAAGCTTTCAGAGTACGGTAGAGGCTTTGTGACATCATCATGTCACCTACCCATGATGGGCCGATCACCAATATCTTCATAGAAGTCGATTAATTATCCTGATTGAGCCATTGCATATATTCAGCAACACCTTCAGCAACGGTCCTGAACGGCTTTTCATAACCAGCGGCACGAAGTTTTGTCAGATCGGCCTGAGTGAAACTCTGATAGCGGCCTTTTAACTTTTCTGGGAAATCGATGTATTCCACAGCAGGCGATTTTTCTTTGTGGAATTCAGTAACAGCATCGGCAACAGACTGAAAAGATTCTGCACGACCCGTTCCACAGTTAAAAATACCGGAAATACTGTTTTTCCAGAACCACAGATTTACCGCGGCGACATCACCGACATAGATAAAATCGCGACAGAAGTTTTCACTACCAGCAAATAATTTCGGGTTTTGCCCTTGGTGAATTTGATTGTTCAAATGATAGGCAACACTCGCCATACTGCCTTTATGCCCTTCGCGCGGCCCATATACATTGAAATAACGGAAGCCACAAACTTGGGAATCCGCATGAGGTAAAATATTGCGAACATACTGGTCAAAAAGGAATTTGGAGTAGCCATAAACATTGAGAGGTTTTTCGTACTGACGTTCTTCAATGAAATTATCACTGCGGCCACCGTAAGTTGCAGCAGAAGATGCATACAGGAACGGGATCTGACGCTCAAGGCAATAATGCAGTACATCTTTAGAGTACTGATAATTATTGTCCATCATATACTTGCCATCCCATTCCGTTGTGGACGAGCACGCACCTTCATGGAAAATGGCATCAATATCACCTAAATCATCACCTGCAACGATACTGGCAACGAAATCTTCCTTATCCATATAATCGGTGATATCCAAATCAACCAAATTGACAAATTTTGTGCCGTCTTTCAGATTATCAACAACCAAAATATCCTTATAGCCTTCGTCATTCAGTGCCTTGACAATATTGCTGCCAATAAACCCCGCACCACCAGTGACAATAATCATTTGGCTCACCTCTAAATAGTCAGTATCTTTGGAACGTATAATAGCACTTAACCCTACTGACGACAGTAGCTTAAACAGGGTAAAATCCTGAAATCCTATCCCTTGGCAGTCCCTGCGCCGTGATCAGCTTTACAAAGTTGATATTATCTTTCTTGTTATGTCGTCACTAACAGGATCTATCAGTAAAATAGCTCCGCCTTCCACTTAATTGGGTACTCAGGAGAGAAAAATGTCAGCGTCGTTTTACCAGAAAATGAATGAACAATTGGAACAGACCCGTTCCGAAGGGCTATTTAAAACTGAACGTATCATCACATCTGCCCAGAATGCCAACATTGCGGTTGCTGAAGGCAGCCAGGTCATTAATTTTTGTGCTAACAACTACTTAGGTTTAGCTAATCATCCTGACCTGATCGCTGCTGCAAAAGCAGGAATGGATAGCCACGGTTTTGGTATGGCGTCAGTCCGCTTTATTTGTGGTACACAAGATTCCCATAAAGAATTAGAAAATAAGATAGCCGAATTTTTGGGTATGGAAGATGCCATTCTGTACTCCTCATGTTTTGATGCAAACGGCGGTCTGTTTGAAACGCTGTTTGGACCAGAAGATGCCATTATTTCTGATGCCTTGAACCATGCTTCCATTATTGATGGTATCCGTCTATGTAAAGCGAAACGTTATCGCTATGCCAACAATGACATGCAGGAATTAAGAGCACAGTTAGAGAAAGCAAAAACAGAAGGTGCACACAATATCCTGATCGCAACTGACGGCGTATTTTCAATGGATGGTGTCATCGCTGACCTGAAATCCATCTGTGATCTGGCGGACGAATTTGGTGCACTCGTCATGGTTGATGATTCACATGCCGTGGGTTTTGTCGGTCAGCAGGGTCGTGGCACACATGAATATTGTGATGTCATGGGACGTGTCGATATTATCACCGGTACTCTCGGCAAAGCCTTGGGCGGCGCATCTGGCGGCTATACCGCTGCGCGCAAAGAAGTCGTAGAGTGGCTACGCCAGCGTTCGCGTCCTTATCTGTTCTCTAACTCGCTGGCTCCGGCTATCGTCGCTGCATCGATCAAGGTGCTGGATATGCTGAAAAATGGCGATGATCTGCGTGAGCGTCTTTGGAAAAATGCGAATCTGTTCCGTGAGAAAATGACCGCCGCCGGCTTTACTCTGGCGGGTGCTGACCATGCAATCATTCCAGTAATGCTGGGTGATGCAAAATTGGCGCAGGAATTTGCGACTGAATTGCTGAAAGAGGGTATTTATGTGATTGGGTTCTTCTACCCGGTTGTTCCTAAAGGTCAGGCACGTATTCGAACCCAGATTTCCGCCGCCCATACTGAAGAACAGATTGAACATGTGGTGGCTGCATTTATACGCATTGGAAAGAAACTGAACATCATTACATAAGGTATCACTATGAAAGCCTTATCGGAATTAAAGCCAGAAGAAGGTATCTGGATGACAGATGTGCCCACGCCGGAACTTGGGCACAACGACGTGATGATTAAAATCCGTAAAACAGCCATCTGCGGTACGGATGTCCATATCTATAACTGGGATGACTGGTCGCAAAAAACCATTCCTGTTCCGATGGTAGTAGGGCACGAATATGTCGGTGAAGTCGTTGCAATTGGTCAGGAAGTCAAAGGTTTCAACATTGGTGATCGCGTCTCCGGTGAAGGCCATATAACCTGTAGTCACTGCCGTAACTGCCGTGGCGGACGCACTCACTTATGCCGCAATACCATCGGCATCGGTGTAAACCGTGCGGGAGCTTTTGCTGAATATCTGGTCATTCCTGCATTTAATGCCTTTAAAATTCCTGACAATATACCAGATGAACTCGCTGCTATCTTTGATCCATTCGGTAATGCGGTACACACTGCACTCTCTTTTGATCTTGTCGGGGAAGATGTACTGGTCTCCGGTGCCGGTCCCATCGGTATCATGGCGGCAGCAGTATGTAAGCATGTTGGTGCCCGCCATGTCGTGATTACCGATGTGAATGAATATCGACTTGAACTGGCTCGCAAAATAGGTGTCACCCGCGCCGTGAACGTCAGCAAAGAAAGCCTGACTGACGTTATGGCAGAACTGGGCATGACAGAAGGTTTTGATGTTGGTTTGGAGATGTCAGGAGCACCACCCGCATTCTGTACTTTGCTAAATACCATGAATCACGGCGGACGCATCGCTCTGTTGGGTATTCCCCCTTCAGATATGGCGATAGACTGGAATCAGGTTATCTTTAAGGGACTGTTCATTAAAGGTATCTACGGACGTGAAATGTTCGAAACATGGTACAAAATGGCAGCATTAATTCAGTCTGGATTAGATTTAACCCCAATCATCACTCACCAATTCTCGGTTGATGACTACCAGAAAGGCTTTGATATCATGCGATCAGGGCAATCTGGCAAAATTATCCTGAATTGGGATTAACCGATTATTCAAAAATTGGAACAGGTATCCGTAATTTGATGGGCACCTGTTTCATCCTCTTTTTGCTGGAGTTTTTTCTTGTTAACCTTTTGGTTAACTATTACTTGGCTTTCCGCTGTATTGCTTAAAGTATTTGACGCCCCTTGTTTCGGTAAGCGCTCCAGAAGCTTCTGAATATGCTGATTTAAGGTATCAACAATGACGTTATTTATTAATGCCTTCCCTACTTTCTTGAGATAATCCAACTGAGTTTCCGGTACAGGCTCCGGTTTCTGAGGCTTTATACACTTGTGAGCTATCTGTTGTTCATTTTTGTTTGGCGGCCCGAAGTTCAACAACATACCCGGTGTTACTAATTCAATATCATCAGGTAATACCGCAAGTGCTTGCTGTAAAGCACGAACGGTTGTTGAATGCGGATGCCCAATTGCAATGGCAGAACCTTGCTTACGGGCAAGTGCAATCGCCCGGTTAAATTGATGCCGTGTTTCTGCTTCAGTCTGAACATTATCCAAAAAAACATTCCGGCGGATCACTGGAACAGATGTTCCCATTGCTGCTTTAGTCACTTGCGTACTGCCAATCGTCACACTATCCAGAAAATAGAGATGATGCCGAGACAATACTTGCATCACTTTCTCCATCCCCCTGAAATCAGATGTCATTGCGCTGCCCATATGGTTATTCATACCAACCGCATGGGGAACTTTTTGTATCGTATCTTGAATAATACGATCAATTTCTTCCCGGCTCATGGCAGGAAGCAGCGTATTTTTTTCCAACGGTTGCTTACTTAGTGGTGCCATCGGCAGGTGGATCAAAATTTCTCGTCCCTGCTGATGAGCCTTTTCCGCCATTTTCCTGCCGAATGGAGAATTTGGAAGAATTGCGATAGAAATCGCAACGGGCATTTGTAATATCTTGTTTTCTTCATGAACACGATAGCCGACATCATCAATGACAATCGCTAAACGCGCTGCTTGAGCATTTAGTGTCACCAATAATGATGTGAAGAATGAAAGTATCCAAAATAACAGAGTAAGCAGGCCAACACGTTTCATCAATAGATACTTCATCATCAGTATGATCATCCTATTTTGTGTTCTTTCTTATTTTCCTAACCACGGCAACGGGTTAACGGCCCGTCCCTGACGACGAATTTCAAAGTACAATGAAGGCTGTCGTTGCCCGCCACTGCTACCGACCAGAGCTATAGGCTGGCCAGTCCTGACTTGTTGCCCGACACGAACCAGCGTACTTTGGTTGTAACCATAAAGACTCATATCACCTTTACCGTGTTCAATGACGACGACCAAACCATAGCCTTGCAGCCAGTCTGCCAACAATACGCGTCCATCTGAAATGGCTTTCACTTCCGTGCCCTCAGCGGCAGGGATAACAATCCCTTTCCAACGCAGTTCACCCTGTATTGCTTCACCAAAACTATGGATGACACGCCCACGCACCGGCCAGATGGCTTGCCCGACAGGACGCCCAAGGCCTCCTGTTCTGGCCATAAGAGCACGCTCATCTTCTGTTGGTTTATAACTGGTGCCTTTTTGTTGGGCTTGTTTCTGCTTCGCAGCAACTTGTGCACGAACACGGGCCGCTTCGCGGGCTTCGCGTTCAGCACGGGCTTTGGCTTCACGTTCAGCTTTGACAATCTTATTCCTCAAGCTGGTTTCATTCTGCCGAAGCTCCGTTAAGCTCTGCTGATCTTTTTTCAATGAAGATTCCAGCACCGTTAATGTTTTTTGTCGTGCGGTACGAACCACTTCCATTTTTTGTTTTTGCTGTTTTTGGCTGGACAATATTTCTTTTTGCTCACTTCGCTTTCCCAGTTGCAGTTTTTTTTGCTGGCTAAGCTCCTCGGTTGTTTTTTGCAACTTAGCTATAGTCTCCTGACGAGCCTGATTTAAATAACTGTAATAAGCGAGTACACGCTCCTTACGCTGAGTTTCTTGTCCATTGAGCAATAATTCTAATCCTTGCTGATTTCCTTGCCGAAATGTGGCATCCAATTGTCTGGCAAGTAACTGGCGTTGCTCTTTTTGTTGCGTTTGCAGGCGTTTGATATTTGCATTCAGCACTGAAACTTCGCTTTCCAGCTTATTCAGACGAACTTGTGTACTGTGCAAGGAACGGCCTACTTCCGAGATAGTGCTTTCTTGTTCTTTTAATTGATTAAGCAGAACAGTGCGTTGTTTTTGCTGTTGTTTGACACTTTTCTCTTTTTCAATAATATCTTGCTGAATATCTTTAAGCTGGTTTTTATTTTCTGAAATCTGATTTGCGGACGTATTTGCACTGAAGCTGAAAAAGGCGAACAACAAGACGTAAAGCGGTAACGTTCTGCGTCTATTTTGCCATTGACACTGTTTTTGCCGATTTTTACGGCTCTTTGAGTCCTTATTTTCAGCCATCTTATTCAATACCCTGCTGCAATATAGCGCCTGATTATTCCATGAGGAATTGCACCTGACCAGAGAACAGCCTGTTTTTTATCATTAATATAAATTTTAGTTAATTTAGAAAAATCCGCTGTAACCGCTCGCTTCTACAACATGGCGCAATACCATAAGAAATGCTTTCTATCCGCCTTCTTCATCCATATCAATAAACGCCTGATGCAGATAATTCTGTGCAAACTCAGGATTTTCACGGAGAAGCTGCACCATTGCATCATCGTGTAAACGTGCTTTAGCCATATTAACCCTTTATTTTTCAAAAAAATCATGATCCCGCTCAAGGGTGTTAAAAATCCCTTTACCTGCATCATAAGGGATTTTTAATCTTTTAAATTCATTTTCCCAATTAGATAACGACTCTAGTGTTTGGTCTATATAATCATCTGATTTGAGGTATTTATATTCAGAACAAATTTCTCTAATACGTTTTCTTGTTGCTCTTCCTGTACTATTACCGCCAAATCCTGTCGTATGTTCCCCTAATGCGTTTGAAAATGTTAAATCATAAGCTGGTGATAATACCCATTCTTTTTCTTCATTATAAAGAAATGCAAAATTCTTTGTGTGATCATCATAATTATGTGATAACGCATTAAAAATCATTAACCTAGCCATCTTTTCCACTTCTTTTGCATTTTTCGTTAATACAGTTGAGGTTTTTCATCAAAAGCCATAGTCAGAGGTGATAAATTAAACCCTGAAGCTAACCAATTATTATCATAAGTGAAATAAATTCCTTTACCTTGAATCTTGGTAAGCATTCCAACTTTTATACCATTGCATAAAACATCAAGATGCTCTATATGTTTAAATTTGTTCATCTTGTCCCCCTCTGACGTTTGGCGTTGTTTAATTCTTCATATGTACTTAGATATTCAGTCTTAAAAAAATTGGATATCGAACCTAACGCATCTAAATGAGTCGCTAAAAGAATCATTGCTTCTAAAGTGATCGTTCCTTTAGTTTCAAATCTTTTGATCGTAGACTCAGAAACCCCTGACTTTTCCGCTAAAGTCTTCCTGGATAAATTCTTGGATAACCTAAGATTTTTGGCATTTTGACCAATATTAGCAGCTAATTCAGATGGTGAATAAAGTAAATGAATAAAAGACATCACCCCTCCAAACCATAAAATAATAGACCTTATAAGACCTATTAAAGGCATGAAATGTAAATAACAGGTCAAATATGAACATAATCTCTAGAATAGAGTGTAATTACAACCTTAAAATGCCCCCCCTGTTCTCCAATATTAAAATG
The DNA here is from genome assembly GCF_900116635.1 of Xenorhabdus koppenhoeferi. Taxonomy (GTDB): domain Bacteria; phylum Pseudomonadota; class Gammaproteobacteria; order Enterobacterales; family Enterobacteriaceae; genus Xenorhabdus; species Xenorhabdus koppenhoeferi. The sequence goes on along the minus strand of NZ_FPBJ01000027.1, from coordinate 5,462 downwards.
GGATTAGCCAAAACTGGATCAATCGCTTGATCGATATTTGCGTCTTGGGTTCCTTGCCCGATAGGGTAGAGAGAAATCACTGTTACATGAAATATTTCGATGATGCCTGACAATCATGTCATTCTCAGTGTATTTTTTATTTTTCTCGAAACGCTCTGCAAAAACTACATTGGATTATTGCTAATTGGCTGTAATTGACGCAGCACACAGGTATACTCTGCTACCTTAGATATTTGTTATTAACTAACGGGAGTTGTTGCCCTCCATGCTGCAAGAAATCATGCAATTTATTAGCCGGAACACGATCCTGAGTCTTGCCTGGATTGCATTGCTGGTGGCTGTCATCGTCATGACGGCAAAAAGCTTGTTCTCCAAGAGTAAAGTGATCACCCGTGCGCAAGCCATCCATTTTATCAATAAGGAAGATGCTATCGTCGTGGATTTACGCTCCCGTGACGATTTCCGCAGAGGGCATATCACTGGTTCCGTTAACCTGACACCGTCCGAGATTAAAGACAATAATCTGGGTGAGTTGGAAAAACATAAAAAACAGCCTGTTATTATTGTTTCAGCGAGTGGAATGGAAGCCAGAACACCGGCAGAGAATCTGGGGCGTTTTGGTTTTGAGCAGGTTTATTCCCTGAAAGAGGGAATTGCCGGGTGGGTAGGTGAAAATCTGCCACTGGCCCAAGGCAAGAAATAAAAAGAACTTAAGGTGTGAGCAGTATGCTCGCATTATTAAAGATTAATAAGGATGTCTGAAAAAGGTAAATATTATTATGTCAGAACAAAACAACACAGAAATGGCTTTCCAGATCCAACGAGTCTACACGAAAGATGTTTCTTTCGAAGCACCAAAAGCACCTCAGATTTTTCAGCAGGAATGGCAGCCAGAAGTTAAATTGGATCTGGATACCGCTTCCAGCGAATTGGTTGAAGGCGTTTACGAAGTTGTTCTGCGTGTCACTGTTACAGCGACATTAGAAGAAGAAACTGCATTTCTGTGTGAAGTTCAGCAGGCAGGTATTTTCTCAATCGATGGTATCGAAGGAACTCAACTGGCACACTGCTTAGGTGCATACTGCCCGAACATCCTGTTCCCGTATGCTCGTGAATGCATCACCAGTCTGGTAGGCCGTGGTACTTTCCCACAACTGAATCTGGCACCAGTCAACTTTGATGCACTGTTCATGAACTACCTGCAACAACAGGCTGAACCTCAGTCTAACGAGGCTGAACAGGAAGCCTGATGAATACTGCTTCTATGACAGTGATCGGTGCCGGCTCATACGGCACCGCTTTAGCCATTACTTTGGCACGCAACGGGCATGAAGTTATACTTTGGGGACATAACCCTGAACACATCCACGCTCTGCAACAAGCACGTTGTAACCAGACATTTCTGCCGGATGTTTCTTTTCCTGATAGTTTACTGCTTGAGGCTGATTTAAAGAGCGCTGTTTCAGCCAGTCGCAATATCCTTATCGTAGTTCCCAGCCACGTTTTTGGTGATGTCTTACAGCAGATAAAACCGCATTTGCAGCACGACAGCCGTATTGTCTGGGCGACCAAAGGCCTTGAAGCCGAGACAGGACGTTTATTGCAAGATGTTGCACGTGAGATATTAGGTAATGAAATCCCCCTCGCTGTCGTCTCTGGTCCGACATTCGCCAAAGAGCTGGCGGCAGGTTTACCGACCGCAATTGCGGTTTCTGCCACCACACCTGAGTTTGGTGAAGAACTCCAGCAACTTTTCCATTGTGGCAAAAGTTTCCGTGTATACAAAAACCCAGACTTCATTGGAGTACAACTTGGCGGAGCAATAAAAAATGTTATTGCAATTGGCGCGGGGGTTTCTGATGGTATGGGCTTCGGGGCTAATGCTCGCACGGCATTGATCACCCGTGGTCTGGCAGAAATGAGCCGCCTTGGAATAGCGTTAGGCGCTGATCCTTCCACATTTATGGGAATGGCGGGGTTAGGCGATTTAGTCCTGACCTGTACTGATAACCAATCCCGTAACCGTCGTTTTGGCATGATGCTGGGGCAAGGTATCGGTGTTGATGAAGCACAACGAGAAATTGGACAGGTTGTCGAAGGATACCGCAATACCAAAGAAGTACGGGCCTTGGCAGAACGCACTGGTGTTGAAATGCCTATCTCAGAGCAGATCTACCAAATACTGTACTGCCATAAGAATGTTATTGAGGCAGCTCAAGCATTATTGGGAAGAGCCACAAGAGATGAGGGTGAAGTCTCTCAATCTTAAAAAAGATGGGAACACTTATATGTCGCGAGAAGAGCTGAACGAAGTCTGGAAAAATATAAAAAACGAGGCAAAGGCTCTGGCAGATTGTGAGCCTATGTTAGCCAGTTTTTTCCACGCGACACTACTCAAACATGAAAATCTGGGTAGTGCCCTGAGTTATATGCTGGCAAATAAGCTGGCAACACCGATTATGCCCCCTATTGAAGTCAGGGAAGTCGTTGAAAGCGCGTACCGCAGTGACCCTAGAATGATCGAATCAGCAGCATATGATATCAAAGCCGTTCGATTGCGCGACCCCGCTGTAGACAAATACTCAACCCCTCTGCTCTACCTTAAAGGCTTCCATGCATTACAAGCCTACCGCATCGCACACTGGCTGTGGAAACAAGATCGCAATGCATTGGCCATTTACCTGCAAAACCAGATTTCAGTTTCATTTGGGGTAGATATCCACCCTGCCGCGAAAATTGGTTGCGGTATCATGCTTGACCACGCAACAGGTATCGTCATTGGTGAGACGGCGATTGTTGAAAATGATGTTTCCATTCTGCAATCCGTAACATTGGGTGGTACAGGCAAAGCAGGAGGAGATCGTCATCCGAAAGTACGTGAAGGCGTGATGATTGGTGCGGGTTCTAAGATCCTCGGCAACATAGAGATTGGTCGCGGGGCAAAAATTGGGGCGGGATCGGTTGTATTAAGACCTGTTCCACCTCATACCACAGTGGCAGGCGTACCGGCGAGGATTGTCGGAAAACCGGAAAGCGAGAAGCCATCACTGGATATGAACCAGCATTTTAATGGCATCAATAACGGGTTTGAGAACGGGGACGGGATTTAAGATTCCATCTCTTTTGGTAATGAGACAGAATTAATAGCACTCAGCGCCTAATGGTACTGAGTGCTATATTTTAATCCCGCAATAAAGCACCGGGATACCCTAGTTGCCGCCATGCTTCAAACACCACCACCGCTACAGTATTAGAAAGATTCATGCTGCGGCTATCCGGCAGCATAGGAATCCTGATCTTCTGTTCAGGTGGCATGTTATCTAACACATAAGATGGTAAGCCACGGGTTTCCGGGCCAAACATCAAGTAATCACCATCACAATAACGCACATTACTGTGTGCTGGAGTACCTTTTGTAGTCAAAGCAAACAAACGTGATCCAGAAGAGGATTGCGAATTGACTGAACTGAGTCCTTCACTTTCCAAGAAAGCATGATAGTCATGATGTTGCTTAATATTGGCAAACTCATGATAATCCAGCCCAGCGCGACGCAAGCGTTTATCATCCCATGTGAAACCTAACGGTTGAATGAGATGAAGCTGGCAGCCAGTATTGGCGCAAAGGCGGATTATGTTGCCTGTATTAGGCGGGATTTCTGGTTCGAATAGGACGATGTTTAGCATGGTATAATTAATTTGGCACTGTTCGGAAGTTAATGCTGCCCCGAAGGAATATTCTCTGAAATTCGACTTTGTATCGCTTTACATATACAGGCTATTTGATTTTAATCGTTGATTTTAGATAGAAAAAATCTCCTTTTATAATCTGATAATCGTCGCCAAATGAGCCATCAAAACCACGGATGAAGAGTATGACAATTATCGCTATAAAACATCAAATAATGCAATTTTTCAGAGACAATTATTTACAACATATTGTTGGACGGAGTGAGTTTATTAAGCTTCGGAAAAATATCGCCCTTTTTATACACAACTGGGTAAAGCTGCCTTCGTCGAATTTGTTGAAATTGCATTCAGATTTACGATGACTCAATTTATTGAAGAATATCTACCTCTATCCAAAAAATTACTGAAACTTAAGAATGTTATTTCTCAGAATAGCAGTTCTTTTAATTAACTGTTATCAGATTAACGGGTTTATAAGATATGGTTGTGTATTCAAGGAGTTGTTCATCAGGTATACTAGCCATTCTTTATGGGGAGAACTTTAGTGGCAACAGTTGAAGTAAAATGCCGATTTTGTGACCAGACAAAAGAGGTGAAAAAGCATGGTAAAGGGAAAGGTGGTCATCAGCGTTATCGTTGTTTGTCCTGTAATCGCACTTTCCAACTGGATTATTCTTATCGCGCCTGTCACGCCGGGATAAAAGAACAATTCGTTGATCTTGCTATGAATAACTCAGGTATTCGTGATACCGCACGGGCATTACATATCAGCATTAATGCGGTTGTTCGCACCCTAAAAAACTCCGCCCAAGATCGGTAACAACACTGCCACTGGATAATTTGGAAATTCAGCTTATCTGTGAAGTTGACGAGATGTGGTCTTTTGTCGGCAATAAAAAACAACAACGTTGGTTATGGTATGCTTGGGAACCCCGCCTGAAGCGTATCATTGCTCATACCTTCGGAAGACGGAGTCAGAAAACGCTAAAGAAGCTATTGAAAAAGCTCGCTCGATTCAATGTAGCTTTCTGGTGTACGGATAATTTCAACGCTTACAATATGTTACCAACGAATAAACACCTCATCGGAAAAAGTTTCACGCAACGGATAGAACGTGAAAATCTCACCCTTCGTAATCGAATTAAGCGATTAAACCGTAAAACATTGGGCTATTCAAAATCGCCGGAAATGCATGATAAAGTCATCGGTACTTTTATTGAAAGAGAATATTATATTTAGAGTCAATCAACGCATTGGATACATGACCCACTCCTTTTAATATCCCGCCGATTGCACTTAATATGTTAACTCAGCGCTTTCCTCGTTTAATGTTGTGTTCTGGTGTACCGATAATTTCAAGGTTTATAATCTATTACCAGAAATCCACCATCTCGTCGAAAAGACATTTACTCAACGTATTGAGCGCGAGAATTTAACTTTGCGCACCCGAAATGCATGATAAAGTCATCGGCACTTTCATTGAACGTTTGATGCTAATCAACGGATTTAATACGTGACCGAATCCAAGTCTAATGCTAAATAAAAATTCGTAATTATGCTACACATAGACTCTTTCAACTCGTTGTTATACATGTAATTATGAGTGTATAAGGTGTAGTGCTATTTTGGAAAGTTATTTAGGTATTCTATGAATAAGAAAAATATTTTTGATTACTTATCTTGGATTCACATATTAAGCGCAACACCGTAATGGACGAAGTAAATGAGTGGGTATTCCTTTAAATAACTCATTCGGTGTTTTGTAATCTCGTGTT
>NZ_FPBJ01000035.1 GCF_900116635.1 Xenorhabdus koppenhoeferi | reverse complement strand
GACTGGCGACGACGGCATCAATACCGGGCACAACAATGTCATTATCGTCGCCGGGAAGATCATCGGCTTACAGAACAATTACGGCTGTAGTACTAGTATAGTCAAAGAATTACATGATTCTGTTAGTAAGGGCGTTATCATTATGCAAAACTTTACACTACACCCACCGAATGGTTTTTTAGATACCGGAGTTGCGCAGGATTTGTCCACATGCTACTCGTCAGTCAGGAGGTTAGAATGGGTCAGCAAACAATTATTAAACTCGTTGATGATAACCATATGCCACAACTGGGGCTTGGGGTTTGGCAAGCGAGTAATGAACAAGTCGTTAAGGCTATCCACACCGCGTTAGAAGTGGGTTATCGTTCCATTGATACAGCGGCAATTTATCATAACGAAACAGGTGTAGGAAAAGCCTTAAAAGAAAGTGATATCCCTCGAGACGAAATTTTTGTTACCACGAAACTTTGGAATAATCGTCATCTGGATGTCAGCACTGCACTACAGGAAAGTCTGGATAAACTCCAACTGGATTATGTTGATCTTTATCTCATTCAATGGCCTGTTCCCGAGCAGGATCATTACGTCGATGCTTGGAAACAGCTTATTGAGCTGAAAAAGGAAGGGCTGGTTCGCAGCATTGGTGTTTGTAATTTCCATATTAAGCATTTGCAAAACGTGATGTTAGAAACCGGCGTGATTCCTGTTATCAACCAAATTGAATTGCATCCCCTGATGCAGCAACGGCAGCTTCACTCATGGAATGCAACTCATCACATTACAACTGAATCCTGGAGTCCGCTATCTCGTGGTGGAAAAGGTGTCTTTGACTCATCGCTAGTTGAACGGCTAGCAATTAAATATGGTAAAACACCAGCGCAGATTGTGATTCGTTGGCATCTTGAGTGCGGCATGATTGTTATTCCTAAATCTGTTACGCCTTCTCGCATTAAAGAAAATTTTGATGTGTTTGATTTTAGACTGGAGAAAGAAGATCTCACTGCCATGGCTGAATTAGATATAGGTAAGCGAATAGGACCAAATCCTGATACTTACAATCAATTTTGAAAAAAAATTAACCAATTTAAAAAATACTCAACGTAAAATAAGTCTATCTGGAAAACTCAAATTTATATCCACTCACCCCATTCAAACTATTTCAACTGATCTGAATCCTGTTTTTTAGCAGGATTCAGGTACGCATATCAAGGTAACAGATGCCGTTAAATCATCATAATTCATTGATTAAATCGATATTTCCAATAGTAACTATACCCAATGGATTTCAAGTTGCATCGCGACGGCAAGAGAGCAAATCCCCGTGGAGAATAGATAACTATGTGACCGGGATGAGCGAGCACAGCCAACAAAGAGGCTGTCTTCACCCAACGATAATCCGGCCTTACCGTTGAGGATTTTCGCCTTTCGTTTCTTCTTCATTAGAAGATTTGGTATTCGCGGTCAAAAGATAGGGTGATTGTTGCCAGCGGCTGGGAGTCAATTGCAGTAAGCTATGGGCCAGAATAAAGCCAATTGCCAGAGATAACAAAATCATGATCCTGAGTAAGTTAGTGGTGTTATCAACCTGCTTAGCTTCCGTTGCTAATCTGTGAGTATCTAGTGTCAGGCGAAGAAAACCTTTTGGATGGCTTTCCCCGGGTATCGGTACAACAATCTGTTGGTTAAAGTAACCACTGGATTTTTTACCTTCCAATGATAATCGTTCACGGACCGAAATCGGTTCTCCACTCCGTGCTATCTGTGTTCCATTCTCCAAATAAACACTGGCATCTAAAATACGGCTTTTGTTCGTCAGATAGTCCAAGTTAGCTACAATTTTTTTATTATTAAGATCTTTACTGCCATTCTCCATATAATCAGACAAGCTGAATGCAACCTGTTTTGCCAATGTTTTCGCCAGTTCTTCAAACTGATCCATATGAGCCTGCTGCTGAGAACGGCTGAAATAGGAAACCCCCTGCATTAGCAGTACCAGCAATGCTATACATATTAAAATAATAGCCGTTTTGTGCAGTCGAAACTTTAGTTTTGCTTTTATCATAGTTATCCCATCCTATGCTCAAAAAGCACATGTTGCCAAATGCAGTATTGATAGGATAGTTTGAAAAGCGTTTTTTGCTTGCCAAAATTACATGGAATTACAGGAGTCAATGTACATGTCGAATAATCTGGCTTATCGCTACTTACCGGATGAGATCCATAAATGGCCCGGGTTACCATTATCTCTCAGTGGTGATGAAGTTATGCCACTGGATTACCGGGCCGGAGATAGCGGTTGGTTGCTGTATGGGCGTGGTTTGGATAAACAGCGCATCAGCAATTTTCAGCACTGTCTTGGCGCAGCCATTGTAGTCGTATCTTCATGGCGTATTGATGATTATCAAGTTGTCCGTATTGCCGGCAGTCTCTCTCCTCGCATTAAACGATTGGCAGATGAATGTCGTCTGGATGTTGTTCCATTGGGACAGATCCCGCGTCTGCGTTCACCCGGTCTGTTAGTAATGGATATGGATTCAACCGCTATCCAGATCGAGTGTATTGATGAAATTGCTCGTTTGGCGGGAGTTGGCGATAAAGTGGCTGAAATCACCGAGCGTGCGATGCAAGGCGAACTGGATTTTTCAGAAAGCCTGCATGAACGAGTAGCCCAACTTGCAGGCGCTGATGCCTCAATCTTACAGCAAGTAATGGAAACACTCCCTCTTATGCCGGGGCTAACCAGCCTTGTTCGCAAGTTGCAATCACTGGATTGGCATGTCGCAATTGCATCTGGCGGCTTCACATACTTTGCCGATAGTCTTCGCCAGAAGCTACGTCTTTTTGCTGCTGTCGCTAACCAGCTTGAGGTAAAAGATGGCAAACTGACCGGCAAGGTCAAAGGACCTATTGTCGATGCAAAATATAAAGCAACCACGTTGATAAGACTGACAAAAGAATTGGGTATTCCATTGAGCCAAACCGTTGCCATTGGGGATGGTGCCAATGATCTGAAAATGATCCGTAAAGCCGGGTTGGGCATTGCTTATCATGCAAAACCTAAGGTATATGCTCAGGCTAAGGTTTCTATTCGGCATGGTGATTTGATGGGAGTTTTGTGTGTTTTGAGTGGTGGCTTGAAACACGAAGAGCGTTAATGGAATACCCAATAGGTGTTAATTTCAGTTTGAGCCAAAAAGTCATCATATGAAGGGAGGAGAAAGTGGCAAAAGCAGCAAAACGAGTATTTGTCTGTAACGAATGTGGCGCGGATTATCCCCGCTGGCAAGGGCAATGCACCGCATGCCACGCATGGAATACCATTACGGAAGTACGTTTGGCCGCAGCCTCATCCTCTCGCAATGAACGTTTCAGCGGTTATGCCGGTGATACAGGAATCAGTAAGGTTCAAAAACTTTCAGAGATTAGTCTGGAAGAATTACCGCGCTTTTCAACCGGGTTTAAAGAATTTGACCGCGTTCTCGGTGGAGGAGTGGTTCCCGGTAGTGCCATTTTGATTGGTGGTAATCCCGGCGCGGGGAAAAGTACCCTGCTTTTACAAACCATGTGCCAGTTGTCGGCTCAGATGAAAACCCTGTATGTGACGGGTGAAGAATCATTGCAGCAGGTGGCAATGCGGGCACATAGGTTAGGGTTGCCGACCGATAAACTGAACATGTTGTCAGAAACCAGCATTGAACAAATTTGCTTGATTGCAGAGCAAGAGCAACCAAAGCTCATGGTAATTGACTCAATTCAGGTCATGCATATGGCAGATATTCAATCTTCGCCGGGCAGTGTAGCGCAGGTCAGGGAAACAGCAGCATACCTCACCCGATTTGCCAAAACCCGTGGCGTTGCCATTATCATGGTTGGTCATGTGACAAAGGATGGTTCCTTGGCCGGCCCTAAAGTGCTCGAGCATTGTATAGACTGTTCCGTCATGCTGGACGGCGAGGCAGATTCCCGCTTCCGTACTCTCCGCAGCCATAAAAACCGCTTCGGTGCTGTAAATGAGTTGGGTGTTTTCGCTATGACTGAACAGGGATTACGGGAAGTGAATAATCCTTCTGCCATTTTCCTGAGCCGTGGTGATGAAATTACAGCGGGCAGTTCCGTCATGATTGTATGGGAGGGTACTCGTCCCTTGCTGGTTGAAATTCAGGCACTCGTAGACCATTCCATGATGTCAAACCCACGTCGCGTAGCAGTCGGGCTTGAACAAAATAGGCTGGCTATTCTGCTGGCGGTTTTGCATCGACACGGCGGTTTACAAATGGCTGACCAAGATGTTTTCGTTAATGTTGTAGGTGGTGTGAAGGTAACGGAAACAAGTGCCGACCTCGCGTTATTGCTCTCTTTGGTTTCCAGTTTCCGCAATCGTCCTTTACCCCGTGATTTGGTGGTATTCGGTGAAGTGGGGCTGGCAGGAGAAATTCGTCCCGTCCCCAGCGGTCAGGACCGTATTTCAGAAGCCGCCAAACACGGTTTTAAACGAGCTATTGTGCCCCACGCTAATATGCCGAAAAAAGCATTACCAGATATGAAAGTATTTGGAGTCAAGAAACTAGCTGATGCTTTATCCATTTTAGATGAGCTGGATGATTAATTTGTTGATTATTACATGAAGACCTAAGTTTTTTCTTAATTGCTGAACATATTATTTGCCTGACCTCATCATACTAAATGAGGCAGGCAATAAAAAATCAGTGAGTTACTTACCATATTATTTCGTTTATTCAAACCACCAATGGTCATATGTATTATTATATAGCGATAGGAAAAAAACTTATAAATATGCAGCAGACATATTGCAATTAAGCTGATAATTTAGTATTTGTCTTTCTTATTTTATACATACCCCTGATTATCTGATTTTCACTTTCTACAATCACCAAAATGACAGTATCTCATCCCAAAACATCAATAAACAACCACTTTTATTTTTACTTTCACGATAAACATGTTATTTTGTTTAGTATATTAAACACCAAGGGGGCTATATGGGACAGTTTAACTACTTGAAAGAAGCCATCAAACAGACAGGTTATACGTTACAGCAAGTTGCTGATGCCAGTGGCATGACAAAAGGTTACTTAAGTCAGCTTATTAACAACAAAATAAAAAGCCCGAGCGCACAGAAACTTGCTTCCCTCCATCAATATCTAGGATTGGCGTATCCCATGGAAAAGAAAACAGTTGGTGTTGTGTTTGGTAAATTTTACCCGTTGCATACCGGACACATTTATTTGATTCAACGCGCGTGCAGTCAAGTTGACGAATTACACGTTGTTCTTTGTTTTGATGAAGTTCGCGATCGTGAGCTATTTATCAATAGTTCGATGTCTCAGCAACCCACTGTAAGTGACCGTTTGAGATGGTTATTACAAACGTTCAAGTATCAAAAAAACATTTGTATCCATGCATTTGATGAACACGGGCTGGAACCTTACCCAAATGGCTGGAAGGCGTGGAGTCAAGGTGTAAAAGCATTTATGGCAGGAAAAGGGATCAATCCTAACTACATCTATTCCAGTGAAGAGCAGGATGCTGCCCGCTATAAGGAGTATTTCGGCATTGAAACCGTGCTCATTGACCCACAGCGCTCATTTATGAACATCAGTGGCAGCCAAATTCGTCAGGCTCCTTTCCGCTATTGGGAGTATATTCCAACGGAAGTAAAGCCATTTTTCGTGCGTACTGTTGCCATTCTGGGTGGAGAGTCGAGTGGAAAATCAACATTGGTGAATAAGCTGGCCAATATATTTAACACCACCAGCGCATGGGAATATGGGCGTGAATACGTATTCTCCCATTTAGGGGGAGATGAAATGGCCTTACAATATTCGGATTACGATAAAATTGCATTAGGTCAAGCTCAATATATTGATTTTTCAGTTAAATATGCCAACAAAGTTACATTTATTGACACTGATTTTGTTACAACACAAGCCTTTTGCAAACGCTATGAAGGAAAAGAACACCCATTTGTTCAGGCAATGATTGATGAATATCGGTTTGATTTAGTTATTCTTTTAGAAAACAATACTCCTTGGGTGGCTGATGGTTTAAGGAGTTTAGGCACTCAGCGGGATCGCAAGGAATTTCAATATTTACTTGAGTGCTTGTTGAAGATAAATAACATCAATTATGTTTATGTCAATTCACCAAACTATGATCAACGTTTTTTAAGTTGTGTTGAACTGGTTCAACGTATGTTAATGGAGTAACTAACATTTATCTATAAAATAGATTAGCCTTATATTATTATCACTATTAATTGGATAATGATTTACTTTCCATAGTAACTTTTATCATTATGTATTTATTTCGTATTAACGGTTAATTAAATGTTCATTGTGGTTATTTTTTACATGCGGTAATAAAATAAATTGTGATAATAATATTTTTTGATGCTAAAAATTTACTGTTTTAACTTGAATTATAGAGAAATAAGTCATTTAATGAATAGACCCATTGACTTATTTATATAAAATTTATTAGTCATTAATAAACCCATAAATAATATAGGTGTATTTAATCAGTAATGGAGGCAATGTAAAAATAATATTAAAACATTAATGAAGCATATAATGACTTTTTTCCTTATTACCAAATTGGAATAAATACATAAGAATTTATACTATTTTTATTTAACTCAGTTTTTGTTGTAGTCATAATTAATATTCTTTATTTTTATTCTAAGTTTAGGAAACATCTCATGTATTATATAGTCATTGTAAATAATAATTGACATAAGATGAGTGTATTTTTAGCTAAGATGTTTCGAGTATAAACTATTTTTATTCGCACAATGCTATAAGGATATTAGTGTTATTGTGAATGAATTTAGGCAGCATATGTTAAGGAAAAAGCTTTAATCTTTTAACCTAATTGTGTTGAGAATATGAACTTAAATCAATTTAAATCGATTGAAGTTATCAATATTTCATATGGTTTAACTGATACTACAGTTAATCATGAAATGATTTCAGATATCACATTTTCTATTATACCAGGTGAAATTACTTTGATAACAGGGCCGAAGTCATCGACTAACAGCACCGTACTGTCGATTACATCGGGTATATTACAACCAGATCAAGGAGATGTATTAATTAATAATAACAAGTTGAAACTAATGAATGATGTAGAGTTAGGACAATTCCACGCCAAAAATAGTGGGTTTATTTTTCAGGGTTTCAATTTATTTAATGAACTCACACTATTAGATAACTTGTTATTATCAACTTCTTATGGATTATCACTTTCTAATGAACAAGCAGAAAAAATCGCACGGAAATCGTTAGATATAGTGAAATTAGGTGATAAAAGCCGTTGTTACCCTGGGGAACTGTCTGAAAACGAAAAGCAATTGGCTGCGATAGCAAAAGCCATTGTGAGAAGGCCTAAATATTTATTTACAGATGATCCTACGCGTAACCTAGATCATCAGGCATTTCAGACGTTCATTAATATTTTTAAATTTATAGCACATGAACAGAAAGGTACGGTTGTAATTGCCTCCCAAGATCACCGCCTGTTGAAGCACGCAGATAGCGTTATTACTTTAGCAAGTGGAAAGGCTGTTAAAACTTATGAAGCTTTCCAGGAACGACGTGTTTTGTGTAGTAACTAGCTGTAAATTTGGAAAAACGGCCTGATATCAGGCCGTTTTTCTATCTGGATTATTTACTGATCTTTTTATATTTAATACGGTGAGGCTCCAGTGCTTCAGCTCCCATTGTCCGCTTTTTATAATCTTCGTATTCGCTGAAGTTCCCTTCAAAAAAGGACACTTTACCTTCGTCTTGATAATCGATGATATGTGTCGCTATACGGTCAAGGAACCAACGGTCATGGGAAATAACCATTGCACAGCCCGGGAATTCCAGCAGGGCGTTTTCCAATGCGCGCAGAGTTTCAATATCTAAATCGTTGGTTGGTTCATCAAGCAGCAACATGTTGCCGCCCACTTGCAACAGTTTGGATAAATGCAGACGACCACGCTCACCACCGGACAATTCACCAACGCGCTTACCTTGATCTACTCCCTTGAAGTTAAAACGTCCAACGTAGGCACGACTTGGGATTTCAAAGTTGCCGATACGCATGATATCTTGACCGCCAGAAACTTCTTCCCAAACGGTTTTGCTGTCATCCATATTGTCGCGAAACTGCTCAACAGAAGCCAGTTTCACGGTTTCACCCAGTGTAATGGAGCCAGAATCCGGCTGTTCTTGAGCCGATAACATACGGAACAAAGTCGATTTACCCGCACCGTTCGGTCCGATGATCCCGACAATAGCGCCTTTTGGCAGAGAGAAGCTCAAATCATCGATCAGAACACGATCGCCATAAGATTTGGTTAGGTTGGTCACTTCCAGCACCTTGTCACCTAAGCGTGGGCCAGGTGGAATGAACAACTCGCTGGTTTCGTTGCGTTTCTGGTACTCAACGTTATTAAGTTCCTCAAAGCGGGCCAGACGCGCCTTACCTTTTGCCTGACGTCCTTTCGGATTTTGGCGTACCCACTCAAGTTCTTTCTCAATGGATTTGCGGCGAGCGGCTTCTGACGAAGCTTCTTGGGCCAGACGGGCATCTTTTTGTTCCAGCCACGAGGAGTAATTACCTTCCCAAGGAATCCCTTCACCACGGTCAAGTTCCAAGATCCAGCCAGCTACGTTATCAAGGAAGTAACGGTCATGGGTAATCGCAACCACAGTGCCTTCGTAATCGTGCAGGAAGCGTTCCAGCCATGCAACAGACTCAGCATCAAGGTGGTTGGTTGGTTCGTCGAGCAGTAGCATGTCTGGTTTTTCCAGCAACAAGCGGCAGATTGCTACACGGCGGCGCTCACCACCGGACAAATGTTCGATTTTGGCATCCCAGTCTGGCAAACGCAGGGCATCAGCCGCTCGCTCAAGCTGGTTATCCAGATTATGCCCGTCATGGGATTGGATAATCGCTTCCAGTTCGCCTTGTTCTTTAGCCAGTTTATCGAAATCCGCATCAGGATCAGCATAAGCTGCATAAACTTCATCAAGACGCGCCAGGGCATTTTTGACTTCGCTGACCGCTTCTTCTACTGCTTCACGCACAGTATTTTCAGGATTGAGTTTTGGCTCCTGTGGCAGATAGCCAATTTTAATGCCTGGTTGTGGGCGAGCTTCTCCCTCAATATCTTTATCAATACCCGCCATGATGCGCAGTAAGGTTGATTTACCTGCACCATTGAGACCAAGAACACCAATTTTTGCTCCGGGGAAAAAACTTAGAGAAATATTTTTCAGAATATGCCTTTTTGGGGGAACAATTTTGCCAACCCGATGCATACTATAAACATATTGAGCCAATGTAGTTTACCTTTTAGTTAATCAGGAAATTTTTGAAATTCATTTGCGTTTATGGGACTTGAATGGGGTATTTTACCCTAAATTTTACGTATCGTGTTGCTACCCGATTTGGATTAAATACAAACCTTCTATGGACGCAAACGGTAAAAAACTATCTGTGCGGAACGTCTATGTATGAATGCTATTGCCGTTCCAAATCGTCGATTGTATTCACTACTGAATGGAATACCAATAGGGTTATCTATTGCTTTATAAAATATACATTTTCCTAATTTGTATCTTTTATACCCCATAAGTTGTAATAAATCACATCAATAATATGATTATAATTACATGGCATTTTAGCTATGTGGTTGGCATTATTCATTTGGGCACTGTTCATTTGATGTTGATAGTCGTCTTCTGAAGGGGTATGTGGCAATGAGTAAGCGGCAGTATTTTGTAATGGCTGTGGGTATGTTTTCTGTTGTTGCGGGAGCGGCACATGCTGATTCTCTGAGCGTTCAACGTCAGCGATATCAAGAGATAAAACAAGCGTGGGAGGCAAAGAATATGGTGAAAGTCGCACATCTGATGCCCACGTTGAAAAATTATCCCCTCTATCCCTATCTTGAATATCGTCAATTAACTCAAGATCTGGTGCTTGCCACTCCACAGCAAATTCAGCATTTTATTCATACTTACCCTACTCTGCCGCCAGCACGTTCTCTGAACTCCCGATTTATTGATGTACTGGCAAGTAATGGCGATTGGCCCGGTATTCTGACATTCAGTCCCAAACCCCCAAGTACGGTAGCAGAAAGCTGTAACTATTACTTTGCCCAATGGGCCACGGGCCACCAGCAGATTGCATGGAAAGGAGCAGAAGCAATTTGGCTAAATGGCAATTCATTGCCAGATAGTTGCAATAAACTGTTCAATGTCTGGGAACAAGATGGATATTTATCTGCGCATTTAATTTTGCGGCGTATTGAATTAGCGCTGAAAGAGAATAATGCCACTCTCGTTACCTATCTGACCAAACGCTTGCCGTTAGATTATCGAAGCTTAGGATCAAGTTTGATCAAGCTGCAACAAAACCCGGCACTGATTGAACAATTTGCCACAACCACAGCACCAACAGATTTTACCCGTTCGGTTATCATGACAATCTTTTCTCGTTTTGCCCGCGAAAATGCTGAACTGGCCAGAGTAAGTATTCCCGTATTTGCTCGGACGCAAAAAATGAATGACACCGAGAGACAGCAACTAAAAGATATCGTTGCATGGCAATTGATGGGGGATATTACGCCGGAACAGGCAAAATGGCGGGACGATAGTATTCGTAATTCACAATCTATCAAGTTGCTTGAACGCCGTGTCCGCTTAGCATTGAGGGATGACGATTATGCAGATCTTGAAAAATGGTTAACCTTGTTGCCAAAAACAACTTTACAGCAAGATGAGTGGCGATATTGGAGTGCGGTTCTCTTGTTCAAACAAGGAAAAACAGATGAAGGCAATGCTATATTACGTAAACTGACAGAACACCGCGGTTTTTATCCCATGGTAGCAGCCCAAAAACTGCATATACTCTATCCTCTGATCATTAATAAGGCAGAAAAACCTGATTCTTCTATTTCAAATATGCCAGAAATTCGGCGCATCCGTGAGTTATTGCACTGGAATATGCATGATTTGGCTCTCTCAGAATGGGTTAGTTTGGTTTCCTCGCAAGGTCAACTGAAGCAGGAAAAATTGGCACGCTATGCGTTTGAGCAGCACTGGCCTGCGTTCAGTGTTCAAGCGACTATCACGGGAAAAATGTGGGATCATCTTGAAGAACGTTTCCCATTGGCATGGCGCAACGAATTTGCAAACTTTACATCAGACAAAGATATTTCACCAAGTTATGCGATGGCGATCGCCCGTCAGGAAAGTGCATGGAATCCACAGGCTCGTTCCTCTAAAGGTGCCAGTGGGTTAATGCAAATCATGCCAAAAACCGCAGAACATACAGTGAAGAGTAAAAAGATTCAAGGCTATGCCAGCAGTAGCCAATTAATGAACCCGGCCATGAATATTAAAATTGGCACTGCCTATCTGGATTCGGTTTACCAACGTTTTGATAATAACCGCATTCTCGCCAGCGCCGCCTATAACGCTGGCCCTACAAATGTTGTTCGTTGGTTGGCCAATACCTCTGGGCACCTTGATCCGATAGCTTTTATTGAGAGCATTCCTTTCACTGAAACACGCTCTTATGTCAAAAACGTCCTTGCTTACGATATGTTCTACCACAATTTTATGGGGAAAATGTCGAATATACTGACTGAGGCTGAATGGCAGAGACGTTATTAATTTGACAAATAAATATGATATGCTGTTGTACTAGTTGAATAGTATGGCAATTAATATATGACACAAAATCATTTAATTGATCCGGCACTATCGCCGGAAGATAGTGATAACTGGCTCGCTTTTGTTGCGTTGTTACAAACCGCATTTGAACAAAATTTGCAACATTCTATTTTACAGCTATTACTGACTCCCGATGAACGAACCGCCTTGTCCACCCGGGTTCGGATTATTCAGGAATTGATGCGTGGGCAAATGAGTCAGCGAGAGCTGAAAAACGAGCTGAGTGTCGGTATTGCAACCATCACTCGTGGCTCCAATAGCTTAAAATCAGCCCCGGCCCATGTGAAAAACTGGCTAGAGGCACAGTTATTAAAATAGCGGTTATGATATCCAGTGGATTTCGGGTTGTGGTCAACAGAACTGTGGCTAGAAAAACTAAAGGGTTAAATGATGAGTTATATACCCAATGGATTTCAAGATGCAGCGCGACGGCAAGGGAATAAATCCCCAAGAGCATAGCTAACTATGTGACTGGGGTGAGTGAGCGCAGCCAACAAAGCTGCAACTTGAAAGACGCCGGGTATAGTCATTGAAAAATAACAGCTGAATTAACTATTGGGGTCATCCAATCGTGACCCCAATTATTCCCAAGCTACGATGTCATTGAGTATGCTGCTAAAATGGGTTATTCAACTCTTTGTAAATTTCATGATGGATAGGTACAAGAGCCAATATCAGAGCTTGGTGATAAACGCTGGTGCGGGTCAGAATACCGTTGGTAAAAAAGCCGATTGCACCACCTTGCTGCTTAATATTGTCGATGCCAGCCACGTCAGCCATTTCTTGACCAAGCTCGCGTCCCTCACGAATACCCTCCAATACTTTGTCAGGCAGCATCAGACTGGCAGAACGCGATTCTCCCCGAATTTGTTTATGCTCGATGACCATCCAGGCAAACGTCATGTCATCTTCAATTCCAGCTTCAACGCCAACCCAAAAATCAGCTTCAGGTCTGACTTGGCGGGCAGCCATGACTCGATGACGGGCACCTGTGCGGGTTTCAGTATTACCAATAGGTTGTTGAGGTACGCTGCTGTCTACGTTGACATCTTCTATACGGTAAGTGCCTGGGCCAAATACATCATCGAATGCAAGGCTAATCGCTTTTATTTTCGCAGGGTTAGTTGTTGCTGCAATAACGTGGTACATAATAAATAAATTATCCTTTGAATTATTTCATGATGCAGTATAACGGAAATTAAATATGTTACAGGTCTATCTTGTTCGTCATGGCGAAACCGAATGGAACGTGGCTCGTCGTATTCAGGGACAATCTGACAGCCCTTTGACTGAAATTGGTCGCAGTCAGGCTCACTTAGTCGCTCAAAGAATAAAATCAGAAAACATTACCCATATTATCACCAGTGATCTCGGTCGAACACGTCAAACAGCAGAAATCATCGCTGAAGCCTGTGGATGTGAAGTAATACTGGAGCCGCGTTTGCGGGAATTACATATGGGGGTACTGGAGAATCGCGAACTGAATTCCCTCACATCAGAAGAGGAATCCTGGCGTAAAGGTCTGGTCGATGGTACACCAAATGGGCGGATACCAGAAGGTGAATCGATGAGCGAATTGGCAATCCGCATGCGGGCCGCACTAGAAGATTGCCTCAACTTGCCAACAGGCAGCCGCCCGCTGCTAGTCAGTCATGGTATGGCTCTTGTGAGTCTGCTCTGCTCGGTTCTGGGTCTTCCTGCTAATTCAGAACGTCGCCTGAGGCTGAGAAACTGTTCTATTTCACGGGTAGATTACCAGAATAGCCCGTGGCTGGCTCCGGGTTGGATCATTGAAACAGCGGGCGATATCACACATCTTGATCTACCCGCCTTGGACAAATTACAGAATTAATGCTCAATTGGGATGAGATACTCAAATTCCGTAACATGACTTTGAGTCTCATCCTCCATATTCTTCCAGTCAAGATTGGTGAGATAGTATCGCTCGACATCATACCCCTTCCTGCGAGTGATATTCAATTTAGGCAGACAAACGCTGTAAACTGTAAAAAGGAAATCTTGTACTTGTTCTTTGTCACCGAAATAACTGAATGAAATATAATCCCCGCCAGGCAAAGGAACCGGACGACTATCTCTGGTATCAAAGGTCGCGTATTCCGGCTCTATTGCTGTGGTGTAGAACACGGTGTGTTCATCTTCATTCTCACTGAGAGTAGTATGGTGCAATCCATAAAGCCTGGGGGGCAATACTTCAGCATCTTGTAGATAGTTAATCCAAAAGTCATGGCGCAAACTCTGACAAGCTGTTGACCATTCTTCCAGCCCAAAGCTGCAAGTATGCTCTGTGCCGATAAGCAGTTTATCTTCCAATGTAACGAATTTGTGCGCAGGCAACGGTTTATTGTCCAACAAAATCGGGGGGCATATCCCCGTTGCGCACCATTCTTCACTTCGGCGGTAGGATGCCGGAGTTCGATCAAATTGTTTTTTGAAAGCCCTCGTGAAAGTTTGTTGTGAATCAAAACGATATTGCAGAGCAATGTCTAGAATTGGGCGGCTGGTTAAACGTAATGCAATGGCGGCTCGGGATAATCTTCTGGCGCGGATATAAGAGCCAATTGCCTGACCTGTCACGTCCTTGAACATGCGTTGTAAGTGCCATTTGGAATAACCAGCTTTTGCTGCAACGTTATCGAGGGATAGTGGACGATCTAAATTATTATCTAACCAATGCAGCAGATCCCGAATAATGTTGGTTTGGTCCATACATCTCCCTAAGTCATCAAGACAGAAAGAAAATAATATTAATATGAAACAATTTATTAAATTGAAAACAAAAACATTTTTCTAAAAATAGATATGTTATGTAATTTGATCGATAATCAACACCTATCTTTCTCCAAAGATAAAAAACATGAATTTTAGACCACTAACTCTCGTTTGGCACATAGAAGGTAACTTTCAAATACTGTCTTAACCTCTTACCATAATAACCTTGTTTTTACTGTAGTTAATGGTTAATCAATCCTTATTATAACCTTGTATATTATTAACATGAAAATAGTATTTAAAAGGCAGTTCTATTCAAATAGGCTTATTGTTGAATTTATGTTTTAAATCAAACAACAACCAAATTAAGCAAGTTTAAACTTGGAATAAATTAATAGCAGATTCAACAATATGTCAAGTATTGTCTTGGATGTCTATTCAGCTATAATGCCGTGATTTTTCATTATAGATATATTTACAGTGGAAATGTTCTAATTAAAACCATTTACTTAAATTATATGTGAATGATGGGTATTTTCACTGTATTTATTTAATTCAAGTGGACTAAATATGGTAATAATCAAGAAAATAGTGATAGCAGCTGCCTTGCTCTTTTCTCCTGTAATTCTGCATGCTGAAGAGATCGGTTCTGTCGACACCGTATTCAAGCTTTTTGGCCCTGATAACAAAATTGTGATCGAAGCTTTTGATGATCCAGATGTTAAAAAGGTCACTTGTTATTTAAGTCGGGCAAAAACGGGGGGCATCAAGGGAGGTTTAGGATTAGCGGAAGATACATCTGATGCTGCCATATCCTGCCAGCAAGTAGGCCCAATAGAACTGGCAGACAAAATCAAGAATTCGTCCAAAAAAGGTCAAGTTGTTTTCCAGAAACGCACTTCTTTGGTATTTAAAAAGCTTCAGGTTGTTCGTTTCTACGACTCTAAACGTAACGCACTTATCTATTTAACTTACTCTGATAAAGTGATTGACGGCTCTCCGAAGAATGCGATCAGTGCCGTGCCAATTATGCCGTGGAAAGAGTAAATATTCCGCTGAAAATTGAATGTTAAGAACGTTAAGAATAAGAAAAGCCCTGATGTCGTAAAACATCCCGGGCTTTTTGACAGAGACGGTATTTACCTGTAATGGTGTGAATCAGTCTTCTAAGTCACCACAGAAACGGTAACCTTCGCCGTGGATGGTCGCAATGATTTCTGGAGTATCTGGTGTCGATTCAAAATGTTTACGGATACGACGAATAGTAACGTCCACAGTACGATCGTGAGGTTTCAGTTCGCGACCTGTCATCTTTTTCAGCAATTCTGCACGAGTCTGGATTTTTCCTGGATTCTCACAGAAGTGCAGCATCGCACGGAACTCACTGCGTGGCAGTTTATACTGATCACCCATAGGGCTAACCAGAGAACGGCTGTTGATATCCAGCCCCCATCCGTTGAATTTATAGCTTTCAACCTGACGACGTTCTTCGCCGGAATGACTCAGATTCATTGTCCGTGAAAGCAAATTCCGTGCACGAATGGTTAACTCACGTGGATTAAATGGCTTAGTGATATAGTCATCAGCACCGATTTCCAGACCAAGGATTTTGTCCACCTCATTGTCACGGCCAGTCAAGAACATCAGTGCGACATTCGCCTGTTCACGTAATTCACGGGCAAGAAGTAACCCATTTTTACCTGGCAGGTTAATATCCATAATCACTAAATTGATATCGTTATCTGACAGAATGTTGTGCATTTCTGAACCGTCAGTGGCTTCATAAACGACATACCCTTCAGCTTCAAAAATGCTTTTAAGGGTATTGCGTGTGACAATTTCGTCTTCAACAATCAAAATGTGCGGGGTTTGCATGGTTGCTACCTAAAATCGCTAAAAAACAGAATCTGTATGATATAACCTGTTGTTATAAATAGAAAATATGCTGAGATTGTTCTGAATGACAGAAAACCAGCCTATGCCCAAATAAACGTTTTGATATGTTTTACGCTAAAAGCCAGCGTCGCTTTTTTTGGAGGGTACATACCCGAAAAAAACCGGTTTAAACAAGGCCCTATATTAGTCCTATTAACAGCAATATAACAGCTAGTAATGCATTTGCCTTCTAAAAAAACTAACTTTTGTTGATACATATCAAAATCAATTGTAGCACGTTAACATTGATTGTAATTGTTAATTTTACTTTAGTTAACTTGTTATTAACTTGAATAAAATATGTTAATCAACATAAGGCTATTTGAATGGTTGGGAGGATTAACTCAGCACTCAAACGCGCATGTTTTTATCATAAAGACAAAATAATTACAAAATATGTTTTTTTGTGAAATTAAATGCTGGGAAATAAACCATAAGACCAGATAATGAGTTACCTCTTTTGTCATACTTTGAATCATTACAATACAGAAAATGACGTTTTTTCCTTCTTTTTCCATAAAAAATATTTGACATTGACCACACTTTAATTTAACCAATATAGGGTCAAACGAATACAAAAAGACAGACAGGAAAATTATGCGTCACTACAGCCCGAAAAAAATGGTTACTACAAAAACCATTACTACGATTACCACCGGAACTACAAGTTGCGGTGCGGGCTAACGCGTATACACAAATATAAAAAGCCCGTATCCCACAAGATACGGGCTTTTTTTTTGAACAAAAATCAGGCCGGAGAGATAAAGTTAATGCGAGTATTGAAATTTGGGGGCACTTCAGTTGCCAATTACCAGCGTTTATTGAGTGTTGCAGACATCGTCGAAAATGAGCTATCCCTTGGGCAAGTTGCCTTGGTACTCTCTGCACCAGCAAAAATCACCAACCATCTTGTGGCAATGATTGAGAAAACGATTTCAGGGCAGGATGTTGTTTCCAATATCAGCGATGCTACCCAAATCTTCACTGATTTGTTGTCAGGGTTGAAAGAGCATCAAACGGGATTTGATTATGAGCACCTGAAAAGCATGGTGGAACGCGAATTTGCTAATCTGAAACAGACTTTGCATGGCATTTCCCTGTTAAAACAATGTCCAGATAGCAT
Organism: Xenorhabdus koppenhoeferi; assembly: GCF_900116635.1. GTDB lineage: Bacteria > Pseudomonadota > Gammaproteobacteria > Enterobacterales > Enterobacteriaceae > Xenorhabdus > Xenorhabdus koppenhoeferi. The sequence continues at coordinate 13,529 of NZ_FPBJ01000035.1, read as the reverse complement.
CAATGCAGCACTGATCTGTTGTGGTGAAAAGCTGTCCATCACTATTATGGAAGCACTGTTGCAGGCGCGTGATCACAAAGTAACTGTCATTGATCCCGTCAAAAGCCTATTGGCGCACGGTCGTACTCTCGAATCGACCATCGATATTCATGAATCTTCCAGGCGCATTGCTGAACTTAATATTCCTTCTGACCATATTATTCTCATGGCTGGTTTTACCGCTGGTAATGAAAATGGAGAATTGGTGGTACTGGGACGAAACGGTTCTGATTATTCAGCCGCCGTGCTGGCAGCATGTTTACAGGCAGATTGTTGTGAGATCTGGACTGATGTCGATGGCGTTTATACTTGTGATCCGAGGGTTGTTGCCGATGCACGCTTACTGAAAAGCATGTCGTATCAAGAAGCAATGGAATTGTCTTATTTTGGTGCGAAAGTTCTCCATCCACGCACCATTTCTCCCATCGCCCAATTTCAAATTCCTTGCCTCATTAAGAACACTGCCAATCGCTACGCACCGGGTACTTTCATTGGTAATGGTCAACACGATGACAGCATGCCTATCAAGGGCATTACCAATCTGAATCACATGGCAATGATCAATGTCTCCGGCCCCGGAATGAAAGGCATGGTTGGGATGGCCGCACGGGTATTTTCCGTTATGTCCCGCAAAGGTATTTCTGTCGTGTTAATCACACAGTCTTCCTCAGAGTACAGCATCAGTTTCTGCGTACCCCAAAACGAGCTGACAAAAGCGCAGAAGGCCCTGACAGAAGAGTTTTATCTGGAACTGAAAGATGGCGTGCTTGATCCCATTGATGTGATGGATAACCTTGCCATAATTTCTGTTGTTGGGGATGGTATGCGAACTCAACGCGGAATTTCTGCCTGCTTTTTCTCTGCATTAACACGAGCCAATATTAATATTATTGCCATTGCACAGGGTTCTTCTGAGCGTTCCATTTCTGCCGTAATTGAAAATAGTACGGCAACCACAGCAGTCAGGCTCTGTCACCAAATGTTGTTCAACACCAGACAAGTTGTTGAAGTCTTTGTTATCGGTGTGGGTGGTGTAGGTAGTGCGTTGATAGAACAGATCCGCCGCCAGCAGGCATGGCTTAAACAAAAACATATTGATTTACGTGTCTGTGGGATCGCCAACTCCCGCGCCCTGTTGACCGATATGCAGGGTATCTGTCTGGATAACTGGCAGCAGGCGCTCTCAGAAGCCACTGAGCCATTTAGCCTGAGTCGTCTTATCCGCCTCGAAAAAGAGTATCACCTTCTGAATCCAGTTATTGTTGACTGCACTTCTAATCAGGCGATCGCAGAACAATATGTCAGCTTCCTCAATGATGGTTTTAACATTGTCACACCGAATAAAAAAGCCAACACCCTGACTATGGATTATTACCACCAAATCCGTCAGGCCGCAGGGAAATCGAAGCGCAAATTCTTGTATGACACTAACGTAGGGGCAGGTCTGCCTGTGATTGAAAACTTGCATAACCTCCTCAATGCGGGAGATGAATTAGTGCAATTCAGTGGAATTCTGTCTGGTTCACTCTCTTATATCTTCGGAATGCTGGATGAAGGCATGACACTTTCACAAGCTACTTTGCTGGCAAAAGAGAAAGGTTTCACGGAACCCGATCCACGGGACGATCTCTCTGGCATGGATGTCGCCCGCAAGCTGCTGATTTTGGCACGTGAGGCTGGTCATGAACTGGAATTGGAAGATATCCATGTTGAGCCAGTATTGCCGGCCTCATTCGATGCCAATGGTAATGTTGATAAGTTCTTGCAACGTTTGCCTCAGCTGGATCAAATATTCAGTCAACGTGCTGCTGATGCCGCAGAACAAGGGAAAGTTTTGCGCTATGTTGGCCTCATTGAACAAGGCCGTTGTATGGTGAAAATTGTTGCTGTTGATGGTAATGATCCACTTTACAAAGTCAAAAATGGCGAAAACGCGCTGGCTTTCTACACTCGTTATTATCAACCTATCCCGCTGGTACTGCGTGGTTATGGTGCGGGGAATGATGTAACGGCAGCCGGTGTTTTTGCGGATATATTACGCACTCTGTCATGGAAATTGGGGGTTTAATGGTAGTCAGGATTTATGCACCTGCCTCTATAGGGAACGTTGGTGTCGGATTTGATGTGCTCGGCGCCGCAGTTTCTCCTGTTGATGGCTCGTTGCTTGGAGATTGTGTTTCCGTCAGTGGATCTGAACGTTTCAGACTGAATAATAAAGGACGATTTGTCGGTAAATTACCTGCCAATCCCGAACACAATATTGTCTACCAATGCTGGCAACTTTTTTGTCAGCGGCTGGGAAAAGAACTGCCTGTTGCTATGACATTGGAAAAAAACATGCCAATTGGTTCTGGGTTAGGTTCCAGTGCCTGTTCTGTGGTGGCTGGTTTAGTGGCATTGAATGAGTACGCTGACCGTCCGTTTAACCGAGACCAGTTGCTGGACATGATGGGCGAATTAGAAGGCCGTCTTTCTGGCGGCATTCACTATGATAATGTTGCCCCCTGCTATTTAGGGGGATTGCAGTTGCTGTTGTCTCAGGACATTCCCCTTTGCCAGCCAATCCCTGCATTTGATGATTGGTTGTGGGTAATGGCTTACCCCGGCAGCAAAGTATCAACATCAGAAGCCCGTGCTATTCTGCCACAGCACTATTCCCGTCAGGACATTATTGATCACGGACGTCATTTTGCAGGATTCATTCATGCCTGCCATACCCAGCAATCAGAACTGGCTGCCGAATTAATGAAAGATGTTGTTGCGGAACCTTATCGTGCGCAGCTCTTACCCGGATTTGCCAGCGCACGTGATATGGTCAAAAAACTGGGGGCGCTGACATGCGGTATTTCCGGTTCAGGCCCAACACTCTTTGCCATTTGTAATGAAATGACAGTAGCCGAAGAAGTCGCACAATGGCTGCAACAGCATTACGTACAGAATGATGAAGGCTTTGTACATATTTGCCGTCTGGATCTCGCAGGCGCACGACAGGTAGGGTAATCATGAAATTATATAACTTAAAAGACAGCAGCGAGCAGGTCAGTTTTTCTCAGGCGGTAAAACAGGGATTAGGCAAACAGCAGGGACTCTTTTTTCCACAAGATTTACCGGAATTCAGTCGTGACAAAATTGATGAATTATTAAAATTAGATTTTGTCAGTCGCAGTCAGCAAATTCTTTCTGCCTTTATTGGTGATGAAATTTCCGCGGAGCAATTAGCCGATAGAGTTAAAAGTGCATTTGCTTTCCCTGCCCCCGTAACAAATGTCGAAAACGATATCGCCTCACTGGAGCTTTATCACGGCCCTACTTTGGCCTTCAAAGATTTCGGTGGTCGTTTCATGGCACAAGTCCTTGCACAAATCGCCGGAAAACAGCCCGTCACTATCTTGACTGCGACATCCGGTGATACTGGTGCCGCTGTTGCCCATGCTTTCTATGGTCTGGATAATGTACAAGTCGTGATCCTGTATCCTGAAGGGAAAATCAGCCCATTGCAGGAAAAACTCTTCTGCACACTGGGTGGCAATATCCATACTGTTGCTATCAACGGTGATTTCGACGCTTGTCAGGCATTGGTCAAACAAGCGTTTGATGATGAAGAGCTGAAACGCGCCTTGCATCTCAATTCAGCCAACTCAATTAATATCAGCCGGTTGCTGGCACAAATCTGTTATTACTTTGAAGCTGTTGCACAAATCCCTGCTGAGAAACGTGAACAATTAGTCATTTCAGTGCCAAGCGGCAACTTTGGTAATCTGACTGCGGGGCTGCTGGCAAAATCAATGGGACTGCCGGTGAAACGTTTCATCGCGGCAACCAATGTCAATGACACGGTTCCCCGTTATTTGGCAAAAGGTGAATGGCAGCCAAACCAGACTGTCGCAACGCTATCCAATGCAATGGATGTCAGCCAGCCCAATAACTGGCTGCGCATTGAAGAACTGTTCAAACGCAAAGGCTGGGCATTGAGTGATCTGGCAAACGGGGTTGTCGATGATGAAATCACGCAAAGCACCATGCAAGATCTGGCGGCAAAAGGCTATATTTCTGAACCACATGCCGCTATTGCTTATCGTATTTTACGTGATCAATTACAGGAAGGAGAATATGGCTTATTCCTGGGCACTGCTCATCCAGCCAAATTCAAGGACAGCGTTGAAGCGATCCTCGGTCAACCTCTGCCATTGCCAGCAGAATTGGCAGAACGGGCAGATTTGGCCTTGTTATCTCACTTCTTACCTGCTGATTTCTCAACCCTGCGTGAATTCCTGATGGAAAGGGCACCGCAATAACACTGCATTTATCACTCCACCCACGTGTGGTGGAGTGATGCCGCTATTTTTGGTCGCTTAATGCTGCTCAGGACGTTTAAATACCAACTCATTGCCTTTGGAAAGAGACTCATCAAAAGCATAGCCTTCCAAATTAAACTCCACCAGCCGCACAGGATCAGCCAATTGGTTCTGGATAATGAAACGGCTCATTAGCCCGCGGGCTTTTTTAGCATAAAAACTAATAACTTTATACTTGCCATTTTTTTCATCCAGAAAAACAGGCTTGATAATCTTAGCTGCCAGCTTTTTGCTATTTACTGATTTGAAATACTCATCCGATGCCAGATTCACCAGAACATCATCACCTTGCTGTTTCAATGCTGCATTCAGATTTTCAGTGATGCTATCCCCCCAAAACTTATACAGATCTTTGCCACGCAGATTTTCCAGCTTAATGCCCATTTCCAAACGGTAAGGCTGCATCAGATCGAGAGGACGCAAAACACCATACAGGCCGGATAAAATTCTCAAATGCGTCTGGGAAAAATCAAAATCCTCAGCGGAGAAAGTTTCTGCCTGCATGCCAGTATAAACATCGCCTTTAAACGCCAAAATCGCCTGACGGGCATTTTCCGGTGTGAAATTTGGCTGCCATTCACCAAAGCGGGCAGCATTCAAACCCGCCAATTTATCACTAATACTCATTATGCTACTGATTTGCGCAGGTGTTAAAGTTCGGCAGACATCAATCAATCGCTGAGATTCCTCCAGCAATGCAGGCTGACTATATTTCTCTGTCGGGAGCGGGCTTTCATAATCGAGTGTTTTTGCAGGTGAAATAGTAATAAGCATTATTTTTTCCTAACCAGATACTTTCGTGAGAGTTTATTATCTGTTTTATTGCAAGTTTTAACGAATTCGTTTTATACCCAATGGATTTCAAGTTGCATCGCGACGGCAAGAGAGCAAATCCCCGGGAGCATAGATAACTATGTGACCGGGGTGAGCGAGCGCCGCCAACAAAGAGGCTGTTTGAAAGACGAAGTGTATATTGCTTCGTTGGAATTGATACAGCCGCGCTTGGGCATGTTATTATCATGAGATGGCGAGGCAACATTACCAAATATTTTACGTATGTATAACGATGAGATATTAAACATGACCGATAAACTGACTTCCCTGCGGAAACTGACAACAGTAGTAGCAGATACCGGGGATATTGCAGCTATGAAACTGTATCAGCCGCAAGATGCGACCACCAACCCTTCTCTGATTTTGAATGCAGCTCAAATCCCAGAATATCGCCAATTGATCGACGAAGCCGTTACATGGGCGCGTGGTCAAAGCGATTCTCGTGAGCAACAAATTATTGATGCTGGCGACAAATTGGCAGTCAACATTGGTCTGGAAATTCTGAAACTGATCCCTGGCCGCATTTCCACAGAAGTTGATGCCCGTCTGTCTTATGACACCGAAGCCAGCGTAGCAAAAGCAAAACGCCTGATAAAACTGTACAACGAAGCGGGTATCAGCAATGACCGCATCCTGATCAAACTTGCCTCCACATGGCAGGGAATCCGTGCTGCGGAACAACTGGAAAAAGAAGGCATCAATTGTAACCTGACCCTGCTGTTCTCCTTCGCACAAGCGCGTGCTTGCGCGGAAGCTGGCGTTTACCTGATTTCTCCATTCGTTGGCCGTATTCTTGACTGGTACAAAGCAAATGGTGACAAGAAAGAATTCGCACCACACGAAGATCCAGGTGTGATTTCTGTTGCTGAAATTTATCAGTACTACAAAGAGCACGGCTACAACACGGTCGTAATGGGCGCAAGTTTCCGTAACTCTGGCGAAATTCTGGAACTGGCTGGTTGTGACCGCCTGACCATTTCTCCTGCTCTGCTGAAAGAACTGTCTGAAGCAGAAGGCGAAGTTGAATGCAAGCTGGGTTATGAAGGAGAAATCAAGGCACGCCCAGAACCAATGACTGAAGCTGAGTTCTACTGGGATCACCACCAAGATGCAATGGCAACTGAAAAACTGGCGGAAGGCATCCGTAAGTTTGCAATAGATCAGGGCAAACTTGAAAACATGATCGCCGATCTGCTGTAATTTCAAGCGATACGCGGTTTTTGCTTGTACAAAGGCGACTTATTATGTCGCCTTTTGTTTAACTGAGATTTGTATGAATATATTACGCATTGGCCTCGTATCTGTTTCTGATCGGGCTTCAACTGGCATCTATCAGGACAAGGGCTTACCTGCACTGGAAACGTGGCTGAGTGAAGCAATTACCACACCTTTTAGCGTAGAAACTCGTCTCATTCCTGATGAACAACGGCTTATTGAGCAAACCCTGTGTGAATTGGTCGATAAATTGGGATGCCATCTGGTGCTGACCACAGGCGGAACAGGGCCGGCACGCCGCGATGTCACACCAGATGCAACGCTTGCAATTGCCGATCGTGAAATGCCCGGCTTCGGTGAACAGATGCGGCAAATCAGCCTTCAATTTGTACCAACAGCAATTCTGTCACGTCAGGCAGGCGTGATCCGTAATCAGGCGTTGATTTTGAATCTTCCCGGCCAACCAAAAGCCATCGCAGAGACACTCGAAGGCTTGAAAGATGAGAATGGCAAGGTGCTTGTATCAGGGATTTTTGCCAGTGTTCCTTACTGCATCCAGCTTCTGGACGGCCCTTACGTGGAAACTGATGAATCCGTTGTGGCTGCATTCAGGCCAAAAAGTGCCCGTCGTTAATATCCGGTGATTTTAATTTTTGCCAGCAAAAAGCGATTTCCTGAAAGGTTCTGAACTTGCTCAGAACCTTTGCGGACAAATCAATATTCCAACAGTGAATGCATAATACTGTGTAACAGATTACCATGATCAGGCATCCTTTTAACTGAAGTCTCCCAATAATAATTATCCGTTGTCGAATCAAAAGGTTGAATAGAAAAACCCTCGGTTATTCAAAAAAAATAATGAATCTCCGTCAGACTTCACCAAACAACGGCAACGCCATAATAGTGGCATCTTCCTTTCCCGTGGCAGTCGGATAATAATTCTTGCGAATGGAGACTTCATTGAAGCCCAAATCCTCATATAAACGGATTGCAGGCCGATTGGAACTCCGTACTTCAAGCCATAGCGTGTTTATTTGCTTTTCAGGCAATATATTGATGAGATAAGCCAGCAATTCCCTGCCATAACCTTTTGATTGATATTCAGGATAAATGGCGATATTAAATAGGGTGGCCTCGTCCATGACATATTGCGTTATCGCAAAGCCGATAATCCGATCGTTCAACGTTATTTTATAGTTGAGGTAGCGTTCTCCCTGATTGGAGTAAAACGTTTTTTCACTCCATGGAAACGTGTGGCTGGCTTGTTCTATTTGAAATGCCAAGGGAAGATCAACGGGAGTTAATAGAGAAATATTCTTCATAATGGTAAATTTGTTGCCAAAGAGCGCGTTTTGCATTCCCATCAAGAGATAAGTCATTTAATGCCGAGCTTCTCAAAGAAATCCCTTGTATTGGTAAGGTAATATCAACTCCCAACAACCAGCATGGGCAGTGGATTGATTCCGAAAGTAGCTCAACATCTTTTGTCGTGATGCAATATACTAATGAGACGTTAATCCCCATAGCTGTAAAAATATCAGCAAACAATGAATGACTTAAGTCGATATGATCATGGGCAATGATCAATAGACGGGTTGAATCAGGGATGAGGACAGATAGTTCACCTTGCAACGCCATTGGGCTGCGCAAAACCCATTGAGTGATCCCCAATCGGGAGAGTAATCTGTCACGCTTCGTCATCGTGTTTTATTCCATCTTCCATAAGAAAATAACAGGTAATATCTTATCAGAGGGCTTATCTTTGCGCCAATTAGCATAGCACTTTAGTTCTGCCCAACTGATATTGAGACTTGGATAAAGATTTATAAGGAGCTATATATAGATGTCAGTATTAACCCCGGCCAGCGAAGTTATCCTGCGCCATCATGAGCAATTTAGCTCACATCATCTGCTTTTCGCCGGTGATTTACAGGACAATCTCGCAACAGAAATCGAAGCAGCAAGTGTTCGTGTACACACTAACCAATACCACCTCTGGCAATCTCTGATCCGTCAACTCGGCGACAGTGCCCAGTTTGGTCTTGTAGCAGACAGCGCCTTTATTAAAGGGTGCGATACGCTGATTTATTATTGGCCAAAAAGCAAGCAGGAAGCACGTTTCCAGTTACGTAGTCTGTTTTCCATTCTGCCTATTGGAACAGATATTTTTATTGTGGGTGAAAATCGCAGTGGTGTACGTAGTGTTGATAAATTAATGGAAGGCATTACAACTTTCCACAAAATTGATACCGCCCGCCGCTGTAGCCTGTTTTATGGTCAGCTTAAGAATCAGGTTCAGTTTGATCAAAATAATTGGTGGAACAGTTATCAAGTAGGCGATACCACCATCAATACATTGCCCGGTGTGTTCAGCCAAGACGATTTGGATGTCGGCAGTCGCTTGCTACTTTCGACATTTGATGCACCTATTTCTGGCAGTCTTTTGGATATCGCCTGTGGTTCAGGGGTTTTGGCAACTGTTTTGGGTAAGAAGAACCCTGATTTGACTCTGACACTAAGCGATGTCAATGCTGCCGCCATTACATCCAGTAAGGCAACACTGAAAGCCAATAAGCTGGAAGGCAATGTTGTTACCAGCAATGTATATTCTGCTATTGAAGAGAAATTTGACTGGATTATTTCTAATCCTCCATTCCACGATGGGTTGAAAACTACTTTGACTGTAACCGAGGATATGATCCGCATGGCGCCAAGCTATCTAAAATCAGGTGGGCAGTTCCGGATCGTTGCAAACGCTTTCCTGCCTTATCCTAGCCTATTGGATAAAACTTTTGGCAACCATAAAGTCATTGCTCAGACAGGTAAATTTAAAGTGTATCAGGCAACGAAGAGATAATTCAGGCATCAAATACGATCTCTGTTTTGCCTGCTCCAATTTTATGGGCAGGCAATTCCGCTTTACCCGAATCATAATACCCCATTATATGATTATGTTTGCGTGTCAACCACAACACGAGTTTGCGATCAATTTGCCTCAGTGTGGGATAACAGTGCTGACTAGTAGAATGCACTGTAATAGTTTACCAACCCCCTGATTATGGCGTTGAACATGTTCAGCTCTTCATGATATCGGTTAGTTATCACTACTACGGCGTCGTCTGACTTCCGTCATTCCATCCTGTCACCTCACGATGAATACCCTTGCCGTTCATCAAACAGACAGCACCTATCAAAACACGCCACCAAAAAAACCAGCCGGTTGAACGACTGGTTTGGAATGATTGATAATGGATTTGACGCTGAGAGAGTATTACAGTTTGTCAGCGTTTTTAGTCAGGTATTTTGCGACACCTTCAGGTGAAGCTCCCATGCCTTCTTGACCTTTGGCCCATTGTGCAGGACAAACTTCGCCGTGTTCTTCATGGAATTGCAGAGCGTCAACCATGCGAACCATTTCGTCGATGTTACGACCCAGTGGCAGATCGTTAACAACTTGATGGCGAACAACGCCATTTTTGTCAATCAGGAAAGAACCACGCAGAGCTACGCCAGCTTCTGGGTGCTCAATACCGTAAGCTTTCATGATGTCGCGTTTGATGTCAGCAACCATTGGGTATTTAACTTCGCCGATACCGCCTTCGCTGATTGGCGTTTTACGCCATGCGTTGTGGACGAATTCAGAGTCGAAGGAAACACCGACAACTTCAACACCACGTTTTTGGAATTCCTCGTAACGGTGATCGAAAGCGATCAGCTCAGAAGGACAGACAAAAGTGAAGTCCATTGGCCAGAAGAAAATGACAGCAGCACGGCCATTCAGATGTTTTTTCAGATTGAAGTTATCAACGATTTCACCATTGCCGAGAACAGCAGCAGCTGTAAAATCAGGGGCTTGGCGAGTTACTAAAACCATAATTGACTCCTGTGATTTTAAAAGGTTTGTGTAGGAACGGGTTACAGAATAAGGAATTAGGGTATAGCAATAAAGGATAAAATACCAATTGGTTAAATAGGTTTAATCTATCAATAATCTGTTTTTAATTCCTTTTAGCCTACAGTAAGATAAAGCTATTTGGAAAAAATGCAAGGCTCTGGAGAAACTTCCTGTTTGATGCTTATCCATCAAGGTGTCTACCCGACGGTGCATACGGATACCTGCTACAATGTCAGAACTGAATAATCCTTCTGGAGAACCCCGGATGAAATCCGCCATCAAATTACCCAGTAAGGAACTTTCCGATAATGCAGCCAAATGAAGGTGTGCGAGAAAATTCATAGCGAGAGTATACCGCAAATCGTTAAATTAGGTGCTTCTTTGTTGCGCCCTTGCGCTTGTAGCACTAGACTAGTCCGCCTGTTTTTTTGAATGATACAGATAAAATGCATGTCGCTGATTTTACTTTTGAACTACCAGAAGAGCTAATTGCTCACTATCCCCAGCCACAGCGAAGCGGTTGCCGCCTGCTTTCCCTTGATGGTGAAACAGGGAAGCTGACGCACGGTATTTTTACTGATGTGCTGGATAAACTGGAAGTGGGTGATTTGTTGATTTTCAATAATACCCGCGTGATCCCCGCGCGTCTGTTTGGCCGCAAGGCGACGGGTGGAAAATTGGAAGTGTTAGTCGAAAGGATACTGGATAATAAGCGAGTGCTTGCTCATGTTCGCGCATCTAAAGCACCGAAAGAAGGCGCTGAGCTTATTCTTGGCGAAGATGTTCTTGGCGAAGATGTTCTTGGCGAAGATGTTCTCGGTGAAGATCGCAGTATTAAGGCAACAATGCTGGCGCGTCACGATACTTTGTTTGAAATCCGTTTTGATAATTATCGTGATGTATTGACTATTTTGGATCAGATTGGCCATATGCCTCTGCCTCCTTATATTACCCGCCCTGATGAAGATGCTGATCGGGAACTATATCAAACAGTCTATAATGAACGTCCGGGAGCCGTGGCTGCACCGACCGCAGGTTTGCATTTTGATGAGCCGCTTTTGGCTGCCCTGCGTGAAAAAGGTGTCGAAATGGCCTTTGTCACCCTGCATGTCGGCGCGGGCACTTTCCAGCCTGTGCGTGTAGAAACCATTGAAGACCATACTATGCATGCCGAATACGCTGAAGTGCCGCAGGAAGTCGTGGATGCTGTGCTGGCATGTAAAGCGCGTGGCAATAAAGTCATCGCGGTGGGAACAACGTCAGTCCGTTCATTGGAAAGTGCCGCCAAAGCCTGTCAGGACGGCATCATTGCCCCCTTCTTTGATGATACCCGAATCTTTATCTATCCTGGTTTTGAATACCAAGTGGTAGACGTACTGATTACCAATTTCCATCTGCCAGAATCCACGCTTATTATGCTGGTTTCTGCATTTGCCGGTTATAAAAATACTATGAATGCCTACAAAGAAGCGGTAACAGAAAAATATCGCTTTTTCAGTTATGGTGACGCAATGTTTATCAATCGCAACATACTGGCATCAACAGAGCTGATATCGAAAATAGCGGTGTAGAAATAAAAATATTGCAATAAAAGATTTTGAAATCAAAACCATCGTCATTTCAGCTCCGCTGGTTTGAACGGTATCTAAACGTAGCATCGGACTGTTTTTCTGATTCAATGAAAACATCAGTCTCGGTGAGATTAAAAAATTAACCTAATAATCAGCCAGTTAACAGTGTTAAATGCTGTTTCTGGCTGATGCCGTTCTCCTCCTGTGTCAAAAATGTGACGAATCCGCTATATTTGGCTAAATGTTCGCCACTTAAGTGAGCGTATTTATTAACCATCTCCAGCTTCTCCCATCCACCTAATTCTTTGAGTACCATCAATGGAGTTCCGTTCTGAACATGCCAGCTAGCCCATGTGTGCCTTAGATCATGGAAACGAAAATCATCAATTCCTGACTTTTTTAATGCTCTATCGAAATCAGTCCGGCTAAATTGCTTCCTGCGCCTGCCATTGGTAGCTGGAAAAACGAACTCACAATCTCTTGGCATGCTGCGCAGAATTGAAACAGCCTCATCATTTAATGGAACAGCTCTTGCCTTCCCTGATTTTGCATTTTCTGCGGTGATAACAGCCACTTTTCTATCGATATCAACATTGCGCCACATTAATGAAAATATCTCACCTTTTCTTGCTCCAGTCAGCAGGGCGAATGACACCAACTTCTTCATCCAATCAATGGCGAGATTATCAATCAACAACCTTGCCTGATGCCTTTCTATCCATCGAATACGAACCTTTGGCTCGCTCATGCGTGTAACATGGTGATCTTTACCAATCCATCTCATCTTGTACGCAAGAGAAAATGCCCGCATAATAAATGCCCTGTACCTATTCTGGGTGGCGTTAGCTAGTCTTCTCTTTGTCGTGATGCTATGGGTTGGCAAAGAGTTGACTATCTCTTCACTAGTAATTGATGAAATCAATCTTCCTTTGAAGACACAGATAAAATACTTGGCGTAGATTTGTTTATTGGGGAAAGATGCTTGATGTTCCGCATCTCGTAAGGCTAGGATAATCATTTCCTCAAATAATCTCTCAGGTTGCTTATCTAGCCTTTCCAACTGCCACAGTTCATGCTTAACTTTATCGTGATACTCTTGGGCTTTTAATTTGTCCTCCGTTCCAGTAGATCGCCTAATTCTTTCTCCATTTGGCGCTGATACATCAATCCAATATTTTTTACCTCTTTTGTAGATCGGCATTGCGTTTTCTCCTTGCCACCGACTACAGCCAGCCGGAAAACATTATTGTCTTTTGGGTCTTTCTGTTCAAATTTTTTTAGGCTTTCGTCATTTGCACGCCAAGAGCTACCAACTCGGAACATGTGATATTTCAATGGATTTCTATATATGGTATTGGCAGATATTTTGAGTTTTTTAGCAAACTCCTTGATGGTGTAATAGTCATCCATCCTTCATCTCCTTATCAATCATATCTACATAGTGTCGCAGCCACATCACGGGCAAAAATCGGCTCTTCTGATGTGGCGACATAACGGTTTCAAATCGGGGCAGGTATTGGGTGAGTTTCGAGTGTGTTAGGTATTGTTAAACTTTTCTGCCAGTTCTCTGGCGATTACCTCTAACCTGTCGCTGAGCTGTTGCAGTGTTTTGATGCCATC
>NZ_FPBJ01000034.1 GCF_900116635.1 Xenorhabdus koppenhoeferi | reverse complement strand
CCGCTGACGAACACGCTCGTCAGGTATTTGGCGAGCGTATCCGCCATCATGAGCAGGCGGGCAAACAGATTGTTTATCTGGATGAAAGCGGCTTTGAGCAGTCCATGCCACGTACGCATGGCTATTCGTTAAAAGGGTCCCGCTGTTTTGGTTTACATGACTGGCAGCACAAAGGCCGCATTAATGCCATTGGTGCTATCATTAAAAATACCTTTGTGACCTTAAGTTTGTTTGCCGGAACCATTAATGCGAATGTGTTTCATGCCTGGCTGACACAAGATTTGTTGCCGAAGCTCCCTAAGGGGACAGTGATTGTGATGGATAATGCCCCTTTCCATAAACGCGGTGACACGCGAAAAGCGATAACCGATCACGGATGCCAGTTAGAATGGCTTCCGCCTTACAGCCCAGATTTAAATCCTATCGAAAACAAATGGGCTGAAACAAAAACAACAAGAAGACGAGAAAGATGCTCTATTGATGAGCTGTTTACAGAGCATGTGACTTATGTCTGATTATATTGATTCTGCTATATGTCAATATTCCGCAGAAACAAGACTTGGTACGCCGACATCACGATCCCGGGCGGCAAGAGAATTAAACAATCTCTTGGCACAGAGGACAAGCGGCAAGCACAGGAATTGCACGACAAACTAAGAGCTGACTTATGGAGAGTCGATAAGTTGGGGGACTACCCTGATATTACATTTGAAGAAGCATGTGTAAGGTGGTTAGAGGAAAAGTCTGAGAAGAAGTCAATAGACAAAGATAAGGGCATGATTGGGTTTTGGTTACTCCATTTCTCCGGAATGATTATAAAAAATATCACGGCAGAGAAAATATACACCACAGTGGCAAAAATGGAGAACCGTAAACATCTGGAAAATTGGCAATCCAAATGTGAATCGAATAAAAGGAAGGGTAAAGATATTCCTGTCTATACCCCAAAACTAGCAGCGAAAGCCACAAAAACACTGCATCTGGCGTTTATAAAGTCCCTGCTCAGGGCAGCAGAGAGAGAATGGAAATGGATAGATAGAGCGCCAATTATCAGAACCAGTCAGCCTAAAAACGGACGAATACGATGGATAGAGCATCATGAAGCGAAAAGGTTGATTGATGAATGCCCAGAGCCATTAAAGTCTGTTGTGAAATTTGCCTTAACAACCGGATTGAGAAGATCAAATATCATTAACTTGGAATGGCAACAAATAGATATGCAGCGAAAAGTTGCCTGGATATACCCAGAAGACAGCAAATCAGGCAGAGCTATAGGGGTAGCCTTGAATGATACCGCGTGTCAAGTATTGCGTAACCAGATAGGCAACCATCAAAAATGGGTGTTTGTACATAAGAAATCTGCCAACCGAAGCGATGGAACGCGAACGCCAGTGATCCGTAAAATGCGAGTCGATGATAATAAGGCATGGAATTCTGCATTAAAAAGAGCCGGAATAGAAAATTTCCGGTTCCACGATTTGAGGCACACATGGGCTAGCTGGTTAGTGCAAGCTGGTGTTCCATTATCAATTCTACAGGAAATGGGAGGCTGGGAGTCAATCGAAATGGTTCGTAGATATGCACACTTGGCACCAAATCATTTAACTGAACATGCAAGACACATAGATGTGATTTTTGACACTCACGTCCCGTCTACGTCCCAAGCCTCAATTATGGCTCAAGCAAATAGCATGTAAGTTACTGATAATTCTGGTGGCCCCTGCTGGACTTGAACCAGCGACCAAGCGATTATGAGTCGCCTGCTCTAACCACTGAGCTAAGGGGCCATTGAAGTAGGAGGATTATACGGTACAGTTTGGTATTAGGTCTAGTCCCCAAAATTCATATGCGCATTTTACATACAATAATCAGTATCTTTTAACGTATTTCAATCAATTGGTAGTAATCTGATCTCACTTTTAGTGATGCTGGTCATTTTTTCAATAAAAATTTCTGATTATTTAATATACTTTGGTCATGCTTTCGTCAACAAAAGCTTCAGATTTATTATGGCTTTAGCCAGTTTAAGTAGCATCAGCTTCTTAAACATAAAACCACCCGCTATGCGGGTGGTTCTGATTAGCAAATTCGTTGATTAGTCATCAAGGAAGCTGCGCAGTACTTCAGAACGGCTTGGGTGACGCAGTTTACGCAGGGCTTTCGCTTCGATCTGACGAATACGTTCGCGGGTTACATCAAATTGTTTACCCACTTCTTCCAGTGTATGGTCAGTGTTCATATCGATACCAAAACGCATACGCAGAACTTTAGCTTCACGTGCGGTCAGGCCAGCCAGCACGTCATGAGTTGCAGAACGCAGGCTTTCTGAGGTTGCAGAATCCAGAGGCAGTTCGAGAGTCGTATCCTCAATGAAATCGCCCAGATGTGAATCTTCATCATCACCGACTGGTGTTTCCATTGAGATTGGCTCTTTGGCGATTTTCAGTACCTTGCGGATCTTATCTTCTGGCATCATCATACGTTCTGCCAGTTCTTCCGGTGAAGGCTCACGACCCATTTCCTGCAACATCTGACGGGAAATACGATTGAGTTTGTTGATGGTTTCAATCATATGTACCGGGATACGGATGGTACGCGCCTGATCAGCGATAGAACGGGTGATTGCCTGACGGATCCACCATGTTGCGTAAGTTGAGAATTTGTAACCACGACGGTATTCAAATTTATCAACCGCTTTCATCAGACCAATATTACCTTCTTGGATCAAATCAAGGAATTGCAGGCCACGGTTGGTATATTTCTTCGCAATCGAAATAACCAGACGCAAGTTGGCCTCAACCATCTCTTTCTTCGCTCGGCGGGCTTTCGCTTCACCGATTGACATACGACGGTTGATATCTTTGACCTGTTCAATTGTCAGGCCAGTTTCTTCTTCGATCTGGTGTAACTTCTGCAAGCTACGCATTACTTCTTCTTCAATTTCCTGCAACTTATCAGACCATGGCTTGTTCATTGCTTTTGCAGCGGTGAACCATGTGTCAGAAGTTTCATTGCCAGAGAACAGAGTGATGAAGTTTTTCTTCGGCATTTTGCACTGTTCAACACACATCTTCATGATTTGACGCTCTTGAAGACGTACGCGATCCATCATGGAGCGCATGTTGTTGACCAGATAATCAAATTGTTTTGGCACCAAACGGAACTGTTTGAATACCTCAGACAGGGTTAATATTTCTGCTGCGGTATTTGGATTGTCACGCCCGTAATTTTTGATTACCTGACGAGTAATTTCATACTGTGTGCGCAATTCCTGAAACTTCTGGCGAGCCAATTCTGGGTCAATGCTGTTATCATCTTCAGTATCAGAATCATCTTCACGCTCTTCGTCATCATCTTCATTATCGTCGTTAAGCTCTTCCTGAGGAAGTTCTGAGCCGACATGAGTGGCTGTTGGTGCGAGATCTTCTTCTGCATTAGGATCAACGAAACCCGTGATCAAATCGGACAGACGGCTCTCGCCAGCTTCGACACGGTCGTACTGTTCCAGCAGGTAGGTGATTGCTTCTGGATATTCAGCAACGGAGCACTGTACTTGATTGATGCCATCTTCAATGCGCTTTGCAATGTCAATCTCACCTTCACGAGTCAGTAGCTCCACCGTGCCCATTTCACGCATGTACATGCGAACTGGATCAGTAGTACGGCCGATTTCTGACTCGACACTGGATAACACTTGCGCAGCCGCTTCCGCCGCGTCTTCATCGGTGTCGTTTGTGTTTTCTGCCAACATGAGATCATCAGCATCAGGTGCTTCTTCCATTACCTGGATGCCCATGTCATTGATCATTTGGATGATATCTTCTATCTGATCAGAATCGACGATATCTTCCGGCAGATGGTCATTGACCTCAGCATAGGTCAGATAGCCTTGCTCCTTACCTCGGGTGACAAGTAGCTTTAGCTGTGACTGCGGGTTTTGCTCCATAAGACGGTATCCACACTTCAGAGTATTGGTTGGTGTTCGGTCGGCGAAACAAATATGCCAACAATAACATTTAGGGGCGTTTTCATTGTATTGCCGCAGCCCACAATAGCGACAATTGTAGAGCTATCTCCCTACCTAATGCGGCACTTAAGCCGTGAATTCTGTATCAGTGTTCTTAATCTTGGTTTAGTTTAGAATCTGTTTCATCAAGCTATATTTTTATCAAAGCGTATTTGCATCAAAAATATTACACATGCAAATGTATTGAGTGAGTTAATTGATATAGTCTTGTTGAAGCAAATTATTATTTCCTCGCACCAGACTCCGTAATTAAGCGGACTTCTTCGCGCTCTTCTGATGTCAAGCCTTCAGTTCTGCCTTTGGCAATCAGAAAATTAAAACGTTCATCAAGTGCTGATGCGAAAAGATGGTTCAACGCATCGCTGAAAGTTTTTTCAGCAATCTCTTCTACTTGTATATCGTTCCATGCAGCGAGTTTTTCAAGCTGTTTTGCGTATTTATTATCGCGATACTGCTCCAAAAGCTGACCGGTTGTTAAACCCGGTTGAGCAAGACACGTGTCGACAAGCTCAATGAATAACGGTAACCCCGCTATCTGAGCAGAAAACATTCCCTGTAATGAAGGAACTAATGTCGCTAAATGCGGATTTTGCACCAACAATGCGATAAGGATTCGCATTGTTGTTGGCTTCAGTTTTAGCGCCTGATATGCATTGGTATCTTTTTTGACAAGTTTTGCCAAAGATCGTTCCAATTGTGTTGTATCAGGTATGCCTAGTAACCTTCCAATCTCTTGGAGTAAATAGAGCCGCAACGCTTCCCCAGGAACTTGACTAATCAGCGGCATGGCAAGCGAACTGAGTTTAGTAGCCCCTTCTGGGGTACTCAAATCTACTTGTGGCAATAGAGACTCGAACAAAAATTCAGATAAGGTCAATGCTTTTCCCATTCTCTGTTCGAAAATCTCTCTGCCTTCTTTGCGAACTAGTGAATCTGGATCTTCGCCATCAGGCAAGAACATAAAACGTAATTGCCGTCCATCATTCAGATAGGGCAGCGCGGTTTCCAATGCCCTCCATGCGGCATCACGGCCAGCACGGTCGCCATCGTAACAGCAGATAACACTATCCGTTGTCCGAAAAAGGAGTTGAATGTGTTCGGCTGTCGTGGACGTTCCCAGAGAAGCCACAGCATAGTCAATGCCAAACTGTGCCAGCGCAACAACATCCATATAACCTTCAACTACCAATAGCCTTGAAAGCGCATTGTGGTTTTGTTGAGCTTCATAGAGTCCGTATAATTGCCGGCCTTTATGGAAAATTTCTGTTTCCGGTGAGTTCAAGTACTTGGGAAGTGCATCTCCCAGAACTCTTCCCCCGAATGCAACTACTCGACCACGGCGATCTCGAATTGGGAACATAACACGTTCACGGAAACGGTCATAAGTCCGACCATTCTCATTCGTGACCAGCATTCCTGCATCGTTTAGCTGTTTGCGATCTTCAACGTTATGGGCAAAGCGTTTCAGAGCGTTATCCCATCCCGCTGGTGCGAAACCAATGGCAAAATGCTGAATTATCTCTTCACTGAGTCCACGTTGAGCCAGATATTGCTGGGCTGACTGAGCATTAGGTGTATTCAGTGAATGCTGATAGGAACTGTTTAGCTTCTCCATCAACTGATAAAGATTTTGCCTTTGGTGGCGTTCGATTTGACCGCCGCCGGAACCTGCTTCGTAAGGCACTTCCAGCCCGTGCATTGCTGCCAGTTCTTCAATGGATTCGACAAAGCCCAGCCTGTCATAATTCATCAGAAAATCAATAGCATTGCCATGCGCGCCACAGCCGAAGCAATGGTAAAATTGTTTATCACCATTAACAGTAAATGAAGGGGTTTTTTCGTTATGAAAAGGACAGCACGCTTGATGGTTTTTGCCTTTCTTTTTGAGAGGCACTTTGACATCGATCAAATCAATGATATCGGTTCTTGCTAATAAGTCATTGATAAATGCGCGTGGAATTCGTCCAGCCATAAGCCCTTTTACGCCTGTTGATGAACGAGAATAAGCCGCACTTTCTCTGGGAAAGCACGGCCTTTAATTGCAGTAGTTTGTCAATACAACCACTATGCGGATTGACCGCAAGGATTAGTACAAACGAGTGCGGCGTGCGTTTTCACGAGCTAACTTTTTAGCATGACGTTTAACAGCAGAAGCTTTAGAGCGTTTGCGTTCAGTCGTTGGTTTTTCATAGAATTCACGACGACGAACTTCTGCTAATACGCCTGCTTTTTCGCAAGAACGCTTAAAGCGACGCAGTGCTACGTCAAATGGCTCGTTTTCACGTACTTTAATTACTGGCATGTGCCTCTCACCTCAATAGAAATCGGGTTTGTCGCTGGCGGGATAGTGCCAGCCGTCTTTAAAATGGTGCGGAATTTTACTTCAATGAACACGGCTTTGTAAAGTGCCGAGGAAAATTGAAACCTATAACGCAACGGGCTATAACATGCTTTTTTGTATACAAAAAAAGCAGCCTTGCGTCAGCGCTATTAACATTAACCACACAGGAGATTCAAGTAGGGTACTGATTATAGACTAAACAGGAAAAATAGCCAGCCTATAAATAGTCCGGTTAAGCCATCATTCAGTGGGGCGAATACAGGTTATGAATAGTGGGTATAAATAGTGGTTATAAACGGATAGTGGTACACTTATGCCCGATTTAGGGGAATACGATATATGAATTCATGTGCACCAAGAAATATGAATAGTATGGTGACGATAGAGTGACGAGACGAAAAGTACAATGCGAGTTTTAGGTATAGAAACGTCCTGCGATGAAACTGGAATCGCAATTTATGATGACAGATCCGGTCTGCTAGCCAATCAACTTTACAGTCAGGTAAAACTGCATGCTGATTATGGCGGTGTTGTGCCGGAACTGGCATCGCGAGACCACATTCGTAAAACGGTTCCCTTGATTCAGGCAGCTTTGAAAGAAGCGGGGCTGACAAATAAAGATATCGATGCCGTTGCTTACACTGCGGGGCCTGGTTTGGTTGGTGCATTATTGGTCGGGGCAACTATTGGGCGTTCACTGGCGTTCGCGTGGAATGTACCGGCTATTCCCGTACATCATATGGAAGGCCATTTACTGGCGCCGATGCTGGAAGAAAATAGCCCTGAGTTCCCTTTTGTTGCTTTGTTGGTTTCTGGTGGTCATACCCAGCTTATTAGTGTAACAGGAATTGGTGAATACCAATTGTTGGGGGAATCCATTGACGATGCTGCGGGTGAGGCTTTCGATAAGACCGCAAAACTGCTTGGGTTGGATTACCCCGGAGGCCCGGCACTTTCCCGTATGGCACAGCAGGGTAAAGCCGGACGTTTTATTTTCCCGCGTCCAATGACAGATCGCCCCGGGCTGGATTTCAGTTTTTCTGGTCTGAAAACATTTGCTGCCAATACCATTCGTAATAATACCATCCATAATAACATTCATGATCATGATAATGTTGAGGATGAGCAAACCAAAGCGGATATTGCCCGTGCCTTTGAAGATGCCGTTGTAGATACGCTGGCGATTAAATGCAAACGGGCGTTGGAGCAGACGGGATTTAAGCGTCTGGTGATGGCTGGGGGAGTGAGTGCCAACGGGACATTGCGGACAAAAATGCAGGAATTAATGGTGAAACTGGGTGGCGAAGTCTTCTATGCCCGTCCTGAATTCTGTACTGATAATGGTGCGATGATCGCTCTGGCTGGCATGATCCGCTTACAAGGCGGAACCACAGGTGAATTGGGTGTTACAGTAAAAGCACGCTGGCCGCTATCGGATCTTCCTGCATTGAAGAAATGATAAGAAATGTACTGAATGACATGGGCTGACCACCGCTTGGTGCTCAGCCTTTTTCATTATTTATATTGGAACGATATGGCCTGTTTGGCAAAGTTCAGTAACAGTCGTTATTTTAGCAGGAAGAAGCAAATTAGACTTCCCCTTCCTGCTTTGAGTCATAGGTTTATTCTGATGTTAAAACAATTTTCAGTGCTTTTTCCTGAGCGGCGTTACTAAAGACTTCATAAGCTGTTTCAATTTCACTCAATAGATAACGATGCGTCACGAGTTTTTCAGGTGAAATTTTGCCGGATTGCACACTTTTAAGCAGCATAGGTGTGCTGCTTGTGTTCACTAAGCCGGTAGTAATGGTGATGTTTTTGATCCAAAGTTCTTCCAGATGCAATTCAACGGATTTTCCGTGAACACCAACGTTAGCAATATACCCGCCAGCAGTGATGATATCCTGACAGATTTTGAATGTTGCAGGTATTCCAACACATTCAATCGCGACATCGACCCCAATGCCATCAGTGATTTTTTGAATCTCTGCCACGACATTTTGGCGTGCCGGGTTGATAATTGTGTTAGCCCCAAACTGTTGGGCGACATGAAGACGATTGTCATCAGTATCAATCATAATGATGTGTGCTGGAGAGTAGAATTGTGATGCCAGAAGTGCAGAAAGGCCAACTGGACCAGCACCAATCAAAGCAATAGTGTGACCTGGCTGAACTCTGCCGTTGATGACACCGATTTCAAACCCTGTCGGTAAGATATCACTAAGCATCAATGCAGCGTCTTCATTTATCCCTTCTGGCAAACGATGTAAGCTGTTATCAGCATGAGGAATGCGTACTTGCTCAGCTTGAGTACCATCAATTTTATGTCCAAGGATCCAACCACCATCTTCACAGTGTGAATAAAGCTGACGCTTGCAGTAATTACAACTGCCACAAACTGTAATACAGGAAATAATGACTTTATCGCCCACTTTGATATTACGGACAGACTTCCCAATATTTTCAACAATCCCAATGCCTTCATGGCCTAAAATCCGGCCCTTATCTACCGTTGGAACATCCCCTTTGAGGATATGTAAATCTGTTCCGCAGATGGTAGTTTTAATAATGCGGACAATGGCATCAGTTGACTCAATAATTTGAGGCAATGCTTTTTCTTCCCAATGTTTTTGACCTGCTCCATGATAAACAAGTGCTTTCATAAAACCCCCTTTCACAGATAGTTTATATTTTGCACTATAAATCTAGCGTATTATTAAGGTTAAAATAATGAGTGGTTCAAAAAACACAATCATTTTCACAAAACAATAAAGGGTTGTATACACAATGGATTTCAAGTTGCATCGCGACGGCAAGAGAGCAAATCCCCGGGAGCATAGATAACTATGTGACCGGGGTGAGCGAGCGCAGCCAACAAAGAAGCAGTTTGAAAGACGAAGTATATAAAAGTAATTTTATGTCATATTTATGGTTATAAATATAGATTTTACAGATTAATTTGATGTTATCTTCTATTTTTTCATGATAACGATAGAAGTAATCGTGACGTTAGTCGGGAAACTTATTGTAAATGATGAAAATAATATATTCTATATTAGCCAAGAAAGCCCCTTGTTGTGGGGCTTTTGGATTCAGTCGTCTTGTTGTTCTTTTGTGGATTGAACTTTTTCTTTATCCGTCATGTCTTGTTTCTTTTTTAATTTCTGCCGGATACGGCTTTCTTGTCCACGCCAGAGACGCTGGATATTATCGTGGTGACGTACTAAAACCAAGCACGACAACATTGCTACAGGGAAAGTGAATTCAGGTTTGAACCACCAGACGTAGAAAGGAGCAACCAGTGCGCTGACAATGGCACCTAGTGAGGAATAACCGCTTAACAGCACAGTCAGCAGCCATGTCCCAGAGACTAATCCCATAAGATCCCAGCCAATGGCAGCAATGGCACCAAAAGCGGTTGCTACGCCTTTTCCCCCCTTGAAATGGAAGAAGATGGGATAAATATGCCCCAAACAGGCAGCAATAGCGATAATACCTAAGTAAAATGGCGGAATGCTGAGTTTGTATGCCAGCCAAACCGGAATAAGCCCTTTGAGGACATCACAAATCAGTACTGCCAATGCAGTCCATTGACCACCGATGCGCAGTACATTTGTTGCTCCAGGGTTACCGGAACCATGTTGGCGGGGGTCGGGAAGCCTTGCCAAACGGCATATCAATATCGCGCTGGATATAGAGCCACATAAGTACGCGAAGATGATCATGCCAAGTGCGATTGCACTCATAAGATATCTCCAATGAATAAGAGTCGTTTTATTAAGTCTAACAAAGGATAATACGCACATTTCGCCGGAAGTGGTATCTGGCGGACAGAAAAACGGGGAAAAGGTAGTGATGGATATCGTATTTATTAACGAATTAACGGTGATTACCACTATTGGTGTTTATGATTGGGAACAAACGATTAAACAGAAATTAGTGTTCGATATCGAAATGGGATGGGATAACAAACGCGCCTCTTCCAGCGATAATGTCGAACATTGTCTGGATTATGCCAGGGTCAGTGAAGCCGTAATTCATCATGTGAAAAGCCAGCGTTTTGCGTTGGTCGAACGGGCAGCTGAAGAAGTGGCAAATATCTTGCTGAATCAATTTCATTCACCTTGGGTAAAGATCAAAGTGAGTAAACCGGGCGCTGTCGCACAGGCAAAAAGTGTTGGTGTGGTGATTGAGCGGAGTGCAGGTTAACTGATAAATCCTTCCGATGATGACATAAAAAAGCGTCCCAACGTTATGGCTGTTTTGGGACGCGTGTATTTGGCACCAGAAATTAATTTACCGACCGCTGTTTCCAGTTTGTGATGGCAATATGTCGCTGACGTTCTAACTCTGTGCGTATTTCCGCGCCCTGAAACCCACGGGCAATGACTTCTTGAACGTTTACCTGACTGGCAATAGTAAACACTTCGCGTAAATAATTTCCTTGCAGATAAGCCGAGGTTTCTGGAGCTGTGTATCCACGGCTGTCTGCTTCGCTGCAAATAATTAATTGTTCAATTCGTTGCGGCTTACGCCAGGCATCAACGGCATTAAACAAGGTCAGCAGGTCTTCGGCAGGCAATTGTTCTGCGTTATGCACCCAGTCGAGGTATTGCGTCACAATCGCAGCCAAATCACGGGCTGCGTTGGGAATGCGCAACCGCTCGCCCATTTGCCTTACGGGAATGATTCCGACATGGCCACATAATGAAGCAAAACGAATATCGATATCTTTACTCAAGTGAGCAGACATTTGTAAAACGAGCAAGGAATGAAGGCCGGCATCAAGTGCGATGTACGATTTTTCTCGTATTTTTTGCCGCAGAGGAACACCAAACAAATTATCGATCTCAGAAAAAAGAATTGCCATCGCACCGCAATCACGCAGAACTTGAAAATAGACTTGTGGTGATTGTGACGTGAGGGCTTTTTCTGTTTCCCGCCAAACTCGTTCAGGGGTTAATGCTGACAATTCACCACTCGCCACCATTTCTGTGATGAGCGATTGCGTTTCCGGTGCGATTGAAAATCCTAAATGGGCAAAGCGGGCGGTAAAACGAGCCAAACGCAGAACACGCAGGGGATCTTCTGAAAATGTGGCTGAGACATGGCGCAAGGTGCGATTTTTGAGATCATTGATGCCATGATAGGGATCGATGATTTCGCCTTCTGGCGTTTGTGCAATGGCGTTAATCGTTAGATCACGACGCAGCAGATCTTCTTCCAGAGCCACATCGGGAGCCGAGTAACAGGTAAATCCGGTATATCCTTGTCCTGATTTTCTTTCTGTGCGTGCAAGGGCATACTCTTCGTGGGTTTTAGGGTGCAGGAAAACGGGAAAATCTTTCCCGACCTGTTGATACCCTTGTGACAGGAGTTTTTCTGGATTGCCACCAACAACAACCCAGTCCCTTTCAGTCACGGGCAGGCCCAATAATTGATCGCGAACGGCGCCGCCAACCAAATAGATTTTCACTCTTCTTTCCTTAAAATCAGCCTTAAATCAGCTCATCCAGCGATCTTTATTTTTACGGCGTGGAATAATGTGTGGCAATACAAGGCCCAAAAGCAAGCCAATTCCCGCAACACCACCGCCATACATAAACCACTGTAGAATAATTTCTCGTTGCTTATCATCCAGTTGCAAGTTAGCAACTTCTACCTTTTTCTCAGCTACTGTCAATTTGCTTTGGAGTTGAGCATTCTCTTTTTTCAGATCATTGATGATTGCATCACTGGTTGCCACTTTGTTTTGCAACTCTGCGGTACGTTTATTCCACGTATCATCAATATTCTCCAGATTGTCAGTCAGCGTTTTGATCTTCTGTTCCATGACAGGAATGCGTTCACGCAGACTTGGAACATTGCTAAGTTCACTTGATAGTATCCAGCTTATACGCCCTTTTTTGTCTTTTATCTGTAAGAAGCCATTTTCTGATTTTGCATTGAGCAGGATAACTTCCTCACCGGAGTTCACTGAGCCAATGATTTTGTTTTTAATACTCGGCCCGCTACGAATATAAGCTGACAGCTCATCAGAAACATAACGTTTTTCTTCAGCTTGTATGGATAATGGGAGCGTAAAACTCAGTAACAGGATAAATAATCGATGTAGTTTTTGCATTCTGTGTTCAACTGTTTTTTGTGTATGGGCCAATTGTGATTCAAGCTACTTGTGATTCAAACTACTCAAAGGATAGTAAAGAGTTAAGTTTGTGGGTGCAATCAGTAAACCAGAATGAGAACTTTCTCAACTGGCCGAATACAGACCTTGTTAGGTTTTTTTTTGGCGAAGTAAGTATGATGATTGTTGAGATAATGCTCTATTGTGGTTTATTTGCACTTTTTTATAAAACAAAATATGTTACGAAATAAAGTATGTTACGAAACAATGTGTGAACAGGGTTAAGAAAAAATTCTGTTATGTGACCTGAGGAATAAAAAAATATGAGTTCTAGTTCTGTAGAAATAGAGTTGAAACTGTCTGCTAAGCCTGATGTGATAGCCGCAGTTCGCCAGCAGTTATTTCAGTTTCCTCATCACTATACTTCACCACAGCACCTGACTAATATTTATTTTGAGACGCGGGATAACCAATTGCGGCGTTGGGATATGGGACTGCGCATCCGTGGTTTTGACGGGCAATATGAGATGACGATTAAAACCTCAGGTAAAGTGATTGGTGGATTGCATCGGCGCCCTGAATTTAATATCCCATTGCACCACCCTGAATTAGATTTAGCTCAATTTCCTGCCCATATCTGGCCTGAAAACATCAATCTTACGCACCTGCAGGCGCAATTGGCCCCATTATTCAGTACCGATTTTACTCGTGAAAAATGGCTTGTAGCCTACGGACAAAGTGAAATTGAAGTGGTGTTGGATCAGGGAATTATTTTCATTGAAAATCAGCCTACTGCAAAGCAGACATTACCCATTTGTGAATTTGAGCTGGAGCTAATAAGCGGGAATGTCACCGATGTTTTGTCATTGGCAGATAAATTAGCATCACAGAATGGCTTGCGTTTGGCGGATAAAAGTAAAGCGGCCCGGGGATATGCGCCTGTGCATGGTCTGTCGCATAAAGCGTTGCCAAGTGTGCCTGATGAACCGGAATGGCAGCAACCATTGTCTGCGATCCTCTCTGAAATTCTGGTGCAATGGCAAGAGCAGGAAGAAGGATGGCTGGCGGGTCTGGCAGGAGGTAAAGTGGGACTGGAACGGGTTTTTCAATGGGTGCAGCTGTTGACTGAAAAGCGACCGGAGAGTTTACCCGAACTTGGCCTGTTACCTGAGTTATTACCTGAATTAAAACAGGCGTTGGCAGCGACCAGCGCAGATGCTGAAACCGTGTGTTACAGCACTTCATGGCTGCAATGTAAGCTGGCGTTAACACAGTGTTTGATGGCTCAACCTCAGTAAGTTCTTTCTGTTACGCTACTAAATGGTAATATGCGGTAATTAAGGAAAACTCAGTTATGTTGCCTCTCTCACCACCTTTAGCTCAACAATTGCAGCATATCGTTGCAAATATCCAACTACTGGAAGGAACGGCAGTACCCTTTACACTGGATGAAAAGGCCGTACTGTCATTGAGTGATTTTGTAGCAGAAAATTTACTGTCACATCCTGAATGGTTGGATGATATCCGCCAAAATCCTCCCCGGCCGGAGGAGTGGCAGCATTATTCTCCTTGGCTGGCTCAAACGTTATGTACGGTAAATGATGAAAATGATTTGATGCGAGTTTTGCGTCTGTTTCGTCACCGAATGTTGGTGAGGATCACATGGTTGCAGGTATTGCGACACAGTACGACAAAACAGACATTGCAGCAGTTGAGTATGCTGGCTGAAACCTTGATCCTGGCGGCTCGTGACTGGCTTTACCCGCGTTGCTGCCAGGATTGGGGAACGCCCACTAATAGTGAAGGAATGGCGCAACCGTTATTGATTCTTGGCATGGGGAAATTGGGCGGGGGAGAATTAAATTTTTCCTCTGATATCGATCTTATTTTTGCTTATCCAGAAAATGGCGTAACGCAAGGCGGGTGCCGTGAAATGGATAATGCCCGGTTTTTTACCCGATTAGGGCAGAAGTTAATTAAGGTGCTGGATCAGCAAACGGCAGACGGATTTGTTTATCGCGTTGATATGAGGTTGCGCCCATTTGGTGATAGCGGGCCTTTGGTATTCAGTTTTCCGGCATTGGAAGATTATTATCAGGAACAAGGTCGGGATTGGGAACGTTATGCGCTGGTAAAAGCGCGTATTTTAGGTCATGGCGAGCAGGAATATTGTCAAGAACTACGCCAGATGTTGCGACCGTTTGTTTTCCGTCGCTATATTGATTTCAGTGTGATTCAATCCCTGCGCAATATGAAAGGCATGATTGAGCGGGAAGTCCGTCGTCGTGGGTTAAGAGATAATATCAAATTAGGTGCGGGCGGGATTCGGGAAATCGAATTTATCACGCAAGTCTTTCAGCTTATTCGTGGGGGAAGAGAGCCAAGCCTGCAATCCTGCTCATTGCTGCCGACATTAAAAGCGATTGAAGAGTTGTCTTTATTGCCGTCGGAACAGGTGAAGCAACTTGAAGAGAGTTACTTATTCTTGCGTCGGCTTGAAAACCTATTGCAATCAATTCATGACCAACAAACGCAAACTTTACCGAAGAGTGAATTAGATCGTGCTCGCTTGTCTTGGGGGATGGATTTTGCCGATTGGAGTGAATTGATGGCCGAAACCGAATGCAAGATGAAGGCGGTGCGGAAGATTTTCCAGCAACTGATTGGCGATGAAACTGATGAAAATGGTGAGGAAGCCAGCTATGTGCCCTTTAAGGGCTTATGGCAGGAAGTCCTGAATATAGATGAACTCATGTCACAGGTTTCCCATCTTTCTGAGACAGAAGCCCAGAAGATGCTTGATGTAATTACGATTTTCCGCCAGGACTTCAGTAAACGCACTATTGGCCCACGAGGGCGGGATATACTTGACCAATTGATGCCGCGCCTGTTGGCTAAAATTGGGGAGCGGAAAGATGCCAACACAGTTTTGGAAAGGGTTGTCCCCTTGTTGCTCAGTATTGTCAGCCGAACAACTTATCTGGAACTGATGCTGGAATCAGAGCAGGTCATGATTCATGTTATCCGTTTATGTGCTGCTTCCCCGATGATTGCCAGTCAGCTTACTCATCATCCGCTTTTATTGGATGAACTACTCGATCCAAAATCACTGTATCAACCATTACCGATGGAAGCTTATCGTGATGAGCTTTATCAATATCTGCTGCGTATTCCTGAGGATGACGAGGAACAATTGCTGGAGGCGTTGCGCCAATTCAAACAAGCCCAATTATTGCGGATTGCAGCAGAAGACATTGTGGGGGTTCTGCCAGTGATGAAAGTGAGTGATCACCTGACTTATCTGGCTGAAGCCATTATTGGTGCTGTTGTGCAGCAAGCGTGGAATCAGATGGTAAAACGCTACGGTGCCCCAGCTCACTTGTCGCAACGTCAGGGGTTGGGTTTTGCCATTATCGGGTATGGAAAATTGGGGGGTTGGGAACTGGGTTATCGTTCTGATTTAGACCTCGTGTTTTTGCTGGATTGTCCAATGGGCGTGGTGACGGATGGCGCTCGTTCCATTGATGCCCGCCAATTTTATTTACGTCTTGCCCAACGCATCATTCACTTATTCAGTACCCGAACGGCGTCGGGGATATTGTATGACGTTGATGCTCGTCTGCGGCCATCCGGTGAGTCTGGGATGCTGGTCAGTACGCTTGAAGCCTTTGACGATTACCAGAAAAATGAAGCATGGACTTGGGAACACCAAGCGTTGATTCGGGCACGTATGGTGTTTGGTGATGAGAAGATGCGTAATGATTTTGAACGCATTCGCCGGGAAACATTATGTCTTCCTCGCGATCCTGATCTTCTGCGACAGCAAGTACGTGAGATGCGAGAGAAAATGCACCGACATTTGGGCAGCCATCAATCTGATCAGTTTGACATTAAAGCTGATCCGGGAGGAATAACGGATATTGAATTTATTGCTCAGTATCAGGTTCTGCGCTATGCCGCCGAAAATGCCAGTCTGACACGCTGGTCTGATAATGTGCGCATATTCGAATTGATGGCGAACCATAATATTATGGAGGATCAGGAAGCGATGGCTTTGACGCAGGCTTATATTACCATGCGTGATGAATTGCATCATTTGGCCTTGCAAACGTTGTCCAGCCGAGTTTCCGCTGACCATTTCAGCACACAGCGAGCGTTGGTACGCGAGAGTTGGCAAAAGTGGCTTGGTGACTGATAAATTGCCTGAATTGTTGCTTTTCATGATGGTTCTTTCTGGCATACAGTTTGGTTATGGTAATATTCGCAACAGCTTATTTTGATACGGGTATCTTTGATACTTGTTCCTTTGATAATTGGAGTACGGGATGAAAGTAACACTCCCTGATTTTCACCGCGCAGGTGTTTTGGTTGTTGGTGATGTTATGTTAGACCGTTATTGGTATGGCCCAACCAGCCGTATTTCACCGGAAGCTCCCGTTCCCGTGGTTAAAGTAGAAAATATTGAAGAACGCCCGGGTGGAGCGGCTAACGTTGCCATGAATATTGCATCATTGGGTGCGAATTCGCGTTTGGTAGGTTTAACGGGCATTGATGATGCAGCACGTGCATTGAATGAAAAACTCAGTAGTGTGAAAGTCCAATGTGATTTTGTTCCTGTTCCAACTCATCCAACCATCACCAAACTACGTGTATTATCGCGCAATCAGCAATTGCTCCGTCTGGATTTTGAAGAAGATTTCCAGAATGTGGATGCACAGCCGATGCTGGAGAAAATCCAGCAATCCTTGCCGCATATTGGGGCGTTAGTGCTGTCAGATTATGCCAAAGGCGCACTGAATCAGGTTCAGGCAATGATTAAGCTGGCCAATGAAGCTAACGTTCCTGTCCTGATCGATCCAAAAGGCAGCGATTTTGAACGCTATCGTGGCGCAACGCTGCTCACGCCAAATATGTCAGAATTTGAAGCAGTTGTAGGACACTGCAAAGGTGATGATGATGTGGTGCAAAAGGGTACGCAACTGGTACAGGATTTGGCGCTGAAAGCGCTGCTGATCACACGTTCTGAACGCGGCATGAGTTTACTGCGTGTCGGGCAGCCTCCTTTGCATTTACCGACTCAGGCACAGGAAGTGTTTGACGTTACTGGGGCGGGGGATACTGTCATTGGCGTATTGGCCACGGCCCTGGCTGCCGGAAAACCACTAAACGAAGCTTGTTATCTTGCAAATGCTGCTGCGGGGGTGGTGGTTGGCAAACTGGGAACTTCTACTGTTTCGCCTGTGGAACTGGAAAATGCAGTGCGTGGGCGTGCAAAAACCGGATTTGGCATGATGAGTGAATCCCAGCTGAAAGAAGCTGTCGGACAGGCTCGTCAGCGTGGTGAACGTATCGTCATGACCAATGGCTGTTTTGACATCCTTCATGCTGGACATGTTTCTTATCTCTCGAATGCGCGTAAATTGGGCGATCGCCTGATCGTTGCTGTCAATAGTGATGCTTCCACCAAACGGCTGAAAGGAGAAACCCGGCCTGTAAATCCACTGGAACAGCGTATGATCGTGTTATCAGCATTGGAGTCTGTGGATTGGGTGGTGGAGTTTGAAGAAGATACACCCCAGCGCCTAATTGCAGGCATTCTGCCGGATATTTTAGTCAAAGGCGGAGATTACAAGGCAGAAGAGATTGCCGGTAGTGAAGAGGTTTGGGCTGCTGGTGGAGAAGTGAAGGTATTGAACTTCGAGGATGGTATTTCAACGACCAATATCATCAAAACGATTAAGAGCCAGTAAGTTTATCGTTGTGATGCCGTTATGTTTTTTTAGGCATAACGGCATATCCCTTTCGCCTTTCAAGTTTCCTTTTTGTTGGTGATGTAGCCAATTTTCATCTCTATTCATCCAACTTCGATAACCCTATTTAAAACAAAGGGGCTTAAGCGCTTAATAAAATGAGTCGCTTAAGCCCCTTTGGCGGGGAGCGGGTATTTCCCCTCATACAATTATTCCAATTATTCAGCCTGCTCAGTTTTTTTCTCGGTCCCTTCAAGACGGGCT
Source organism: Xenorhabdus koppenhoeferi (assembly GCF_900116635.1). GTDB lineage: Bacteria > Pseudomonadota > Gammaproteobacteria > Enterobacterales > Enterobacteriaceae > Xenorhabdus > Xenorhabdus koppenhoeferi. The sequence goes on along the minus strand of NZ_FPBJ01000034.1, from coordinate 14,003 downwards.
TCCAACTCATTCAAACGCTGTTCTATTGCGGCCAATTTTTCACGGGTGCGCAGCAGGACTTGAGTCTGAACATCAAATTCTTCCCGGTTGACGAGATCCAGTTTGCTTAACTGAGATTGCAAAACGGTACGCAATTTTTTTTCTACGTCATCACCAAATTCTTTAATGCCTTTCGGCATGGAATTATGGATCTGGCGGGCAACTTGTTCAATTTTCTTTGGGTCGAGCATGATAGGCATCCTTTTACGAAATACTTGTGCTTATGAAATACTAATGTTGGCGTATTTTAGTACCTGATGGCGAAAGCATAAATGATTGCGAGTCAGGTTTCATATTTGATTTTTGTAGATTGCTCCCCCAAGTCATTAGCGCTATAGTGAAAACGTTTATCTCAGGGCAGGGTGAAAGTCCCTACCGGCGGTAACATAAAATGATCGAATGATTATTTTATGAAGCCCGCGAGCGCTCTGTTTGTTGTTATCCCTAATTTTGGATTTTTTGAAATTCAATAGAGGATATACCCAATGGATTTCAAGATGTAGCTAGGCGGCAAGGGAACGAATCCCCAGTCACATAGTTAACTATGTGACTGGGGTGAGTGAACGTAGCCAACAACGCTGCGACTTGAAAGACGACTGGGATATGGCAGAGGTCAGCAGATCCAGTGTGATTCTGGAGCCGACGGTGATAGTCCGGATGGGAGAGAATAACAGCATCAATCGAGTATCTACGCTCGTCTGTTGTTTTTATTGCTGTATTATTGAGCAATACGAACTCCTCAAAATTGCCCTGATTCTGGTAATCCATACATTTAAAAGAGGTTTCTTTACCATGAATCAGACGCTACTTTCCTCATATGGTACGCCATTTGAACGTGTTGAACGCGCACTTATTGCTTTACGTGCAGGTCAAGGCGTGATGGTGCTGGACGATGAAAATCGTGAAAATGAAGGTGACATGGTTTTTGCCGCCGAAACGATGACGGTGGAGCAAATGGCACTCACCATTCGTCATGGCAGTGGAATTGTCTGTCTTTGCTTGACTGAAGAGCGTCGCCAGCAGTTGAAATTGCTTATGATGGTGGAAAACAACTCCAGCCAGTATCAAACTGCTTTTACCGTGACTATTGAAGCTGCACAAGGCGTAACAACCGGCGTGTCAGCAGCAGATCGTATCACGACAATTCAAGCTGCTATTGCAGAGGATGCTCAGCCAAGCGATTTGAACCGCCCCGGGCACGTTTTTCCTTTGCGCGCGCAATCTGGAGGGGTTTTGACCCGCCGTGGTCATACTGAAGCAACCATTGATTTAGTGACAATGGCTGGCTTCAAGCCTGCGGGAGTGCTGTGTGAACTGACAAAGGATGATGGCTCAATGGCTCGTGCCCCTGAAGTGATTGAATTCGCCAAACAGCATGATATGCCGATAGTCACTATTGAAGATTTGGTGAGTTACCGTCTAAAAATAGCAAAGGCAGCCAGCTGATAGCTTACTCAGTTAAGTTATCTTAAAGTAACTATTAAAATTATTTCTAAATGGTACTGTTTTCTTGAGTTGGACAGAAAACAGATTGAGGGAGAATATATCGGTTATACTCATCAGGCTTCAGGCTATTGTATTGTTGTATTGGCACGATAACCTGGAAGGTGAGGGAGATATATCGCATGTATGTATGAGAGGCTACAGCCCACACCCTGTGGCCTTTCAGTATTTTTGAAACACTCCATCATTTTTGATTGGCTATATTCAGGGAAGAAAAGTCTTAATCTTGTCATAGCGTTTTATCACAATTCACAATTCACTATCCTGTACCCAATAAATTTCAAGATGCCGCCAACAGAGCCGTAACTTGAAAGACGGGTTAACTGTTTAATTTGCTGTAAGGGGCGAAAATGAGTCTCCTGAGAATGCCTGCTTTATTCGTTGGTCATGGCAGTCCAATGAACGCCATTGAAGATAACTGTTACTCACGTGCCTGGTTTGAACTGGGGAATAAATTGCCCAGACCAAGGGCGATTCTTGTGATTTCTGCGCACTGGTATACACAGGGTACTGCTGTGACTGCGATGGCTCAGCCCAGAACTATCCACGATTTTGGTAACTTTCCCAGAGAATTGCATGAAAAACAGTATCCGGCCAAAGGATACCCTGAGCTGGCGGTATTGGTGCAGGATATCCTTGAACCAGTTAAGGTCGAGACTGATTTCGAACATTGGGGACTGGATCATGGATCTTGGGGTATTTTGGCGAAAATGTATCCCGATGCAGATATTCCGGTTATCCAGCTGAGTATAGATCGCAATCAACCAGCTTCTTTCCACTATGAAATCGGCAAGAAATTGACTTTACTGCGGGATGAAGGCGTTTTAATCATAGGGAGTGGGAATGTCGTACATAACCTGCCAGCCGAAGAAATCGGAGCAAAACCGTTTCCGTGGGCGCTTTCTTTTGAGCAGTTTGTGCGTGAAAGCTTGACCAGCCGTGAAGAGCCTCATCCGCTGTTTACGGCGTTGGATAGGGAAGATGGCCTATTGTCCAATCCAACGCCGGAGCATTTCCTGCCGTTGCTGTATGTGATGGGAACATGGGACAAAAAAGAGTCGGTTTCAACTCCGGTGGAGGGTATTGAAGACGGCTCTTTGAGTATGCTGTCGATTCAGATTGGGTAACGGTATCAATCCAAAATAATATGCGGGTAGAAACGTGACAAATCTTGAGTAATCAATTCACGATCTTCACGGATACAGATACCCGCTGATTGATCATCCACCAGCCAGCTACCGATCAACGCATAGTTATCACCAAATTTTGGTAATGTGTGGAACTGTTGCACGATCAAGCCTTCTTCCCCGTAAGGGCCATCGGCACTGGCGACTTCTTTGCCATTTTCAATGATGCGAATGTTGGCACCTTCACGGGAGAATAACGGCTTAATGACATAGCTATCCATGTCAGAAGGACGTTCATCCGCAAAATACGCTGGCAGCAGGTTAGGATGATTTGGGAACATTTTCCACAACATTGGCAGCAGAGCTTTATTGGAGATAATGCTCTTCCATGCTGGTTCCAGCCAACGGACACCGGCATCCGCCAGTTTGGTGGAAAACATCTCGCGTAGCATAAATTCCCACGGATAAAGTTTAAACAGGTTGCCGATCACTTGATCCTGCAAGTCAGTAAACTGCCCTTTTTCACCCAGCCCGATATCCTCGATAAACAGGAATTCGGTTGGAATACCCGCTTCCGCCGCGCAATCCTGCAAATATTGGATTGTGCCACGATCTTCTTCAGTATCCTGACAACAGGCCATGTGCAGCAGACCAAAGCCATGTTTTTCACGTAACTGAATAAAACGGTCAATCAGCTTTTCTTGCAGGCTGTTGAACTGATCGACATTTGACGGCAGATTGCCCGCATTGATTTGGTCTTCCAGCCAGATCCACTGAAAGAAGGCTGATTCATACAATGATGTGGGTGTATCGGCGTTGTTTTCCAACAGCTTGGGTGGATTTTTGCCATCATAGGCCAGATCCAGACGGGAATAGAGCGAAGGCTGGCTGGTTACCCATGAAGAGCGGACAAACTCCCAGCAGTGTTTCGGGATCTGGAATTTCGTCAGCAGCTCTTCACTATCGACCACTTTTTCCACAACCTGCAAACACATTTGGTGCAGCTCTGTTGTTGCGTCTTCAATGGCTTCAATCTGGTTCAGCGTGAACTGGTAATAAGCCTCTTCACTCCAGTATGGCTGATCATGCATAGTGTGGAAATTGAAGCCATACTCTACCGCTTTTTCGCGCCAATCCGGGCGTTCGGTAATTCCAATGCGTTTCATACTTAATTAACCACCCATAGAGCGGGAAGAACTGGAACTTGAGCCAGCAGACGAACGCTGCATAGTCGATTGCTTTGCTACCGATTCACCGAACCCACCGCGAGTAATGGTGGAGGTGGTGGCTGGTTTCTGTGCCATTGCGGTTTTCGGCACAGTCATGCTGCGACCACCGGCAGTGGCAGGGCCATAGCTTTTACCCGTTGCATCAACAAACTTACCATTGGCTGGGCTGGCGGCTGATTTTGATGTGAACAGTGGCTGAGATGGCGCAGAGCTGCCGCCCATCAAACGGCCCATCATATAGCCTGCCATCAAGGGCATCCAGAAACTGCCGCTGCTGTTCTGTTGTGCCTGAGCCTCACCGACTCCAGCCTGAGCGGGCGATTGGGTACATTGTTGTTCACCGAATTCAGCCACACACTCTTCGCGGGTTGCATATTTCGGTGCGGTTTTCTCTGCTTCTTTCAGAGCATTGTTGTAAGCGAGTGTGCATTGTTCGCTTTGAGAAGGATTTGCCTGAGAACACTCATCGGCATTGGTATAAAGTGAGATCGTTTCATCGTTCTGCTCACAGGCAGACAGCATAAAAACAGCACCGACAGCCAGCGCTACTGGTGTCAGGCGATAGCTTCGCCACGTTTTGCGGAAAGAATCCCGATTTATCTCTTTTGTCCGTTTCCTGGGTATGAAAGAAATAATTGTCATAGGGGGTATCCATCTTTAGGGTAACTAATTTAAGAGTGTATCCCATTTATGGTGCCCAATGGGAGTGGCTCTCAGGGAGAGGCTTAAAAAACAGCCCACACAATCGGATTGGCGGGCTGCTTTCTTTTATTAGTATAGCGTTTTTAATATAACTTTTTTTAATCGTAAACGATAGTACATTAAATCAGCGAACTGATGGTGTTTCCATCTCTTTGATAATACTGCTGGCAGCAGTTGAGATTTGCGCGCCCAGCATCTTGTTCAATGTAACCAAATCGTCTTCATTCAAGGCACCACGAGCCAGTTGGATTCTTAATTGTGAAATCAGATAGTCGTAGCGAGCTTTAGATAAGTTTTGCTTAGCTTGAAACAGCTTGGTTGTCGCTTCCAGCACATCAACGATAGTGCGGGTTCCTACCTGATAACCTGCTTCCATTGAATCCAGTGAGCTTTGTGCAGAAAGTACAGCCTGTTTGTTGGCCTTAACACTACTAATGGCAGCAGAGATATTATTAGAAGAAGAATGCACTTCCTGTATCACCTTGCGGTAGGTGTTTTCTAAATCCTGACTGGCACCGACGAAATTATATTTTGCCTGTTCTACTTGTGAATAAGTAGCTCCGCCGTTGAATATGGGTAGATCTAATGATAATCCAACGGAATTATTTCCACGATATTCATTGTTATAAGAATAACCACGGGAATGTGCATTGCTGACACTTGTGCCTGCCGTTAAATTAAGGGTCGGCATGTAGCCAGTTTGTGACTCTTTGATTTGTTCGCGTCTTAAATCTTGAGTTAAACGTGCTGATAACAGGCTTAGATTACGGGTTTCTGCCTCTTTCAGGACAGCATTAGCGGGTTCTGCTTGCTTGGTTTTGAACTGATCAATATTTAAGGCTGCCAATTGTGGATAGTAAATTCCTGTAATCATGCGCAGTTTTTCCAACGCATTTTCCAGATTGTTACGGTCAGAAACTTCTTGTGCCAGAATAGAGTCATATTGAGCACGAGCATTTTGCACATCAGTAATGGCAACCAGTCCCACATTGAAACGTTGGGTTGTTTGATCCAACTGGCGGTACAGTGAAGCTTTCTGGGCTTCGCTATAGGTCAGGGCATCAATTTTACTCAGAACGTCGAAATAGGCTTGGGCGGTGTCCAGAATCAATTTTTGTTGTGCTGCCTGATAGCTGATATCTGCAATACCGGCATTTTTCTCCGATTGGCTCAGCCTATTCCATTTTGCCATATCGAAGATGGTCTGGGTGAGTTTCAGACCAGCACTTGTGTTGTGATTCTCTGAAATTTTGGTTTTGGGAAGGCGAAATCCTTTACCATAATCAATGCCAGCACTCAGACCCAATTGAGGCAGCAACGAACTGCGGGCTTCATTAATTCTTTCAACTACCGCGTTGCGATCAGCTTGTGCCTTAAGCAGTTCGGGATTTGTTTCTTTCGCTTGCTGATAAATCTGTAGCAGATCCGCTGCATGGCTTGAAGTACTAAAACCTACCAGATTTATAGCAATAAAAAGAGAGAGCAATTTTTTCATTTGCGTTCCTTGTTGTGCAGCTATTTTGCTTAAGTTGCCTCTGCATAAAACCAATAGCACAGATTCTAGCAGAGAATGCCAGCAGGGTAGGGTGGCTGTTTGTGCCATATTGCCTCATTTTTCGGCTTGTTTGTATCATTGAAATGAATTTATTTAGATCAATTCAGCAAAATACATTTTAATAATAGGAAATTTTAAAAATAATCAGGGGGTTTTATGAACGAAAATTTTTCCTCTATATACAATTTTACGAAACAAGATGTAGAAGTGATTTCCCGAAAAACACTTTATCGTGGCTTTTTCAAAATGACGGAGTATCAGTTCAGGCATCGCTTGTTTCGGGGCGGCTGGAGTGAAACAGTCCGGCGCGAGGTTTTTGAGCGGGGTCATGCCGCTGTTCTGCTGCCTTATGATCCGGTGCGCGATGAAGTAGTCTTGATTGAACAAATCCGCATTCCCGCGATTGAAACCAGTGATACACCATGGTTGTTGGAGGTTATCGCCGGCATGATTGAAGAGGGTGAAAGCGCTGAGCAGGTAGTTCGCCGTGAGGCAGAGGAAGAGGCAGGTATTGAAATTAAGCGCTGCCAGACGGCATTGAGTTATCTTTCCAGCCCCGGCGGTACAACAGAACGCAAGGATATTTTTGTCGGTGAAGTTGACGCTTCCACCGCATCAGGAGTTCATGGCCTGGAAGGTGAACATGAAGATATCCGCGTTCTTGTGGTCAGCCGTGAACAGGCTTACCAATGGGTAGAAGAGGGAATTATCGATAATGCAGCTTCGATTATTGCAATACAGTGGCTGGCGTTGCACCATGAAAAACTTAGGAAAACGTGGTTGGGTAATGATTCTTAATTTACTCTGGAAAACGGGAAGTGTGCCCCAGTCAGCAGATCTTTTGCATGAAGACACGTTAAAATAATCCTTATGATCGACAGGAAAAGGAAACCTTTTGGAAAGCCTGCTTGAAGTACCTGTGGCAAAAGGCGCCACAACCAGAATACTGCAAATCACTGATACGCACCTTTTCGCCAATAAAGGTGACTCACTGCTGGGTGTCAATACCTACAACAGTTATCATGCCGTACTGGATATGATCCTTGAGCAGAATCTCGATATTGATTTGATTGTTGCCACGGGAGATTTGGTACAAGATCAAACCATCAGTGCCTATCAGCATTTTGCTGAGGGAATTGCCCGTTTGTCTGCTCCTTGTGTGTGGTTACCCGGTAATCACGATTATCAACCCGCAATGGTCGATACGTTGGCAGCCGCAGGGATTTCACCTTCCAAGCAGATATTTATCGGGCAGCACTGGCAGTTAATTATGCTGGACAGTCAGGTACAGGGTGTTCCTCATGGTGAATTGACCGATTATCAGCTAGAGTGGATGAAAAAATGTCTGGATGAGCACTGTGATCGCCATGCGATTGTCATGCTTCATCATCATCCTGTACCGTCTGGATGCACATGGTTAGATCAGCACAGCTTGCGCAATGCCCCCGAATTATCTGAATTATTGAAAGGCCAGACACAGGTAAAAGCGATCTTGTGTGGGCACATTCACCAAGAAATTGATGATATGTGGAATGGCATTCGTGTTTTGGCAACACCATCAACCTGTGTGCAATTTAAGCCACATTGTACTAATTTTATGCTTGATACAGTGGCTCCGGGGTGTCGTTATCTCGAATTGTCTGTGAATGGCAACCAAGACGTGAGGCTGCAAACACAGGTTCACAGGCTTAAGAGTAACGAGTTTTGCCCGGATTTAGATTCGGACGGGTATTAATGTCAACGTTACTTTATTTACATGGTTTCAATAGTTCGCCCAAATCAGCGAAAGCGAATGCGCTGAGAACTTGGTTGCTTCAGCATCATCCTGAAATTGACATGCTGGTGCCGCAATTGCCTCCTTATCCTGAAGATGCGGCTATTTTGCTGGAAGAACTGGTAATGGGGCGTGCTGGTGAGAACATCGGGCTGGTTGGCTCCTCCCTTGGCGGTTATCTGTCTATTTGGCTTTCCCAGTGCTTTGGTCTGCCTGCCGTGATCGTCAATCCAGCAGTACGTCCATTTGACTTGCTTCAGAATTATCTTGGGGAAAACGTGAATCCCTATACCGAAGAGCGGTATACTCTGGAACAAAACCACATACATGATCTCAAAGTGATGCACATCGATCCGCTGGTATCCCCTGATCTTATCTGGTTATTGCAGCAAACAGGGGATGAAGTACTTGATTACCGTCAAGCCGTTGCTTACCTGACGCAATGCCGGCAGACGATTGAATCCGGTGGGAATCATTCTTTTGTGGGCTTCGAATATTATTTCCCTCAAATCATCAACTTCTTGGGGTTAACCAGTGGCAATAGTAAAAAAATTGCCAAAAATAGGTAAGCGACTGGTATTATCAACAGTATATCAATACTGATTGGCCCTCTAATAACGAAGCAACCGACAGAATTACAACATGACTCAATCTAGTTATAACGCAGAGGCCATTGAAGTCCTCAGTGGCCTGGAGCCAGTTCGCCGTCGTCCCGGAATGTATACTGATACAGCCCGCCCGAACCATTTGGCACAGGAAGTGATCGATAATAGTGTGGACGAAGCTCTGGCTGGTCACGCGAAGCATATTGAAGTGATCCTTCACAGCGATCAGTCTCTGGAAGTGATAGATGATGGCCGTGGTATGCCGGTTGATATCCATCCTGAAGAAAAAGTTTCTGCTGTTGAATTGATCCTGACCCGCCTGCATGCGGGAGGAAAATTCTCCAATAAAAATTACCAATTTTCTGGTGGCTTGCATGGTGTTGGGATCTCTGTGGTCAACGCCCTGTCCAAACGTGTGGAAGTCACTGTTCGTCGTAACAGTCAGGTTCATCAAATTGCCTTTGAAAATGGCGAAAAAGTTCAAGAACTGGATGTCATTGGCAGCTGTGGCAAACGCAATACCGGAACAAGTGTCCATTTCTGGCCTGATGAGAGTTATTTCGATATTCCCCGTTTTTCTGTCACTCGCCTGACGCATTTGTTGAAAGCTAAGGCGGTATTGTGTCCGGGGGTTGAAATTGTCTTTAAGGACAAACTGAACGATACCGAGCAGAAATGGTGTTATGCCGATGGGCTGACAGATTATCTGCTGGAAGCCGTCAACGGGTTAGTAACGCTGCCACAATCCCCATTTGTCGGCACATTAAGCGGGGATACCGAAGCGGTTGACTGGGCATTGCTCTGGTTGCCTGAAGGTGGCGAATTACTGGCGGAAAGTTACGTTAACTTGATCCCGACAGTACAGGGCGGAACCCACGTCAATGGTTTGCGTCAGGGTTTGCTGGATGCGATGCGTGAATTCTGTGAATTCCGTAATTTGTTGCCGCGCGGTGTCAAACTTTCTGCCGATGATATCTGGGATCGCTGTGCTTACGTGTTATCCCTCAAAATGCAAGACCCGCAATTTGCCGGACAGACTAAAGAGCGCCTCTCTTCACGCCAGTCAGCAGCCTTTGTTTCCGGCGTGGTAAAAGATGCATTCAGCCTGTGGCTGAACCAGCACACTCAGGATGCGGAACAACTTGCTGAGATGGCGATTGCCAGTGCCCAGCGCAGAATGCGTGCCGCGAAGAAAGTAGTACGTAAGAAGCTGACCAACGGCCCAGCATTGCCGGGTAAATTGGCAGACTGCACTGCGCAAGATCTCAATATCACTGAACTGTTTCTGGTGGAAGGGGATTCAGCGGGTGGTTCTGCAAAGCAAGCCCGTGACCGTGAATTTCAGGCGATCATGCCGCTGCGAGGGAAGATCCTGAATACATGGGAAGTCTCTTCCGATGAAGTTCTGGCTTCGCAGGAAGTGCATGATATTTCTGTTGCGATTGGTATTGACCCAGACAGTGACGATCTCAGCCAGCTTCGCTACGGTAAAGTCTGCATATTGGCGGATGCTGATTCCGATGGCTTGCATATTGCAACGTTGCTGTGCGCCCTGTTTGTCCGCCATTTTCCGACACTGGTAAAATGCGGGCATGTCTATATGGCAATGCCGCCACTGTATCGCATTGACCTCGGTAAAGAAGTGCATTACGCACTGGATGAAGGGGAAAAGAGCGCCATACTGGATCGCCTGAGCCGCAAGCGGGGTAAACCGAATGTCCAGCGCTTTAAAGGATTGGGTGAAATGAACCCGATACAGTTGCGCGAAACCACATTAGATCCCAACACTCGCCGTCTGGTGCAATTGACTATCGACGATGAGAATTATCAGGAAACCTTCTCAGTCATGGATATGCTTCTGGCGAAGAAACGCTCAGAAGATCGCCGTAATTGGCTGCAAGAGAAGGGTGATTCCATCGACATTGAAGTATAAGCACGGTAGTCAAGACAGATTCTGAGGAAATAATACATGAGTGAGATAACTCACGATGGTGTGGAGCGTCAACCGCTTCACACGTTCACTGAAAATGCCTATTTAAATTACTCCATGTACGTCATCATGGACAGGGCGCTGCCTTTTATCGGCGATGGTTTAAAACCGGTTCAGCGCCGTATTGTCTATGCAATGTCAGAATTGGGGCTTAGCAGTAGCGCCAAATTTAAAAAATCTGCCCGTACTGTGGGTGACGTACTGGGTAAATACCATCCGCACGGAGACGGGGCTTGTTATGAAGCTATGGTTTTGATGGCACAGCCTTTCTCATACCGTTACCCATTGGTAGATGGTCAGGGTAACTGGGGAGCGCCGGATGATCCGAAATCTTTTGCGGCGATGCGTTATACCGAATCCCGTTTGTCCAAATATGCCGAACTGCTGTTGAGCGAATTGGGACAAGGCACAGTGGACTGGGTACCTAATTTTGATGGTACATTGCAAGAGCCAAAAATGCTGCCTGCGCGCCTGCCGAATATTCTGCTGAATGGGACAACCGGCATTGCTGTTGGTATGGCGACTGACATTCCCCCGCATAACGCCCGCGAAGTGGCGAATGCGCTGATTGCCATGCTGGAGAAGCCTGATCTATCGCTTGATGAAGCGATGGAGTACGTCAAAGGGCCGGATTATCCGACCGAAGCTGAGATAATCACGTCAAAAGAAGATATCCACAAGATCTATAAAAATGGTCGCGGTTCAGTGCGTATGCGGGCGATATGGTCGAAAGAAGAAGGCAACGTCATTATTACTGCTCTGCCACACCAAGTCTCTGGTGCCAAAATCCTGGAGCAAATCGCCAGCCAAATGCGGGCGAAAAAGCTGCCGATGGTGGATGATCTGCGTGATGAATCCGATCACGAAAACCCAACACGTTTGGTGATTGTACCGCGTACTAACCGTGTAGATGTCGAACAAGTGATGAACCACCTGTTTGTGACCACAGATCTGGAAAAAAGCTATCGCGTTAACCTCAATATGATTGGGCTGGATAACCGCCCGGCGGTTAAAGGTCTGGTTGAGATCTTGAGTGAGTGGCTGGTTTACCGCCGTGAAACGGTGCGTAATCGCCTGAATTACCGTCTGGAAAAAGTGCTTAAACGCCTGCATATTTTGGACGGTTTGCTGGTGGCATATCTTAATATTGACGAAGTGATCCAGATCATTCGCAATGAAGATGAGCCGAAGCAAGTGTTGACGCTGCGTTTCGGTTTAACCGAAACGCAGGCTGAAGCTGTACTGGAACTGAAATTGCGTCACTTGGCGAAACTGGAAGAAGTCAAAATTCGCGGTGAGCAGGGAGAACTGGCGAAAGAGCGTGACAAACTTCAGGCTATTCTGGGTTCTGAACGTAAGTTAAATACTTTGCTGAAAAAAGAGATTATCGCTGATGCGGAAAGTTATGGTGATGTTCGCCGCTCTCCATTGAAGGAGCGCACGGAGGCGAAGGCCATGAGCGATCATGATATCTTGCCGTCTGAACCGATTACGGTTGTTATGTCCGAAATGGGCTGGGTGCGCAGTGCAAAAGGACATGAGATTGATCCGGCTGGCCTGAATTACAAATCCGGTGACAATTTCCGCAGTGCGGCGCGTGGCAAGAGCAACCAGCCTGTCGTCTTCATTGATACAACAGGTCGGAGCTACTCCATCGATCCATTGGATTTACCCTCTGCCAGAGGGCAGGGTGAACCATTGACTGGCAAACTGGCGTTGCCAGCCGGAGCATCGGTCGAGCATCTTTTGACGGCGACAGAAGATCAGAAATTCTTGATGGCTTCAGATGCGGGTTATGGTTTTATTTGTACTTTCAGTGATCTGATGGCCAAAAACCGTGCAGGTAAGGCTTTGATTACTTTGCCTGAAAATGCCAAGGTGATGCCGCCTTTGCAGATTAACAGTGAACAGGATGACATGCTGCTGGCGATTACCAAAATGGGTCGTATGTTGATGTTCCCAGTGGCGGATCTGCCTCAGCTTTCGAAGGGCAAGGGCAACAAAATTGTTTCCATCCCGGCTGCGCAGGCTGCATCAGGGGAAGATATGTTGAGTTGGTTGCTGGTATTGTCTCCACAATCGTCAATTACTCTCTACTTCGGTAAGCGCAAGTTACAACTTTGTTCGGAAGATTTACAGAAATTCAGGGCTGAGAGAGGGCGTAAGGGAACCTCGCTGCCTCGTGGATTACAGCGTGTTGAGCGTATCGTTGTGGAAATGCCCAAATAATAAATTGAGCCAATAATATACCCATAGGTTTCATGTTGCAGAGCAATCAACAAAGCCACAACTTGAAAAATGAAGGGATCAAATTATAACTGTGGGTCAGTGTAATCACTGATCTGCTCTGCAAGAGGCAGCTATGCTAGCAATCATTCGTGGAATTATTGTTATTCTGTTTACTATCTTTATCTGTATCTTCGGCAGTATTTACTGTTTATTCAGCCCGCGTAATCCCCGCCATGTTATGACCTTTGGTCATGCCTTTGGCAAATTGCACAAAATATTTGGTATCAAATTATTGAAGCGTATTCCGGCAGAAGTTCAGCAATACGGGCCTAGTATCTATATCGGCAATCATCAAAACAATTGCGACATGATTACTATGTCGAATACAGTGCAGCCGCGCACTGTCACCGTGGGCAAGAAAAGTCTCGTATTTATTCCCCTTTTTGGTCAGCTTTATTGGCTGACGGGCAATATTTTGATCAACAGAGAAAACAGGACAAAAGCACACGGTACTATTTCACAGGTTGTTAATCAGATAAAAAAACATCAAATTTCGGTCTGGATGTTCCCGGAAGGAACGCGCAGCCGTGGTCGCGGTTTGCTGCCATTTAAAACCGGCGCCTTTCATGCAGCTATTGCAGCAGGAGTACCTATCGTTCCTGTTTGTGTTTCTTCAACACACGGTAAAATAAAATTTAACCGTTGGAATAATGGCACTGTTATTGTCGAAATATTGCCTGCGGTTGATACCACGAAATACACTAAAGAGCAGGTTCGTGAACTGGCAGAACATTGTCGGCAAATGATGCAGACGAAAATTGATGAATTGGATAAAGAAGTCGAGGCACTTAATAAGCAAAGATAATTTAATAGCGATAAAATGACCTGAATCATCAAATATACCCGTCGTCTTTCAAGTTGCAGCTTTGTTGGCTGCGCTCACTCACCCCAGTCACATAGTTAGCTATGCTCCTGGGGGATTTGCTCTCTTGCCGTCGTGCTGCATCTTGAAATCCATTGCGTATATATCTTCCCTTATTTTGGGCGAATTCTAGCTATAAATCTAAGATAGTTTTAGCAATTTCGCCGTAACCCCTCGCCCTCATCGGGCGGGGATATAAGGCGTAAGACGCGATAGCGGCTTAATCTGGGGTTGCCTGACTCTCCACATAAGCCTTTAACGTTTCAATTGTTGCACCGCCAGCAGTGCAAGCGAAGTATGAACGTGACCACAAGGCGGAGCTTTTACT
>NZ_FPBJ01000033.1 GCF_900116635.1 Xenorhabdus koppenhoeferi | reverse complement strand
CCGCTGACGAACACGCTCGTCAGGTATTTGGCGAGCGTATCCGCCATCATGAGCAGGCGGGCAAACAGATTGTTTATCTGGATGAAAGCGGCTTTGAGCAGTCCATGCCACGTACGCATGGCTATTCGTTAAAAGGGTCCCGCTGTTTTGGTTTACATGACTGGCAGCACAAAGGCCGCATTAATGCCATTGGTGCTATCATTAAAAATACCTTTGTGACCTTAAGTTTGTTTGCCGGAACCATTAATGCGAATGTGTTTCATGCCTGGCTGACACAAGATTTGTTGCCGAAGCTCCCTAAGGGGACAGTGATTGTGATGGATAATGCCCCTTTCCATAAACGCGGTGACACGCGAAAAGCGATAACCGATCACGGATGCCAGTTAGAATGGCTTCCGCCTTACAGCCCAGATTTAAATCCTATCGAAAACAAATGGGCTGAAACAAAAACAACAAGAAGACGAGAAAGATGCTCTATTGATGAGCTGTTTACAGAGCATGTGACTTATGTCTGATTATATTGATTCTGCTATATATTGTGTTCAAATTCTCTTTAAATACAAAAAGCCAGCTTTAAGGGCTGGCTTTTTAGAAAGAAAAGTTATTTTTTAGCAAAAAAAGAAATATCTGTCTGAATATATTTCATCGAATAATACCCAATAATGGGAGTATATAATCATCACACTATTATTTCTCTTTCACCACCCAAGCACCCTCAACAAAAAAGGCAGCCCATCCGGTAGCTTTGCCATTCTTTTCAGAAGAAACATACTGTTGCTTAGTTTTGCGGCTAAAACGCACAACTGTTTTATTTCCTTCAGGATCAATAACGGGTGCTTCTGCCAAGTAACGTAATTTTTCCGACAAACGGTCTTTGAACCGGACAAGCTCCTCAACCAAAGGCGCACGTGTTTCTCGTGATTTCGGGAATGTATTGGCGGCCAAAAATACTCCCGCTGCACCATCACGCAAAACAAAATAAGCATCCGATTTTTCACAGGCCAATTCAGGTAGTGGCACAGGATCTTCTTTCGGGGGCGCAACTTCCCCATTACGTAAGATTTTACGGGTGTTTTTACACTCTTCGTTTGTGCAGCCCATATATTTTCCGAAACGTCCCATTTTCAGGTGCATTTCCGAACCACATTTATCACACTCAACAACAGGGCCATCATAACCTTTGATGCGGAACTCACCCTCTTCAACTTCATAACCGTCACACGCAGGGTTATTACCACATACATGTAACTTGCGCTGGTTATCAATCAAATAGCTATCCATCGCTGTACCACATTTCTTACAGCGACAGCGAGCACGTAAAGCATTAGTCTCCGCATCCTCCCCTTCCAAAATATTCAGAATTTCATTTTCAGGGATCAGGTTAATTGTCTGCTTGCATCGTTCTTTGGGTGATAACGCATAACCCGAGCACCCCAGAAATACCCCCGTCGTTGCCGTGCGAATTCCCATTGGACGATTACAGGTCGGACATTCAATGGAAGTAATTACCATCGGATTTGTACGCATGCCACCTGCATCAGGCTCTTTATTGGCGACATCAAGTTGTTCACTGAAGTTGGAGAAAAATTCATCCAACACACCTTTCCAATCCGCTTCGTTATTAGCAACATGATCGAGCTGGTTTTCCATTCTTGCAGTGAAATCATAGCTCATCAATTCATTGAAATTCTCTTCCAGACGATCATTGACGATTTCACCCATTTTTTCTGCATAGAAGCGGCGGTTTTCAACTCGAACATAACCGCGATCCTGAATGGTTGAAATAATCGAAGCATAAGTTGACGGACGACCAATACCACGTTTTTCCAGCTCTCTGACCAGTGATGCTTCGCTGAAACGCGCTGGCGGTTTTGTAAAGTGCTGACTTGGAAGCAACTGCTGCAAATCAAGTTCCGTACCCGCCTCAATAACTGGCAAGGTATTATCTTCATCTCCCTTGCGCAATGCCGGCATCACTTTCGTCCAACCATCAAAACGCAGCGTACGCCCTTTAGCTCGCAGTTCAAAATCACCAGCCTTAACAGTCAGTGTAGTGGAATCATATTTCGCTGGCATCATCTGGCAAGCAATAAACTGACGCCAGATAAGCTGATATAGTTTCTGAGCATCAGCCTCCATATCTTTCAACTGTTCCGCCATCACTTCAACATTAGAAGGACGGATCGCCTCATGGGCTTCCTGAGAATTTTCTTTGCTGCTATAGATATTGGCACTTTTTGGCAAATATTTGTCACCAAAATACGAACTGATATAACCGCGAACCATGTCCAACGCATCCTGGCTCAAATTAGTCGAATCAGTACGCATATAAGTGATATGGCCCGCTTCATATAAACGTTGCGCCATCATCATCGTTTTCTTGACCCCAAACCCAAGGCGCGTGCTTGCAGCCTGTTGCAATGTTGAGGTAATAAACGGCGCGCTGGGTTTGCTGGAGGTCGGGCGATCTTCACGGTCAACGACCTTATACTTTGCTTTCTCAAGCAGAGATACCGCCGCCTGTGTTTGTTGAGCATTTACTGGCTCGAAAGATTTTCCCTTTTCGTGGGTCACTTCCATACGGAGAGCGATATCTCCCTTAACCACTAAATCCACGTGCAGTTGCCAATACTCTTCCGGCACAAATGCCTTGATTTCACGCTCCCGCTCAACCACGAGGCGAACCGCGACAGATTGAACCCGCCCAGCAGATAACCCTCTGGCAACTTTTTTCCACAGCAGCGGTGAAACCATATAACCGACAACGCGATCCATAAAACGGCGCGCTTGCTGTGCATTAACACGGTCAATATTCAATTCACCCGGTTTATCAAAAGCGTGTGTGATTGCATTCTTAGTAATTTCATTGAATACAACCCGACTGAAACGTGTATTATCCCCACCAATCACTTCCCGCAGGTGCCATGCAATGGCTTCCCCTTCGCGGTCGAGATCCGTTGCAAGGTAGACATGCTCGGCTTTTTCAGCCAACGTTTTCAGCTCCGCGACAACTTTTTCCTTGCCGGGTAAAATCTGGTAATTTGCTTCCCAATCGTGATAGGGATTGACCCCCATACGGCTTACCAGCGCTGTTTTCTCATCTTTTTTTGCTTTCTTTTTATTCTTATCGATAGATGAGCTTGAACTCTTTTGACTCGCTGCCCCACTTGTCGGCAAATCACGGATATGACCCACACTGGATTTCACAACGTAGTCATTCCCCAGATATTTATTAATTGTTTTGGCTTTTGCCGGGGACTCCACTATAACAAGAGCTTTAGCCATAGTTACCTTTACCTAATTATCTTCTTTTCAGATGGCGAAAATCACGGCGTTATGTTGCGATATATAAAATAAAGTCTCTTTTTATATTGCGATAGATTTACAAGATATCAACTAATTTTTATCCTGTGCTTTTGTTTAAGCGCAAAAACCTTTGAAATATTTAAGGTATTTTATATACCAACACAAACCATGCAATTGTATGATTCAACAGTTGTAAACAAAATATTCCATCTGCATGACGAAAAGCCCACACTCTACCTGATAAAAAACGATGCGCAACAACTTATTTATCGAAGGAGTACAATAGATGCAAACTGAAACAATACCTATCAGGCAAGAACAGTTACTGAAAAAAGCAAATGAAATCATAAGGACACCCGAAGATTTTATACAAGGGATGTATGCACTTCATCACTCCGTAACGGTTAACAATAATTATGCGGGTAATAAAAGGCATAACTGCCCTCTATTTACCCGCATGATACTAAAAATGATTTTAACGATTGATTATTGCAATTATATTTTATTAATTATCGCCATAATCCACATTATCATAACAGTGGCTTTTCTCCCCTTTGCCACCAGCGCATAAACAGTTTATCAATATTTTCCACTGTGCCCCCCATAACGCGTTCTAACATGCGTTTACGGCGAGTATAGCTGACACCAATAACTTCACAATGCTCGATTTGTTCAATCAAAAAATCATCGCTGACGCCCACTTCATCAATCAGCCCGTGTTCTTTTGCTTGCATACCATACCAATATTCACCCGTAGCCACATTTTCCACATCCAAAGAAGGACGGTACTGATGAATAAATGATTTAAATAATTTATGCGTTTCATTTAAGTCTTCCTGAAATTTCTTGCGGCCCTGTTCAGTATTTTCACCCAGAACAGTCAAGGTACGCTTATATTCGCCAGCAGTATGCAGTTCTACATCAATATCATTTTTCTTCAATAATCGGTGGAAATTTGGCAATTGAGCCACAACACCAATGGAGCCAATAATCGCAAAAGGTGCAGCGATGATGCGATCGGCCACACAGGCCATCATATAGCCACCACTTGCCGCCACTTTATCCACAACTACCGTCAGACGTACTTCTTTTTGCCGCAAACGGACTAATTGAGATGCGGCCAGTCCATAGCCATGCACCATGCCTCCAGGACTTTCCAACCGTAGCAAAACTTCATCTTTTTTATTTGCCACCGCCAATACAGCGCTGATTTCCTCACGAAGGGAATCAACCTCATGGGCATCCATACTGCCTTTAAAATCCAGAACATAAAGACTCGGTTTCTGTAAGCCTTTCTGACCCGTTTTAGCCGCCGTTTTCTTCTGTTTGGCATCATTTTTTTGTTGCTTTTTTAATGACTTTTGCCAGATTTTTCGTTCTGCCTCACTCATTCGGGCTTGCTGCATCTGGCGTTGTTTCTTCTTATATGACTCCCCAAGATTAGTCAGCCTTAACTCTCCTTTCTGAATGGTTTTACGTACACCCAATCCAATACTAAATAACGCCAGAACGGCGACCACTAATACTACAGTAAGCACTTTGGCCAAGAACAATCCGTATAGAGACAAATATTCCACAGATCTACCTTTATTACCTATGATGAACAATATGTTTCATTTTAGCTAAAAACTGGAAGCAGCGCTCTAACAGTTTACTTAACTCTTTTTTAATTAAGGCTTACTCTCATTCACTGATTTGGACAAATTTGACGAAGGCTTTAAGTTTTGTTTTGATGATAGCCTGCATGTGCCATCCTGAAATGGCGAATATCAGGTTTACAAGAATCACAGGAAGATTGTTCGATGTTTAATTACCAACCCAATCATGATCTGCTGCAACACAAAATTATTTTAGTAACCGGTGCTGGCGATGGTATTGGGCGTGAAGCCGCTCTGACTTATGCCCGCCACGGTGCACAAATTATTCTTCTGGGGCGAACTACCGCGAAGCTCGAAGCAGTGAAACAGCAAATTGAAAATGATGGGGGCTTGCCTGTCAGCATTTATACAATAGATCTTTTGACGGTGACCGCACAAGAATGCCAGGATTTCTCCAGGAAGCTGGCACGGCATTATCCCCGTCTGGATGGTGTTTTACACAATGCAGGGCTTCTTGGCGTTGTCGCACCTATCATAGAGCAACCCGCACAACTTTGGCATGATGTAATGCAAGTAAATGTCAATGCAACTTTCATGCTGACTCAGGCACTAATTCCTCTGTTACTAAAAGCGCCCAGCGGCGCTTTAATATTTACCAGTTCCAGCGTAGGGCGTGAAGGGCGAAGTGGCTGGGGTGCCTATTCTGTTTCCAAATTTGCCACAGAAGGTTTTATGCAGATTTTGGCGCAAGAATATCAAGACACTTCCCTGCGTATTAATTGTATCAATCCTGGTGGGACTCGTACCAGTATGCGTGCCAGTGCATTTCCTGATGAGAACTCAGCCAAACTAAAAACACCAGCAGATATTATGCCTGTCTATCTTTATGTTATGGGTGATGATAGCCTGAATGATTCTGGCATCAGTTTTGATGCTCAACCCGGTCGCAAAGCGGGACCTGCTAAATCATGACGAGAAATAACAGTCAGTACCACAAAAGACAACAACGTCTGAAAGAAAAAGTCGATGCCCGTATTGAGGCAGCACAGCAAGAACGCGGGATCGTCATTGTATTCACCGGAAACGGAAAAGGAAAAACTACCGCTGCATTCGGCACCGTCACTCGTGCAATCGGGCATGCTCAGCGCGTTGGCGTGATCCAATTTATCAAAGGGACATGGGAAAGCGGTGAAAGAAATTTGCTGGCACAGCAAGGGATTAAATTTCATGTAATGGCAACAGGTTTCACATGGGAAACACAAAATCGTGAAACAGACACCGAAGCTTGCCAAACTGCATGGAAACATGCCTTGACGATGTTGTCCGATCCTTCATTGCATCTTGTAGTTTTGGATGAACTGACTTATATGGTCAGCTACGGTTATCTGGAACTGGCGGATGTTCTAACTGCACTCAAACAGCGCCCTTCACACCAGAGTGTGATAATCACTGGTCGAGGATGTCACAGAGAGTTACTGGAATATGCTGATACGATTACAGAGATGCGACCGGTAAAGCACGCTTTTGATGCCGGCATTAAAGCACAGAAAGGCATTGATTGGTAAAGCAAACCCGCTGTTTCAGTTTATACCAACATATTGAAACAGCGGGTTGAGATATTAACGACCTTTAGGTGTCGTTTTTCTGCCGGCATTCTGGCGAGAGCTACTTGCAGGACGTTTTCCCGCTGGACGGGATGCAACCTTAGCATGTCGTTTCACTGCACGACGGATCTGGTTAGCCTTAATGCGGCGTTGATCACGCTCAACAGCTACTTTCGTCACCATTTCATCACTCAAACCAACCAATTGACGTAAATAGTTAGTCTGTTCCAGTCCCAACTCAGTCCAACCAGCACGTGGCAAACCTTTTGGCAGGTCGATATCGCCATAACGTACACGGATCAGGCGGCTGACCTGCACGCCGACAGATTCCCACAACCTTCTGACTTCACGGTTACGGCCTTCCGTCAATGTGACGTTGTACCACTGGTTAATACCTTCGCCGCCTTTAAATGTAATGGTTTTGAATGATGCGGGTCCATCTTCCAATTGAACGCCTTGGGTCAACTGACGAAGTTTTGCATTATCAACTTCACCGAAAACACGGACAGCATATTCACGTTCTACTTCACGGCTCGGATGCATCAGACGGTTGGCTAATTCCCCATCGGTTGTAAACAACAGTAACCCGCAAGTATTGATATCCAAACGTCCCACCGCTATCCATCGCGCATCCTGCATTCTTGGCAAACGCTCAAATACGGTCGGACGACCTTCGGGATCATGGCGGGTACATAGCTCACCTTCCGGTTTATAGTAAGCCAGAACACGGCAAACTGATTTCTGTGGCTCTTTGATATTTAAAATCCGCCCATCCAGACGAATTTTTACTGAGGGCTTAACTTCAATTCGATCACCCAACGTTGCGGTTTTGCCATTGATGCTGATACGCCCTTGTTGAATATATCCTTCAATTTCGCGACGGGAACCATGACCAGAACGCGCAAGAACTTTTTGTAACTTTTCTGTTTTATCGCTCATTGAGCAACCTCTATTGTCGCCTTCACAGGCGTCGTATCATTAAATAAAATTAAATCGTACACCTTACAAAAACGGTGTTATGTCACCTTCGCCTTTACGAAGAATGACTGGTGAATCACCCGTTAAATCCACTACCGTTGTCGGTTGCTGCCCAAGATAACCACCGTGAATAATTAAATCAACTTGTTTACCCAAAGTATCTTTAATCTCTTCAGGATCAGACTCGGCAAAATCATTTCCGGGCAAAATCAAACTACATGACATCAATGGTTCGCCCATTTTCTCCAGCAACGCTAAAGCGATAGGATTGGAAGAAACACGCAGACCAATAGTTTTACGTTTTTCGTTCATCAAACGGCGGGGAACTTCTTTTGTCGCCTGCAAAATAAAGGTGTAATTTCCCGGTGTGTTATTTTTGATCATCCTGAACGCCTGATTATCCACATGAGCGTAAGTCGAGATCTCGGAAAGATCACGACACATCAATGTAAAATTATGACGTCCTTCCAATTGGCGGATGCGGCATATACGGGTCATAGCATCCTTATTTTCCAGACAGCAACCGATGGCATAGCCTGAATCAGTAGGATAAATGATAACTCCTCCCTTTTTAAGCACTTCCACACTTTGATCAATGAGACGGGCTTGTGGATTGTCAGGGTGGATATAAAAAAACTGGCTCATAATATAACCTCTACTTCTATGCAGCCCCAATCCGTGACCAGTCGTGCCATATCGGTACAACATCACCAGGTAACCACAAATTGCGCCCAAGTTCTATCCATGAACAGGGTTGGTGAAAATCCGATCCCAATGATACTTTCAGCCCATATTCTCTTGCCAGTTGACCAAGTTGTTGCCTTTCATTAGGTGCTTGCTGGCACTGTGCAACTTCCATTGCATCACCACCATGTTGTTTAAACCAAACTATTAACCGCTTCAGCCATTTCGTCGACAAATCATACCTGCCTGGATGGGCAATGACAGCTTGTCCTCCTGCCTGGTGAATGGTTTCAATGGCCTGCTCAATTGTACACCATTGCGGAGGAACATAGCCGATTTTCCCCTTTACCAAATATTTCTTAAACACTTTTTTGATTGTCGGTTCAACGCCGGCTTCAATCAAATAACGGGCAAAATGCCCGCGCGTAACTTGCCCACTATTAGCCAATCGGGATGCACCTTCCCAAGCATCAGGAATGCCAGCTTTAGCTAGACGAAGTCCAATTTCAATGCCACGCTGATTTCTTAAATCAACCTGCTTGGCCAAGAGTTCCCTTAAGGTAATAGAATTGATATCGATATTTAAACCAACAATATGGATTTCAAAATTCTCCCATAACGTTGAAATTTCAGCGCCAGAAACTAATGTCAGCGGCAGATTATTTTGCTGGATATGATTTAAAGCTGGCTGTATACCTTCCGTCGTATCATGATCAGTAATTGCCAATACATGAATACCTATGGTGATGGCTCTGTCCACGAGCTGCTCAGGCGATAAAACCCCGTCTGAAGCAGTCGTATGGCTATGTAAGTCATAACGTTTTGTCATTTCACTGGCAGCTTCAGTCATTGTTCTGTACCTGTTTTTATAGGACGGGAAATAAAAGTACTATCTATCAGAATACTATCTATCAGGTGATATCAAGCACAAAGTATCAATGATAACACAGTGAACTAAACTGATGGAGAATAGTATTGCTTGCTTCTATTCTTTATAAATAATATGCGGCTGGCATGCCAGCCGCATATTAAACACCAATGAAATATTAAATTATTTTATTTATAAATAAAATACTCATCTCAAATACGGGTGATGACGAAAATTTCTTTTATAGTTAAAATGCTTACCACAGAATGGAGCAGAAACAATGATATTATATCCTCCAAATTCATTAAGTTTTGCTTGAAAAGCCCAGTTTCCATGCTCATCTGCTATTATAGTCCCTTGTTTATTATCTGTAGATGAATCCATATTATTATGGAATATACCTGAATCAGTCTGCTGCTCAATGTGATATGAAATTTCCACTCCTGATGGTGCTTCCCCCGTCACTTTAATAGATATTGGACGGCGATATGAAACAATGATTTCATTTTCCCTTGGATAGAAAATGTCTAAAACAGCCGCATCAACCTTACTCTCTTTAGTATTTTTGAGAACATGGCCATTGATCATAAGGGATTGTGTAGCTTCTATCTGATATGTTCCCGGCTGAGCATTATATAGACTACAACTCCATTTACCATCCATCTTTGAAGCCTGTACGGGACCACAATTCCAATGATTTCCATTTGCAGATTTCGCTTTCAGGGAAATATAAGCACCTTTTGTCGCTGTTCCCGTAATTGGAATAGAAATAGTGCCATTACTCTCCATAATAGGGATATATTTCATTGATGCTTTTGTAATTTCACTTGCACTTGGAACTGTACAAATTGGTTCAACCGTAGGAGTAATAGTCATATCCGACATATAGACCACGTCAAAATTACGTGTTACTGGTTTTCCCAAAGGCACATTATCCACCCATTGCTGCGCCAAAAGCTTATATACGCCCGCAACTGACTCTATAGGATTCGGACAAACCCAATTTTGATTATCATCGACATCAACCCCGCAGATCTGCTTACCTGTAATAGAAACGGTGACACGGGCACCCACTTGCCCCTTACCACTGATTGTATACGTCGGAGTTGCAATTTGTTCCCCTTCCTCTGGTTTAAGCACACTCATTTGCAAATTATTCCCATAGCGTACTTTGAAATTTCTGTTAATCTGAGAACCCACATCATCCACGATCATTACATCATAATCCCCTGGTACAGAACTGTAAGGCCCGCATGTCCATGTGTAATCCTTCATATTGAGCCTCGCATGACAATCATCATGACCGCCGAACGCTTTCACTGTGACTGTTTTGGCATTACTCGGCATCGTGCCACTAAAGTTATATGAAGGTGTTTTGATCACTTCATTTTCTTTGGGTAATTTCACCGTTAACGTGGTTTCACCAGGATCGGGAGCTATATCAAATGTAACCTTTGCTGTTGATTGACGCACGTTATCCAAAAAGGCCGTTGCCACCAATTTTTGTTCACCTTTAACTGCGGTATCCAGACCATCAATCCATTCCCAGTTGCCTTGTTCATCCACAGTGACGCCATTCTTACAAACCTGAGAAAGAACTTTTTTATCTAAGCAAACTGTTGTTCCCGGCTCACCTGTTCCCTTCGGTAAAACATTATCAAGACGCTGATATATCACGCCATTATGAGGTTGTGTGATCACCACAGATTTGACAGTTTTGGTTTGAACTTCAAAAGAAATGTGCACACTTGAATTTAGCTGGTTATCAATAAATTGTTCAGCAGAAATAGTGTATTTCCCTTCTTCAGGCTGATAAGACCCGCAGGACCATTGACCTGATGATGCATCAATAGTGGTATTACAATCCTCAGTACCACCAAAGCCTTCGATATATACCTGAGCACCCTTTTCTCCCGTGCCTGAGATAGTAAAAGGCAGTTTTGTTACTTTTGCACCATGATTAGGGGCAGTGATGTTTATTTTTGTTTTGGTGACCTCGTACTTACGAGTAACTTGTGAGGTTCTTTCGTAAGTATCACCTAATTCACCCAATTGAGCCGAACCTGTTTTTTGATACTGAGCCGCATAAAGGAAAAACTGCCCTTCGTTGGTTGCTATCATGGCGGGGTTATCAGGACAAGACCACTTTCCTCCTTTATCCACTGTTGCAGTGCAAATAATTCCTTCACTTGAAATCGGTAAAGTTACTTTTTCTGGCGGTAGAATATATTCAGAGGCTGTAACAAAGATCAGTTGATCGGGGCTTCCCTGACCTTTAATGAAAATTTTGTCATTTAATCTATACTGTGTTCCCTGTTTAGGCTCGGTAATACGCATCGGGACAGTAAAAGTCCATTTAATCGGATCACCGACGTTCACGCCATTTTGGGTTTCCTGTAATGTCATCGCATAGGTATCGCCACCGAAAATATCTCCCGGATGAATCGTGAACTCCCAAAAGAAACCCAGAGCACCACTGAATGCAGAAGCAATTCCTTCAATTGCACCCCAAACACCACCAATCAAACTACTTAGAAAACCGCCAAATCCACCACCACCTCCTGCTCCTCCGGCAGAACCATTAAACATGCCAGAAAAGGTAATAGGGTTATCAGGATCAACCGTTGAATTATTCTTGGGGTTATTTATTTCAAATTTTTTCTTTTCGGGTTCATCATCATTATTCTTATCTTTAATGGTAAGTTGTGTAACATCTGTGGCAACTACTTTTCCTTCTTTTATTAACTCAGCGGTTAATTCATAAGTGCCTACCGGAAAAATAATTGGCCTGCCACATTGCCAGTTACCATTATCGCTGACCACAGCACCTGTGCAGATCAACGTTTCCTCACCAAAGTCTTGCTTGTTTTCTTTTAGCTCTGACGAAAGATCAATCCTGCGTCTTTTAATAGCGACCTCATCTCCTGGTATATTAGAACTCCCTGACAAAAAACTTAGACTGCCTATAGTATTTGTTTCTCCTACAGAAGGATCTGTGAATTGAACTTCAGGGTTTACTATACTAAAGTAGGTTCTGTCAGGCGTTAAACCCATCCAGGTACGTTTAAACTTTTCCAACCCTACTGGATGATACCTATCTGCCACTTCAATATAATAAAACCCATCTTCCAGTGTAGAAGGGAGAGAAATACCCCAATTTGGAAAGTCATGACTTTCCCGATATTTGGTGTATTCTGTTGGAATAATATCAAAATATTGATTGTTTTTTAGTTTAACTTTTAAATAGATATCATTACCTTCTTTAGAGCATAAATTATCTTCTGGCGGCAAAGGTGTATTATCTTTTTTCTTCATACATATAAAATATTCTGACGGTAAGATCACATCATTATTCGGCAGAGTATATCCACTGTTATCACTACCATAACCAGAGAATTTATGACTTTCAATTTCAGCAGATAAAATTTCTTTCGGATTATAAAGATCATATTTATCGGTAAATGTAGGTTTAAAATATCTTCCTTTTAAATTTTTCTCCTTTAGCAATTTTTTATTATCAAGCGGATCAACACCTTCAACTTTCTGTATTGCTGCTGCTTGAATATCTGATAATCTAAAAATAGAACTTCCAGTTTCTCCTGAAGCATTTATCAAATAAAATCCCTTGTCATTGATTCTTTTATCTTGACAATCCACATACCCTTCTTTAAAAACACAAACAATCTTAGCATCTTCATCATGAGAAACGTTAAGATTCAAAAATTTTCTATATTTATAACCTGAGTTTTCTTCATTTAGAAATAATGCTACCTCTGTAACGGTTTTTTCTTCCGAGAGAGTTATATTAACCTGATCATAAATATTTATATCTTTTGTATTCTGATTCGCCGTTATTTTAATATTTATACCTTCTTCATTCAAATCTTCTTTTATCTCCTTGATTAAATCAACTTGCATAGTACATAGCCACTCACCATATTCATTGGTTTTTATTGTTCCATTTCCCCCTCTTTCTTGACATAATTCTTTTTCTTTATAGACATAATTATCTGAGTCAACTTGCAATGTTACTTGAACTTCTGAATGAGGATCAGCATAACCACGTAACCTAATATCCTCAGTATAAATAGTTACTCCATCAGTTGGATAAACAATTCCAAACTCTTTTGAAACAGAAGGTATTTCTGCTTGTATCGTATCTTTTGTCCATGTTTCATTTTTCGATAAAGAGTCTGAAACTTCACTGGCAATAATAGTTATCTTATAATTTTTTGTTTCATCTAAATCTTTAAAAATTTTTTCACGAGGAATAGTGCACTTCCATTCCAGAAAGGAGCTGACTTTATCTTTACATTCAACTGAGTCTTGTAAAATATTGTCGATAGTGTAAGTAAGCTTAATTTTACTTAACGCTCTTCCAAACCCTTTAACAGTAATATTTTCTTGTCGTTTTGTTAACTCAGAATTCCAATCTGGAGTATAAATCCAAATATGTTTCATAGTACTGGAAAACCACTTTATAAGATTTAAAGAGGAATCTGAATACTTATTAGTTATATCTGAAATTAAGACAGGAAGATAATTAATTTCTCCTGATTTCCCTTTAGCCATTTGAAGCCCAGCAGAAGTCACCCCAATAATGGTATCATCCCAAATAACTGGGCCTCCAGAATCTCCAGGTTGTGTAATACCTGAACTGAACCCTTTATTTTTATTTGCTTCTATAATAATTCCCCGTTTCCCATTAGCATCTAAAGCAGGGGCTAAAATTTTCACATCGGCTCTATATTGAGAGCCGTCATTTATTTGTTGCTCACCTGTATCTTCATTAATACCCCTAAGTCCATAACCATAAACAGAAGCTTGGTAATAATTACTGTCCAACTTTTCATAAGCTTCATCATAATTAAAGAATCGACGAATATGGCCACAACATTCTTTTATTATTGGTTTTTCTAACTGTATAAGAGCAAAATCATTATAAGAGTTATCGTTAAAATAATGTTTTATAAAACCATAACGTGATGCAGTGCCTATTTGCTCTTTTTTATAATTTTTAATGAGATATTCTTTGAATTTTGTTTCCTTTATTTCTTTATCATCCATTTCACAATGTGCAGCGGTAAGAACATATTTTTCAGATATCAATGATCCACTGCACATAAATTTCTCATCACCATCATTATTCTTATAAAAAATACTAACAACCCAAGGCTTACATTTATCATCAGTATCACAACTTTTTTCTCCCCCTACAATAGCCTCTAAAGGTTGAGATCCCAATTCAGTACCAGAAAACAAATTGCCGCAATAAAATAAAAGAAACAATATAAATATCTTTCTAAAAAAAATCATGGTAATCTCCTTGAATATGGAGTAATAGTTATTTTTATTTAACACAAATCATTCCACGATCGCTACCAGTGCATTTTAGTATTTTTTTATCTCTCGCTTTGTAAATTTCACTATTTGATTCTTCCTGAAAAGTGAAATTATATTCACCTCTTTTAGCATAATATTTATTCTTTGTTACCCAATCACCATACTCATTTGTAAATGCTTCTTCCAACTGATTTTCATAAAGCAATATGTTGACTTCTGGCATGAGATCCTCATCCTCAACTTCTGGCATAGATGTTCCAGAAAATTTGGTGAATACATTGATGTTGTTAGCTTCTACAGAAAAAATTTTAGAACTCAGTATAATCACTTCAGCATTATCGTTTTTACTAGGAAATTCTGTCGATTCACTATTCTTAGCCTGAATTTCCATAATACCTATAGGTACGTTTTCAGCTTCAACACTCCACTTATTATCCACAACATTTTCACGAAAGGACTGTTCGAAGTTACCTTGATAATCTGCAGATTTCACATTAACAATAATGGTTCCATCAGTGGCTTTACCACCAATAAAAATATTCTGTTCATTAACCGTTGTTGAAGAAACTACTTCATGATTTTTTGGTTCAGTTAATTCAATTGGGCACGGTGATGTGCTATAGCTGATTTCTTTTTTCCCCGAGATCTGAGGTAAAAGAGATTGATTAGTGCTCTGTAGTTCAAAATTACTAGATACAGAAGCCTTATAATGAATAAAGCAAACGGCCTCTAAACCCTCCAGATTCCATTTTCCCGTTCCAGTATCAACATTTGGCGTGTAACTCTTTGTCGGAGAATAAATTGTTCCATCATTTTGATAACCGGTTATTTGCACCTGCATACGTCTGTCATCATCAGCCGTATCACTATTCACTATACCTGATAAACTATATTTCCCTGCAGGAATAATTTGTCCATCCTGAATGGAGGTAATTGTTGCTCCACATGAAGGCCCGTTAAAACTTACATCAGAATTTTCCACGCCATCAATGTAAATTGTTCCGGTGATACCACAATCTATCCAGAGTTGTCCTTCCCAGTTTTCTGTACCTTCTATAGCCTTAACAGAATATATATAAGGATTGAAACTTGTTTTAATAATAATAGAAGAGCCATTTTCCATAGCTCCTTTCCCTAAAAAGGTAATGAAGTTATTTTCAACTGTTGAATTAGGCTTAGGTGATGTGATTTGTGGTCGTTCCGAATTGTTATCGTCTTTAATAGTAATAACAATATTACTGGGGTTATAACTTGTATTACTACTAACACTCTTATTTCCACAATTCACTCCATCACACATAGCAGTTACTGCAAGATAACAAGTATCACTAATAGAGTTAAACAATGAACTATCATCTGTTTCTACTATCGTATTCCATCCTGTAATTGAAAAATAGGTTTCCAACCTAACAGTACATGACTTATATGCATTCCCTTCCTTATAGGTAGTAGCTTTCCATGTAACAAATTTATTTTCACCCGAGCATCCTTGAAAAAAACCATTATTATCTCTAAGGTGCTCTTGATGTTTTTCTCCTGGCTTTAAATAAATATCATTATTTCCAATATTATACATACATGAATAATCTGAAATTTTTATTTGTAAGTCATCATTTTTACTGTCATTTTCAAAGGTTAGATTATAATCCGCATATAAATTACTTCTTTTTTTTGACTCATCATATTTCCCATTTGAAATAGTATCATTACTTATTAATTCAATCGCACTGGCATCAGTAAAATAAACCATAGCAATAAAAAATAACATGAAAAGCAATCTTATTTTACTTATAATCATAATGATAACCCTCAGTTAAAAATTGATATTATCATAAAAAACAAAATTAAATTTTCAAATCATCATATCCATTAGAACAGATTTACAATCCAGCCATTATTATAAAAAAGAAACAATTTTAATTAATCTTATTATATTAATAATTAAACCTAAGGCATTTATATATATACACTTCGTCTTTCAAACTGCCTCTTTGCTGGCTGCGCTCGGTCACATAGTTATCTATGCTCCCGGGGATTTGCTCTCTTGCTAAAAATTTTAAAAAAAATATTGACAAGCAAACCGCGAACCAGTCTACTAGTACAAGGGTCAGGTAAGCTGCTTTACCAAAACACCATTGAGAAAACATGATGCACTCGAAACTGATCGTATTTATGCAAACTATACAAGTAAATCGTTGGTGGCACTATTTCCCATTCCGGGCGGCTGGCTCACGCACATAAGTACGATTCACAAGTGCCAAAACCCGCCCTAAAAAGCGGGTTTTTTTATAACTGTTTTTTATAAAAAAATTTTGTGAATGAAGGTAGTAATGGGGGGATGAACATGATCGGAAAAGAATTTAATATCTCTATAAATCAGATTGATACTGTTTATAAAACAGATGCAACACTGCTTTTTCATCAGCTTTGTAGTAATCGTCCAGCAACGTTATTGCTGGAGTCTGCTGAAGTTCACAGTAAAAAGAATCTCAAAAGCATCTTGATCATTGATAGTGCCATGCGCATTACAGCCAACGAGCGTCAGGTCACTTTTGAAGCACTTACAGTAAATGGCCAAAATTTGCTCCCCATACTCGCTACTCTACTTTCAGAAAAAGCTCAATTGAATGTGGAGTCACAGGTTATGCGAGCACAGTTTCCTGCTACCAGGCATAATTTGGATGAAGACAACCGACTAAAATCCGATTCAGTTTTTGATGCATTGCGTG
This sequence comes from Xenorhabdus koppenhoeferi, assembly GCF_900116635.1. Classification (GTDB taxonomy): domain Bacteria; phylum Pseudomonadota; class Gammaproteobacteria; order Enterobacterales; family Enterobacteriaceae; genus Xenorhabdus; species Xenorhabdus koppenhoeferi. The sequence goes on along the minus strand of NZ_FPBJ01000033.1, from coordinate 15,927 downwards.
CTATAACAACTTTGTCATCTTTCTCAGAATCTCCCGATGCCATTTTCGTTGGTGGATTGTTTGCTTACAATTTAGTAGCCGGATTTGAACTATTACCCACAGTAAAAAACCACCAACGTTGCCCTGATTTTTGTTTTTATCTCGCAGAAACACTATTGACAATAGATCATCAGAATAAACACTCATTTCTACAAACTTCGCTGTTTGGCGAATCCGACTCTGAAAGACAACGCCTCAACGAGCGTATAACAATATTGGCCTCCGTGATTTCAGAACCTATTCCCTCACTTTTGTCTACTACTTTATCTACTACATTGTCTGATATCACTATTGGCTGCAACCTGAGCGACGAACAATATGCAAATATCGTGCTACAATTACAGCAATCTATCCGTCGAGGGGATATTTTTCAGGTAGTCCCATCGCGACGTTTTACTCTGCCTTGCCCTTCTCCACTCAATGCTTACCACGTTCTGAAAAAACAAAACCCAAGCCCCTACATGTTTTTTATGCAGGATCAGGACTTTTACCTGTTCGGAGCCTCGCCAGAAAGTGCTCTTAAATATGATTCCAGCAACCGGCAGATAGAGATCTATCCGATAGCTGGTACACGCCCACGCGGACTCCATGCCAATGGAGAACCGGATACTGATTTCGATAGTCGTCTTGAACTGGAAATGCGTACTGATGCCAAGGAAATGTCTGAACACGTGATGTTGGTTGATCTTGCCCGAAATGACTTAGCCCGCATTTGTGAGCCGGGCAGCCGCTATGTGGCTGATTTAACCAAAGTCGATCGCTATTCGTTTGTTATGCATCTCGTTTCTCGGGTTGTTGGCACACTCCGACACGATCTGGACATCTTTCATGCCTATCAGGCCTGCATGAACATGGGGACGCTGACGGGAGCACCTAAAGTTAGAGCCATGCAACTTATCGCTGAACTTGAAGGTGAGCAGCGTGGCAGTTATGGCGGAGCTGTCGGTTATTTCACTGGTAAAGGGGATTTTGATACCTGCATTGTGATTCGTTCTGCTTATGTGGAAAACGGTCAAGCCACAGTTCAGGTCGGTGCTGGTGTTGTTTTGGATTCTATCCCCCAATCCGAAGTGGATGAAACTCACAGTAAAGCCAGAGCTGTTATTCGCGCGATTGCCCAAGCACATCATATGGAGGTGACATTCTGATGGCCGATATTCTTTTACTCGATAATGTTGATTCCTTTACATATAACCTCGTGGATCAACTGCGTACTCATGGTCATCGTGTCATTATTTACCGCAATACAGTGTCAGCAGACATAATCATTGCCAAACTCGACGAGATGGAATCACCACTTCTGATGTTATCCCCCGGTCCCGGGAAACCGTCAGATGCTGGCTGTATGCCTGAATTACTCAAAAAAATGATAGGACAGATCCCGGTAATCGGCATCTGTCTTGGGCACCAGGCAATTATTGAAGCCTATGGAGGAAAAGTCTCTGCTGCCCAAGAAATTCTGCATGGCAAAGCAACACGAGCTACTCATGATGGACACGGTATGTTTGCAGGTCTGCCAAATCCCCTGACTGTTGCCCGTTATCATTCACTTACCGGTGTACAGATCCCTGTACCACTGACTGTCTCTGCCTCATGTTGTGGCACAGTGATGGCTGTTCGCCATGATACGCACAAAGTTTGTGGATTCCAGTTTCACCCCGAATCTATTCTGACTACACAGGGTGCCAAGCTGCTTGAGCAAACGCTGGCATGGACATTGAATTAAAAATATTGAATTAAAAATATTGAATTGAATTTGGGTGTATCGCATTTAAGGGCATCAGACTAAAAAAACATTAAATGGGAAGGAATGGTAAAATGCAGTTGATTTTTGACAAATTATTCAGTGCCCAAACACTGACGCAGCAAGAGAGCCAGAAACTATTCACTGCAATAATCTATGGCGAGTTAAGCGATGTGCAACTGTCTGCTGTATTAATTAGCCTGAAATTGCGTGGCGAACAGCCCCAAGAAATAGCGGGTGCAACGCAAGCATTTTTAGCTAATGCAACTTACTTTCCCCGCCCTGACTATACGTTTTGTGATATCGTCGGGACAGGCGGAGATAATACAAATAGCATCAATATTTCAACAGCCAGTGCCTTTATCGCTGCCGCTTGTGGCCTTAAAGTAGCAAAACATGGAAACCGCAGTATTTCCAGCCGTTCCGGTTCATCCGATTTACTGTCCGCATTCGGTATTGCATTGGATACCAGCGCCGAAGACTCTCGTAAGGCTTTAGATGATATTGGTGTCTGCTTCCTGTTTGCTTCTCAATATCACAGTGGGTTCCGTCATGCTGTCCAGGTTCGCCAGCAATTAAAAACCCGGACACTATTCAATATACTTGGCCCATTGATTAATCCTGCCCGCCCTCCTCTGGCATTAATCGGTGTTTACAGTCCTGAATTAATAGAGCCTATAGCCCGCACTTTACAAGTTTTGGGTTATCAACGTGCCGCTGTTGTACACAGCGGAGGTATGGATGAAGTAGCTTTGCATAAACCAACTTATGTTGCAGAACTCATTCACGGTGAGATTAATCAGTATCAGTTGACAGCAGCAGATTTCGGTTTGCCAAATCATCCAATATCTTCACTGAAAGGCGGCACTCCCGAAGAAAATCGCGATATGTTGGCGATACTACTGCAAGGCCATGGCAACAAAGCCCACGCTGATACCATAGCAGCAAATGTCGCTCTTCTAATGAAAATTCATGGGCAAGAAGATCTGCGAGAAAGCACCCAATTAGCACTTAATACTATTTACAGCGGTCAGGCATATGAAAAAGTGACTGCATTAGCGGCAAGGATTAAATCATGAAGACCAACGTATTACAGAAAATTGTTGCTGATAAGGCGGACTACTTAATTAATCGTAAAACAAAGCAGCCATTGGAAAGTTTTATTGATTCCATTGTCCCGAGTCACCGTCGGTTTTATCAGGCGTTAACCCACGCACAAACTGTTTTTATTTTGGAATGCAAAAAAGCATCACCTTCAAAAGGGTTAATTCGCGAAGATTTCGATCCTGTACGCATCGCCAAAAATTATCAGCCCTATGCTGCCGCAATCTCAGTATTGACCGATGAAAAATATTTTCAGGGTAGTTACGATTTTCTCACAATGGTCAGCAATGCCGTACATCAACCTGTTTTGTGCAAAGACTTTATTATTGATGCTTATCAGGTTTATCTTGCCCGTTACTATCAAGCCGATGCTATTTTACTCATGCTCTCTGTGCTTGATGATGAAACGTATCGTGAACTTTCCGCACTGGCACACAAACTTAATATGGGCGTACTGACCGAGGTCAGTAATAAAGAGGAACGACAACGGGCAATTGCATTGGGAGCAAAAGTTATTGGTATCAATAATCGGGATCTGCGAGACCTGTCTATTGATTTAGATCGTACACGCAAACTGGCTGTTGATTTACCTGAAGGGACTATCATCATCAGTGAATCTGGCATCCACCAGCATCGTCAAGTGCGGGAATTAAGTCAATTTACTCACGGTTTTCTCATCGGCAGTGCTTTAATGGCACAGAATAATTTAGATCTCGCATTACGGCGTTTAATTTTTGGTGATAACAAAATTTGCGGATTGACTCGTCCACAAGATGCAAAAATTGCATTACAGGCGGGGGCTGTCTACGGTGGTTTAATTTTTGCCGAAAAATCACCACGTAAAATCGATCTGCAAAAAGCGCAGCAAATTATCAATGAAGCTTCTTTGCAATATGTTGGTGTATTTCAAAATCAATCGGTTGATTTTGTCAGTCACATTGCCCGAATACTTTCTCTAAGTGCAGTTCAGCTTCATGGTGATGAAAATGGGCATTACATCAACACATTGCGCCCTCTCTTACCTGAGTACTGCGACATTTGGAAAGCCATTAATATGTCCAAATCAACGGATATTTCCGAAATGCCTAATGTCGATCATTTATTGCTGGATAATGGGTCAGGAGGAACAGGCACACCATTTGACTGGCAATTAATCGACTCTCGTTTTCAACATAATAGTTCTTTAAACAATAGCATTTTAGACAATAGCATTTTAGACAATAGCATTTTGGCTGGCGGGCTAAACACTGAAAATTGCCAGCAAGCAGCAACTTTTGGCTGCTATGGGCTGGATTTTAACTCAGGTGTCGAAATTTCTCCGGGAATCAAAAGCAGACAAAAAATCAAACAAGTATTCCAACAATTACGCTGTTATCACTAATTTTTCAGACAGAAAGTGGATGAATAAAATAATGAGTAAATTGAATCCTTATTTTGGCGATTTTGGCGGACAATTTGTTCCCCAAAGCTTGTTCCCCGCACTTAATCAGTTAGAAGACGCTTTTATCGATGCCCAGAGAGATCCTGAATTTCAGCGTGAATTCGAGACGTTATTGAAAAACTATGCAGGGCGTCCTACTGCCTTAACATTGTGTCAGAATCTGACTAAAGGCACAAAAACACGTTTGTACCTGAAACGCGAAGATTTACTCCACGGCGGTGCTCACAAAACCAATCAAGTATTGGGGCAGGCATTGCTGGCAAAGCGAATGGAAAAGCATGAGATCATTGCTGAAACCGGGGCGGGTCAGCACGGTGTAGCGACTGCCTTGGTTTGTGCTTTGTTGGGACTAAAATGTCGTATTTATATGGGAGCAAAAGATATTGAACGCCAATCTCCCAATGTCTTCCGCATGCAATTGATGGGAGCTGAAGTGATCCCTGTTCACAGTGGTTCAGCAACCTTGAAGGATGCTTGTAATGAAGCGATGCGTGACTGGTCTGGTTGTTATGACAAAGCACATTACTTATTGGGTACCGCCGCAGGCCCTCACCCATACCCAACAATAGTACGAGAATTCCAGCGCGTGATTGGTGAAGAAGCCAAAGCGCAAATTCTGGAAAAAGAAGGATGTCTGCCTGATGCGGTGATTGCCTGCGTTGGTGGTGGCTCAAATGCCATTGGCCTGTTCGCTGAATTTATACCAGAAAATAATGTTCGCCTAATCGGGGTCGAACCTGCTGGACATGGCATCGAAACCGGAAAGCACGGCGCTTCATTGAAACACGGTAAATTGGGCATCTATTTCGGTATGAAAGCCCCGATTATGCAAACGAAAGATGGGCAAATTGAAGAATCTTACTCCATCTCAGCCGGCTTAGATTTTCCTTCCGTTGGTCCTCAACACGCTTATTTGAACAGTATCGGCAGAGCTGATTATGTCTCAATTACTGATAATGAAGCACTCGAAGCTTTTCAGGCGTTATCACGTAATGAAGGTATTATTCCGGCATTAGAATCGTCCCATGCTCTGGCTTATGCGTTGAAAATGATCCACCAGAATCCAGATAAGGAACAATTACTCATTGTTAATTTATCTGGTCGCGGCGACAAAGACATCTTTACTGTTCACGATATTTTGAAATCTAGGGGGAAATCTGATGGAACGTTATGAACAACTATTTAAGAAGCTGCAAAACCGAAATCAGGGTGCATTTGTCCCTTTTGTCACCCTCGGTGATCCCAATCCTGATTTGTCATTAGAAATTATTGATGCTTTAATCGCTGGTGGGGCAGATGCACTTGAATTAGGCATTCCGTTTTCAGATCCTCTTGCCGATGGCCCTACTATCCAAAATGCCAACTTACGGGCATTGTCATCCAACGTTACATCAACATTGTGTTTTGAACTGTTGGGAAAAATTCGGGCTAAATATCCCGATATCCCCATTGGCCTGTTGCTCTACGCCAATCTAGTTTTCCATAATGGAATTGATGATTTTTACCGCCGTTGCAAAAATGCTGGAGTTGATTCAGTTCTGGTGGCTGATGTACCGTTATCTGAGTCATCTCCATTTCGCTCAGCTGCTATGAAATATGGAATTGCCCCGATTTTTATTTGTCCTCCTAACGCAGATGACGATTTACTGCGTGAAATCGCTTCATTTGGGCGCGGATATACTTATCTACTGTCAAGAGCAGGCGTAACCGGGAGTGAGAATCGAGCAATACAACCGTTAACTCACCTTGTCAATAAACTCAACGAGAATCATGCCGCACCTGCTCTACAAGGTTTTGGTATTTCAGAACCTGAACAGATTACAGTGGCACTCAATAGTGGAGCTACGGGCGCGATTTCTGGTTCTGCCATCGTAAAAATTATTGAAGATAACCTGCATCAACCCAATATCATGCTGGAAAATTTAACGGACTTTGTTCGTTCTATGAAAAACGCGACTCTACTATAATCCCATAACTGTAATTTGCGTGTGATCCTACGATGTCTTTAACAAATCTGAAAAGTATAAAAATGGGGCTGATTAGACCCCATTGGTTCTCTCTTATGTCAAACACACACACATAACTTACTTTTTATCAGCTTTTAATGTTGGTGGCATACGAGTGCAGAAATCTTTTTCATTATCCATCCCACTTATACACAATGGATTTCAAGTTGCAAGACATCAGCAAGAAGGCAAATCTTGGGTATCCAATAATCCCCCTAACAAGGTACAATTGAACATTATCATCGTCGTTTTATTTGATAGGAGCCACTTTCATGCTCATCACGGCAAATACCCTGTATCGTGACAGCATCAACTTTTTGAAGAACCAACTGTTGAATATTGTCATACTCTCTGTCTTGGCCGCGTTGGTGACAACACTGCTCGAACATTTTCTCATGCCAAATGGTGAACAACTCAACTTATTGGTCGGGATACAAAATGCTTTTAAAGAATCCGGTAATGCAGGAGTCAAAGATTTTGCGGCTCAATTAACACCAGATGAGCAGTTCATGTTCTTGCGCACAGCATTTGGGATCTTATTTACCAACATATTCGGCAATACCTTACTTACTGCCAGTGTGTTAATACTCATCAATGCTGTTTCCAATGGGCAGCAAACTAATGCTATTCATGCCAGCACATTATCGATCACACTTCTGCCAAGAATGTTTTTACTGATGTTTATCTGCACCCTGCTGGTTCAAATTGGCTACGTTTTGATGTTATTACCAGGAGTTCTGTTCTCTATTGCATTTGCACTTGCCCCTATTTTTCTATTTGAAAAAGGCAAGAGTGTTTTTGCTGCCATGCAGGCAAGTTGGAAGTTAGCATTTGAGAATATGCGCCTGCTAATACCTGCGATACTGTTGTGGATTGCAGCCAAACTGATACTGGAGCTTTTATTGTCAAAAACTCCCTATTTGGTACTGTCTGTCTTGAATAACCTACTATCAGCCCTGCTGCTGGTTTACCTGTTCCGCTTGTATATGCTGGCACAAAATAAAACTATAAACGGTATATAATAAACACTAAATAAACACTAAATAATCCACCTCGCTGCATTCTAGCAAGGTGGATTGCAATTATTCGGCTTGTTTTTCCTCAACTTGCAACTTACTTTGAATCATACGAATGGCAAAATAGAGATCGGGCACCACAATCAAATCTTCATCACTGCGGCTCAGTTTATTTTGTTTAATCCAGTAATTCAGCTCTGTCCTGCGCCCTGCCAAAACCAATGTCACACCTTTCTCTTTTAATTCCGTAATCAACTCATCCAACACTGCAAAAACACTAACATCATCATAGGTGAAACTGACTGTCGCATCTACCACCAGCCATGCAGGACGATCAGATGCCCTCTCCACATGCTGTAATGCCCGTTTTTTGAAGTATCCGACATTAAAATAAGTCAAAGGAGAGTTAAAACGATACATCATGATGCTATCTACTGGCTTAATATCACTATTTTGATGGATAGAACGAACCATGCCGTGCTCATTCACACCCAGTAATTGATCTGAAGGCCGGAAAATAATCCGCAAAAATTGCAACAATCCCAACAAAACAGCAAAACCGACACCATCAATAACACCCACCAGTAAAACTGCAACCAGCGTGAAAGTCGAGAGTATAAAAGCCTGACGATTACGTTTTCGGTATGCCCAGATATTCTTTAAACCCAATAGTGACCATGTGGAAAAAATCAGCACAATTCCCAGTGATGACAAAGGAATATAGGTTAGAAATGTTGTCATAAACAACAGCACCAATAGAATGGCGGTAGCCGCAATCATTGATACCATTTGCGTTTTGCCACCAATGGAGTCATTGACGGCAGTACGGCTACTGGCAGCGCTGACCGCAAACCCTTGTGACAACGATGAAGCGATATTGGCTATACCCAGTGCCCTGAGTTCTAAATCTGCATCAACCTGATAGCCGTTTTTACTGGCAAAGCTACGAGCTGTCATCATAAAACTGACAAAACTAATAACTGCAAGGTTAATGGATGGAACAACCAAATCACGCAAGATACCAAATTCAAATTCAGGCATAGGTACAATAGGTAAACCCATCCCCATATTACCAACAATTTGGATATCATATTGATTGAGTTCAAACTGCCAACTGATATAAGTCGCCACTACCATTGCTATCAATGGTGCTGGCCAGCTCGATCGAATAACACGCACACAGAGCAATACCAACAATGTTATTGCAGACATCCCCACCGTCGGCCAGTCAGATTCCAACAACTTATGAGGCAGTGCAATTAATCGCTCAATCAATTCGGCAGGCAATCCAGAAAGTCCGAAAACTTTAGAAATCTGATCGGCGATAATAGTGATCGCCACACCATTCATAAAACCTTTCAGAATGGGGCGGGACAGAAAGTCGGCAAATGCCCCCAGCCGGAAATGGCTGGCCAGTATACACCAAAACCCCGTCATTAATGTCATGACAATGGCAAGCTGCCAACGTATATGTTCATTTCCCAGCGCCAACGGTGTCACAGCGGCGGCGATAACGGCACAAGTTGCTGCATCTGGCCCAACAATTAACTGTCGGGAAGTCCCAAACAGCGCATAAGCGAACATAGGTAGAATACAGGCATACAAACCAATAATTGCGCTAATGCCCATTAATTCAGCATAAGCAATCGCAACCGGCAATGCGACCGCAGCAACAGAAAGACCGGCCCGCATATCATGGCTAAGATATTCTTTACGATAATGACAGAGATTTCCCAAACCTGGCATCCAACGATGCAATCTTTCCCACAACATGACTTTTTATGCCCTTTCATGAAAACGGAGTCCACTATAATGCGGTGTTCAATGGAAACTCTCAAGTTCCTCATTACCAGCCCGACTTTTCATTCATTGTGATAAAATTATCCGAATAAATGAAAAATGTTTTTTTCTTGATAAATAAATCATTTCATCGAGATCTGATACACTCTGACATAAATTCAAGAACATGCCATCATTGGCATCACAATGGGTTCAATTTATGAAACAACTTTTAGACTTTTTACCATTAGTCGTTTTCTTCATCGTCTATAAAATGTATGACATTTTCTATGCATCGGGCGCCTTGATTGCTGCAACAGGGTTGGCTGTTGTCATCACTTACCTGATTTATCGTAAGGTCGAAAAGTCTTCCTTGATTACATTTGTCATGGTTACCGTTTTCGGTACACTTACACTCGTTTTCCACAGCGATTTATTCATTAAATGGAAAGTAACTGCCATTTATGCCATTTTTGCCTTAGTTCTGCTTGTCAGCCAATGGATTATGAAAAAACCACTTATTCAGAGGATGCTGGGTAAAGAGTTAGAACTGCCTGATTTCGTCTGGAATAAATTGAATATGGCTTGGGCGATTTTCTTTATCACCTGTGCCTTGGCAAATATTTATGTCGCTTTCTGGCTACCCCAGGATATTTGGGTAAACTTTAAAGTGTTCGGATTAACAGCATTGACACTGGTTTTTACTGTATTAAGTGTGGTATATATCTACCGTCATCTGCCTCGCGAACAAGAATAATGTAATGACCCATCAGATGGATACCTGTCGATACACCGACAGGTATTGTTGTATTCACCAAATAAAGCAAGTTTTCTAATGACACAACAACCCTTACCAAACGGAGAATTGGTTCTCCGTACACTGGCCATGCCTGCCGATACCAATGCCAATGGGGATATTTTCGGTGGCTGGCTGATGTCTCAAATGGATATTGGCGGCGCAATTCTGGCAAAAGAAATTGCACTGGGGCGCGTAGTAACTGTTAGCGTAAATGGCATCAGTTTTCTGAAACCAGTTGCGGTAGGTGACGTCGTATGCTGTTATGCTCGTTGCCTTAAAACGGGGAATTCATCTATCACAATTCATATTGAAGTTTGGGTGAAAAAGGTGGCTTCTGAACCCGTTGGGCAACGTTACCGTGCAACAGAGGCGGTTTTCACCTATGTTGCCGTTGATAAGAATAATTCTTCTCGTCCTTTGCCTGAAGATAAAAGACACTTCAAACTGGAAGGCAGTGATTCAGAGTAACGATTTATTGAGAATAACAATTCGTAAACTAAAGGCGCACAATTAAATTTGTGCACCTTTTTTCTGAAAATAGTAAATTTAAGTTACAGTTTATGGGCATAATATAAATACGTATTAAGCAACTATAACCATTGGATTTCAAGATGCAGCGCGACGGCAAGGGAACGAATTTGCCCAGCCAAAGGCTGGCCTCCGGTGAAAGGCAGGAGCCTTTCATTCATATTGCTAGAATTACTGGAGTTAAAGGCTGTGTTGCGTCCTTTAACTCCAGTAGGGAGTATCTTGATAGGCTAGGATTGTGAAATACCAGTCACTTTAAATTCAATAGTAGTAACATACCCGGTTGCAGGCATTTTTTCGTAACGCCATTTTCTCATCACTTTCTTCACTTCACGCTCAAAAACATTCTTGGGAGTTGAGGAAAGGATTTCGATGTTCCTCACTCTACCCTCTTCATCAATATCATACCTTACCTTCACTGTCCCTTCTGTACCCAACTGCTGCGCTCTGGATGGATAAACAGGATTTGGTCTATTTAACGCCCTTGGCCCATTTTGTGCTTTCGGTGCACCGTTAACCGGTTTTTGATCATTCAGATTTTTGACTATCTGGGAATCTTGATTAGAAACAGATTTCAGTGGTTGTTCTGAGATTTTTTGAGTCTTTTTCTCTACCGGCTTAGATTTTTTCTTAACAATTTTTTTCTCTTCTCTCTTTTTCACTTCCGGTTTCTTTTCCGGCTTAGGGAGGGCAATTTTCGCGATAGGTTCAGGTTCAGGTTCAGGTGATTCAGGCTCAGGAGCTGATTCAGACATGATAGGCTCAGAGATTGGTGCCTCTTCAGCGGCCAATTGAACCATGGCAACAGACATAGGAGCGGCTTCTAACAGTCTTTCAGGTTTAATACCATGAAAAAGTGCCGCAGCAATAGAAATATGTAAACAAACAGAAAGTAGTATCGCCCAAGGTATCCAACGCATAAGAGAATTCTTGCTCAGCAGCATGATAGTCAGTTTTCAGATAACCATTAGTTTAAATGCAAATGACTATCATATTCAATAACGATTCAAAAACATCTACACTTTTAAACTACTGTTTTGTCGTGATACGATAATTTCAAAGGAGCTCATTATCGCAAACAGTTTGAACGCAGTTATACCCAATGGATTTCAAGATGCAGCACGACGGCAAGGGAATGAACCCCCAAGCGCATAGATAACTATGTGACTGGGGTGAGTGAGCGCAGCCAACAAAGCTGCAACTTGAAAGACGACGGATATATAAGCAAACATCAAAGTGTACGCGCAGTACATATTTTTTAAACAAACTCTAGATTAATATGACAAATAAAATAGCTTAATGGATAGGCTCTTAAATAAATAGGATTAATTGCCACATATGACAACTTTTTATTCCGTACTGAGCTGGCTGGCGATTTTCTTATACTGGCTGATTATTGCTGGTATCACCATTCGGGTTTTAATGAAACGCCGCCCTGTGACATCAGCAATGACTTGGGTGCTCATTATTTATATTCTTCCTTTAGTAGGAATTGTTGCTTATCTGTCATTCGGCGAATTGCATCTTGGCAAACGCAGAGTTGAACAGGCCAGACAAATGCGTTCATCTGTGGCCAAGTGGCTTGCAGAATTAAGGAAATCACCCTTCATTTTTACCAATGAAAATAGTGAAGTTGCTACACCATTATTTCAATTGTGCGAACGCCGCCAAAAAATCAAGGGTGTCAGAGGCAATAAAATGCAGCTAGTGACATCTTATGATGATTCCCTGAAAAGCATTATTAATGATATTGAAAATGCTAAATACAATATCGAAATGGTGTTCTATATATGGCAGTCAGGAGGCTTGGTTGATCAAGTTACCGATGCTCTGATGCGGGCGGTCAAACGCAGTGTTAAATGCCGGATTATGGTAGATTCAGCAGGAAGCTGGCAATTTTTCCGCAGTCCTTACCCTGATATTATGCGTAAGGCAGGCATTGAAATCGTCGAATCGCTAAAGGTTAATATTTTCCGTCTGTTCTTGCGCCGTATGGATTTACGTCAGCACAGAAAAATTATCCTGATCGATAATCATATTTCATACACCGGCAGCATGAATATGGTTGACCCCCGTTTTTTTAAACAGGATGCGGGAGTGGGACAATGGGTCGACATCATGGTGAGAATGGAAGGCCCTGTCACCACAACACTGGGAATTGTTTATGCTTTTGACTGGGAAATGGAAACAGGAAAACGTCATCTTCCCCCACCGCCAGACAGTACCATTATGCCTTTCGAGCAAGCCAGTGGACATATTGCTCAGGTCATTGCTTCCGGGCCGGGATTCCCTGATGAATTGATCCAGCAATCCTTGATGACAGCTATTTTTTCCGCTCGCAATCAACTTATTCTTACCACACCTTACCTTGTGCCCAGTGATGATCTAATGCATGCAATTTGTACAGCAGCGATGCGAGGTGTTGATGTTAGTATCATAATTCCAAGCCAGAACAATTCATTTCTAGTCCGCTGGGCCAGCCGGGCGTTTTTTGCGGAATTATTGGAAGCAGGCGTAAAAATCTATCTATTTGAGGATGGCCTATTACATAGCAAGAGTGTTTTAGTCGATGGACAACTCAGCATGGTCGGTTCCGTCAATTTGGATATGCGCAGCTTGTGGCTGAATTTTGAAATTACAGTTGTGATTGACGATGAACATTTCGGCAATGATTTAATGCAGGTTCAGCAAGACTATATTATGCGCTCAACGCTACTTGCAAATAATGAATGGGAAAAACGACCAGTTTGGCATCGCATTCTTGAACGGATCTGCTATTTTTTCAGTCCTCTTCTATAATTCATGACAGAAAAAGCCTTTATTCAGTATATACCCAATAGATAAAGTAAGAATATAATTAATTTGGTAAATTTAAGGTGTCTTATATTAGTTATCTATGAACTGACAATAAAAATCAGAATAATCATGTTTAATATCAATGCAATGACGGAAAATATGATTTATTTAAATTCGCAAATTAACTACCATTAATTCACCCACACAATATTAATTATGTGGCAGAAGTAAAAGTAAATATTTTCAATAAACACAGAGATTAATAGATCAACTTTTATTTATTAATCCAAGTAATATTTTTCCACAATTTTAATTAAACTGACTGCTTTGTTTGGTCCATGCCAATAGATATGAGAAAACATATGTAGATTATTCTTTGTCATCTGCATATTAAATATCACAAGCAGTCGTATACCTAAAGAAAAAGAGGAATTAGCCCATGTCAGACGATAATTGCTTGAATAGACTTAAAGAAGTACTTGAGCTTGCGGAAAGAGAAAAGCACGCACAAAAAGAAGAATGTCCTCCTTGGCATGATGAAACATTTATTATCTCCGAAATTGATGATGGTCACGGTCATCATGGTATTATGCTTCCCAACAATCATCGTTACTTTCTTGCAAAAGTTATTATTGAGGGTGTAGAAGGAAAGCATACTGCTGTGTCCACTACCTTGTATGTTAATGGTGAGCCGATAAACCCCATTAGTTCAGGCGACTCAGGCGATTCAGGAAAAGTACCTATTTGTGATAAATTAGAATTACCTCTTCGGGATAACCTCAATGGAGAGGAAACAAAAGTTTACGAGTATCACATTCCAGATGCGACTACAGTGAAATTAGCGGGGTATATATCTTCCCTGAATTTGTTTAAGGGAGCAGGAGCCAAAATTACCCTGAGAGGGTATTACGACTCAACGCCTATACTGAATCAGTAAGGGATTCGATCTAATCCCATTTGTTAAAGGGTGACTGCCTGAGCAGTCACCTGACTCATTAAATTCACATCCACGGTAATCGCATTCCCGGATAAGTGCCAATATCAATCCGATCCCCTTTGTCGTTCCAGCGATCTCTAAATTGGGATATAATCTTTCCTTTGGGGGTAACACGAACAGATAATCCATCTCTGTCTGATTTGGCAATTAATTTCTCTTGAGGTTTACCATTGGTAGAACGGCTCCATGAATCAGTAATGGCCATATCACTTTCCCAAAAAAATATCGCTTTTAATGTAGTTTCTGCATATCACTATGTACATTTTTTTCATGACACCAGATGAATATTTGTGATTATTGATGATTACGGAAAACAAAAAATGAGAATGTTTTCCTTTAAAATCAAATTATTAAATTCATTACCTGACTATGAATGACTAATAAAACGCATTTCTTTCTGTTACTAATTTCGGACAATGCCATTATGGAAAATCAACCGACACATTCTATGCAATTGGATTTAAACAACCGAATGACTGAAGATGAGGCGCTTGAAAAAGCCTACGATATTTTCCTCGAACAAGCCCTCTCGAATCTTGATCCGGCTGATAGTCTGCTGTTTAATCTGCAATTTGAAGAACGAGGAGGTGCTGAACTACTAGAGCCTTCGGGAATCTGGTCTGCACATGTCGATTTTGATTTAGATCCAGATTTTTTTTCAGAAATCATTATTGGCTTGGCTGAATCGGAAGATACCGAAATTGATGATATTTTTGCCCGTATTTTGATTTGCCGGGAAAAAGCTCACCCTATCTACCATATTATCTGGAAGAAATAATATATTAATAAAAACAAAAGGTTACATCTAGCCGCCAGTTAAAATAATCAAATAATGCACAACAGCCTCCAATTAGGAGGCTGATTTTATAGCTCTACATCTGAGCAAAACCCTGAATTCAGGATATAAATTTGAATAACTTATTTATCACGCCAATTAAGACAGAACGTCTTTTTTTCACCGGTTTGTTTTAATATTCCGCCTAATTTTTGTGCTTCATAATTTCCATATGAAATGGTATATCTGCCATCTGTATCGCCTAAAAGCGGCATGGTGCCAAGAGAATAGATTGTATTATCAACAGTTACATAAAGATCTTTCGTCAGCAACTCGACTATCTTCCGATAGTCATCTTTATCAGAAGAAACTATCAAATAAAACCAATTATACGTACTCCAATAAAATGCTAACACATTGGGAATGGTTGTCTTATTTGAGATTGGATTTAAGCTACCGAAAGTTACTGTACCTCCACTAAGCCATTTCCCACTTTCACTCATGTATCCCCACTCCTGACCGTAATTAAATTTACCAGCTCCTAATTCAAGCTCGAAAACCAACATACAATCTTCTGGCTTATGGTTATCCGACTGTAGCAATTTCCAGTCACAAGCCATCAAATCTTCTGACGTTGGCTGCCAAGGGAACCAAACGCCGCGTTTATCACCCTTCTCAATATGAATAAAACTATTACATTCTTCCTCAGAAGTCGGCTCAAGAGTAAGACGTATATATTCATTCGGAGTATCCCAATGACTACGATGTAATTTTCCCTGAATACATATAGCAGAATCATAATACTGTGTCATAATACCTAAATCCCAATGACAAGGTAGAATTGAGATGGGTTACAGTCTAGATTTTCGAAGAAGAGTACTGGCATACAAAGACAAGCATGCA
>NZ_FPBJ01000046.1 GCF_900116635.1 Xenorhabdus koppenhoeferi | reverse complement strand
TAGGCCATAGCGCATTTTCCTTTGGCGAGAAAGATGCCTACTATAGCAACTGACCGCCTTTCTTAGAAATTGCACTTATTAGGCGAATCCAAGAACACCATGTATTATTTTATATATTCTAATTGTTTATTTTAAATATTATTTTATGTAAATATAGTAAAGAATAATTAGTGTAATTCATTTAATTATTTATTTTTATAGAAAATTCCGAGGGGGGATTAATTTATTGATATCCCTTATTTCCATCAGATAACCGGAATCCCCACCCCGATCGGTAATCAAAAAAATCAGCCACTTACTTAAAGAGGAGATTTCTCCCCTTTTAATTTAATCCTTCCGTTTCAAACGGAGGCAGTGAAAATTAACTGTAGGGATTCCTGTAGTTTAAGGAGTCCTATCGCCGAAGTCCTCACTTTGGTAATAGCTCTTTGATGATAGGCACTATTTTGGTATTAAATAAGTGCAATATTAAAATTAAACGCAATATTTAGTGTAGAACTTTCTTACTTTGGGCTTTACGTGAGGGGAAGTATTAAATCCGTTCAGTATTCTATCAAACACATCATTACGGCAGGGTTCTGATACTCTGATATCACCAGCAATGACTTGACTTGTCACTGTATCAACCCCCAGTATTTCAGCTTTTTTATAAAGAATATAACTATCATGCTTTACAAAAGGATGATCGCCAACACTTAAAATACAGGTGTTGTCATATTCAATATCAGGATAAATAGTAGTTAAATTAACAGCAAGAAAACATTCTTTGGTAAGCTGAGGGTAAAGCACGGGATCACTACAAATAAAGAACAAATGCTCCTTTGCACCTGTAAGTAACATTATGGTTCCCTTTTTAACAGGTGCAAAGTTAATTGTCATACTAATCCGCTAATAACCCGATCTAATTCGTTTTGTTCTCGCATCCTGTTTGCAAGTTGTATCGCAACTTCATTTGATTTTCCAAGGGCAAAGAAAACGTTTTTTGGGTCGATCGGGTATGAACCACCGTGAGGATCGATCCACTCAGGGCAATGCGAGTGTGTGTAATCCCTTATCTGCCATTTTGTCATATGACCGTATTCTGAATAAATGCCATTCAGAACAGCAAGCTCAACATCTGTTAATTCGTCATATTCATCGCGCTCAACTAATGGTAGCTTTGTCTCCAGTTCATAATTACTAGCGCCAGCAATCCACCTTCCCCAGCCCTCATCTGAACCTTGGCTAGAGCCATTCATTAAATCGAGTGAGTATGAAAGTACGGGTCCGTGAGGCATAGATACCATTCGGTCACCACTGATTGATTCCCCGTATTTCCTCATATGCTCCCTGTCAGATAGATACATGAGCTTCATGAGTTTCAGGTATGCCATGCGCCCGCCACCTTTCGATAACAGGTACGCAGCCATTTGGGCTACTTTTATTTCGCAAAACATAGAAACCTCCAATGAATCCATATCAATTTGATAGCTCTCACGGAGGAGTATATCTTAAGGCGTGAATACTCTCTATTATTTCTGTCTTTTTTGAGACATTTCACACCTAACTTTCTTCATAAAGTACACATAATAAATTGATTTGTAAGATAAAAATAAAGATATTGCAAATGTCGTTTTTTTGTGATTTTCAGGGTTTATTAACTGGGGGTTGACTGAGCTGGTAGCTTGTAGTGATAGTTTCTTATTGTTTCGGTTCAACTGCTCTTAAGCTGCGTATGGTCAAAAATTGAAGCGCTCTGATTATTTTTAATCTATTTTAGTGGTTAATCACACAAGTATGAACAGGTCAAGCTATTGAACTTAAGGTTATAACAAACTATCATCGCCTTAGACATATTTATCAATTTGATAACTATGTTGTTAATACCCCTACAGGAGATGATTAAATGAGATTACGTTGCATGGCTTATCAACAGGGTGATATGTAATTGCTGCCTGCTTAGATCTGTCACTGGCAGCGCAAGCTAATTCGATTGATGAAGCAATTAGCAAACTTGAGGTTCAGGTAGGTGATTATCTTGAAGAAGTTGCTTCTGAACCGGAATACGCAAAACAGCTTATAAATCGAAAAGCCCCCTTATCTATGTGGTTTAGGTATTGGTACATTGCTTTTAGGCTCAAAGTGATAACAGCTTTTTATCTAAATAAAGAAACTGTTTCAGCTAGGTTGTTTGATGAGCAATGTGAGCTAGCCCGATAAGAGGTGCGGCGCAACATGATTCTTTATAGACTAACCCCCTCAAATATAAAGAAGTTGTAGCGGCGCTGGCGGATTTGGGTTTTGAAAGAAAACCAAAGAAAGGAACCTCTCATAAACAATGGATCAAAAAAGAAGTAAGGGAATATTAATTCGCTTGTTTTTGGCTGGCGTTGAACTATTTAGTTCTTCCTGCCTTTCCACCCAAATCAGGGTCATTGATATACTTATGCAGTAGATCACCAACTGTTAAATCTTCGGTATTATTTTGCGTGGGGACCCCGTTTTGTTCCAGCTCAGCTACCCGCATGGCACCCCATGTTTTGGCATGGAACTGTTTTCCAAATGTGCGGTTCTCTCTGTAAATATATTTACCACCAGACTTAACACCAACGGTGCAACGGTAACGAACTGTGCCATCTGCGCGGGGACGTTTCTCTATGCTATAGTAGGCCATCTTTGATGCTCTCCTGTTCAGGTCCCCATATTAATGGGGTGCTGTTTGGGGTGCTGATAATACAAAAATAGCCTAAAAAGACCTTAAATGCACGAAAATATACAAACTCAGAAACATAGTGAATTCAATGCCATACCAACAGGTAGCGGGAAATTCAAGCCTTCCCGCTTCGCCGTTGCCCCCATGCTGGACTGGACTGACCGTCATTGTCGTTATTTCCACCGCTTATTAAGTAAAGAAGCGCTGCTTTACACGGAAATGGTGACAACGGGTGCGATTATTCATGGAAAAGGGGATTATCTGGCTTATAACGAGCAGGAGAATCCGTTGGCCTTGCAATTGGGCGGCAGTGAGCCTCAGGCATTGGCACAGTGTGCCAAGATTGCGCAGGAACGGGGTTATGATGAAATCAATTTGAATATCGGTTGTCCCTCTGATCGTGTGCAGAATGGTCGTTTTGGTGCCTGTCTGATGGGAGATGCGGCGCTGGTGGCTGATTGCGTTAAAGCCATGCAGGATGTAGTGGATATTCCCGTTACCATTAAAACCCGCATTGGGATTGATGAGCAAGATAGCTACGAGTTTTTGTGTGATTTTATTGATACTGTCATAGAAAACAGCGATTGCGATAATTTTGTTATCCACGCGCGCAAGGCGTGGTTATCTGGTCTCAGTCCAAAAGAAAACCGCGAAATCCCGCCATTGGAATATCCACGGGTCTATCAATTAAAGAAAGATTTCCCTCAATTAACGTTTTCCATTAACGGCGGTATTAAGTCATTGGAAGAAGCGAAACAGCATTTGCAATACGTGGATGGTGTGATGATTGGACGAGAGGCTTACCAAAATCCATCTATTCTGGCACATGTGGATCGTGAATTATTTGATCAAACAGCACCAGTTATGAATACGATTAATGTGGTTAAGGCACTTTATCCTTATATAGAACAAGAATTGTCCAAAGGTACTTATTTAGGGCATATCACTCGTCATATCTTGGGGATTTTTCAGGGCATTCCTGGTGCGCGTCAATGGCGTCGTCATTTGAGTGAGAATGCCCATAAACCCGGCTCCGGTATTATGGTCGTTGAAAAAGCGCTAGAAATGGTAACAGAGCGGATGTAGTCCGCTCTTCATTAAAATTATTAAATTTATTAAAGTTATCAAGGGATCAGTAAGCTGGAGCCGTGAGTTAAGCGGCTTTCCAATGCTTGATGTGCGGTTGCAGCTTCGCTCAATGAAAACTTTTGGCTTTCTGGTACATCGACTTTGATTTTGCCAGTGGCTACCAAATCAAACAGGGCATTGCTGGCTTCGTTCAATTCCTCACGGGTTGTGATATAGCCGTTAACTGCGGGGCGAGTGACGAATAAAGAGCCTTTTTGATTGAGCAGACCTAAATCGACGTCGGTCACTGGCCCGGAAGCATTACCAAAACTAACCATTAAACCACGCCGTTTGAGGCAGTCCAGTGAATCTAACCATGTGGCTTTACCTACAGAATCATAAACGACACTGACCTTTCCCCCACCAGTGATCTCTAAAACACGTTCGACGATACTCTCATGGTTGTAATTGATGATTTGCCATGCACCCGCGGTTTTTGCAAGTTCGGCTTTTTCATTAGAACCCACAGTTCCGATCAACTTTGTCCCTAACGCTTTTGCCCACTGGCACGCAATCAGCCCGACACCACCAGCTGCGGCATGGAACAAGAAAGTTTCATCTTTTTGAATTTGATAGGTCTGGTGAAACAAATAGTAAACAGTTAGGCCTTTCAAAAGTGACGCTGCCGCTTGCTCAAATGAAATCGAATCAGGCAGGAGAGCAAGCCTGTGTTCCTGCACGTTATGCACTTCACTGTAAGCACCAACGGCAGATTGCGCATAAGCTACGCGATCACCGACTTTAATTGATGTTACATTCGCGCCAATTTTGGTGACAACACCCGCAGCTTCCATACCAAGGCCGGATGGCAAGCTGGTGGTAGGATATAACCCACTGCGAACATAGGTATCAATATAATTAATACCAATGGCTTTATTTTCGACTTGTACTTCATCAGGTGCAGGGGCTGCGGGTACAAAGTCACAATATCGGAGTACTTCCGGGCTGCCAGTGGTGGAAAATTCAATACGTTTTGCCATAGTAACTCTCTCATCATGTTATAAATACTGGGAAGAGCTTCGCACGTTTGCAATGAAAATAGGGTAAACAGACGTAAATGTGGCCGAAATCATTACAGACTATACGCAATTAACTTGAAGATGCAGGAATTAAAGTCTGGAAATTATCGGTCAGCCGGGTAACCAATTAAGAATAATAACAAAAGATACTGAGGTGCGATGCTAAAGTGTTTCTTGACCGATCAATTTTTACCTATTGGCACCTCAAAAAATACTGTATAAATAACCAATGAAAATGCCATAGTTAAAATCCTCTTTGGTAATGTTGGATCAACTACATTATCACTCTGTCCCGGCCAGAACCCATCGAAAATCAAACTACTGCGCCAGATTATGAACACTATACCCAATGGATTTCAAGATGCAGCGCGACGGCAAGGGAACAAAAAATAGTTAATGCTCATTGCCGATGCTATTTTGCCGTTTATTCAGGATAACTTTATGACCCTGCAAACAGGGCAAATAAGCATCTCTTTTGAATAATGGATATTTTTGCAGGTGACGGCTTGCTCAGCTTCAATTAACATATCGCTCCTCTAATGGGCAATGGTACTTTTGTGATCTCGTTACCAAAAAACGCGGGATGTAAAGTGCTATTGAAAAAGTGCTATTGAAAACTATCCCTATCGATAACCAATGGTGATCGATATCCAACAAAAGCAGCCATCCTGCACCTATAAATGATATTGTCTAACAGAAAACTGAGCCGAAATTTATGCCATTTACTCTTGGTCAACGCTGGATAAGCGATACAGAAAGCGAACTTGGATTAGGAACAGTCGTGGCGCTTGATACGCGCATGGTGACGTTACTTTTTCCTGCCAGCGGAGAAAACCGCCTTTACGCACGCAATGACTCCCCTATTACCCGCGTTATGTTTAATGTAGGCGATACCGTGACCAGTCACGAAGGTTGGAAACTCAAGATCGATGATGTTCAGCAAGATAATGGCCTGCTGATCTACATCGGTACTCGCCTGGACACTGAAGAAGAAAATACCTGCCTGCGGGAAGTTTTTCTGGATAGCAAACTGACGTTTAATAAGCCGCAGGATCGTCTGTTTGCTGGTCAAATTGACCGTATGGATCGCTTTGCTCTGCGTTTTCGCGCTCGTAAACACCAAAGCGAACAATTTCGTCTGGCAGAAAGTGGACTACGTGGCATTCGTGCCAGTTTGATCCCACATCAGCTACATATTGCCAATGAAGTAGGCAAGCGCCATGCTCCCCGCGTATTACTGGCGGATGAAGTGGGGCTGGGTAAAACCATTGAAGCCGGCATGATCATTCATCAGCAATTGATGGCAGGACGTGCGGAACGTGTATTGATCATCGTGCCAGACAGCCTGCAACATCAATGGCTGGTAGAAATGCTGCGTCGATTTAACCTGCGTTTCTCACTGTTCGATGATGGTCGGTACACAGAAGCGCTTCATGACAGCGATAATCCGTTTGAGACAGAGCAATTGGTTATCTGTTCTCTGGATTTTGTTCGCCGCAATAAGCAACGTTTTGAACATTTGCTGGAAGCGAGCTGGGATTTGATGGTAGTGGATGAAGCTCACCATCTGGAGTGGAACGAAAAATCCCCGAGCCGCGAATATCTCGTCATTGAACAGTTGTCAGAGCAAATTCCTTCCATTCTGTTGCTGACAGCCACACCAGAACAGTTGGGCCAAGAGAGTCACTTTGCCCGTCTGCGCCTGCTTGATCCAAATCGTTTCCATGATTATCAGGTATTCATTGATGAACAACAGAAATATCGTCCTGTTGCGGATGCCGTGACTTTGCTGCTGTCCGATGATCTTTTAAACAATGACCAGCAAAATGCAATTGTTGAACTGATTAATGAACAAGATATTGAACCTTTGTTGAAAGCGGTAAACAGCCAACAGGATGAGGAGAGCAACAATGCTCGCCCCGAACTGGTCTCTATGCTGATGGATCGCCATGGAACCAGCCGGCTGCTGTTCCGTAATACCCGTGGTGGCGTGAAAGGTTTCCCACACCGTGAACTGCATGAAATCAAGTTACCATTGCCAATCCAATATCAGACGGCAATCAAGGTTTCTGGAATCATGGGTGCTAAAAAGACCGTGGAAGCGCGTGCCAAAGATATGCTCTATCCTGAGCAGATCTATCAGGAATTCGAAGGTGAAAACGCCACATGGTGGAACTTCGATCCACGCGTAGAATGGCTGTTAGGTTTCCTGATGGCAAACCGTGATGAAAAAGTGCTGGTAATCTGTGCCAAAGCAGAAACTGCGCTGCAACTGGAACAAGTTCTGCGTGAACGCGAAGGTATCCGCGGTGCCGTCTTCCATGAAGGTTTGTCTTTGCTGGAACGTGACCGTGCCGCTGCTTACTTCGCTTCTGAAGAAGACGGAGCACAAGTGCTGCTCTGTTCTGAAATTGGCTCTGAAGGACGTAACTTCCAGTTTGCCAATCAGCTTGTTATGTTTGATCTGCCATTCAACCCTGATTTGCTGGAGCAACGAATCGGTCGTCTGGATCGTATCGGTCAAAACCGCGATATTAAAATCAGTGTGCCTTATCTGGAAAACACGGCGCAATCCATTCTCCTGCGCTGGTATAACGAAGGACTGGATGCGTTTGAACATACCTGCCCGACCGGTCGCCCTATCTATGACAAGTATTACGAAACACTGTTGAATTTCCTTGCCAAACCTAATGAGCAAACTGACTTCAATGAGTTTATTACTGAATGCCGCATGCATCATGAACAACTCAAACAACAATTGGAGCAGGGCCGTGACCGTCTGCTGGAAATGAACTCCAATGGCGGCGAACAAGGCCAGAAACTGGCAGAAAAAATTGCGGCGCAGGATAATGATACCGATCTGGTGAATTTTGCCCTGAATTTATTCGATATCGTCGGCATCAATCAGGAAGATCACAGTGACGGTATTATCGTCCTGAATCCATCTGATCATATGCTGGTGCCGGATTTTCCCGGATTGCCGAAGGACGGCTGCTCCATTACGTTTGACCGTGAGAAAGCACTGTCCCGCGAAGATACTCAGTTTCTGAGCTGGGAACACCCTATCATTCGCAATGGTCTGGATTTAATCCTGTCAGGGGATACAGGAAGTTGCGCCGTTTCTATTCTGAAAAATAAAGCACTGCCGGTAGGTACGCTGTTGGTTGAGTTGATTTACGTTGTTGAAGCGCAAGCGCCTAAACATTTGCAATTGACCCGTTTTCTGCCACCAACGCCAGTACGTCTCTTATTGGATCTAAAAGGCACTGATCTGGCTCCTCAGGTAGAGTTTGAAAGTTTCAACCGTCAGCTCAATGCCATCAACCGCCATAACGCCAGCAAGCTGGTCAATGCGGTACAGCAAGAAGTTCATGCGATTTTACAACAATCAGAACCTCTGATTGAAAAACAGTCACGTGAATTGATTGAGAAAGCAAAGAAAGAAGCGGATGAAGTGCTGTCAGCGGAATTGTCACGTCTGGAAGCCCTGAAAGCGGTTAACCCGAATATTCGTGACGATGAGCTGGAAGCTATCGAATCTGAGCATAAGCATCTGTTGCTGAACCTTGATCAGGCTAACTGGCGTCTGGATGCCATTCGTCTGGTTATTGTTTCTCATCAATAAATGCGCGTAAATTCAGGGGCATTCTCCGCAAGGTGCCCCTGAGTTCAGTCTCACTCTATATTAATCTCGCACCCCGGGTCATATCTGATAGAATGCGCCCCGTCATTTTTCCGACCTGATTTATTCTCCCGACCCAATTGGAGCCACTCATGCTGGAGTCTTACAATCCCCCGACAGATCCTAGGTTATATGTGTTGTATCAAGATGAGCACATTATGGTTGTTAATAAACCCAGTGGATTACTTTCTGTGCCGGGTAAAGCAGAAGAGCACAAAGACAGTATTATGACACGGGTTCAGGCTGAATTTCCTACCGCAGAATCGGTACATCGATTGGATATGGCCACCAGCGGTATCATGGTTGTAGCACTGACTAAAGCCGCCGAACGTGAGTTGAAACGCCAGTTCCGTGAACGTGAGCCGAAAAAAGTCTATATCGCCCGGGTCTGGGGAAAACTGGAGCCAGAAAAGGGATTAGTGGATTTGCCGTTGATCTGCGACTGGCCAAATCGTCCGAAGCAGAAAGTCTGCTTTGAAACCGGAAAATCGGCACAAACTGAATATCAAGTGCTGAAATATGAAGAACAGGCAACACGTGTCAGACTGGTTCCAATCACCGGCCGTTCTCATCAGCTTCGTGTGCATATGCTGGCTCTTGGCAACCCTATTCTGGGGGATCGCTTTTATGCCCATCCGCAAGCAAGGGAGATTACACCTCGTCTGCAATTACATGCCCAAGAACTATCCATTACGCATCCGGTTTATGGCACATCAATGCATTTTGAATGCAAAGCCGATTTTTGACGGATGCGTTTTTTGCAGTACTTTAGGTTTTTGTGGAATACGTTAGGATCAGTGCTATTTAAAGCCCTTCTCTTTTTTGATCAAGTCATACGCGGATTGGATAGACTGCGCTTTCTGTTTTGCAAGCTCCATCATTTCTGGTGGTAAACCTTTTGCCACCAGCTTATCGGGGTGATGTTCACTCATCAGTCTCCGATAAGCCCGCTTAATGGTTGTGGTGTCATCATGCTCATTGACACCCAATACCTTACAGGCATCCGCCAGTGTTGCACGCTGCTGCCCAGCCTCCTGATTGTGCCCATGTTGCTGATACTGCCCACCATAATGATGCCCTTCGAAATGACGGCCACCTTCCATCATGGTAAGAAATTGTTCAAATTGAATGCGGGAAATCCCCAGTTCTTCGGCAATGACAAACAGGACTTTTCTTTCATTGGGATGCAGTTCACCATCAGCAAACGCGGCCTGCAATTGTATTTCCAAAAACATGCGAATGAGATCGAAACGGCCAAAGCAAGCGCGCCGCAACCGCCGTAATGTCGTTCGCAGGGGAAATTCAGGCTGTTTACCCTCACGAAACGATTGCTGGGCTGAAGTCCTGGCCTCACCATGCAGCTGCATTCTGTCCATCAGTCGAGTAGCAAGCTGGATATCCGTTTCGGTTACCCGACCTTTTGCTTTGGTTAAGTGCCCCAGTACTTGGAATGTACTGAGGAAAAACAGGGTTTGTCGGGTCTGGCCTTTGGTATCAACACGCTGATTCCGCAGCCTGACCCTATCAAGGATGTGACCGAGTAACAGGCCAATCACAATGCCCCAGAAACCTGCACCGGACGCTATACCAAATATTAATCCAAATAATTTTCCCCAATACTGCATTATAGTCTTCAATTCCCCAATGCCCTGAGCGCAATTTTGCATTATCATACTATTCATTACGCTCTGTGCCTAACAGCAAGATTAGCAAAGTTAAACTTTACTCTGGCACCTATTTATTAACTAAGTTAGTCTCTGAACATTCGCCGGCACGACGCCACTGATGACGGAACCGCATAAATATCTATGAATAAATGTTATCCCACTCTGCTGGCCACAATGGTATGGGCAGCACTTTATAGTCAGCAAGCACATAGTCAGCAAGCTCATGCTGATCTCGCAGCACAATGTATGCTGGGCGTACCTGTCTACGATAAGCCGATTATCGCAGGCGATCCCAATAAAATGCCTATTAACATTAAGTCTGATGATACTCACGGTGAATATCCCTACTCAGTTGAGTTCATTGGTAATGTTGATATCCAACAGGGAAATAAAACACTGACAGCCGATAAGGTACGGCTTGAACAGACACAGGATAAAGAGCCAATCCGTACTATTACCGCAATCGGTAACGTCAGCTATGATGACCCCCAGATCATTTTAAAAGGGCCGCGGGCTTGGGCTAATTTGAATAATAAAAACACTGACGTAGAACAAGGCAAGTACCAGATGGTCGGCCGTCAGGGACGTGGTAGCGCAGATAAGATGATGCTGCGTGATGAAAACCGCTATACTATTTTGAATAATGGGATATTTACCTCCTGTTTACCGGGCAATGATAGCTGGAGTGTTGTCGGTTCAGAAGTGATCCTCGACCGTGAAGAAGAAGTAGCTGAAATCTGGAACGCTCGTTTTCGGGTTGCTAATGTACCCGTGTTTTACAGCCCATACTTGCAGTTGCCGATTGGTGACAAACGCCGCTCTGGTTTCTTGATCCCCAATGCCAGTTTTTCCAATAAAGACGGCTTTCAGTTCCTGCTGCCATATTACTGGAATATCGCTCCGAACTATGATGCTACGATCACTCCGCATCTCATTACTATGCGTGGCTTTAAACTGGATAATGAATTCCGTTACTTAACCAAAGCAGGCGCGGGTACGGTTGCGCTGGATTGGATTGATCATGATCGCCTGTATGAAAAAGACAAAAAACTCGGCATCAAATCTGATCGGGACAGCAGCAACCGCTGGTTATTCTACTGGAACCATAGCGGTGTTATGAATCAGGTTTGGCGTTTCAGTGTTGACTACACCAAAGTCAGTGATCCGAACTATTTTACTGACTACTCTTCACGATATGGCTCCAGTACTGACGGCTACGCTACCCAGAAATTCAGCGTTGGCTATGCTCAGCAAAACTGGCATGCCACACTGGTAACCAAGCAATTCCAGATCTTTACCGCAAGTGACAGAAGCAAAGCCTACAGAGCAACACCTCAACTGGATCTGAATTACTATAAAAATGATTTAGGCCCATTCGATTTTCATACCCATATACAATTGGCTAAATTTACCAGCATCGGTAACCAATGGCCGGACGCAACACGCTGGCATTTTGAACCTGCCATCAATCTGCCGCTCTCCAATGGCTGGGCCAGCCTCAATAACGAATTTAAGATAATGGCAACCCATTACGAGCAGGAACTTTCCTCTGAAGTACAAAAAAACCAACCTTTATTGGAAAAGTTAGTTGACCGTGTTCTGCCTGTGTTTAAATCAGACGCGAAAATAGTATTTGAACGCGCCATGTACTTTAATCAAGATTACACCCAGACTCTGGAACCCCGCGTTCAATATCTTTATGTGCCTTATAAGAATCAGGATAACATTAATAACTTTGATTCATCCCTGTTGCAGACAGACTATACCGGCTTGTTCCGTGACCGCTTCTACAGCGGGTTAGACCGAATTTCATCGGCTAATCAATTTACCACGGGTATAACCTCACGTATTTATGATGAAGATTTAGTTGAACGTTTTAGCCTGTCCGTGGGTCAAATCTACTACTTTGAACGTCCACGTACTACCGATACAGATCCCAACTCAAGCGGCAAAGATATTATCAGGAACAAACAAGGTACAGGGCCGACTACATGGGCCGGAGATGTACACTGGAAAATCAGCGATTCTTGGGGTTTCAAAGGTGGGCTACAATACGATAACCGACTGGGCAGTGTAACCATGAGCAATACAGTTGTCGAATACCGCCGGGATGCCGACCGCCTGCTGCAATTAAACTATCGCTTTGTCGATCGCGATTATATTCAGGCTACGCTTGGGGCTTTACCCGCTTATCAGCAAGGCATTTCACAGGTGGGTCTGGCAGCAAGCTGGCCATTGTCAGATCGCTGGGAGCTTGTGGGAGCGTATTACTACGATACCAAAGAAAAACAGCCTGCGAGCCAAATGGTGGGTCTGCAATATAATACTTGTTGCTGGGCAGTTAATGTGGGTTATGAGCGCAAGATCGTCAACTGGAGATTCGGCAGCAGCCAATATGACAACAAATGGTCATTCAATGTTGAACTTCGTGGCTTAAGTAACAATCATAGTCTGGGTAGTCAGAAAATGTTGCAGCAAGGTATTCTTCCATACCAGCGTGCATTCTGATACCTATAAACACAATGTATGCCGAATAGTCTTCAAGTTGCAGCACGGCGGCAAGAGAACACATCTCCAGAAGCATAGCCAATCATTTGTTGTTAAAAACGATGACTGAGATAAGTGAGCATAATCAGCAAAGCAGCAACTTGAAAGATAACGGATTAAACACAATAACCCCGCCAAAGCGGGATTAATATAATGGGAAATGTATGAAGAACTGGAAATCCCTCGTTCTCGGATTGATGTTTTCAGTAAATTCTGTCGCAATGGCAGCACCACAAGAAATCAATAAGGTCGTTGCCGTTGTTAACAATGATGTCGTACTGGAAAGTGACATCAACAGCCTCTTACAAACCGTTAAACGCAATGCAAAACAGGCTGGTCAGCAGATACCGGATGAGAAAACATTGCGTCATCAGATCCTTGAACGCCTGATTATGGATGATATCGTTCTGCAACTGGCTGAACGGATGCAAATTACTATTCCTGATCAAGCTTTGGTTTCTGCGATCACAAATATCGCGGCTCAAAACCATTTGAGCCTTGCCCAGTTGAAACAAAATTTGGTTACAGATGGAATTAACTTTGATACCTATCGTAATCAAATCCGCAAGGAAATGACTATCGCAGAAGTACGTAATAATGAGGTCCGTCGCCGCATCACGATCTTGCCACAAGAAGTTGACTCACTGGCTAATCAGCTTGAAGGCCAAAATAGTCAGAATACGGAATTGAACATCAGCCACATCTTGATTCCGTTGCCAGAAAATCCGGATCAGGCTCAGGTTGAAAAAGCCGGGACAATTGTTAAAAATATTTTGTCTGAACTCAAGAACGGTGTCGATTTCGGTAAACTGGCCATCACCTATTCTGGTGACTCTCAAGCCCTGAAAGGGGGCAATATGGGCTGGAGCAAACTACATGAGCTACCATCTCTGTTTGCTGAACAACTCAAGTCCGCACATAAAGGGCAGATTATTGGCCCACTCCGTTCTGGTGTGGGTTTTCACATTCTTAAAGTAAATGATATCCGTGGTGATCATATGCCAATCGCAGTCACCGAAGTCAATGCCCGTCATATTCTGTTGAAAACATCACCTGTCATGAATGATGAGAAAGCTCGCAATGATTTGATGAAACTCAGAGAAGAGATCTTAAGCGGAAAAACCACATTTGGAGAAGCCGCGAAAGAGTATTCTGAAGATTCAGGTTCAGCTATGCATGGTGGAGAGCTGGGATGGAATTTGCCAAGTATCTATGATCCAGCCTTCCGTGATGCATTGACAAAACTGCAAAAAGGCGAGATCAGTCAACCTGTTCACTCTTCTTTCGGCTGGCACTTAATCCAACTACTTGATAGCCGCAAAGTTGATAGAACGGATGCCACGCAGAAAGATCGTGCTTATCGCCTGCTATTCAATCGTAAATTCAATGAAGAAGAACAAAGCTGGATACAGGAATTACGCGCTTCCGCTTATGTGAAAATTTTAGATGGTAGCGATGCAAAACAATAAACCCATCATTATCACCCCCGGCGAACCGGCCGGGGTTGGTCCAGATTTAGTCATTGCCCTCGCCCAACGAGAGTGGCCTATTCAATTGGTTGTCTGCGCTGATCCGGAAATGATGCTCTCCCGAGCCAGACAACTCAATTTGCCTTTGCAACTACAAACTTATTCCCCTGAGCACACTTCTTTATCACAAATAGCTTCATCGCAAGCCGCTGGAACGTTGACTATTCTGCCTGTTTATCTCCAATCCCCGACCATTGCGGGTGAGTTAAACCGAAAAAACGGAACTTATGTCACGGAAACATTAGCAAAAGCCTGCGATGGTTGTCTGAATGGCGAATTCTCCGCATTGGTAACAGGCCCTGTTCATAAAGGAGTTATCAATGATGCCGGAGTCCCTTTTATCGGACATACCGAGTTTTTTGCTGACCACAGTAAATGCTCAAGAGTAGTCATGATGCTGGCAACGGAAGAGCTCCGGGTAGCATTGGCGACAACACACCTGCCTATTCTGGATGTGCCCAAGGCAATTACGTTTGATTCCCTGCGGGAAGTAGTCACCATTCTCAACCATGACCTCAAAACCAAGTTCGGTATCCATCGCCCCCATATTTATGTCTGCGGCCTGAATCCTCATGCCGGTGAAGGAGGACATATGGGACGTGAAGAAATAGACGTGATCATTCCAGCATTAGAGAGCCTGAGGGCAGAAGGGATATGGCTGGAAGGTCCATTACCTGCTGATACACTGTTCCAACCTAAATATTTGGATCATGCCGATGCCGTGCTTTCGATGTATCACGATCAGGGGCTACCCGTGTTAAAATACCAAGGTTTTGGCAGAGCAGTGAATATTACACTCGGTCTGCCATTTATCCGAACGTCTGTCGATCATGGCACAGCACTCGAGCTGGCGGGGACAGGTCAAGCTGATGTGGGTAGTTTTATCACCGCATTAAATCTAGCAATTAAAATGATACAAAACAGTAATGAATAATAAAGTCCATCAAGGGCATCATGCCCGTAAACGTTTCGGGCAAAACTTTTTAACCGATCAGTTTATTATTGATAGCATTGTTGATGCAATGAATCCACAAGTGGGTCAAGCTGTAGTAGAAATTGGCCCTGGTCTGGGCGCATTGACTGAACCCGTTGGTGAGCGCATGGATAAAATGACGGTTGTCGAACTTGACCGCGATCTTGCTGCCCGCCTGCACGTTCATCCAAAATTGAAAGACAAGCTGACAATTATCCAGCAAGATGCAATGACCGTTGATTTTGGTCAGATTGCCAGAGAGCGCGGGCAGCCTTTGCGCGTATTCGGTAATTTGCCTTATAACATTTCTACGCCATTGATGTTCCATCTTTTCAGCTATACTGATGCCATTGCTGATATGAGTTTTATGTTGCAAAAAGAAGTGGTCAATCGTCTGGTCGCAGAGCCTGGCAGCAAAGCCTATGGACGTTTAAGTGTGATGGCACAATACTACTGTCAGGTTATTCCAGTTCTTGAAGTACCCCCTACAGCATTTACGCCAGCACCAAAAGTGGATTCCGCCATTGTGCGGTTGATTCCGCATAAGACCATACCCAATCCGGCTCATGACCTTCGTGTGTTGGCCCGGATTACAACTCAGGCATTTAACCAACGCCGAAAAACAATCCGCAACAGCCTTGGCAATATCTTTTCCGTTGAGCAGTTATCTGAATTGGGCATTGATCCAAGTACGCGGGCTGAAAATATTTCTGTCGAGCAATACTGTAAGATGGCAAATTGGTTATCGTCCCAGCCTAAAGAAATTGTCGGAAACCAATAAACAGCCGTCACAGTAACAGGAGGCACTTATGCTCAACGAACCAAGAATTTATATTCAAGTACAAAGTACTTACGTAGAAAGCCAATCACAACCGGAACAACAACGTTTTGTGTTTGCTTATACAATATCAATTCGCAATCTTGGGCATTCTCCCGTACAGCTAATTAGCCGTTACTGGCGTATAACCAATAGTGATGGTCACCAAACAGAAGTTCAGGGTGAAGGGGTTGTGGGAAAACAGCCTTTGATCCTACCAGGAACAGAATACCGTTACAGCAGCGGAGCCATTCTGGAAACCCCCCTGGGTACTATGGAAGGCCATTATGAAATGATTGATCATGATGGTCGCCCATTTCGCACCGCTATTCCTGTGTTTAGGCTGGCTATTCCTACACTGATAAATTAACGCATGGCTACATATCTTATCGGCGATATTCACGGCTGTTACCGTGAATTGATCGCCTTATTAGAACAAGTCGATTTTCATTCCAACAACGATACCCTATGGCTGACGGGTGATCTGGTTGCCCGTGGCCCTGATTCTCTGGCAGTGCTTCGTTATATCAAACAACTCGGCTCGGCGGCTAAATTGGTATTGGGTAATCACGATCTGCATCTGCTGGCTATTTATGCCAAAATCAGCCGCAATAAACCAAAAGACTTACTCGATGAATTACTTTCGGCACCAGATATTGATGAGCTGATAAACTGGCTGAGAAAACAGCCCATGTTACAGATTAATGACGAATTAAAACTGGTCATGACACATGCAGGACTCACGCCACAATGGGATCTGGAGACAGCCAGAATGTGCGCCCGTGAAGTGGAGGCTATTCTTTGCAGTGACAGTTATCCTCTGTTCCTCAATGAGATGTACGGAGATATGCCGAATAACTGGGCACCAGAATTAAGCGGCCTTGCTCGGTTACGTTTCAGTACCAATGCACTGACACGGATGCGTTATTGTTTTCCGAATGGTCAGTTGGATATGATCTGCAAGTCTAAACCCGAAAATGCCCCTGCACCACTGAAACCTTGGTTCAAATTACCGCGTAATATCCCTGAAGACTATTCCATTGCATTTGGTCATTGGGCGGCACTGGAAGGCCAGGGAACTCCTGCCAATATTTATGCACTGGATACGGGCTGTTGCTGGGGAGGAAAATTGACAATGCTGCGTTGGGAAGATAAGCAATATTTCAGACAAGATTCATTGGATAACAAATCACCAGTCTGAATCAGTGACACCAGAGTGCCTGTCGGCACTCCGCACGTAAGGTTCGATTACTTTCGGCGTTCCAGGATTTCAAAACAATATCCATGAGAGTTGTTTTCATCCGCATCATGATATTCGGTGAAAACTGAATTCCACTCATCAGGCTCATAATCAGGGAAATGCGTGTCACCAATCACTTCTGCATCAATATGAGTCAGATACATACGAGCGGCAAGAGGAATGAACTGTTCATACACTTTTCCTCCCCCCATCACCATAATTTCTTCAACATCACCAGCTACGGCCAACGCAGCTTCGATAGAGTTTACCCAAGTGACCCTATCATCACTCGCAGACTGACTGCTGATCACGATATTCAGGCGTCCCGGTAAAGGACGACCGATCGATTCATATGTAACCCGCCCCATCACAACTGGCTTTCCGAGCGTATTGCGTTTAAACCAGGCTAAATCACCCGGAAGAGTCCATGGCATGGCGTTTTCCATACCAATAACTCGATCGATAGCCATCGCAGCAATCAAGCTGATATTCATTAAATCACCTTACAGACAAGTAGTATGGAAATTTGGGACACTATACGGAAAGGGCCAGTCTCCGTCGATAAGATTAGCAATTTATTCAGAGTAAATAGTTTGTTTGCACACAAATTGTTAAATAGTCCATTGTTTAACCCGTCATTCTGACGCAAATATTCTGATGCAAATAGTATTCAAAACAGCTATGGAATTATCGATTAGAAGTCAGGAGGATTGACAACCAACTGTCCCGCAACCCCATGATCCGCCATTTCCAATCTCTGACTGTAGTACATAAAAGGGAAATGCTCATAAGACGGCTTCATCATATTCACCAGTAATTCAGCTCGCTCATCGATCCAAACCGTATCTTTCCAGCCATAATCCTGTGGTTCGGGGCGATTGCCATTAAGGCTAATAACTTTAAACCTTACCCCTTCAATATGGAAAGGCTGAGGGACGGTTGTTGTAATTACCCAACGTTCCCAAGCCCCTTGCTGGCTGGTTATATCGATGCGGTTATCACTCAGCAACATACCATTAATTCCCTGAGAATAATCTCCCAGCGCAAGTTGACGATTGCGTATAGAAGAGCTGATATGTGGATTATCAACCACGAGTTGAGTTGGTAATTGATCCGCCACTAAAGGAAGCAGCCCGCTCGCTTTCAATGTCAATACTGTGGTTGACACTAGTTTAGTCGAAGCCTCAAACAACCCTTTCAGACGATCAATTACGCTTGCGGATTCTCCGGCTGTAATGGTTACATTCTCGATTTTCGACATGTCAACCAGAACCTCACGGCGTTCTCCCGGCGCGAGTAGCAACTCTTGCACAGTTACAGGCGAAGGCAGCAATCCTTGGTCAGTACCAATCATATAGAATGGATGCCCATCACTGAGCTGCAACTGATAACGTCGGGCATTAGAAGCATTCAGTAAGCGTAGTCTGACCCAACCTCTGGCAACTTCAACAAAAGGATTTTCGACACCATTAACAACCAGAGTATCACCGAGAAAATCTTTGTTGGCGGGAGGGTTATATTGAGGTACGCCAAAATTATCTAATTGTTTATCCTGCAAAATAACCGGAAAATCATCGACACCATAATGTGCAGGCAAAGGCAACTGACGACTGCCTTCATCTTCCACCAGCCACATACCTGCCAGCCCCGCATAAACATGCTGTGCCATACGATTCGGCGTGTTGGCGTGATACCAGCAGGTCGCTGCCGGCTGATCGATTGGGATAACCGGAGACCAGCTTTCCCCTGGTGACATCACACGCGTTGAGCCTCCCATCAAAGCGCCGGGCACCAGCAATCCGCCTACTGTCATTGACACATCTTCAGACAGGCGATTGCTATATATCAGTTTAATATCATCGCCCCGACGAACCCGAATAGTTGGCCCTAAATAATATCCATTGATACCCCAGACCTGAACTTTATTCTGACCATTGAACGACCATCTGGCTTTTTGCATGGCTAAAAACAGAGGTTGTCCGCCTCGGGATTCCAGTAAGGGGGGAAGTGGCAATTTCGTTTGTTGATTTTTGTTGGCCCGAACCGCAAAAGGGAGTGCCCCTAAACACATAGCCAAACCAGATGTCTGAATAAACTGACGTCGACTCAGTGACATACTTTCTCCACGGCAGGAATCGTTTCCATGACAGGAATAGTCTCCACGACAAAAATAGCAATCAACAATAACTGCTTATGCAAACGCAAAAGCGACGCAATTACTGCACAAGTCAAATAATTCAAATAATTCAAATAATTCAAATAATTTCTGGGATGAATACCCCGATATTGTGGCTATCAGGATTTATTATTCTATCGATTGCGTTTAATAAAAACGGTAATTTATTAAACGCAATAATATCTCGAATAGGAAGTAAATTCTAATAAATATGTTTCCATTTTCTAGTACTACAGCCGTAATTGTTCTGTAAGCCGATGATCTTCCCGGCGACGATAATGACATTGTTGTGCCCGGTATTGATGCCGTCGTCGCCAGTC
>NZ_FPBJ01000012.1 GCF_900116635.1 Xenorhabdus koppenhoeferi | reverse complement strand
AACACGAGATTACAAAACACCGAATGAGTTATTTAAAGGAATACCCACTCATTTACTTCGTCCATTACGGTGTTGCGCTTAATATGTGAATCCAAGAAACGTTTTTAATGCGAAATAAACCTTATCCACAGGCAATAAAAAATATATTATTCAAATAGTTACAAATAAACTTGAGTCACAGATATAAAATTAAAATTAGCGGATATTTATAATTTTCGAAGTTGACTTAAGGGAATACCTAATCAAGAGAATAGATGAAAAATCCTTTTTCGATTGAAACCCTTGTTCATTAAAAGCAATATTAGATGGAAAGTTTACGTCACGATGGCAACGCCGAAGCATAGATACCTATAAGGTAGATGATAAGAGCAGGCGGTTGGATCGGGATGGGATTTCATTTTATTTATAATTTAAAATCTCTCTATCACCACAATAATCAGCGCATTCAGAATAGAATGCGCTATAAATAGATTATAATTTACCGTCGGCCTTCATTTGTACCATACTTTTTATTGTCTCAGTATCCATTGGGGGAATGTTGTTAAACCAAAAATCATGAGTCGAAGGCATTCGGCTACTTTTTACAAATCTTTCAATAGAATAACATTCTTGCATATCTATCGAATCACCTCTGGATAATATTTCGTTCAATATCCTGGTGGTGATATCTCCGTTATCGGAATTTTCCCCGAGAGCACGACAAAGCTTGTCGTTGTTAAGTAATACAAGATGATCTGTTGGCACCCTTCCGGCAGAACATCCGGCAATCACAAACACAAATAGTAATAGTAATAGTAATTTTCTTATCATTTAGAACTAACCGGTAAAAATAAAGCGACAGTATATCCACGGACAAAGAAAAAAGACAGAATTCCAGGATGGAATAACAAGGCATACTCGCCAAAAGCAGTTGAACTGACACATAGCCATTTTCATCAGGACAGGAGCTTACTTTGCAGACAACAAAATAGCCGCATTCCCGTATTGCAGAGTAACGGTCACATCTTCTTATTTTATTTATTGTCTATCCTTATCCTTATTTTATCTTAACCTGATTACTAACAATAAAATAACCCGCAAATTCAGTATAGTCCCCACGTTCACATTTGTTAGGATCATATATAATTTTTCCTTTATCATCTCTTTTTCTGGCTGTTCCTTGGCCTGGTTTATGCCCCCAAAATTGAGAATGCTTACTACCCCTACCTACGACTAACCGATAAAAATGATAATCCCAAAAAATATTGTCAAGAATGACACTGGAAGTGGAAGGAATACAATAAAGAGCAATAACATAATTCGGAGTATTTTCTTGAATTTTATACTCTTCCAACGGAATTAACCCATCAGCAATAACGGCATCTATCAGAGAATAGATGGTTCTTTTATGTGGTTTACCAGAATACCGGCCAGGACTGGGGAAAGTTCCGGATGCATAATTACACGCGTAAGCATAGCAGTTATTATGTTCAATACGGCCGGGGACATTCCAGAACATTTTACTGAATAACCCAGTTTGAACAGAATATGAAATATTAGTAATTGGATTAACGAAATTAATATCGAGATTTCCCTTACTTCCTACATCATGTAAAAATTTACGTCTTCCTACTATTATATGGTTATCTTCATCTTCGATTAAGTCTTTATAAAACCACTCTGTATCTTTTTTAATAATTTCTGTTTCCTTAATATTATTTATCATCTTATTTAATTCATATTTCAGTAACTCATTTAAGTTCGAACTTTCAATCAATTCACAGGCAATATATTGACTTTCCCATAGATTTAACACATGCCCATCACATAGATAAAATGAATCAGGTATTCCATACTTAGCCGCTTCACCCACAGTTTCACCATCAAACTCAACAAGAACTCCAGAGAAACCTAGTTTATCTTTGTGATTTCCAATATTGATTCCTTTCATGAAACCATGAAAAATATACAATAATCTTTTTGATTCTTCACTATGAGTATCATATTTCCATTGATAATTTTCTTCCCCTGAAAACATTAATATTGTAACGAAAATCATATATACCACCTATATTTTTCCGTCATAACCCCGATAATTTATCTGTTTTTCCAGAATCACTACTCCTGTATGAATTTCTAATAACCATGAGTAGGCGATATTTTTTCTGGGCATCAAATTCATGAAGAACTAAACATGATTAAGCAACACGATACTTTTAAATTTAGTACAAATTAAAATATTTTTTTATAATTAATAATTTCATTAATTAATTTTTTATTCCAAATGGATATTTGAACTTATACTCAATCAATTCAGAATTGCATAAAAAAATGGCCCACTATTGTGAGCCATTTTCATTACATTTATTGGTTATTGCTGAAAAATCCTTTCCAGCTAATTATGCCAATTTGGATTTCCCATTTATTGTATCCGACCAGGCGGTTACGATGGTCGACTTCGTTTGGCTATCAAGCGAGTCAATGAACCCGCTGTCACCCATATTAGGCGCAAATCCACTCATGGCCTGCACCAAGGAATCTACTGCGTTGGTGGAAAGTGCCGTATATTTCCGCTCACCTTGCATATCCTTATCTCCCATTTGGGTGATGATATCTGCACGTTTGCCATTGAAGTAATCATTAAAGGTTACAGAACCCAGCGCTTCAAATTGACCCTGTACTGAGGTGTCTTTGATATCGCGATGGGTCAACAGCACCAAGTCGTAGCCACTGCGTTGGAACCACAGGTTTTGCCAGTTAATATCGTTGAAAATGATTTTGTCACCTTGTTTGATATCTTCAACCGTGTTGTCAATCACCTCTCCGCTGACCACAAAGCTATTGATGCCCGTGCCACCTTTGAAGCGATTCTGATATCCGCCCAATATCAGCAAGTCATCACCTGCACCACCGTTAAACTGACTGAACTTGGATACCACATCAGCGATCAGGTGATCGTTACCTGTTCCACCGTTGATTACCGCGTGATAACCCATCAGTTTGACGGAGTTATTGCCCGAATTGCCATCTATCCGGTTATAATTGCCGAATACGGTGGCAAAGTCGTTACCTGCTCCCAAATCAGCCTGATTGTTATTGCCAATGGTTACAACGTAATCCTGATCTTCTCCGGCATCAATGTGGTTAAAGTTGCCGGATGCAATGATATAGTCGCGTCCTTTGCCAGCATCAATCATACCACCTTCACCAAAAGCAAAAACCTGATCATCGCCATCATCCATGCTGGCATAGTTAATGCGTCCGGCCAAGACCGCAACATCATTGCCTGCCCCACCAAACATCCTGTTTTCGCGTCCCATCATCACGCCAACATCGTTGCCTTTACCCCCACCGAAGATATTTGAGGTTCCTACAGAATAGAAGACATCATCGCCCCGGCCGCCCCAGAAGTTGTTGTTGTCTCCCAGATAAGCACCGAGATCTTTACCGTCACCACCCCAGTTGAAATTGTAGTTTCCGAGGGAGACGTTGATGTCACCATCACCTTGCAGATGACCGCTATTGCGCAGGAAATCGAACGTTTTATCCTGTATGTTCAGCAAATCAGCTGTCAGGTTCTCTTTCAGGTTAGTCACCAGAGATTTCATCTCCGTTTGCTTATTCTTACTGAATAGCGTTGCAAACAGATTTGGCAGGTTCAGAGAGTTAAGTCCAAGAGTCCGGTCTGCCTGTAATTCTTCGGTTGTCAATACAGGTTTATTGTTTTCATTGATGGAAACATGCCCTGATTGCTTTTCATCAGGCGCTGCCGCTTTTAGTCCGTGGCTTTCAGTGAAAGATTTCACGCCGTCAGCTCCCATATTCAGACCTGCTTCCAAACTATTGAGCCATTTTTCCGGATCAGTGAAGGCTTTCAGTTGGTCGCTGCTGAATTCACCGATGATTTCCAGCATTTCACGCAGAATGGCAACGCCATCAACAGGCTGGCCTGAACGGGAAACAATACCGCCATTCGGGGTATAATCCACGCCGAAAATATCCGCCAGCGTCATATCAGCAGTGACACCCGCCAGATTGTCCAGCAGTTTGTTTTTGATCTGACGTGGTATATCTGTCGGGCTAAAGGTAAATGTCGTTTTTGCCATGCCCGTGGAGGTGTATTCCTGCGTCATCAGGCCGAACAGTGAACCCAGGTTGGTATCCAGAATCGACTGAATGTTGTCACCGAACATAAAGTTCCAGTTACCCGTCGTTACCTGAATATCAGCACCCTGCCCACCAACAGCAAAATTGAAGGCCAGTTTTTCATTCGCCCGACGGAGTTTATCTGCACGACTGGTTTTACCTATTTCAGGGGTATTACCACTTTCTCCCAACCACTGGTTGTATTTCTTGTTTAGTGTGCTTTCAATGTCGCTCTTCAAGCCACGGCTGCTGCGTTCATTTTGCGAGTCGAGATCAGTCAGGGTTTTATAATCCACACTGCTGGTCAAATCGAGACCAGACAGATCACTGACGTATTTCTTCGCACTCTCCAGTGTCCATTGCTGATTTTGGGCAGTCAGCCAATCCGGTGAGTCATATGAACCGGCAATGTTCTGCAATACCCCGGAAATACGGGCAGCACCATCAAATGGGTTCACCAACGGCGGTGTCGGAATGGATTTTTCCAACATCACAATCAGATCGTTACTGCGTCCCATATTGAAGCTGATATTCCGGTTGCCCACAAACAGTTGTGCGCCTTCCAATGCCTGATAACCCGCAATATTGACACTGTGTTTGCTGTCACTGTTGCCGACGTGAACCATTACGTTGTTGTCACCAAAGGCCAGAGACTTAAAGCCCCCTGTACCCACTTTGATACCTACGTTGGAGGTTCCCCAGTACACCGCGGTAAATTCACCGTTACCCACTTGTACATCAATATTGCCGGAATAACTCAACTGATTGTTTGATTCCGATGAAGCCGCTGGGCTATTTTCATCGTTTCGATTGCGTTTCTTCGGTGCATGGAATGTCTCCACGTTATCCGCAATAGCACCCTGCGCTTTTGCATCAACTTTGGTGTGCCCCACGCGAGACAAGGTGATCTCATTCTCAGAGATACCACGGCGAACACGCTCAGAGTTGCTTTCAACTTCGCCCTTGTCATTCCAGCCCAAGACGATTTTGTTATCCGTGAGCTTGTGTACCCACTGATCCTGGGCATTTTTCGTGTACTTATGACCAACGCTGTCTACCGCAACTTCATTGCTGCGTGCCGATACAGTGGTACGGATGCCTTGACTATCGAATGCGGAAATAAAGCGGCGGGCAAAACCATTGCGCTTGTCATCGCCAATCAAAGAGCAACCCACAAGGCTGATATGATCAGGCATACCGGCCTGTTTGAAATCAGTGCTGAACTGTTTCAGTCTCAGGGCCAGTTCATCCGCACTGTAGCCACTGATGCGTGTGTGGTTCTGTGCGGATTCCTCACGACCATGACCCACAATCTGCCAGCGCAATTTACCGGACTGTAATTTATCAGGGTCGCCATACACCACACGATACTTACCATTGGCATCAAGCTGAACAATCACGCTGGAATCCGGGTGTTTACCAGCCAGATTTGCGGCAGCCTTGGCGACAACCGGATCATTTTCCGTCTGGATAATAATCTGGCCGCTAAAGCGACTATCTCCACTTTCAGGCTGTGGTTTGACCGTAATATTTTCCCAAGAGCCAACATCGTGGTTATTAACAACCCGGTTAACACCTTCTGGGGTATTGCCCTTAAGCGGGGCTTTCACTTCATCGGTTATGCTTATATCGCCCGAAGCTTTAAGTGTTAATTTGTTGGTTTCCGGATGAGCAAATACATGATCGATATTCGACTGTACAAGGTGCGCAGCCTGTTTGAAATTGTTACTTTCAACTTCAACCAGTACTTTATCACCTTTCTCCGTTGTCACTTCCAACGTCACGGCATTATCACGGTAATCAACCACACGCCCTGTCACGTTTGAACCCAGTTTAAAGGTTTTACCCTGCTCTTTCAGCGCACGCAATACATACGGTTGTTCACCGGCACGCGCCTGTTTCCAGACACCGTCGTAATGGGTAATGGCACCATCTTCAAACATATTGTATTCAACATTGAAGCTTTGATTTTTCTCTTTGCTGGCCGCATATTTATAACCAAAGATGGATTTATGCCCTGTTATCATTCCCTTATGGAAA
Organism: Xenorhabdus koppenhoeferi; assembly: GCF_900116635.1. GTDB lineage: Bacteria > Pseudomonadota > Gammaproteobacteria > Enterobacterales > Enterobacteriaceae > Xenorhabdus > Xenorhabdus koppenhoeferi. The sequence continues at coordinate 77,800 of NZ_FPBJ01000012.1, read as the reverse complement.
GAATCCATAAAGCCTTCAAAGTCTTTATAGTTATTAAATGACTTGATACCAAAGTTAGGATCATAGAATGACCAGACAGTTTGAGTTTCTCCCTTATTGACAACGACGGCCATTGCATGGTCTTTAGACATAAAGGATATATACGTCGTTTTATCCGCATCACGCAGTTGTCCCATTACGGATTCATAGCCAGCAACATCAGGATCCAACGCGTAGTTGATTCTTTTTCCCGTCAGTCCATTGGCTTTCAGTTTGCCGCTATAAGCTTCATAGGCTTTTTTCATGCCTGAAAAACCAGACATATTTTGCACTTGGCTATATTGAATCGACAATAGGTCCTGAATAGCCGGGCCGATATTCTGGCGGCGATACTGATTAAGCAAAGGGGCTTCAACCGAATTGATGTCGCTCTTTTTATACTCAGAATTGTCATTGTAGGCTTTGACTGCATCCGTCAACCACGACAGATATTCTTTGCCACCACCCAGCCCATTCACGCGCTCTTCTATCATGTAACGGGCAGACAAGGCAAAACAGACACCTTCCAAGAATTCTTTTGGATCAAAATCATCCCCTTTAGTCACGAGGACATTGCCAACTTCTGGTACAAGTTTCTCAAGATTATTTAATAGTGAATCGCTCTGATCGAAATGGAATGAGTATTGCTTCAGCTCTTTTTTACCTGATTTCTTATCAAAGAGAGCATTATCCAATTTTTCCAGCAATCCTGCTTTCACACGGTCTTTTTCATTAGAATGATCCAGCGCTTCCAGATCTTCACCGACAACTCGATTCGGCTTATAAAGATTTTTTTCAAGCTGCGGTACATCGTCATAATGCTTGCGCAGACTGGTATCATCCGCCTGAGCCGTGAAACGGTTATTTGCATCCACTTTAAGGGCCGGTAGACCAAGACGATGAGTCATGCCAGGTACAAAATGATCAATACCTTCATGGGATTGCAGATGGGCGTCACCATAAATGGCAACAAATTTCTCTCCCTCAGCTAATTGTCCCAAACGCTTAACCGCCACATTATTAGCCGCACCAGCACGATACATCAGGCCATGTTGTGATCCTTCTATTACCGGACGAGTTGTGCTGTTGTCATCCAATGCAATGATTTTGATCCTCTTACTTTTGGCCTGCTTAAATAAGTCAACAGGCAAATGTTTGGTCTCAATCATAGCGGTCAGCTCAGCGGGCATATCTCCACCGGCCAAGAACTTATCTATCAACGGCTGAGCCAAATCCGAACGCAAATGCTCCAATCCAATAACGGTTACTCCATGAGCTTTCAATGCATCCATCTGCTCATTAACAAAACGCAATCCATTAAGATCTGAACCATGACTCTCACCGATCAGCAATCCTTGACGATCCTTAAGTAGCAACGACAACTGGCTATTCAGATCTGTCCCGTCACTAAGCTGACGATTGAGTTGTGTCAGTGCGTTTGAGGAATATTGTTTGTCCCAAGCTGCGATATCTGTCTGATGGGAGCTGTGATATATCGCTTCTATCTGTGCCAGCCTACCCTGTTCCAACTGTACTAAGTAGGCAGGATTAGCAAACCGATTAAGTAAAATCGCTTCGTGTGAACCGGCGAAATTTGGATCCGCTTGTTTAGCGACTTCCTTAAGGAAATAGACCGCCATCTTCATATCTTCAGATCCGGTCATATCTAGCAGTTCATTATAACTGTAGCCAAGATGAACCCGTTTATTCTGCTCATCTATCCGGGCATTAATCAGCAATCCCTTATCTTGAGCTTTACTCAGGCATTGTTTGAAATCATCAAACTGATCACCCAAGTCCACATGGAATTTAGGATTAAAAGCGAGATCAGCGGGAATTTCCCCTTGATAACCTAGCTTAGCAGCAAGATAAGGATCTTCCTTCACCCAACGCACCATCAGATCTGTCAGTCCTGGTGTATTCCCACGGGCTTCATTACGGGCAATTTGGTAGATTCGCAATGCCATTTCAGGTCGAGTTTGGGCGATCTCCAGCAACGGGCTACGTACTTCCTGTAATGTACCTCTAAACATAATATCTCCCAGTTGCGTCTGTACGCCACTCAAAGCAGTATTGCGTTTAGAATCAGGATGTGCATCAAGGTAACGGGTAATACGTTGATACAGTTCGAATCCTGCTGATAACTGCTCGTTTCCAGTCAGGTTATGAATATGGTCAAGTTTATCAAGAATTGCCTGATAAGCAGGACCAATCGGTTTGGCAAAAACTGAGGCTTTTTTACGTAAGCCATCCTTAGTAATAAGTTCATTCAGCGATGGAGTGCCATCATTCTCCGCGATGACCGTTTCTAGTGTCTTATTCTTACCCGATAACGCGGCTAACTCCTCCACAGGAGAGTAGTGTTGTTTTTTTGCTACCGTTTCAAGCTGCACTTCTTGTAATTTTTGCGCAAAATTAAATAATTCAGTTGGTGTCCAAACCCCAAATTTTGGCCGCCATGTATGGCCGATAACTTTATCAGCGCCCCCTGCCTTGAGCACTTTGGCTACGATACTTGAACAGTTGCCATTTAACAGCTGGTAACGTGCATCTGGATTCTGGCGGCTTTTCTGCCATTCCGCCTGCATTGCCGCCACATCTAATCCAGCCAGATTGATACGGAAGACCCTCCCCTTATCGGCTTCACTGGATTTGAAATCCAGAATGTTATTTACTTCACGTTTTACGAATTCACGAATAACTTTAGCAATGCGTTTTTCTATTAGTTCAGGAGAATGTTGTTGTTTCGCAGCAGTACGCAGTGCTTCAGCAAATTCTTTGCCTAATTCAAACACGTCAGCGTTGCTGGCTTTCATCTTTTCAACGAAAGGTTGGTAAATATGCTTCGGTATCTCCGCATATTGCAGAAAATGACCATTCGCAAGCGCCATTATGGCGAAAGTTTCGCTAATATCCGCGAATTTTGCATCAACGCCTTTAGCAGACTGAAGTTTTTCAATAAATTTCTTCAACTTACGTTTACCATCGTGCAAACCAAAGCCATCATTTTCTTCAGAAGCGACATCATGTTTCAGCGCTATACTTGGGTAGGCTGGCTGGCTGAGGTCACGCCAGCGTATTCTTATATCTGGATATGCCTCTGAGGACACATCAAAAATACTGTTAAGATCGGTTGATTTGCCACCTTTCGGCCACCAACTGACGTAATTTTTCTCATTGAAATCGCCTGCGTCTTCTGCACTGATTTGAATACGACCTTGCCCAATTTGCAGGGCAGCATGTCCCAGTCGACTGTGATCACTCGGTTTCCAGACAAACAGTGTTGCACTGACCGGAGATAAATGTTGCTCAATCGCCTGATGTACCTTTTTCAGCCCTGAGACATCAATTCCCTTGCCATCTTTCGCCAGATCAGAAGATTGCAGGTTTGCGAAAACCGTATCCGCCACTGATTGACCATATTCTTTGGTCACATCAGCTTTAATCTGCTCAACGGCTTTTTCTGCACTTTCCGCTTTCATGGCAGTCTGGATATTGGATTTGCCGCGGATAACAAAGTCTCCCTGTTCATCCAGATAAAGATGTTCGGAATCCTGGAGGTTGGCGTTACCCAGTTTGTTGTAGAACTCGCTGAAACTGCCTTTGCCTGCGCTTCTCAGTGTCGGTTCCGCCAGTATCAGGGATTCTTCCATCCGCACATTGATCTGCGACAGCAGTTTTTTCATGGCCGGTATACGCTCAGAGTCAGGATGCCCCAACAGATAGCCTTCAACTTGCTGGTGCAAATTGATTAGTTTTTCCACGGACTCTGAGTCATAATCATCATTGTCGTTTTGCAGGAGATGTTCTTCATAGCTTCTGAGTGCATCCAGTACATTCCGGTAACTATCACCACGGATTTTGCCTTTGACGTTAGCCTCTTCCTGAAACTGACTGGCTGACATCAGGTCAGTGTTCGGTTTATAGTTCCAGCTCCCTTCCACTTTTTCCGCAAGAATGCGGGTACGTCCTTGATCAAAAGAGATAATCTGATCTTTTACCCAATACAGTGCCTCCGGCAATTTCCCGTACTCTTTATAGTTGGCGAGAATGAAAAGCTCAAGGGCTTTGATTTGTGTGTAATCTTTTGGATTCTCGACGAAAATAATTTTGAAATCATCGCCGTTATTACGCAGCCACGGACGGACTTCAAAGCCTGAAAAATCCTTTGATTTACGCACCTGCAAATTGCGCTCTTCACGCAGATTATAAAATGGCAATTCAGCCGCAGATATCAGCTCAGCTTTCGGTTTATAGATCCAGCTACCTTCTACTTTTTGCGCCACAATATGGGCACGTCTCTGATCGTGGGAAACAATGCGATCGTCCACCAGATTCAACGCATCGGGTAGTTGGTTGTAATTGTCATAGTTGGCAAGGATAAAGCGTTCAATGGATTTGATTTGAGCCAATCCTTCGTAGCCTTCCACAATGATTTTTTTGAACGCACTGCCGTTATTACCCGGCCACGGACGGACTTCAAAGACTAAATCACTCTTTAATTTATTCACCCACAATTTACGCACCAGCAAATTGCGTTCTTCACGCAGAACATAGAATGGCAAAGCCTGATTCAACATGTTGTCAATAGCGCTGAGTTTGATGTCAACATCCACCGGGGTATTCGATTGATATCCTGTCGGATCCAATTCCTGCAGTCTTTCCTGTTCTTCAGGAGGGAGAAAATCAAAACGCACCTTCACAGAAACACCCACACCCGTCAGCTTGCGGCCAATGGATTCAGATGATACGCCTTGGTATTCACTGGCAGGTTTATCCAGCAGGCGGATTTCCCCCACCAGCCCTTCACGTTGCAATTGACGCAATACTGGCAGTTCAACATTCCAGAAGTAGTTGCCAAGACGAATACCACCTTCCGACATGACATATACATCATTACGTGCTCCAGTCGCATAGAGTGAACTCCAGAATCCAGTATTGCTATATGCGGAAGCCCTGACAACGGATTGCAAGTTATGTTTTTTAGACGTATCGGACTCAATACCCCAACTTATCAGTCTCCTGTTCAGTTGAAGGGCAAAAGCGTTACCTTTTATATTAGTATCGTAAACTACTTTCTTGCCGTCGGGATTTGATGAATCCAGAGCTTCACGGTAAAATTTGCGGTTTTTACCTGACCAGAACGACACAATGCTTTTGTCACCATACGCAGGTTCAAAACTATAGCCGTAGCGATCCAACATTGAAATAAACTCAACACGCTTATTCCAGTCATAGTCAATCGTGGCATTGACGAACAATTCTGCCAACGAGGCAACCTGTTCTTTCGGTACACTGTTTTTATTTTTCGGATTGTTAATATATTCCTTAATATTATCAATCATTTCCTGCCTGACATCATTCGAAATGTCTGTATCAATGCGATCAAATCCCGGCACAGGGATATATTTATCGATTGCAATGCCGTTGTCTTTATTCCAGCTATGGCCTTTATCCAGCCAATGGTAGATATCTGCCACTTTCTGCGCTCTTGCTCTTAAGCGGGAGGAAGAGTCCGTTTCTGACATATCGCTCGCTTCTGACTGACCATGTGGTTTGCCCAGTGCTTTCAGTCCACTGAGATCCAATCCTGAAATTTTTGGTGTGTTTCCGATCCATTCAGTCACGACATCAGCGGGCTGGCTAATCGGCTGATGCAGTGACATTTCGCTATGGTCAGATGTCAGTATAGATTTCTTAACCCGTATTCCCGCATTGATCTGTAAACGATCCAGCGCTTTTTTTGCATCGGCAAGTTCGTTCAGATCTTCATCCAAATATTGCAATTCTTCACTGAATCCACCATCAGCCTGAACGGTCGATTCAGGATTGATGCTACTCTTGGATTGTTCTGCTTTTTCAATGTGTTCAGAGTAATTAGATTCATAAGCGTTACCTGACAGGCCGCTGCCGGTTGCACCTGTGCGCTTTGGCTTATAGCTGCCATCAAGTTTGGAATTTTTGGCATCATTTTGTACTTGCGCGGTTTTACTGTCTGCCGCAGAAGCCTCATTTTGACCACGCTGTTCTGCCTTCAGCGCCGCCGATTTGCCATCACTTCCCGCCTGATTAGCCCGTTGCTCATAGCTTAAGGCTTCTTTTCTCCGGTTTTCGGCCTGGAGGCGAGCATTTTCAACATCCTGTTTGGCATGTTGACGGTTTTGTTCAGCGTTAAGTGCACCAACTTCTGATTTGGCAACCGCATCCTTGATATCGCCAAGACGCCCCGCTGCCGCTTTTTGTGCGTTATCTAATTGGTTCCGTGCAGTCTCGTCTGCTTTGTCCAATTCGGTCTGAACATGTCCCAACAATCCACTGGCAAACTGATCACGATACTGTTCACCGGATTCCCCATGATAGATGGCATGGCTGTTCAGCTCTTCCAATCCTTTGACTTTTGCCTGCAATTCATCGATCGCTGCCTGAGCTTCACCCTGGATCGCATTACGCTGGGTCTGTCCGTTAGCGTTCAGTGCATCCAGATCGGTGTTTTCCAGTTGTGCTTGTGTAGCAGAGATAGCCGCAAGTTGTTTATCTTTTTCCTGCTCCAGATGTTGGCGATCAGCTTCTGCTTTTTCTTTATCCTGCAAGGCATTCTGCGCGGCTTTATCTTGCTTCATATGATCAGCAATACCGCTGTCCGATAATTCAGATTTTGCAACAATGTTATCCAGAATGTAACCAAAACCATCACTCTCGCCAGTACCTTTAAACTCCAATCGGTTGCTGCCCGCCTTTGCCGTCAGAGTCATTGTATGGTATTTCCATTCGGTTTTACCCGCATGAACCGAGAATACCACCTGATTGTTCCATAGCACTTCCATGCCATTATCAACGGAACTCTCGGCACGCCTTGCAAAGTCAAAGCTGAGTTTGATGGATTCACCCGCAGTGAGATCACGAATATCCTGATAAATACTGGTATTATTCTGAACATCAAGCTCACTGACATTCTCACCATGTCCTTCAACACTGAGACCGTATGCCTTAGCTGAATGGTTGGCTTCAATGTCGTTGGTGTGCAGCCATCCCTTGTCCCCTTGTTCAAAATCACCATTGATGATCAAGTTACGTGACTGATTTGGATTCAGGTTTTTTTCATTGCCGAGTGCATGCTCGATACTACCAATATCTGGGGCATCAACACCTGTCACAGAACCTTTCAGGCTGTCCTTCAAATCAGAAGTCACTTCATCGATTTCAGTGAGTTTAAAGCCATTCAAAGAAGAGACTTCTGGCAGATCAATCGCGCCACGTCCCTTATGGGTTCCTGATGTGTTGGCTTCATCGCCATTCACCAGGTAATTGATAGCCTGACTGCCTGCAACCCCCAGTAATGTCTGTTTTATGTTGCTGAACAGCGCACCCAGTTTATTGCTCTGAGTATTGCTTTCCGCCACAGCAAGGCTATAGAAATCACCGTTACCCACCTGAATTGCCACGTTGTTGCGGGCATAAGAGGCGTTGATGTTCAGGCCGTCACCTACATGGATATTGGCATTGCCCTTGCCTTTCATAACAGAAACATTCAGTCCGTCACCCACTTTGGTATTGACGTTGAATTTACCCCACGCCACATTGACGGAAATACCATCTCCGACTTTAGTATTGATATTCAGGTCGCCATGAGCAGCCGTCGCACTCAAGCCATCACCGACTGTAGTCGTGATGTTGCCTTTACCTTTGGCGGCAGTGACTTGCATACCGTCACCCACTTTGGTGACCACATTGCCCTGACTCCATAGCGCGTTAAAGCTGTCACCATCACCGATTTGGGTCACAATATTGGCATCCCCTTTGGCGAGAACCACATTGCGGCCATCACCCACTTTGGTGATCGCGTTGGCCTTGCCCCAGGCGCCGGTGTAATCATCGCCATCGCCCACATGGGTCACGATATTGGCTTGCCCCTGAACGACTGTCACTTCCTGACCATCACCCACTTTGGTAATGATATTCACATCACCTTTGGCAAAGTTATAACGATCACCATCACCCATATGCGTCATGATGTTAGCCTTGCCCCAAGCGGCATTAACGCCTAATCCATCACCGACTTTGGTAATGATGTTGGCATCCCCTTTGGCAAACCCGACCGTCGTGCCGTCACCCACATGAGTCATGATGTTGCCGATTTTGGAAATCAATAAACCGACCGTGGTTCCATCGCCTACTTTAGTCAGGATATTGCCTTTGCCTAACAATAAAGCCGCTGTCGTGCCATTGCCGACATGAGTGACGAGGTTGGCTTCAGAAGCTGCCACAATGCCCATGAAATCATTACCGACTTTCGTCACAATATTGGCTTTGCCTAACGCCAATACGCCTGTCAGACCATCACCCACGTGAGTCATGATATTGGCTTCACCGAACATGGCAGCCAGCGTTGTACCATCACCCACTTTTGTCATGATGTTGGCTGAGCCGCCAAATAAACCGATGCTGGTTCCTTTTCCGACATGGGTATAAATGTTGGCTTTACCTATCATCAAGGCAGCCGTCAGGTCATCGCCGACTTTGGTCAGCACATTGGCCCCGCCAATCATGGCGGCAAACGTGGAACCATGACCAATCTGGGTAAAGATATTGCCTTTGCCAATCATGGCAGACAACACATCACCGTTACCGACTTTAGTGGCAATATTGCCTTTGGCGATCATCAGGGCAACACTCATGCCATCACCAATATGTGTGAACACATTGCCGAGTGCTAGCATCAGTGCCAGAGCATCACCGTTACCGACTTTAGTAAAGACATTGCCTGCACCACCCATCAGCGCCCAGGCATTCCCTTCACCCACATGGGTGAAAATATTACCGACTCCAATCATGGCAGCAATCGTTGTATCATTACCGACTTTGGTGAAAATGTTCCCCGCAGAAACCATGATGCCCAGTGTTTGGCCGTTACCGACATGGGTCAGAATATTTCCCAGGCCAAACATAATGCCTGTGGTATCACCGTTGCCGACTTTAGTCAGAATATTCGCGCCACCCAGCATGATACCGGTGGTTTTGCCTTCACCAACATGAGTCAGAACATTCGCGCCCCCAGCCATGATGGACAACACATCGCCCTTGCCTTTTTTAGTCAGAACATTGGTACCGCCCAGTGCGATGGCTTTCGTATCGGAAGTCTCATGTTCGTTGCTGATATGGGTGATCACATTGGCACCGCCAAACATGGCGGATTCCAGATTGCCTTCACCCACCTTGGTCAGAACGTTTACCCCGCCAACCAGTATTGAGGAAACATTGCCGTTCCCCATTTGGGTCAGAACATTCGCACCACCGACACCAGACCAGAAGGCATCACCATTACCAATCTGTGTATGGGTATTGAAACCACCGCCCATAGAGATGCGGCTGTTACCATGACCTTTGTGAATAGATATATTGCCGACGGCCAGAAGATGGGCAAGATAGCGACCATCTCCAATGCGGACCAGCACGTTTGCTGCACCGCCCGCATTGACATTCATGTCACCGCGCTGGCTTTGGTGAAGCAGTACGTTAGCAATACCGACACCATCGAAGCTCAGGTTTCCTTCTTTACCTTTTTTGATGATGACGTTTGCACCACCAGCGCCGTTGAATTTTGTATTGCCAAACACAGAACTATGTTCAATGATGTTGGCAATACCCGCACCATTAAAGTACACATTGCCGCGTGTTACGTTGGATTGAATAACGTTGCCGCCACCCGCTCCGTTAAAATGAACATCACCGGAACTTTCTTTATTGCCACCTTCCGCAGACCCAAATAAATCTGATTCGCTGTATTCGTGCATATTGGCAACACGCGCAGAAGCAGAAAGAACCACATTGGTACTGTAATGAAGGTCACTCAGCGAATAGCTGCCGGTTCCCATATCGTGGTAGCCATTGCTGTAAGAAATAACTTCATTCGCCAGATTAGCCGTGTGATCCCCCTCCTTATACCAATGACGTGCAAGGTATTGCAGCACGCCGGTCTTGGGATCGTTTCTCAGCTCAACCACAACGATTTTTGTATGTATGCCCAGTTTCTTAGCGTACACATAAGTATTCGGCATCATACGATTGGATTTCACCGCTTGTACATCGACGGTTGTCCCATCCCTGTATATCGCATCGCCGCCCATTTTGGCATCTGACAACGTGATATCCGATGCTTTAACCAAGGCACCATCGCCATAAGTTACCCAAGCATTCTCTGTTAGTTTTTTCTCAACAGCATGTTGCGTAACAGCTTGTTGACGTTCAACATTCAGATTTGACAGGGTATAGGCACCATCTTGATTGACGGCCACAAAACCGCCCTGACCAGAAATATCCTGTTTTTCTAGGTCATTGAGGTGCTTACCCGCTTTATACCAAGAGGTGGTGTAATATTTTAATCGGCCTGTTTCCGGATCATTGCGAAGCTGGACTTTATTGATTTTGGTATGATCATTATCCGCAAATGCAAACAGATAGGTGTTCGGCTCCTGTGCCGATTTAATACCGCTTACCTGATGGTCGCTTCCAATCCATGAACCATTCATGGTCGCTTCTCTCAGTATGATCTCTTCAGCTTTGGCGTATTCTAGCCCTTTCCCACTGAAGTCATTGCCGGCTCCCTTGCGGGTAATTTTGTTATAGCCACCGGCTCCCGTGAAATGGATATCGCCATGTGTAACATCAGAGTACAGGCTGTTATAAAAACCCCCACCTTCAAACCGAATATCACCCTGTACGCCTTTGCGCACAATGTTGTTGTATCCGGATCCCCCTGTATAATCGATGTTACCGTTATCACCTGTGTGATTGATCTCCAACCCACCGGCAGCACCGGTAAATTCTACGGAGCCATTATGCGTTTTATTAACGAAGAGATACCCTGCTCCCCCCTCAATCGTGTCATTTCCCCACGTTGTATTGACTGTTGCGCTAAGACTGGCGATAACAATGTGATCATTCCCGCCATAAGCGTTAATAACTCCGCCCATGTAGAGATTGATAGCAGTTATGTCGTTTCCATCGTTATCATCTTCATATTTACCCGTAAAGAAGTATTCCGCACTACGGTTAGATGATTTCCCCATAAATAATCCTGGTGTTAGATAAAAAAATTAAACTGAGAACCACTGTACTTTGCGGATACAGTGGTCATTTTGAACATCCAGAGTTCCCCTGACTGTGCAGGCTTTTTGCCCTTTCCATGCTGCAAAGACACGCCGGCGAAGATCACAGGCAATGGCACGAGCATGTCCGAAAGGGGCAATCATCTCTGGAAAAAAGATATGCTGACCGGAACGCCAGTCTTCTAGTGATATTTCTCGCTCTCCGGCAAGAATTACGTCCCGGCTACGGTCAGATAAAAAAGCCCAATTACAAAAAGCAACTGGGCGTTGATGTTTATCTTCGTAATAGCAAAACTGATTAAACTGGAACGACGGCAAGATACGCTGTTGCCACTCTGCAACTAAGTAGCGTCGGTGCAAAGGGGAGTGCTGACAAAGCAACATCACCCCACCAATCATTGCCTGTATCTCAGCAGTACTCAGTGTTGCTGGTTGATGTGTAATCATCATAGGTTAGCAACTACCTGATAAGCGTTCTACTGATATTATTTTAATGTTTCAGAATTGCGGGTTACGCGTTTTTTAGGCTCAATGGTTTCTGCAACAACAGGTTCTGCCGCAACAGGTGCTTCTCCTTCATTTATCTCAGGATTTAGTTCAGGCACAGGTAAAAAACCAGCGGCGATCAGCTTATTGATTTCAGCTTCCATTCTTGGATCTTCAAACATATTTTTCACCATGGAAACCATATACATAAAACCGGACGCAGGCATGTGAATAACTTGTTTCAGTTGTAATTCCTGATCGCTTTCTGCCAGTGTGCCATTGGCCATTCGATTAGGTTCTTGTCCAACAAAATAAAGAGAGAAAATCCCTTTATTGTAATTAACACTTGAAATGGTTTGTACGAATTTCTCAGACATATTGTTATCCATTAAATAAACATTAATATGATGTTAAATTATCATTAAATTATCATTAAATTAATTAAATAATAAACGAATCCCATATTTATTATATTATGGTTTCATTTATTATTTAACTTTATTGTTACAATTTCCTAAGCAGAATAAGCTAAATCAAAAGCAAAATGGTAAGTAAAATATACGCTGATAAATAAAATGATCTGCAGACTACTTTGAACGAAAATATATCTATTCACCTGATAAGATCAAGATATAAAGTGCAAAATGTCTGTTTAACCACTGCATTTTGTCCTAATGACCAACACTCATAAACTCCTTGATAACAGATAATGTATTTCGCAGAATTTATTTAACTCATTTAAAAAAAAGCTATAATCCTTTTCAGGTTATCTCCCTAAACGGAGATCCGATTGTTATTAAAAATAGATTGCCTTTAATGAATAAAATAGAAAGAAAAACAATATCATTGATTAAATTAATTATAATGATTTCTAATCTAAGCTATGCTGACACACACAATAAAATCTTAAGTGATAATGATGATTATATTTCTGCCTTAAACAAAATACAAAAAGAATACCATATTAAAATTAAAAATAAATATTCTATAAATAAGAAGTTAGAAGCCATTTCGCTACCGGCCATTTTATTCGACAGTGATGGTCAGCCTTTCATTTTGGCAAAATATGATGAACGATGTGTACTGATCCAAAAACCTTACCACGAAAAACCAGAGATCTTAAATAAAGAAAAATTTATCAATCTATGGAGTGGCAGGTGGATGAAAATAAAACAAAAAAGTAACCAATTTAATATTAGTTGGTTTATTCCTGAATTTGTCAGACAAAAGAAAAACCTCACGGAGATACTCCTGTTCTCTTTCGTTCTCCAGATTCTGGCACTGATTTCTCCTCTGGTGGTGCAAGTGGTTATGGACAAGGTTCTCGTCCATCAGGCATTTTCTACACTGGATGTACTGATCTTTGGGCTGGTGGTTGCCGGGTTGATTGAAGTGATCCTTCAGGGGCTGCGCGAATACCAGTATGCCCACACCGCCAACCGGATTGATATAAAACTGGGATTGAAACTGGTTCAGCATCTGTTCGGCCTGCCATTACTGTTTTTCAAAACCCGTCAAGTGGGAGCAATTGTGACGCGGATACGGGAACTGGAAACCGTTCGGGAGTTTTTAACCGGCTCCATGTTCACACTGTGTATTGATGTGTTGTTCATGTTTGTCTTTATCTACGTCATGAGCCTGCTGTCCGGTATGCTGACCTTGCTTTTTCTGCTGACCATACCTGCTTATGCTCTGCTTGCGTGGTGGGTTACTCCCAAAATCGAAAAGGCGGTGGAAAAACAGTTCACTCATGCAGCGATTAATACTTCTTTCCTGACCGAAACCGTCGCGGGTGCCGAGACGTTAAAAAGCCTTGCCGCTGAGCCTCGTTTTATTCGTCGCTGGGATAGCCAGACTGAAAAGATGGTCAGCACCAGCTATGATGTACAGCAATGGGATAATCGCTCTGGTCATATTGTGATGATGTTACAAAAAGTCACCAGTGCCGTGATTATCTGGCTTGGCGCTTCAGAAGTTCTTTCCCTGCATATGACCATCGGTCAGCTGATCGCTTTCAATATGATGGTAAGCCATACCCAACAACCATTGTCGAAACTGGTGCAGCTCTGGGGGCAATTTATCCGTTCTCGCATCGCCATTGATAAGCTGGGGGATATGCTGAACCTGCCAACAGAATATCAAGCAGGAAATGAACAGGTTAAATTACAGGGAGCCATTTCATTCTCTGATATTGTCTTCCGCTATCAGCCCGATTTACCCCCCACTATTCACCATTTCACGCTGAATATCCGGGCGGGTGAAACCGTGGGTATTGTGGGAACCTCCGGCTCAGGTAAAAGTACTCTTGCACGTTTGCTGCTGCGGCTTTATGCCCCGGAAAGTGGAGCCATCATGTTGGATGGCATTCCTTTACAGAATCTTAATATTGAATCTATCCGGCAGCAGATCGGTATCGTGCTGCAAGAAAATTTTCTGTTCAATAAAACTGTGTATGAGAATTTATCGCAATCATGCCCTGATGTCCCGTTGTCCGCAGTGATTGAGACTACAAAGCTGGCGGGCGCCCACGATTTTATTCTCAAGCTGCCAATGGGCTATGACACGGTGATCGCTGAAGGCGGTCAATCCTTATCAGGCGGTCAGCGGCAACGTCTGGCCATTGCCAGGACGCTGCTGTCAGATCCAAAAATCCTGATCCTTGATGAAGCCACCAGCGCACTGGATGACGAATCACAGGCCGTTATTCAATCCAATATGGCGGATATTTCCCAGGGCCGGACAGTTATCACCATTGCACACCGACTCTCCACGGTACGTCAATGTGACCGGATTATTGTCTTGCACCAAGGCCAAATCATTGAACAAGGCAGCCATGAACAACTTCTGCAACAGGGCAAGCACTACCGGAAACTTTGGCAACTACAACAAGAACTAAAGCAAGAGGAACCTTCCCATGCTTAAAGTGATTTTTACGAAGGCGATTTCCATGCCTAAAGCTATTTCACTCAAAGCAATGGAAAGGTTACGCGCCCCTTCGCCCGATTATGATTTTTTTCCGACGCACTTGGCGTTATCACAACGCCCGCCTTCCCCGTTTGCCCGTTATACGGCGATAACCCTGAGCATTGGAGTTCTGGTTGCCCTACTCTGGGCCTGTCTGGGGAAATTAGATGTACAGGCCACCGCAACCGGACAACTGATTGTCTCCGGCCGTTCCCAAATCATTCAGGCTTATGAGCAGAGCCGCATTATTGCCATTCATGTGGGAAATGGGCAGCACATTGAGAAAGGTGCGCCGTTGATTACACTCCATACACTGGGAGTTAATCAAGATATTGCCCGTCTGATCGAACAACGTGATTATCTGACAGAAGAAGAGATTCGCTATCAGGCCCTGCTCGGAAAACATGATCCCAAATCCCTGCCACTTTTCCAGCAACAACCTGAGGGCAAACAGGCAAAGATTCTGAAGCATTATCAACACGAAAAGCAGGAATTCGATTCAAGCATCACCAATATCTACGCAGAAATGGAGGTCAATGTCACTCATCAGAAAGCGCGGGATAGTGATATTCAGTCATTGAGCCATCTGCGCGAAAACATCAGCCAGCGTTTACAGGCGCGAAAAACCTTGAGCCAAAAGCAGGTCATCAGCAAGGTGGAATATCTGGAACAAGAGAAGGAATTTCTGGAAACAGAAAGGCTGATCGCCCAGCAAAAATCTGAGCTGAGTATTCTAATTACTCAATACAAAAGTCTGGAAGCACGTTTAAAAAGCGTAAAAGTACAAAAAGAGCGGGAATGGTTTGAAAAAAGAAAACAGGCCGAAATGCAATTGGCTGTACTGAAACAGGAAATGTCCAAAGTACAGGAGCGGGAAGAACTGGAGATTGTACGTTCTCCTGTAACCGGCACAGTCCAGCAATTGAGTGTCCATACTCTCGGTGCAGTTCTACAGCCTGCCCAGAATTTGATGGTGATTGTGCCGGATGATCATGTCCAGCTTGCTGAAGTCCAGATCCTGAACAAAGATGTTGGTTTTGTCCGCCCCGGGCAACATGTTACGGTCAAAGTCGATGCTTTCCCTTATACCCGCTATGGCACAATTGAAGGGGAGTTATTGAGCATTTCACGGGATTCCACCACGCATGAGCAATTGGGACTGGTTTTCCCTGCCCAAATCAGCCTCAGGCAGAACAATATTATGGTGGATGGAAAACCAGTCGAAATCACGGCAGGTATGTCCATCGTTGCGGAAATCAAAACGGATCAGCGGCGAGTTATTGATTATCTGCTCAGCCCGATTCAGGAATATCAATCTGAAGCATTGAGGGAAAAATAATCATGACTGACAATTTTTCCTTTACCAGTGCCGCGGATGCCACTTTGCAAAATCATGCTTTGGAATGCATTGCCTATTTGGGGAAACAATTTCACAAAGTGGCTTCTGTCGAACAAATACACCATGTGCTGGGGCTGGATTCCCTGGCGCTGACAGATCAGCAACTACGTGAAGCCGCTGATTCGCTCGGATTGCACAGTAAATTTGATCGCCTGACTCCCGCAACTTCTGCCACAATACCTTTACCTGCGTTAATTGAGCTGGAACAGCGCTGGTGGGTGTTATCAGAAATCCATTCTGACAGATTTACTGTGTTTGATCCCACTACCGGAAAACACGAAATACATCATTTACCCAAAAAGCATAAAGCGCTAAGTGAACCCAAAGAGCTGAGCGAATATAAAATACTACTGGTAGCAGATAAGTCCCTGACTACGCAGCAAGTCAAATTCGGCATGAGCTGGTTTTATCCTTCTATTTTCAGGCAGAAAAACCAATTGCGGGATATTTTCCTGTTTGCTATTGTGTTGCAGCTTTTCGCACTGGCATCACCTTTGCTGTTTGAAAATGTTATTGATAAGGTACTGGTCGGGCGGAGTATCTCTAGCCTGCATGTCCTCGGCATGGCGATGCTGTCACTGGCATTGGCTGAACCCTTGTACAGCTTCCTGCGCAACACCGTGTTTGGGCATATGGCCAGCCAGGTCAATTCGGAGCTTTCCGGCAGGCTTTACCGCCATTTAGTTGGATTACCCCTGCCCTATTTCAAGCAACGCCAGACTGGGCAAATTATCTCCCGCGTCCGGGAAATGACACAGATCCGTCAGTTCTTGACTGGCTCTACGCTTATGCTGCTGCTTGATTTGATTTTCATCATTCTGTTTCTGGGAGTCATGTTTCATTACTCCTCCCTGCTGACATGGATCGTGATAAGTTCTCTGGCGCTCTATTTCCTGCTCTGGATCACTATCGGGCCAATCATTCGGCGAAAGGTAGAAAAAGAGTATGAATCTGATGCCAATGCCGTTAGTTTCCTTACCGAAGCCATCACAGGCATTGAAACCATCAAAACTACCGCAACGGAGAAATGCTTTTTGTACCAATGGAAAAAAGTATTGAGTCAACAGTTGATCCAACGTTTTTCCGCCCAGAAAAGCGGACTGGCAGCAGGACAAGGGATCAGTCTGATCCAGAAAGTTGTTGCGGCCCTGCTTTTGTGGTGGGGTGTCATAGGTGTGCTTGATGACGATTTGTCTCCGGGTGGATTGATTGCTTTCAATATGCTGGCGGGACACGTTACCCAGCCGATTTTGCGGTTAGCTCAGGTCTGGCAAGATTTTCAGCATACGCTGATCGCCCTGCGACGGGTCGGCGATATTCTTGATGAACCTATGGAACACAGTAAACAGGGGCTGGCATCGGCACCTGAACTGGCAGGCCAGATTGAGTTCAGAAATATTCGCTTCCGCTATCATACTGATACACCTGAAGTTCTGGCGAACCTGTCACTGGCAATTGAGGCTGGAGAATTTATCGGCATTACAGGGCCGTCAGGTTCAGGCAAAAGCACGCTGACCCGATTGTTACAGCGCCTATATGTGCCACAACATGGTCAGGTCTTGGTAGATGGCATGGATTTAGCAATTGCTGATCCTGTATCGCTGCGACGCAACATGAGTGTTGTCTTACAGGAAAGCATTCTATTTTCCGGCAGCATCACGGACAATATTCGCTTATGCAAACCCAATGCCAGTGATGAAGAAGTCTATCAGGCAGCTGCCTTAGCAGGGGCGACTGATTTTATCAATACATTTCCCCACAAGTTCGCCCACCCTGTTGGTGAAAAAGGGAATAACCTTTCTGGCGGGCAACGCCAACGTATCGCACTGGCGAGGGCATTGCTGAGTAACCCAAAGATCCTGATCCTTGATGAAGCCACTTCTGCACTGGATTATGAATCTGAAGCCGCCATCATGAGCAATATGGATGAAATATGCCGAAACCGAACGGTGATCAGTATTGCTCATCGGCTGAATACCATTCGCCATGCCGATAAAATTTTCGTTTTGGATCAGGGAAAAATTGTTGAATCAAATTCACATGATGCCCTTGTGCAGCAAGACGGTTTATACGCTCAACTTTGGTATCAGCAGACTAAGTGATTATCAGGACGGAAAACTCATTGGGAA
Source organism: Xenorhabdus koppenhoeferi (assembly GCF_900116635.1). GTDB lineage: Bacteria > Pseudomonadota > Gammaproteobacteria > Enterobacterales > Enterobacteriaceae > Xenorhabdus > Xenorhabdus koppenhoeferi. The sequence continues at coordinate 59,699 of NZ_FPBJ01000012.1, read as the reverse complement.
CATAAGGGCTTATTTCTCCTTAGAATTAATTTCATTATGAAACTAACATAACAAAATGTTCTTAAGGAAAAGAATATAAATATGAAACAAGTCGCTATCACTGCATTAGTTTTTTCTCACACGTCTGTTACATCGATTGCCATGCCGATTGAAATACTGACCATTGCCGCCAACACCATTGGCGGCTCTATTCCCCATGTCAGCATTATTTCCCCTGCAAGCCCGCAAATAAATGACACCAACGGTCTATTTATGGCGGATGATTCTACTTCCTTCTGTGATGATACCGACAGTTCTCCCCACCGTATTCTTTATCCCCCTCTTTTCAATTCTCTCCACTTAAAGGAGTTGAAACCCGATATCATTCTGATCGGTTCACTGGGTTTTCCTGAATGGGATCCACGGCATTGTTCACAGGAAATCATGGAATGGCTCAGGACTATGGATGAAAAACACATTCCTATCGTTTCAATATGTTCAGGCACTTTCATGCTGGCAAAAGCAGGATTATTGCAGGTAAGTGCAACCATTCACCCTCATTTTTCCTCTGAATTCAAAGAATTATTTCCTCATATTCCGCTTTATAGCGATAAAAAGGTCATTCGTGACAATCATCGTTTTTGTATCTCGAGCGCTTACGGCGGTGGTAGTTGTATGTTGAATATTGTGGAGTTAATTTATGGAAAATATGCCAGAGGGCAATGTGCAAAATTTCTGTTAGGTGAAAATGACAGCGAGTTATCGTCAGATTCCGTCAATTTTACGCCATATCGCCAACATGACGATATGTTGATCCACAAACTGCAAGACTGGATGCACGCTTTTCCTTCTGAAATCTTATCCGTCACTGATTTAGCCAATAAGATCCATCTTTGTGAGCGGCAAATGAAACGCCGCTTCAAAATCGCCACGGGAAAAACACCAATCCAATATATCCAGCAGATCCGTTTGTCACAGGCAAAACGCTGGCTGGAAAAATCCCAAAAAACTATTGAAGAGATCAGCCATGAAGTGGGTTATGAAGATACCCGTTATTTCAGGGAATTATTTAAACGTTACAATGGGCTGACACCAAAAGAGTATCGCCAAAAATATCACCATTAAGTTTTTTTCTGCCAACCAATTTTGCACTTTGCAAATAATCAGCAACACTAATAAATGACTCGATTTTCTTACCCGTATGATACGAAAAATGCTTACATCATAAATGTTGATTCTAACAATCTCCCCCATCAACCAGTAGCGACACGCATCCAGCTAAGGTATTATTGCCCGCTATATTATTGGTACACGCCCTTTATCAATTGAATTTATGGCAAAAGAACAAACTGATCGCACTACACTGGATTTGTTCGCAGATGAACGCAGGCCGGGGCGACCTAAAACAAATCCGCTGCCCAGAGATGAGCAGCTTAGGATCAATAAACGTAATCAGTTGCGACGGGATAAAGTCAAAGGACTGTGTCGAGTAGAACTCAAGCTCAACGAAGATGCTGTCTATGCACTGAATCATCTCGCAAAACAGCGCAATATCAGTCGCAGTGAACTGATTGAACAGATGCTGTTAGCTCAACTGGCAGAAAAAAATCACCTTGCCGATTAACTGATTTTACTCAACAGCAATGAAACGCTATCACCATCACCACACAAATCTGACAGATTTGTCATGGATGTTTGGTCAAAATAACGCTTTTCATTTTATTAAAACTGACACTTTTCCTGCTGATTTCAGCGCAATGTGCATAGGCTTAATGCACTTATAAAACAAGAGGTTAACCCATTTTATGGCAATAATAGGTATATTCTTCGGCAGCGATACAGGCAACACAGAGAACATCGCCAAAATGATCCAAGAAAAATTGGGCGGTACTGATGTTGCTGAAATCCACGATATTGCCAAAAGTAGCAAAGAAGACATTGAATCCTTTGATATTCTGCTGCTTGGCATCCCAACCTGGTATTATGGTGAAGCTCAATGTGATTGGGATGATTTCTTCCCGACATTGGAAGAGATCAACTTTGAAGGAAAACTTGTTGCCCTGTTCGGCTGTGGTGATCAGGAAGATTATGCAGAGTATTTCTGTGATGCTATGGGCACCATTCGCGATATTATTGAACCTAATGGTGCCATTATCGTAGGCCACTGGCCGACCGAAGGATATCACTTTGAAGCCTCTAAAGGCATGGCCGATGACAGTCACTTTATCGGTCTGGCCATTGATGAAGATCGTCAGCCAGAATTGACTGATGAGCGCGTTGAAGCTTGGGTGCAGAAAATCAAGACCGAAATGAGTCTATCAGAGATTTTGGGGGCATAAGTTTCCCTTTCCCACAGGATTATTCTTGCATAATGTGTCATGATATCAGGTCTGGCATGGTTTTCATTTTGAATATCCATGCCTATAATCAGCAACGTGAAACAGAATTATGATTCCCTCACGATACACCTAAGTATCATAATTTCACTTAACTCAAGTTACAGGACTGAATCCGCATGACCGACAACAATAAAGCATTGAAAAATGCTGGACTTAAAGTAACACTTCCACGACTAAAAATTCTGGAAGTGCTACAGGACCCAGAATGCCATCATGTCAGTGCGGAGGATCTCTACAAAAAACTGATTGATATCGGTGAAGAGATTGGCCTCGCCACTGTCTATCGCGTGTTGAACCAGTTCGATGATGCCGGCATTGTCACTCGCCACAATTTTGAAGGTGGTAAATCGGTTTTTGAACTCACTCAGCAACATCACCATGACCATCTGATTTGCCTTGATTGCGGTAAAGTCATTGAATTTAATGACGAGTTTATCGAAGAACGTCAGAAAATCATCGCTGACCGTTATGGGATTAAGCTTTCAAACCATAGCCTTTATTTATACGGTCACTGTGCTGCTGGTGATTGTCGCAAAGATAGCGCTCTGCATGATGAAAATTCATAAAAAGTAAATGCAATAAAGAAGTAATGACGTAATTTGCTTCTGGTATTTCATTTAGTTTGAATAGTAACTGCCGGTTAGCTAAGCTAACCGGCAGTTCACTTTTATGCGTTAAAATTTCACTTCTTCTATCCGGCTAAAACGTTTCTCATCGGTACTGACTGAGCGAATTTTCACATTATCAGTAACATAGGGGCGCTGTCTGTCATCGTAAACCTGCCATGTTTTACCATCATCCAATGAATACTGGATAACAACACCCGGCAAGGCAATATTGGCTTCAAATATTCCCCCAACAATTCTTCCACCCGGCACAGGCAAACGGTATGAAATATTCGCTTTATCTAATTTAGCCAGTTCATTCTGCCCTATCAGATTGGCAAAACGTACCCAGTCATGATGAAACTCAGCCATATCGACATAACGCGTTATTCCGCCTTTAAATTCTCTGCCCTGCTGATAATCCAGTTCCCAACCCGCTTGATGCCATGCCCGTTCCGCTAACGGCAGTAAACGCGGATAAATCATATATTCCATCTGTTCATCCGTTCGCACTGTTTCACTCCACAATTGCCCTGACATTCCATAAGCACCCGGCCAGCGTTTATTGCTGTGGGCATTGAAGTTATTGCCGTCGCGATCGACCGATGTTTCTGCATTTTGTGGCAGGTTATTCGGGGAAAAGCTAAAAATTTTCTCCTCATCATTAAACCGAGTTGCCCAATAGTAACCACGCTCTTTCGGATTAACTTCATACGGCATATCGATATAGACATAATCAGGGTTGGAAACAACGACCCGATAACCTTTATTTGCCCAGTCATTCACCGAATCATAGCCCCCCCAGTAGAGGGTATCCCAGAAGTTTACCGCAACATGTTTAGTGGCGAAATCTTTGGCTGATTTGGCGTGCTTCAAGCCGTCCTGCCATGCCTGCATTGTGTCAATACCGTGAGTATTGACGATCTTACTGACTTCAATAGCAAAATAGCTGGCGAGTTCATCAACATCTTTAATCACACCCTCCGCTATCATCTTCTGGCAAGCCTTGGATTTAGCCCACGGTTTGTCTTCGATTTTTTTGTTGATAATCCCTTTTCCCGGCATAATTGGGCCATCTTTATCCTGATACCCTGCCCCCAAACGAATATTTTTTGCTTCATCCCCACCAAAGTGCCATGTATTTAACGGCAATCCGGCTTCTTTATGCATGGCAACGATTTCGCTTATTACCTTATCGATAAATTTCCTGGAGGAATCCAGGCACGGATTAAGGTAACTCCGGCGATCGTAAAACTGTACGGATGTGGTGTTTGAGGTATCGGTCGGATCAAGCAAACGATATTCACTGGCTTCTTGTTCTTTATCCTGTGCCATTAACCTCTTATAACGCGCTTCCATTGATACAACTGCGGCCCGGGCATGAGCCGGAATATCAATTTCCGGGATCACTTCTATCTGGCGAGCTTTAGCGTAGTTCAGAATATCAATGTAATCCTGACGACTGAAATAACCGCTGCCCATGTTATTGTTATTCGGCCCAGATCCCAATTGTGGCAATACGCATTTAGTCTCACTTAAATCATGGCAACGCTGGCTACCAATTTCTGTCAGCTCCGGTAAACCGGGAATTTCCAGACGCCAACCTTCATCATCACTCAAGTGGAAATGGAATTTGTTCAACTTGTAGTTAGCCATTTGATCGAGCAGACGCAAAACGGCTTTTTTGCTGTGGAAATTGCGCCCTACATCAAGGAACACGCCACGGTATTCAAATCTCGGCGCATCTTTTGCCCTCAATGTGGCTATTTTAGGTGTGCCGTTGGCGGGCAATAAGGAAAACAGGGATTGCAGACCATAAAAGACACCAGATTGATCAAATGCAATTATCTGTGCTCCTTTAGTTGTAATTTCCAACGAATAAGCGCCCTTTATTCGCCAGTTACCGGTGAATTTGTTTGCATTAATTTGAGTCGCAATATGATAACCGTTATCCGCTAAAGGAATATTATGGGATTTGAAACGTTCTCTGATCACCTTAATAGATTTATCACCTACCCCGCCCAATTCTAATTTCACGCCCCGGGATAAATCGACATCCTGAGAATGAATGGAAAGTTTTCTCGGTGTGGGGATAATCTGTCCACGCAGTTTACCCTCGCTCGCTTTTACCATCGATTGATTTTTCGCAAAACGATTTTCAGGTGTTATCAGAGTATTATGATCTTCCATGATGCGTTTCCACAGATCACCTTCCAGATCAGATAAATATTGGCTGATGTCTTCTGTATCGGTATTCGCCAGTATCTTAGGGACGGCATCGCCGGAAGTTGCATACCAGCGAGGCATAAAATCTGTACTGTAAATTTGCCAATACTCTCCGATGATTGGCAGGACAATCTTTTCATTCGCTTTGATGCCATTGAATTTCTCTGTTGGCTCCAATTTATGTAAATCCCCCGTAATATGGGTGATTTTGTATTGGTCATTATCGAGTTTCAGGATCTGGCGAATGCTGTGAAAATAGATCGCCCAATCAGCAGAATGGATCGCTTGATTACCATTACTCAAGGTGATATTAACCCGATTACAAGCGGCTGAGTCCGCACCGAGTATGGCGCAATCTGTGCCATGTGATCCGGCCTGATTATCAATGATTTTAAAATTAACTTTTAACTGGCTCAGTGAATCCACTATTTGTTGTGGTGACATCCGTAGTGATGCTGAGGATGACATTTCCGCATGAGAACTTCCAATAAATCCAACTACCGTGATGAGGGCTGCCAAAGTACGTAATTTAACGGTTTTCATAAATTACCTCGTCCGAATTTATTATTCTTTTCATTGAGTAAATATTGTACAAACCTGAACAGGCAATAACCCTAAACAATATGTGACTATAAGGCAACTTTTAATCTTAACTGGACGAGTTAATTTTCATTACCCCGGGAGCATAGATAACTATGTGGCCGGGGTGAGCGAGCGCAGCCAACAAAGAGGCGGTTTGAAAGACGAAGTGTATATATTATCCCTGTGAGATTTTTGCCCAAGTATCACGCAGACCAACCGTGCGGTTAAACACCAGACGATCAGCACTTGAGAGACGGCTATCAGCACAGAAGTAACCTTCACGTTCAAACTGGTAGGTTTTTTCCGGCAATGCGTTTGCCAAACCAGGCTCCACAAAGCCTTTACAGATCACCAGCGATTCTGAATTGATAGTAGACAGGAAGTCATCTTCCGCACCCGGGTTTGGTACGCTGAACAAGCGGTCATACAGATAAAATTCCGCTGGTACGCCATGTGAAGAGCTTACCCAATGAATAACTCCCTTGACTTTACGACCATCAGCCGGATCTTTATTCAGGGTATGTTCATCATATCGGCAATAAATCGTCGTAATGTTGCCTTCTGCATCTTTTTCAACACGCTCAGCCTGAATCACATACGCATTACGCAGACGCACTTCTTTACCCAGCACCAGACGCTTATATTGACGGTTTGCTTCTTCACGGAAATCCGCACGGTCAATGTAAAGTTCGCGGCTGAATGGCACTTCACGGCTCCCCATTTCCGGTTTGTTCGGATGGTTAGGCATCGTCAGGATCACTTCACCTTCCGGCATGTTCTCAATCACCAGTTTAACGGGGTCAAGAACCGCCATCGCGCGTGGTGCATTTTCATTCAGGTCATCACGGATACAAGATTCCAATGAAGCCATTTCAACATTGTTATCCTGCTTCGTTACACCAATGCGGCGGCAGAATTCACGGATAGATGCAGCAGTATAGCCACGGCGACGCAAACCAGAGATGGTTGGCATACGCGGATCATCCCAACCATCAACAATGTTTTCTGTCACCAATTGGTTCAGTTTACGCTTCGACATCACTGCATATTCCAGATTCAGGCGAGAAAACTCGTACTGGCGCGGATGGCAATCGATCGTGATGTTATCCAATACCCAGTCATACAGACGACGGTTATCCTGGAATTCCAGTGTACAGAGGGAATGGGTGATCTCTTCCAGTGCATCGGAAATACAGTGCGTGAAATCGTACATCGGGTAGATGCACCATTTATTACCCGATTGATGGTGCTCTGCAAATTTAATGCGGTAGATCACCGGATCACGCATCACGATGAAGGGAGATGCCATATCGATTTTGGCTCGCAGACACGCTTTACCTTCCCCGAATTCACCCGCCCGCATTTTTTCAAATAGAGCGAAATTTTCTTCTACGCTACGATTACGATACGGACTGTTTTTACCCGGCTGTTTCAAAGTCCCGCGATATTCACGGATTTCGTCAGCACTCAATTCATCGACATACGCCAGTCCTTTGTTGATTAACTCAATGGCGTATTGATACAGAGTATCGAAATAGTCAGAAGAGTAACGAATATTGCCGCTCCACTGGAAACCCAGCCACTGAACATCAGTTTTAATCGACTCAACGTACTCAATATCTTCTTTAACCGGGTTTGTATCGTCAAAACGTAGGTTGCATTGTCCCTGATAGTCTTGAGCGATGCCGAAATTCAGGCAGATCGACTTAGCATGGCCGATATGCAGATAACCGTTGGGTTCAGGTGGGAAACGGGTATGTACGGATGTATGTTTACCCGTTGCAAGATCTTCGTCAATAATCTGACGAATAAAGTTTGTCGGGCGGGCATCTGCCTCACTCATCGTTTTTTCCTCAATACAAAAAGCGCTTTAACATAATCCTCTATAATCCAATAAGCTGAACCGATAAACAATACTTTGTTCGTGGGAAATGGAGGAATGGTGAAAGTTAATATGTAAAAGCGGGAAGCCAAAACCCTTCCCGCTACGAAATCAACCTTCCCCCGGTATATTTTCGTTTTCAGATACACCATGAGTAGCTATTCTGTGAAATTCAAGCATTAGATCCCTTGTAAGGGGTTCTTGTTTTCTTTTATTCGCTAGCCTTAATAACATATAATTATTCAGAATCATTCTCTCATCAGGAGTGCTGGGCGCTAATTCTTCCTCTAGCATTTTCTTTGCGTCAGCTCGGGTGGTTGCTGCACCTTCCAATTGAGCGCTGGTGATGGCTTCTTCCATTAGTAAAGATGAAACTAAATAATTCTGTTGAACTTGACCAGATGCTTGAGATCCTGCGATTGCGGCAACCTTACCTGCACCAAGTTGTACAATTTTATGCAACTTTGGTTCCAGCGAATCATGTATGCAAAAATGAAACTCATTCCCGTTTTTATCAAACAAGCCCATGTTTTTTTTTGCCTGATCTCTACGGAACTTTACCGCATACCAGATGTTTTCAGCTTCTTTATTGGGAACCCGCCACTTAAGTTGACTCCAATGAAGGTATCTTCCTTTCTTATCAACAATACTGTATTTACTGAGGTATTTACCAAATTTAACAAAATCTAAATTTGTAAAATCCAGCTTAGGTGATTGTTCTACAGGATGTTTAGCCATGTTACCTCAGATTTGAAAATTTGATGTATAACTAAGTATGATGCAAACCTTTGAGGGGATCAACATGAATAAACCAGCCTCATAAACTCTGGTTCTCTGACAGAATTACGCAGAATCAATATGTTAAGTTAAACAGGAAAATTACCCTCATTTAACCCATTCTGCTCTTTACATCGCATTTATTGGTTTGGTCGTTGCCGGGTTACTGGTATTTTATCGCAGCAATATTCGTCATGACCTATCCTGAGTTGGCGCATTGATGACGCACAGGTATAGTTATACGCAGATACGATGTGAACGAATGACGAGTAGTATTACATCTCACTGATATCTGATTAAAATAAGTATTTCGATTACCCGTCAAGTGACGGAAGATATTACTCTTGGAGAAACTGATGTCATCCCTAAGTACAGAAGCCGCGCTGGTGCATTCGGCACTGGTCGCCCGTGGTCTTGAAACTCCCCTGCGTGAACAAACTCTGGAGCCGGAGGCGCGTAAGGTACGCATTGAGGAACATATGGCAGAAATTATGAAACTGTTAAATCTCGATTTGAGTGATGACAGTTTGGCGGATACCCCAGGCCGTATCGCAAAAATGTATGTGGATGAGATATTTTCAGGACTCGACTATCATAACTTCCCGAAAATTACGTTGATAGAAAACAAAATGAAAGTGGATGAGATGGTAACAGTCCGTGATATTACATTGACCAGCACTTGTGAACACCACTTTGTGACCATTGATGGCAAAGCAACAGTTGCGTATATCCCTAAGGATAAAGTGATTGGATTGTCGAAAATTAACCGCATTGTTCAGTTCTTTGCTCAACGCCCACAAGTGCAGGAACGTTTGACGCAGCAGATCCTGATTGCGTTGCAAACGTTGCTTGGTACCTGCAATGTTGCCATTTCTATAGATGCTGTCCATTACTGTGTGAAAGCGCGTGGTATCCGTGATGCGACCAGTACCACGACAACGACATCTCTGGGAGGGTTATTTAAGTCAAGCCAGAATACTCGGCAGGAATTCCTGCGTGCAGTACGTCATCTGCATTTGTCATGATGAATTTTTATTATTATGGAGCATAGTTGCAAGGGAGTCATAAATCAGAGAATTGAGATCATTGATAGTATGCGTGGTTTTGCCATTTTGGGGATACTGTTGTTGAATATTACCAGCTTTGCTTTGCCATATGCCGCTTACATGAATCTGTTTTATAAAGATTCTGTCTCATTCTCTGATGTGGTCACATGGTCTGCTTTGAGTATTTTTACTCAGGGGAAGTTTCTGTTCATCTTGACGTTATTATTTGGAGCCTCACTTGAACTGCTTCGGCAACGGGAACGTAACTGGAATATTTCCAGATTACTAATTTTAGCGGCGATTGGTTTACTGCACGGTATTTTGCTATGGGATGGCGATATCTTGTTGTCATATGGCATTGTTGGCTTGCTGACATGGCACTTTATCAATACTCGTCAAAAGTTATTCAGTACAGGAGCGACTTTTTACTTGTTCGGCGTAATGATGTTTTATCTTCTGGGGCTGTTTCCTGTGGAGGAGAATAATTCATTCTGGATGCCAACCCCGGAAGATATTTTTCATGAAACTTTCTGGAAAACTCATGGCAGGCTCTTGGCTATGGAGTACCGAATCCGCCAAATAAGTGGCGCAATGATAGTGGTCATTGTGCAATATGGCTGGCAAATAATTGGGGCCATGCTTTGGGGTGCAATGTTATTGCGTAATGGCTGGCTGAAAGGTGAATTTAGCCACAAACATTATCGTCATCTGGCATTATGTCTAATCCCTGTTGGGATGACTATTCAATGTGCGGCTTTATCAATCCAGTATTTATACCCTTATAGTTATTTTGTGTCGTGGACTATCCGCTGCACCATCACTGAATTGGCAACACCGTTGGTAGCTTTTGCTTATATTGCGTTGATTTATGGATTTTGGCCTGCCATTTCACGTTGGAGAGTCACTTTTTGGTTACGGCAGGTGGGGAAAATGGCGTTAAGTAGCTACTTGCTGCAAACTCTGGTCTGTACCACGCTTTTTTATCGCTTTGAATTATTTGGTCAGTTTACTCGTTTGGAACTAATGGCGTTTGTACCATTTATCTGGGCATTGAACATCTGGTTTGCTTGTTGGTGGTTAAAACGTTACTCACAAGGGCCGTTGGAGCAGCTTTGGCGTTGTTTGACAGCGAAACTGGCGTAATTTCAGGTAAATCGTAATTTCAGGTAAATATTGTGTGATGCAGTTTAAATGTAGAGCCTATTTAACTGGCTCTGCATTTATTATTCCTCTTATTCCTCGCGAGATTTTTTTTCTAGTTTTTATAATTCGTCTGGTGATACGGCAGGATAACTTTGAATTCCTGCTGGTGTGACATGTGGTGCCGGAATTGGCATTAACGGGCCTAAAAAACGCGGTTCACGTTTTAAAATATACAGGTCTGTCAAAGCTCCGAGGCGTGCTAATACTTCTCTGAAACGAATAGTCATCATATTTTTAGGGGATGGTACGGCATAACACTGCGCCTCTATATCAAAATGCATGGCGATAAACAAAGCCCGTTCACAATGGAATCGCTGGGTGATAATCGTAAAATCATCGGTATCAAATACCTTACGAGTTCTGACAATCGAATCCAACGTTCTGAAACCAGCAAAATCCATCACAATGCTACTGGCTGGGATTCCTGCTTTGAGCAAATCTTTCCGCATCGTAATCGGTTCATTATAGTTATGCTGTGCATTATCTCCGCTTAATAGCAGATATTTAATTTTTCCACCATTGTAAGCGTTAACCGCGCCTTGAATACGGTAGAAGTAGTATTGGTTATATGTACCGCTTTTATAATATTTGGATGTGCCGAGCACCATACCGACCTCCCGTTCAGGAAGTTGTCTGAGATCATCAAAAATGTAAGGAGCAGTTTTCCAGCTAATCCAACGATCAAGCATAATCGCTGTCAACATAAGGACAGCAATGATAAAAATCAGACTAGTCATCAAGCGTTTCCACATGATTTTCGTTTGCCTTATATGTACTTATGAGTCAATAGATTAAAGGCTACTTTACTTGAAATACCGAAGCAAGTTTTCGGTGAGATAGATTTTGGGGTGGAATAAGCGTAATTAAACGTCCTTCCAGTCAGATGATCTTCTTCGGGAAGGCTGTCAAACAACATATTTCCATGTCCTTTGATATGTTCTGATTTGTGACAATAACGACAATATATGATATTTAACTGAAAAACTCGCTTTGCCAGATCAATTCCGATAATTTTTTCTATTTTTTTGAACGTTTGGCAAAAGAGTTACTGGTTATTGATTCATAATGTGATTGTTTTTTGATTTTCTTTAATAACTGCAATAATTATAGTTAATAGCGCTATTATTAGGGGGGAAAAAAAGTCACAATCTCTTCACTGACGGATTTTTGGCAATTTGTAAGGGTAACATGGAAATATTCTTTACTATCTTGATCTTGATTTTGGTGGTGTCAGTTTCTGGTGTTCTTACTAAAATGATTCCGTTCCGTGTCCCCTTGCCGATAGTGCAAATAGCAATGGGAGCGCTGCTGGCCTGGCCTCATTTTGGTTTACACGTTACTTTCGATCCTGAATTATTCCTCGTTTTACTTATCCCTCCTTTGTTGTTTGTTGATGGCTGGAAAACTCCAACCCGAGAATTTTTTCAGCATGGTCGGGAAATCTTCATTTTAGTTTTAGTCCTGGTATTGGTGACTGTTGTTGGCATTGGCTATTTGATTCACATGTTGCTGCCGAGTATTTCACTTATCGCTGCTTTTGCACTGGCAGCAGTATTATCACCAACTGATGCGGTGGCACTGTCATCAATTGTTGGAAGAGGAAGCATCCCTAAAAATATGATGAGTGTACTGGAAGGAGAAGCATTGATGAATGATGCTTCTGGCCTGGTCGCTCTTAAATTTGCGGTGGCGATTGCCATGGGAACGATGGCCTTTACCGTCACTGGCGCAACATTGGAGTTTTTCAAAGTTGCGATTGGTGGGTTGCTTTCTGGTATTGGTGTTACATTGGTGTACAGTAAATCATTGAGATTGATGAGCCGCTGGAGTGGAGATGATCCGGCAACGCAAATCATGTTCATGATGTTGTTGCCATTTGCTTCCTATTTGATTGCTGAGCATATCGGTTTTTCAGGTATTCTGGCTGCGGTTGCTGCTGGTATGACAATCAGTAAAGCAGGCGTGATCCGTAATGCGCCATTGGATATGCGTTTACGTGCTGATAACGTATGGGGGATGCTGGCTTTCGTCTTTAACGGCCTTGTATTCGTCATGTTGGGGTTACAGTTACCAGACATTTGGGAAACTTCTGTGGCTCAGGCTGATCTTGATCCGAATGTTGAAACCTGGATGCTATTCTCCGCTGTGGCCATCATTTATGGTGCGCTGGTATTACTCCGATTTGGCTGGTTATGGCTGATGAAAAATACCAGCAAAGTGTTTATGAAAAAGAGACCACTGGAATTTGCCTCTTACACTATCCGTGAATTATGGCTGGCTTCATTTGCTGGTGTTCGTGGAGCAATTACGCTGGCAGGTGCGCTATCTGTTCCTTTGTTCTTGCCAGATGGTGATCCGTTCCCGGCACGTTATCAGTTGATTTTCATTTCCGCCGGTGTGATTTTGCTTTCCCTGTTTGTGGGCGTTATTGCATTACCTTTGCTGCTGCGTGGTATGAAAGTCGGCGATAAGATGGCTGATCTCAATGAAATCAGAATGGCAAAAGCTGCAATGGCTAAAGTTGCGATTGTCAGTATGAATAAAATGGAAGAGCGTTTGTCTGTCAACACTGAAGAAAAACTGGATGCGGAGGTTATTAGCGAGGTTGCTTCCCGTGTTACCGGTTATTTGCGGCGGCGTACAGCCGGAACGGATGAAGCCGAGCATAATCTGATGGTTGAAGAGTTGGAACAACGCTTCCGCTTAACAGCATTAAGGGCTGAACGTGGCGAACTGTATCATCTGCGTGCAACTCGTAAAGTTAGTAATGAGACACTACAAACGCTGCTGCATGATCTTGATTTGCTGGAAGCGCTTTTAGTGGGAAAAGAACAATAAAAGTAGGTAAAAATCAATAAATCATGTGGCTGTTAACGATCACAACATTTTTATGGGCCGCTTCATTTAGCCTGATCGGCGTTTATCTTTCTGGTCAGGTTGATAGCTGGTTTTCTGTGCTTGTCAGGGTAGTTCTGGCTGCAATGGTATTCTTGCCATTTTTGCGTTGGCGTGGGTTATCGTTGAAAGTCATTGCGTTATATATGGCAATCGGCGCTTGTCAGCTTGGCGTGATGTATTTGTTTGTATTTCATGCCTATCACTATTTAACTGTGGCAGAATTTTTGCTGTTTACCATCATGACACCGCTCTATGTCACTCTGATTTATGATTTGATGGGGCGTAATCGGCTGCGTTGGGGCTATGCTCTGAGTTCTTTTCTGGCTGTGGCGGGAGCCGCAATTATTCGATATGACCGACCAAGCGAATCTTTCTGGATTGGTTTGATATTGGTGCAATTGGCAAATATTTTCTTTGCCATTGGTCAGGTTGGTTATAAGCGTTTGATGGAAGTCCATCCGATCCCGCAGCGAATCGCTTTCTCATGGTTCTATTTGGGAGCGTGTGTTGTCGCTATCATTGGTTGGTTGTTGTTTGGCGATCCACAAAAACTACCGACAACACAGTTACAATGGGGCGTTCTGATTTGGTTAGGCGTTGGTGCATCTGGTATTGGCTACTTTATGTGGAACTATGGTGCGACCCAAGTAGATGCCGGAACACTGGCTATTATGAATAATATGCTGGTTCCGGCAGGGTTGTTGGTTAATTTCGCAATTTGGCAGCAGCACCCTGATTGGCAGAGCTTTAGCATTGGAGGCAGCCTGATTGTTGCCTCACTTTGGGTGCATCATCGCTGGATACTGAAACCCGTTTCACCAATGGCAGATTGCCCACCGCGTGCTGGCGCGCGGAACGAATAAATGTATCAATGGCAGGTTGGCGTTGTTCTCCTTCCCGGTTGGCAGCGTACAATCTGCTCCATAATCCTTCTCCCAGTGTCTGGGTTACAACTAACCCTTGCCTTTCGAATGTTTCTACTGTCCAGTGTGGCAGTGCAGCAATACCCAGACGAGCTGCCACCATTTGGACCAACAATAAGGTATTATCGACACTTTTCAATGTCGGTGTCACCCCTGCGGGTTGGAGAAAACGTCGCCAGATGTCAAACCGTTGCCGTTGGACGGGATAGATCAGCAGAGTTTCAGAAGCAAGATCCTGCGGGTGAATATCGCGTTTATTCGCCAATGGATGATCCGGTGCAACCACTAGTTTCACTTCATAGTCAAACAGTGGAGTATAGTGCAGATTGCTGTCGGCAATAATGTCTGATGTCAGGACAATATCCAGCTCCCGTTGCTGTAGTGCTGGCTGAGGATCAAATGTTACACCGGATTTAAAATCTACATTAACCTGCGGCCAACTTTCACGAAAATGCTTAAGTGCAGGCGTTAGCCATTGAATACAGCTATGACATTCAATAGCGATGCGTAGATTAGTCTTTTCTGGCTCATAGCATTCACGCAGGGAAGCAGTGACCAAAGGCAATACTTGTTCCGCAAGCCTTAATAACACTTCACCCTGAGGTGTTAGCTGAAGAGGTTGGCTTTTACGAATGAACAGCTTGAATCCCAAACGGTGTTCTAACTCGCTGAATTGGTGAGAAAGAGCGGATTGAGTTTGATGCAGGTAATTCGCAGTAGCGGCCAATGACCCACAATGATTCAATGCCTGTAACGTTTTTAAATGTTTTATTTCGATCATGAAAAACCTTCAAGTTAATGATGAATAATTTGCGCTTGTGGTTTATACACTACCTGTTGATTATAGAAGTGTAAACATCTAGACGGCTAAAATTTCACGGGTGACAACATGACGGTTTTGAATCATACATTAGGTTTTCCACGTATCGGCTTGAAAAGAGAGCTAAAAAAGGCGCAAGAGAATTATTGGGCAGGCAAAATTTCTCAACAAGAATTGCTGGAGACGGGTTGTGAATTACGTGCACGTCATTGGCAACAACAAAAAGAAGCGGGCGTTGATTTAGTCCCTGTTGGAGATTTTGCGTGGTATGACCAAGTATTGACCACAAGCCTATTATTGGGCAATGTTCCACCACGTCATCGAAATGAAAATGAAGATGGTACCATTAATCTGGATACTCTATTCCGCATAGCTCGTGGCAGGGCACCAACAGGTACACCAGCTGCCGCTTCAGAAATGACCAAATGGTTTAACACGAATTATCACTATATCGTGCCTGAATTTCAGGAAGGACAGGAATTTAAACTCGGCTGGACTCAACTGCTGGATGAAGTCGATGAAGCATTGGCCTTGGGGCATAAAATAAAACCTGTTCTTTTGGGACCTGTAACCTATTTATGGCTGGGTAAAGTGAAAGGCAAAGTTTTCGATCGCCTCTCCTTATTAACGGAAATTCTTCCTGTGTACCAACAAGTGTTGGCTGAATTGGCAAAACGCGGCGTTGAATGGGTACAAATTGATGAGCCTGCGCTGGTATTAGAATTACCCGAAGAGTGGCTCGCTGCTTTCCCAACAGCTTATCAGGCGCTTGAGGGGCAAGTGAAATTACTGCTGACGACCTATTTCGATAGCATCGGTCATAATATTGAAACGATCAAATCACTGCCAGTACAAGGTCTGCATGTTGATTTGGTGGCAGGAAAAGATTCCCCTGAAAATCTGGATAAGTTCTTGCCAGAAAATTGGTTGCTTTCATTGGGCGTGATTAACGGTCGTAATGTCTGGCGCGCAGATTTGAGTGAAAAATATCAGCTTGTCGCACCATTGGTAGGTAAGAGAAATGTGTGGATTGGTACTTCTTGCTCATTACTGCATAGTCCGATTGATTTAAATGATGAAACAGGGCTGGATGAAGAAGTAAAAAGTTGGTTTGCTTTTGCATTACAGAAATGTGAGGAACTATCTTTACTGTCACAGGCACTGAATGAGGCAGAAGGTGGTAAACAGGCTGAACTGGATGCCTATAGCGCTCCCATTCGTGCCCGGAGAAATTCCACCAGAGTAAACAATCTGGCTGTTGCTGAGCGCCTTGCTGCAATCAAGCCGCAAGACAGTGAACGTAATCAGACATATTCAGAACGTGCTAAACTTCAGCGTCAACGTTATAACTTACCATTGTGGCCGACGACCACTATTGGCTCATTCCCACAAACAACGGAAATTCGCAGTCTGCGCCTCGATTTCAAAAAAGGCCGAGTGGATGGTCAGTATTACCGGACCAATATCAGTGAACATATCCAACAGGCGATTCAAGAGCAGGAAAGTCTGGGGCTGGATGTGCTGGTACATGGTGAAGCTGAGCGTAATGACATGGTGGAATATTTCGGTGAGCATTTTGATGGCTATGTCTTCACTCAAAATGGTTGGGTACAAAGCTACGGTTCCCGTTGTGTGAAACCACCTGTAATCATTGGCGATATCAGCCGCCCAGAAGCGATTACGGTAGATTGGGCAACGTATGCACAATCCTTGACAGATAAGCCAGTGAAAGGAATGTTAACGGGACCAGTAACGATTCTCTGTTGGTCATTCCCAAGGGAAGATGTCAGCCGTGAAACCATTGCTAAACAGATTGCATTAGCCTTGCGTGATGAAGTTAATGATTTGCAGAAAGCAGGTATTGGTATCATTCAGATTGATGAACCTGCATTGCGAGAAGGGTTACCACTACGCAGAGAAGAGTGGCAGGCTTATCTGGAGTGGGCAGTGGATGCTTTCAAACTGAGTGCCGCAATCGCGCAGGATGATACACAAATTCACACCCATATGTGTTATTGCGAGTTCAATGACGTCATGCCTTCCATAGCAGCGCTGGATGCAGATGTCATTACCATTGAAACCTCCCGCTCGGATATGGAGTTATTGGATTCATTTGAGAACTTCTCATATCCGAATGAAATTGGGCCTGGTGTGTATGACATTCACTCACCAAACGTACCAAGTGTTGAATGGATTGAGGCGCTACTGCGTAAAGCGGCTGACCGTATCCCGGTTGAGCGTTTGTGGGTAAACCCAGATTGTGGACTGAAAACCCGGGGTTGGATAGAAACCAGACAATCATTGGCGAATATGGTAGAAGCTGCAAAACGCCTGCGTTCTACACTGAATAACTAACTTAAAAACGATACATTAAGCTGCCCGCCACAGATTATGAAATGTGGCGGGCGTAAGGATCATTGACCCAATAGTTTATTTTTCAGCAGATTCACGCCTGCGGATTTTAAGTCTAAATTTTCTGGAACTACACCGTTTGGCGTGACCTTATCGATTAAATTAGGCAAGTGTTCTGAGAGCAAAGAAGAGAGCAGGTTGTATTTTGCAAAGAGGCGCTATCAGTGTAAAATTTTCGCAAATTTATTTTCTGTACATAACCTTGTGCATAATTGGAAAAATCAACATGCAACAACTCATTTTCGCTAGTGAATTAGCTAAGCGAAGAACATTTGCAATTATTTCTCACCCAGATGCGGGTAAAACCACTATTACCGAAAAAGTATTACTGTTCGGACAGGCAATCCAGAAAGCGGGTACGGTAAAAGGCCGTGGTTCTAACCAACACGCTAAATCAGACTGGATGGAGATGGAAAAACAGCGCGGTATTTCGATTACTACTTCCGTGATGCAATTCCCTTATGCAGATTGTCTGGTTAACTTACTGGATACCCCGGGACACGAAGACTTCTCCGAAGATACTTATCGTACTTTAACCGCTGTTGACTGTTGTTTGATGGTGATTGATGCCGCGAAAGGGGTTGAGGATCGTACCCGTAAGCTGATGGAAGTTACCCGTCTGCGTGACACGCCAATTCTGACATTCATGAACAAGCTCGATCGTGATATCCGAGATCCGATGGAACTGATGGATGAAGTGGAAAATGAGCTGAAGATCGCCTGTAGCCCGATTACATGGCCTGTTGGCTGCGGTAAATCTTTCAAGGGTGTTTATCATCTTTACCTTGATGAAACTTATCTGTATCAATCTGGTCAAGGTCATACAATTCAGGAAGTCCACACTATCAAGGGCCTGGATAATTCTGAACTGGATGCGGCGATAGGTGAAGAGCTGGCGAATCAATTGCGTGAAGAGTTGGAACTGGTCAAGGGAGCATCCCATGAATTTGATCAGGATGCTTTTTTACAAGGTGAACTGACACCAGTATTTTTTGGTACAGCGTTGGGTAACTTTGGTGTTGATCATATGTTGGATGGCCTTGTTAAATGGGCTCCGACTCCAATGCCTCGCCAGACTGACGCACGTAAAGTCACCGCAAGTGAAGAAAAATTCACTGGGTTTGTTTTCAAAATTCAGGCCAATATGGATCCGAAACACCGTGACCGTGTGGCATTTTTGCGTGTTGTTTCCGGTAAATATGAAAAAGGCATGAAGCTGCGCCAAGTGCGCATCAAGAAAGATGTCGTTATTTCTGATGCCCTGACTTTTATGGCAGGAGATCGCGCTCATGTTGAGGATGCCTATCCGGGAGACATTATCGGTCTGCACAATCATGGCACGATCCAGATTGGAGATACCTTTACCCAAGGCGAAGAGCTGAAATTTACCGGTATTCCTAACTTTGCCCCAGAACTGTTCCGCCGTATTCGTTTGCGTGATCCATTGAAACAGAAGCAATTGCTGAAAGGTCTGGTTCAATTATCCGAAGAGGGAGCGGTGCAGGTCTTCCGTCCGTTGATGAATAACGATCTGATTGTCGGGGCAGTCGGTGTACTTCAGTTTGATGTTGTTGTTGCTCGTTTGAAGAGTGAATACAACGTTGAAGCACTGTATGAGCCTGTTAATGTTTCTACCGCCCGCTGGGTAGAATGCAGCGATGTAAAGAAACTGGAAGAGTTCAAGCGTAAGAATGAGCAGAACTTGGCTCTTGATGGTGGTGATAACTTAACTTACATTGCACCTACGATGGTTAATTTAAACCTGACCAGTGAACGCTATCCTGACGTTGATTTCCGTAAGACACGGGAACATTAATATTTTTCCGGGTCAACTTTCCTGTTGACCCTTAATTTTCAATATATATTCTCTGTATTATTCTTCAATTTAAGAATAACTCTCTGTTTTAAGGAAAATATTCGTTATTTTTTGTAAAGCTGATTTTATCACTACTGTCTAATTGACATACTGTTCTAGTACAGTTCTAGTTTATATTAAAAAAGGTGGTAGGATGAAAAATATCAAATTTGCACATTCGCTACTGGCTGTTGTTCTAGGCTCGGTACTCGTTATTGGTAATACTCTGGCAACCGAATCCTCTTCAGGAAAAACGGAGGAAAGTAAGGGGCAGAAAATCGATAAATCCATAGACAATACAGGGAAAAAAATAGATCACACTTTTCAGAATGCAGATGCTTACTTGGACGATAGTGCTGTCACAGCAAAAGTGAAAGGAAAGCTACTGGAGCACAAAGGAATAAATAGCAATGAAATTTCCGTGAAAACCGAAAAAGGCATTGTCTATCTTTCTGGTTTTGTCAAAAACAAACATCAAGCAGCGAAAATTGCTGAAATTGCTCATGGCGTGAAAGGTGTCAAATCTGTTAAGAGTACTATAGAAATTAAGAAATAACTGGCATTCTAAAAAGGGTGGCTAATAATAAGCCACTCTTTTTTTTTATTTTTATTTTCATTTATTCAGGCGGAATATTGCCCAATGAGGCTATAAATCCCTGGGCTGACTTTGGCTGACTTCAGACATGACATTCCCTCCTTAATAAATATTAGTATTCAGGCAAGTCTCGACAGGTTCAGAAATTGCTACATGAACAAAGAGTGCATACGAACTAAGATAGTGGATCGGGAACTTGTTATTGCTCACTACAAGGCAGAAACGGCAAGTATGAGCAGAAGATTCCGGATATAAAGTGTTTAACACAAGTTAACAAATGCATCACTTATCTAACAATATACTCATGATATTCAGCAAATGTATTATGCTTTGATATTGTTACTGGCTTTTAAAGGAGGAGAATAGTGGGGAAACATATTCCAATAACGCTGGGTAATATAGAACCTTTGGCTTATAACTCGCAGATCAAACCTGGGAAAATTGCTCTCGTTTGTGAAGGTGGTGGCCAGAGAGGTATTTTTACCGCAGGTGTTTTGGATGAATTTCTTCGCCTTGGTTTTAATCCGTTTGAATTGTTTCTCGGAACGTCGGCAGGTGCCCAAAATCTTTCTGCTTATATTTGTGGTCAACGGGGCTATGCACGTAAAATCATCAATCGTTATACAACCGATCCCGCTTTTTTTAATCCCCTGCGTTTTGTTCGTGGTGGACATCTGATCGATTTGGATTGGTATATGGATACCATATCCAAACAATTACCGCTTAATATCCCTGTTGGAATACGCCAATTTGATGCAGGACGTGAATTTTACATGTGTGCTTGTCGTGCTGATAATTTTGACCCTGATTATTTGCATCCTGATGACAAAAATTGGATGGACATCTTGAAGGCTTCCAGCGCTATTCCGGGATTTTATCGTAATGGCGTTACCCTTGATGATGTTGTTTATCAAGATGGAGGTATTTGCGATGCGATACCCGTTCAAGAAGCCTATCTCCGTGGTGCGGATACAATTGTTGTAATTCGGACAGTTCCTTCACAGCTTTACTATACACCCCAGTGGTTCAAGCGCATGGAGCGTTGGTTGGAAGACAGCAGTCTGCAAAAAATGGTTAAGATGGTTAATCTCCATGCCAACAGTTACCGTCGGACGCAAAAATTTATCGAAAATCCACCGGATGATGTGCAGATCTTCGAAATCTATCCGCCAGCCCCATTAGCGACAATGGCATTGGGAAGCCGAATTAGTGTATTGAATCAGGATTATCATTTGGGAAGACGCTGCGGGCGATATTTTTTGGCAACTATTGGGCATACTTTTGTGGACGGAAAATTTGGGCATATTGAACGTAAAAGCTATGGTGTATGTCGCCGCGGATTGAATCCAGATAGTGTTAATCATAACTGCTTTCGGCGGAACTATTTCCTGAATCACGTCAATCCTCTGATAGTGGGGGCACCTGTCTCTGATGTGATAGACAACACACAGGCAACAGAGCAGGTCATGATGGATAATTTGGATAATTAGATGTTTATTGATACACACTGCCACTTTGATTTTTCGCCTTTTGCTGGCGATGAAATAAAAAGTCTGGAACAAGCCAGAAAAGCAGGCGTAGAAAAAATTATTGTGCCCACGGTGAGCCAAATAAATTTCCAGCGGGTTGCTGCATTGGCGGAGGCTTATCCTTCAATTTATACTGCGTTCGGTTTACATCCGCTTTATATCCGTCAACATCAAAATGCACATTTGGATGAGTTGAACCGGCAATTACAGAAAAAAAGCGCTAAATGTGTGGCGGTAGGCGAGATAGGTCTGGACCTTTATATGCCTGAACCGCAGTTTGAGATGCAGAAAAGTCTATTGGAAGCACAGTTGAAGCTGGCCAAACAGTATGATTTACCCGCGATACTTCATTCCAGAAAAAGTCATGATCAATTGGCCGCAATTTTACGAAAACATAAATTGCCACGTACTGGTGTGATTCATGGTTTTGCAGGAAGCTTGTCACAAGCTAAGACTTTTATTGGCCTGGGATTTTATATTGGCGTAGGGGGAACCATTACTTACGACAGAGCACAAAAGACACGTAATACTATTTCACAGTTACCTTTGTCATCATTAGTGTTGGAAACTGATGCACCTGATATGCCTCTGGCAGGATCCCAAGGCCAACCCAATCGACCTGAAAGAGTTGCACAAGTTTTTTCAGGACTGTGTGAATTGCGTACAGAATCACCGGATGAGATTGCCAATCAAATTTATCATAACAGTAGAGTACTATTTTTACTGGGCTGATTCTAATGGGTAAAACTCATTGAGTTTTTTAGCTGTGGATTTATATAATCGGTTTTCATTAAACATTAATAATGTTTAACTTATATTCTCTGCTTATTTATTCTTTTTTTTACCTTTTTTCCCGCTAAATTATCTAATCCCACCGAAACCAGGTGGCTTTATGTGATGCACATCTCATTTTTTGTTTTTATATTACTTTTTGCTGTATTAAATTGTGATGTTAGTTGCTTGTTCCTTTTTAGTACTAGGTATAATCAGCACACACACAATGTCAGTAGGAAATTACAAAAAAACTGACATATTTTTTATTATTCATTCAGTGAACAGGGATTCTTCCAATGCAACTCCTTATGAGCCTGGTCGGGATGGCGGTGCTGATTTTTATCGCAGTACTCTTCTCCAGTAACTATCGAGCTATTAAAATCCGTACTGTCCTGGGCGCCTTCCTGATTCAGATTGCTATTGGGGCATTTGTACTTTATGTGCCCGCTGGTAAAGACATTCTGGGAGGAATGTCAGAAGGCGTTTCCAATGTGATTGGATATGGCCAGAAAGGAACAGACTTTATTTTTGGCGGATTGGTTTCCGACAAAATGTTTGAACTGTTTGGTGGCGGTGGTTTTGTTTTTGCCCTGCGTGTTCTGCCGGTAATTGTTTTCTTCTCCTCACTTATTGCCGTGCTTTATTACATGGGCGTTATGCAGCTTATCATCAAAATCTTGGGTGGTGGCTTGCAGAAAATACTGGGAACATCCCGGACTGAATCTTTGTCTGCGACCGCGAATATTTTCGTAGGTCAAACCGAAGCCCCTCTGGTTGTTCGTCCTTATATTTCTACCATGACCCAATCTGAACTGTTCGCTGTTATGTGCGGTGGCTTGGCCTCTGTAGCGGGTTCTGTATTGGCGGGCTATGCCTCTATGGGTGTTCCATTGGAATACCTGATTGCAGCTTCATTTATGGCAGCACCGGGTGGTCTGCTGTTTGCGAAACTGATGGTGCCTGAAACCGAAGAAACACATGACACTACTGATGCGATGTCACTGGTTGCAGCAGAAGAGCGTCCGGCAAATATCATCGATGCGGCCGCATCAGGTGCAGCATCTGGTATGCAATTGGCTCTGAACGTCGGTGCAATGTTGTTGGCATTCACCGCATTGATCGCTTTGTTAAACGGTATCCTGGGCGGTATCGGCGGTTGGTTCGATTATCCTCAATTATCCATGGAACTGGTACTGGGCTGGGCTTTTGCACCAATTGCTTATCTGATCGGTGTTCCGTGGCATGAAGCGACTATTGCAGGCTCTTTCATCGGCCAGAAACTGGTAGTCAATGAATTCGTCGCATTCATGAACTTTGGTGAATACCTGAAACCTGACAATGTTGTTCAGGCCGCAGGCCTGCAAGTACTTTCCGAACATACCAAAGCCATTATCTCCTTTGCTCTGTGTGGCTTCGCTAACTTGTCTTCTGTGGCTATTCTTCTGGGCGGCTTGGGCGGTATGGCACCAAACCGTCGCGGCGATATTGCTCGTTTCGGCTTGAAAGCTGTATTGGCAGGCTCACTCTCTAACTTGATGAGTGCAACTATTGCCGGGTTCTTCCTCTCTTTGTAAAACGTAGGAAGCGTAACACCCAGTAAGCGTGTATCAAATTGAATGCAGGTGAGAAATCTCACCTGCATTTGTTTTTCCCAACGCCATTAAGAAAGCCAGTATAGTGCAGAAAGATTGCACAAAAATAGTGCGGAGAGAAGGAATTCGGTTGTTGCATCGTGTATTATCGTAGCCGCATCTTCAAGGAACTAATTCCGCTCGCTAACAAACGAACATGTTGATTGTTAAGGTCGGTGACTGTTAAAGATAACCACGTTTGTTCAAAATAATCGTACAAAAGAAGATGTGAACTGATTCAGTTACGATAATAATACCGTTGGAGAGTTTTATGACCGATTTAACCGCCGCCGCCCAGCGCGCACTGAGTCTGATGGATTTAACTACGCTTAATGATGATGATACAGATGAGAAAGTGACAGCACTTTGTCGTCAGGCAAACAGCCCCGCCGGACAAACGGCCGCCGTCTGTATCTACCCGCGTTTTATTCCTGTAGCTCGCAAGGTATTGCGTGAACAGGGAACCCCCGATATCCGCATTGCCACTGTTACCAACTTTCCACACGGTAATGATGATATTGACATTGCACTGGCTGAAACTCGTGCTGCCATCGCTTATGGTGCTGATGAAGTGGATGTTGTTTTTCCTTATCGTGCATTGATGGCTGGTCATGAACAGATTGGTTTCGATTTGGTAAAAGCCTGCAAAACTGCCTGTGCTGGATCAGGTGTCTGGCTAAAAGTGATTATTGAAACAGGCGAATTAAAAGAAGCAGAACTGATTCGCAAAGCCTCTGAAATCTCGATCAAAGCAGGTGCGGATTTCATCAAAACTTCAACGGGTAAAGTTGCCGTTAATGCAACACTTGAGAGTGCTGAAATCATGTTGACTGTAATCCGCGATATGGGCGTAGGTGACAACGTTGGTTTTAAACCCGCAGGTGGTGTACGCACAGCCGAAGAAGCGGCACAGTATCTTGCTCTGGCTGGGCACATTATGGGAGACAAGTGGGCTGACTCTCGCCATTTCCGTTTTGGTGCTTCCAGTTTATTGGGAAGTTTGCTGAACACACTTGGACACCAGAGCCAGAAGCAGAGTAATGGTTATTGAGATCAATAATAATTCATTAAATGCACGCTAAAATAGTATGCATTACTGCCATTCTTTTCAAATAATAATGATTGGGAGGTAGCTTTGTTTTTGGCAAATGGATACCCGTGCGTTAGGCATGTCTGTTGTTGCATTGGGAGGAGGACGCGTCGTAAGGCGACTGATCCTATTAATTACAGTGTGGGGCTGAGTGATATTGTTACGCTGGATATGCAGGTGAATGCAGACACCCCTCAGGCACTGATTCATGCTAATAGTGATATCAGTGGATAAACCAAATAAGAATCGAAAATAGATTTTAATAGCCGACAGTTTCCGCATTGATAGCGTGAATTGACGCAGGAGAAAATTATGAAACGTACATTCATCATGGTATTGGATTCCTTTGGTATCGGTGCAAGCGCAGATGCTACAAAGTTTGGTGATGAGGGGTCTAACACTTTAGGACACATTGCAGAGCAATGTGCCCGTGGTGAGGCTGATATCGGCCGTAAAGGGCCATTGCACCTGCCAAATCTGAGCCGTTTGGGATTGGGTAAGGCGATGGAAGAGTCTTGTGGAACTTTTCCAATTGGTTTAGATAAAGATGCCGACATTATTGGTGCCTATGGTTATGCGAGTGAACTTTCTTCTGGTAAAGACACGCCATCAGGTCACTGGGAAATTGCGGGTGTCCCTGTCTTATTCGACTGGGGCTATTTTCAGGACGAAGAGAACAGTTTCCCGCAGGAATTACTGGATAGACTGGTTGAGCGTGCCAACCTTCCGGGATATCTGGGTAACTGTCACTCTTCCGGTACCGTGATTCTGGATAATCTGGGTGAAGAACACATGAAAACCGGTAAACCGATTTTCTATACCTCTGCGGATTCTGTTTTCCAGATTGCCTGCCATGAAGAGTCATTCGGTTTGGATCGCCTGTATGAACTGTGTGAAATCGCTCGTGAAGAGCTGAATATTGGTGAATACAACATTGGCCGTGTCATAGCCCGTCCATTTGTCGGGGATAAAGCGGGTAACTTCCAGCGTACTGGTAATCGTCATGATTTAGCTGTTGAACCCCCTGCCCCAACCATCCTGAAAAAATTGGTTGATGAGAAACAAGGTGAAGTGGTTTCCATTGGTAAGATTGCAGACATTTATGCAAACGTGGGTATCACTAAAAAGGTTAAGGCAACGGGCATTGATGCTCTGTTTGATGCTTCACTGATTGAAATAGAGCAGGCAGGAGATAACACCATCGTATTTACCAACTTTGTTGATTTCGACTCTTCTTACGGCCACCGCCGTGATGTAGCGGGTTATGCGGCAGCACTGGAATTATTTGACCGTCGCCTGCCGGAAATGCTGAAACTGGTTAAAGAGGATGACATTCTGATCTTTACCGCTGACCATGGTTGTGACCCGACTTGGAAAGGAACTGATCATACTCGGGAACATATTCCGGTTCTGGTTTACGGACCTAAAGTTAAACCCGGTTCATTAGGGCATCGCGAAACATTTGCTGACATTGGTCAGAC
Organism: Xenorhabdus koppenhoeferi; assembly: GCF_900116635.1. Classification (GTDB taxonomy): domain Bacteria; phylum Pseudomonadota; class Gammaproteobacteria; order Enterobacterales; family Enterobacteriaceae; genus Xenorhabdus; species Xenorhabdus koppenhoeferi. The sequence continues at coordinate 32,992 of NZ_FPBJ01000012.1, read as the reverse complement.
AGTTGCAAAATATTTTAATCTATCGCCAATGGATTATGGCAAAGCGATGTTTTAATTTTTTGGGAAGCCAATTGGCTTCCCTTGATTTTTATCCATTTACATACGTGTAATAAAAACAAGGAATAAACTTATGGCCACCCCACATATTAATGCTGAGATGGGCGATTTTGCTGATGTTGTTTTGATGCCGGGCGATCCACTGCGTGCAAAATATATTGCGGAAACTTTCTTGGAAGATGCCCGTCAGGTTAACAATGTTCGCGGTATGCTGGGTTTCACCGGTACTTACAAAGGTCGCCGTATCTCTGTTATGGGACATGGTATGGGCATCCCATCCTGTTCTATTTACGCCAAAGAACTGATCACTGAATTTGGTGTTGAGAAAATCATTCGTATTGGCTCCTGTGGTGCTGTCAGTGAAGATGTTAAAATCCGTGATATTGTGATTGGCATGGGCGCATGTACCGATTCCAAAGTAAACCGTCAGCGTTTTAAAGATCACGATTTCGCTGCAATTGCGGACTTTGAACTGGTTCGTAATGCGGTTGATGCAGCTAAAGCTAAAAATATTGATGCCCGCGTTGGTAATATCTTCTCTGTAGATCTGTTCTATACACCAGACCCACAAATGTTCGACGTAATGGAAAAATACGGCATTCTGGGCGTTGAAATGGAAGCTGCGGGTATTTACGGTGTGGCAGCTGAATTTGGTGCAAAAGCACTGACTATTTGTACTGTTTCTGACCATATCCGTACTGGCGAACAAATGACGGCTGAAGAGCGCCAACTGACGTTTAATGACATGATCGAGATTGCGCTTGAATCCATTTTGGCGGGTGATAATTAAAAAAACGTAAATAGTTTTAGTATTTCATTAAAAAATGATAAGCCCTTTCCAATATTGGAAAGGGTTTTTTATTTTTTAATCATATATTAATTATAGGTGTTTTCTTCAAAATAGAGTTCACATATCTATTTAATCAAATGTTTTATTTATTCATTTCTTGATTAAAAAATGAATGTAAATAATATACTTAACAAAACCAAAATGATTTTTTAGGATTGATATTTTGTATAAATAATTATCTTGGTAATTATATTTTCTTGTTAAATATCTTTGTTTTATTTCTATTTAATCAATTAATTCAACATTAAAATATAAATATTGTTATTATTTCCATGAAATACCATAAAGCCTACCTTCAGGATGACAAAATAGAGCAATAAAGCAACGACAATTAAAATTCTGAACTACTAAACATCATTCGATATAATTTAGTTGAATAATCTAAAAATAAAAAAATACTAGTAAAATATGCTACTCATTAAACGTGATTTTTGTAAAAAATTATATTTAATATGACGTTAAAGCACATAGCTAGTTTTATTGTCTGAAATTTGACTTAAAATATGTTCTGTTGAATTATATTGACGGTTTGGTTCATTTTGACAACTTATGAATCGTGTCAAAAAACTAAATAATCATTCGCCTAAGTGTCAGAAATTAATTTCTGTGCTTCGGCTTATTTTTGGCTATTAGTATCTATTTTACAATTAAAGGCATAAGTTAAATTATGAAACTTAACAAATTGGCGATGGTTTTAGGTTTTGGTGTGGCTTTAACTGCTGGTGCGGCAAATGCAGTTAATCAAGGTAATGGCACAGTGAAATTCACTGGTTCTATCATTGATGCACCTTGCTCAATCAAAAATAACAATGTTGAAGTTAATCTGGGACAAATTTCTAGCCATATCCTTAAAGATGGCGGTCGTTCAGAATCTCATTTCTTCAAAATTGAATTAGAAAACTGTACAGATCAAACTAAAAATGGTCTGGTAACGACTTTCACTGGGCAGAACAATTATGGTGTAACGTCTCAAGGCCTGTTGGGTATTGAAGGAACTGCAAAAGGTGCTGTAATTGCTATCACTAATGCAGCCGGCAAACTCATCCCCTTGGGGGCTAGATCTGAAGTGATGTCTTTGTCTGAAGGTAACAACGATCTGCATTTCGCAGCTTACCTGCAAGGTATTAGCGCATCTGATAGCGAAGGCAAAAACTTAGTTGTTCCAGGTAACTTCACCGCTATTGCTAACTTCTCTTTAAACTACCTGTAATATAGCAAATTAGTTGGTAATTTTTAGGTTGTATACCCAATGGATTTCAAGATGCAGCGCGACGGCAAGGGAATGACAAATTCGTCGGGAACGAATTTGCCCAGCCAAAGGCTGGCCTCCGGTGAAAGGCAGGAGCCTTTCATTAATCCCCTGGAGCATAGCTAACTATGTGACTGGGGTGAGTGAGCGCAGCCAACAAAGCTGCAACTTGAAAGACGACGGGTATATATCAGGAAGCTCGTTTTCGCCTTGGTATTGGGTTTCCTGATAATATATCTGGGGTATTTCTGAGATTAATTCACTACTCAGAGTGTAATCACACAATATTATTGACAATTGAGTTAGCAAAGTGTGCCACTAATAGGAGCGGTCTCTATAGAGTGAATTGAAATACTTTTTTGTTTATTTAATCTACCCACGGTGTTCTCTATTGGCTGCATCCAGGAAATAAAAATTTTCCATTCTGAGATAACTTTTAATGGCATACCGATGGTGACATGTTTCCTCTACTTCCCGCGGTATGGTAAAACCAGCGAAGCACAGACAGAGAACGTAACATAGATAGAGGATAAATTAAAACTGGATTATTAACGATTCATTGTTCAGAGGATGCTATGGCTTTGTTTTCATATTCTATGAATTATGGTTTTTCATTCATTAATAGAAAAGCAAACAGTGAGAGAAAAAATCTATTTAATAAAAATAAAGTGACTAATAAAAAAAAGATAATTAATAAAATAAAAAAAAGGCATTTAACATTCGGAGTTAAACCTCTTTCTGCTTTTTTACTGTTTGTGCTATCTGGTATTCAAGTAGCTTATTCTAAGCCATCGATTGAATTTAATACAGGCGCGCTGGATATTAATGAACGCTCCAGTATTGATTTGGAGAAATTTGCACGTGCGGGTTATATCATGCCGGGTAATTATATTATGGCTGTACGGATGAATAAGAATGAATTTCCTGATACGTATTCTATTGATTTCATTGCGCCAGAAGATGATCCACAAGCTAGTGAAGCCTGTATACCCCCTGAATTAGTTAAGCAAATAACTTTGAAACGGGAATGGATAGAAAAGTTGGGATGGCAGAATGATGGAAAATGCCTTGATATCAATACATTGCCAGGTATATCAGCCAGAGGTGAACTGGCTACTTATACACTGTATTTAGTTGTTCCTAAAATCTATCTGGAATATGACTTACCGGACTGGGACCCACCTTCGCGCTGGGATGAAGGAATTTGTGGTTTGTTGTTTGACTACAACTTAAACGCACAAACATCCAAACCAGCTCAGGGTAGAAACAACCAGCAGATCAGTGCTAACGGAATCGCGGGTATCAACGCTGGGGCGTGGCGCTTTCGGGCTGATTGGCAGGCCAGATATAACCGCTTCAAATCCAAAGATAATAAATTAGGGCATTCTGGTGGAAGAGAACGTGATTGGGATTGGAGTCGTTACTACGTATATCGTGCAATTCCACGTTTGGAAGCGAAATTAACATTGGGAGAGGATTACCTCAACTCTAATATTTTCGATAGCTTCCGCTATACCGGCGTCAGTCTAGTGACTGATGAAAATATGTTACCACCGAATTTGCGTGGCTATGCTCCTGAAGTTACTGGTGTTGCCAGAACCAATGCTAGGGTGACTATCAGCCAGCAGGGAAGGGTTATCTATGAAACTCAGGTTGCTTCCGGTCCATTCCGTATTCAGGATCTCAGAGATGCAGTATCAGGAACACTGGATGTCAGGGTCGAAGAGCAAGACGGTGGTGTACAGCAATTTCAGGTCAACACAGCGACCATTCCTTATCTGACACGTCCTGGACGAGTGCAATATAAATTTATTGGTGGGCAATCTATCAATGATAAACATCGCCGGGAAGGACCTGCATTTGGTCTGGGGGAATTCTCCTGGGGCATTAACAACGGCTGGTCACTGTATGGGGGCCTTTTGGCGGCGGGAGATTATAACGCCTTGTCATTGGGGCTCGGCCGTGACTTGATGATGTTTGGTGCACTGTCATTTGACATGACGGAATCAAGGGCAAAACTATCAGGGGAGAATAAAACCTTCACAGGTGGATCTTATCGTCTCAGTTATTCGAAACGTTTTGATGAATACAACAGTCAAGTGACATTTGCCGGATATCGCTTTTCTGAACGTGATTTCATGAACATGGGGCAGTATATCGATCGCCGCTATCGCAATATTTCCTCTGATAGCGGAAAAGAACTATATACCATTATTTTCAATAAACAATTCCCTGATATCGGTCTTAACGCCCATTTTAACTATAGCCATCAAACCTACTGGAACCGACCAACGAACGATCGCTATAACATCTCTCTATCCAAATATCTGGATATTGGGCGGTATAAAAACATCAACGTCAACTTATCAGCCTACCGCAACAATTTTGATAATAAAAAAGATGACGGCATGTACCTGAGCCTTTCCATTCCATGGGGAGAAAGCGCCACTCTCAGTTATAACGGGATGGTTAATCGTCAGGGCAACGCGCATACAGTGGGGTATTTTGATCGCATTGATGATCGCAATAACTATCGCATTTCAGCGGGTACAACTATTGGCGGCAGGGCATCAGCCGATGGCTATTACACCCATTATGGCGATAAAACATTACTGACAGCTAGTGCCAGTTATCAGGATGGTGGCAATACTGCCGCTGCACTTGGTCTACAAGGTGGAATAACTGTAACAGCAAAAGGTGCTGCCCTACATCGCACCAATATGCCCGGTGCGACTCGTCTGATGGTAGATACGGAAGGTGTCAGCAATGTTCCTATCCGGGGATTCGGTTCAGCGGTACATACCAATCACTTTGGAAAAGCAGTGCTGACAGATGTGAACCACTATTATCGCAATAAGGCACATATTGACTTAGATAACCTGCCGGATGATGTGGAAGCACTGCGGTCTGTGCAGCAAGCAACACTGACAGAAGGCGCGATTGGTTATCGCAAATTTCAGGTGATGTCAGGCATTAAAGCAATGACGGTTATTCGTCTGCCTGATGGTTCATTCCCTCCTTTCGGGGCATCTGTTATGAATGCAGCCCAACGGGAAATCGGGATTCTAAGTGATGATGGATTTGCTTACCTGAGTGGAATGAATCAGGGTGAAAAACTGACAATACATTGGGATGGAAGTGCCCAGTGTGAGATAACGGTGCCAGATGAAATTTCAGCAGAATCTTTATCTTCACTTTTATTACCTTGTCAGTTTTTAATGGGTGATGGTAAGTAAAATGTAATGGTTTGATCAAAAAAATCGTTATTAAATAAAGCATTATAATTTTTTGAAATAAAAAAGTACAGTTATTAGCTGGTTCAGTAATATAAATATGAGCCTCTTTTTAGTATGAGCAAATGACACTATGAAACTGAAAAAAATTCTAATGATAACAGCCGTAACGGTAACGGGCTTGATATCAATTAATCAGGCAATGGCAGCGCTGGCGTTGGATCGTACTCGCGTGATTTTTAATGGGGAGATGAAATCAGTCAGTCTGAACATTGAAAACCAGCATCTTGATTTGCCTTATTTGGCACAGGCATGGATTGAAGATGAACAGGGAAATAAGATCAATGGCCCGCTTGTGGTTGTTCCACCAGTACAGCGTGTTGAAGCTGGAGAAAAGAGTCAAGTCAAAATTCAGACACTGCCAGCGATAGCTCAATTACCACAAGACAAAGAAAGTCTATTTTATTTTAACGTTCGTGAAATTCCGCCACGCAGTGAGAAACCGAATGTGCTGCAAATTGCTTTACAAACACGGATTAAGTTGTTCTACCGCCCAGAAACCGTGATTGCACGTCGTATTGATATTGATAATCCATGGCAGGAAAAACTCACTTTAACCCGTGAAGGAAATCAATATGTGGTGAATAACCCAACACCTTATTACGTCACTATTTCAGAAGCATCGAACAAAGTGAATGGAAATAGTGTCGAGGGATTCCAGCCTTTAATGTTGGCACCCAGAAGCAATGAAAAGCTTGGCGGAACAATTAAGGCATTAGGTAATTCACCAGTCCTGACTTATGTCAATGATTATGGTGGACGTCCACAGTTAACATTCAATTGTAGTGGCAATAATTGCGTGGTGAAAAAAATTGTGACTGATGAAATCTGATTGGGTTGTCTTGGTGATGTCTTATCAATTGAAAAGTTGATAGGGCATTAAACCAGAACTCACCGGGTCGTATATACCCAATGGATTTCAAGATGCAGCGCGACGGCAAGGGAATGAACCCTCAAGAGCATAGCTAACTATGTGACTCTAACTATGTGACTGGGGTGAGTGAGCGCAGCCAACAAAGCTGCAACTTGAAAGACGACGGGTATAAGCCTTCTTTTGGGTAAGTGATTGGATAAAGTTGGGTAAATGAAATGAACTCGTTAAGTATCAAACTATCCAGATATGTATTGTCGGTACTGTTTCTCTTAGGCATTGCTAGCCAGCATAGCGCATATGCAAACGATAACCTGCGCCAAAATGTCAGGATTACGCTCACTGTACTCGCTCCTACATGTTCTATTAAGACAGAAGATCAAAATATGGAAGTAGATTTTGGAAATATTCTTAACAGCGATCTTTATCTGAAACACCGTACAGAAAGCCGACAATTTGATTTGCGTTTAGAGGATTGTGATCCCCGCATTACAAATAGACTCAAAATTAAATTTTTAGGTGAGACAAGTAAAGAATTACCGGGTTTATTAGCATTTAGTTTGGCTGGCTTAGCGATTGGAATGGAAAAAACTGATGGTACGCCAATGCCGTTTAATAAAACCAGTGAATTCCAGTTATTAGCCAATAGTAAAAATAATGTAATTCCACTCCGGGCATTTGTACAAGCTGAACCTAATGCTATTCAAAGTAAAAAGATTGGTATTGGTGAATTTACTGCAATTGCAACTTTTGAAGTTAATTACGACTAGTCATGCTGACTGGTTTTTCATCTACGATATTTAGCCAGAATTTGATGCCATTTGGAAAATAAGTTATGTGCCATATTAAAAAATCGTTGTTGAAACTAGTAGCCTTGTTGTTTTTATTAAGTACCACACAGGTTTATGGTGGGGCTTATGTTATGCCGATTAGTATTGAGGAAGAAAGGGGTCGAACTTACGCGACTATGGAAATAATTGCTTGGACAGAGGAAGAAGGTATTCCTAATCCTTGTTATGGGTGGAACCAATGTTATGTCGGACCCGATGTACAGTATCAGGATAATAACCCTGGTATGCAGGGGGCTTGTAAGGATACCGATTCATGTTTGAAAAATGCACATCTATATCAGACAACTGCTGATGTAATGAGAGCTTATAAAAAGAAGTTTGCTTTACCTTTCAAAACAAGGTTTCCGATTATGCCCCTGGATTCTAAATGTATAGGGCTGTTTTATGCTCACACGACATCTTCCCGCTTTGGTGATGCCAGGCAGTATCCTGGTTCAACTTGCGGCAAATTACCACCACCGAGACAGTCCTGTTCCATTGATGTCCCTGCTGAAATTTCGTACGGGGAGCTAACAGCTTCAGAAGTAAATAATGCTACCCGTCAGGCCACTGGATATGTCAGATGTAATCTTGCGGGAGAAATAACAGTATTAGGCATGTCAAAAGACCGACAAGAAAAAATATATTTGGACTCCGGACAGAAACTTTATTCCACATTGAAGGTTGAGGATAAAGAAGGATTAAAAGGAGCGCGTATTTTTGTAGAAAAAGGTTTTGCTCCCAAGAGTTTTACGCTGACATCACAGTTACATGCGCTTTCACAACCCAGAGCAGGTAAGTATGAAGGAACTGCAATCATTTTATTAAGTTATAATTAAACTGAGAGTAAAATATTATGCACGTCAGTATGCGGGTAGGAAAAAGAATCCAAATGAAAAGAAAAGAAATTGGAGTAACAGCAGCAGAGTTGGCAGACAAAATTGAAGTGAGTCATCAGCAATTGTCACGTTATGAACGCGGAACCAATAAAATTAGTCTGGAACATCTGGTCTCTATTGCTATTGCTTTGAATACCCCTGTCGACTGGTTTTTAGAGGATTGCTTTACCCCCCCTAAAGTTCAAATGAATAATCAATATTCCTGTGTAGCGGAAACAATATTAGGTTTATAGTATCTAAGATATATTGTATCTAATATAAATTGCACCAGACATATATTGATATCGAACAGAAAAAAAGATCAATATATCAGCAATCCAAGCCATTTCTGAAAAGGAATGGCTTTTTCATTAAATATCCATTAAGCAGTGGACAGATAAACAGCGGCATCGCCTCAAGCAAATGGCATGAATAAATATTTTTGCGCAAGTGGCTGAATCCGTGCGTGGTGGCACCCATTATCTGCTGACCTTGCCGCTGTATTAATTTTTATACTGCATATGGTTGGCCAGTTAATAATATCGCCAATTTTACTATACCCAATGGATTTCAAGATGCAGCGCGACGGCAAGGGAATGAACCCCCAAGGGAATGAACCCCCAAGAGCATAGCTAACTATGTGACTGGGGTGAGTGAGCGCAGCCAACAAAGCTGCAACTTGAAAGACGACGGGTATATCTGGACTTCAGAATATGCTCCACAGGCACCAGCCAAAAATATAGCCGTTGTAAACTTAGTTGATAATATTATTGGGCATAGTGGCAGTAGTAATCCCGACGGTGGCGGTCTGTATATTCCTGTTTGCCGCAAATAAAAATCTCATAAAAATTTCAGGGCACTTTAATCGCTGCCCTGAAACCGACATTACGCAAATTATATTTATTTTATCATTAACGTTTCAGTGCTTCCGTTAATTCTTCACGCATGTGAGACAAAATGTCTTTAACAATACGCGGACTGCCTGCAACGATATTGCCGGAGTTGATATGGTTATGACCACCGACGAAATCAGTGACGATACAGCCGGATTCACGTACCAGCAATTCTCCGCCCATGAAATCCCAAGGTTTCAGACCGATCTCGAAGAAACCATCTACACGTCCGGCAGCAACATATGCCATATCCAGTGCCGCAGAACCTGTACGACGGAAGTCTGCACAGCGGTCAAATAATTTACCCAGCACATTCATGTAAGGGATAGTGTGCTGTTTTGCTTTAAACGGGAAACCAGTAGCAAGAACAGTACCTTCCAGATCGCGGCTTTTAGAACCACGCAGGCGATAACCGTTCAACTGAGCACCTTGACCACGTGTTGAGCTGAACAGTTCATTACGCATTGGATCGTAAACTACAGCCACTTCAGTGCGGCCTTTAATGCGCACGGCAATGGAAACAGCAAAATGTGGGAGACGTTTAATAAAGTTGGTGGTGCCATCCAGTGGATCGATAACCCATTGGAAATCGTCTTCTTCACCTAAATGCTCACCGCTTTCTTCGGTGATAATAGTGTGTTTAGGGTAAGACTTGCGAATAATGTCGATGATTAGCGCTTCTGCTTCACGGTCAACATTGGTGACGAAATCGTTACTGCCTTTTTGACTTGCCTCTACGGCATCAGGGGTTTCGTAGCTCTTGGCAATATAGTTGCCGGCTTTACGCGCTGCGCGTATAGCAATGGTTAGCATAGGATGCATGGGGTATCTTCCACCAGAATTTTAAAGAACGGGAAACAAATCGGCGCGAAGTATAGCAGTAGTTCGGCAAAATGACTAATGCTGTGTTAAGATATTCGACTATTATACCGAATCTAAAAGCCGTCATGTTAGAGAATATCCGCATTATTCTGGTAGAAACTTCCCACACGGGTAACATGGGATCAGCCGCCAGGGCCATGAAAACAATGGGATTATCCAATCTGTATCTGGTGAATCCGCTTATTCAACCTGATTCTCACTCCATCGCGCTTTCAGCCGGAGCAAGTGATGTCATTGGTAATGCAACGATTGTGAATACGTTGGACGAAGCATTGGCAGGATGTGAATTGGTTATCGGAACCAGTGCCCGTTCACGCACCCTTTCCTGGCCAATCGTCGAACCACGTGAATGTGGTGAACGCTGTGTCAAAGTGGCCAGCCGCTCTCCAGTTGCGATTGTATTTGGCCGGGAACGTGTTGGCCTGACGAATGAAGAACTGCAAAAGTGTCATTATCACCTTTATATTCCAACCAATCCGGAATATGGTTCTCTGAATCTGGCAATGGCTGTACAATTAGTCAGCTATGAAATTCGCATGGCATACCTTGCATTTCAGGATCAGGAACAGCCAGACCCAGACAAAGCCGCTTTTTCAGAGCATGAAACTGAATATCCACCTATCGAGGATATGGAGCGTTTTTACCAGCATCTTGAGCAGGTATTGAGCGAATCCGGTTTCATTCGCAAAGCGCACCCCGGTCAGATAATGAACAAGCTGAGACGGCTTTATACCCGGGCACGGCCAGAAACTCAGGAGTTGAATATCCTGCGTGGTATACTAACTTCCATGCAGAAATGGGATAAAAAATAATTTAAATACAGCGGGTTAGTGTCGCGAGAAACAACCGAGAAACACGGGTGAAGAAGATGAAGATCAATCAAATAATAGTTGAGTAAAATAGTAGGTTAAATAGTTGACTAAAATACTCGGGAATGTCACAATTTGACCCATATTTCACCATGGAGTTTTTGTTATGAGACTGACATCAAAAGGACGTTATGCGGTAACTGCCATGCTAGATGTGGCGTTGCATTCACAAGAAGGGCCGGTACCATTAGCCGACATTTCTGAGCGTCAGGGAATTTCACTTTCCTATCTGGAGCAGTTATTCTCCCGCCTGCGTAAAAATGGTCTGGTTTCTAGCGTCCGTGGTCCGGGTGGCGGTTATTTGCTGGGCAGAGATTCAGGCAAGATTTTCGTTGCCGAAGTTATTTCAGCTGTTGATGAATCAGTTGATGCGACTCGTTGTCAGGGCAAGGAAGGTTGTCAGGGCGGTGATCGTTGTTTGACTCATGCTTTATGGCGTGATCTCAGTGATCGTATTACGAGTTTCCTGAGCAGCATCAGTTTAGACGAATTAGTGAAGCACCAAGAAGTATTAGACGTAGCTGATCGTCAAGACAGCGATAAGCGACGTACACCTAACGGCAGACCTCAAGAGACGATTAACGTTAATCTGCGTGCGTAATCTTGTGGCAAACACTTGTTGTGGCAAATAAAAGTATTAAAAGTGTCTTACGGAGCATGTGAGCAATGAAATTACCCATTTATTTGGACTATTCAGCAACAACACCCGTTGATCCGCGTGTTGCTGAAAAGATGATGAATTATCTGACAATGGACGGGATTTTTGGTAACCCAGCTTCCCGTTCCCATCGTTTTGGCTGGCAGGCTGAAGAAGCGGTTGATATTGCGCGTAATCAAATTGCTGATTTGATTGGTGCAGACCCACGTGAAATTGTGTTCACTTCAGGCGCTACAGAATCAGATAACCTTGCTATTAAAGGTGCTGCAAAATTTTATCAGAAAAAAGGCAAGCACATTATTACCAGCAAAACTGAACACAAAGCGGTTTTAGATACTTGTCGCCAGTTGGAGCGTGAAGGTTTTGAGATAACTTACCTTGCACCAATGAGCAATGGCATGATTGATCTGAAAGAGCTGGAAGCCACCATGCGTGAAGATACAATTCTGGTTTCCATCATGCACATCAACAATGAAATCGGTATTGTTCAGGACATCATGACCATTGGCGAAATGTGCCGCAGCCGTGGCATTATTTTCCATGTCGATGCAACCCAAAGTGTGGGTAAATTGCCTGTTGACCTCAGCAAACTGAAAGTTGATCTGATGTCTTTCTCAGCTCATAAGCTTTATGGCCCGATGGGTATCGGTGCGTTGTATGTCCGCCGTAAACCCCGTATTCGTATTGAAGCTCAGCAACACGGCGGTGGTCATGAGCGCGGAATGCGTTCAGGGACATTGCCTGTTCACCAGATTGTTGGCATGGGTGAAGCTTACCGTATCGCTAAAGAAGAACTGGAATCAGAAGCTCAGCGCCTGCGTGGTCTGCGTCTGCGATTGTGGAACGGAATCAAAGATATTGAAGAAGTTTACCTGAACGGGGATTTGGAACTGGGAGCGCCACACATTCTAAATGCCAGCTTCAACTATGTTGAAGGTGAGTCATTGATGATGTCATTGAAAGATCTGGCAGTTTCTTCTGGCTCAGCATGTACTTCCGCGAGCTTAGAACCTTCTTATGTCCTGCGTGCATTGGGCATGAATGATGAACTGGCACACAGTTCTATTCGTTTCTCTTTGGGGCGTTTTACCACAGAAGAAGAAATAGACTACGCAATCAAGTTGATTCACGACGCGATTGGTCATTTGCGCGATCTTTCTCCATTGTGGGAAATGTTCAAACAGGGTGTGGATATCAGCACCATCGAATGGTCTCATCATTAATCAGACGGTTTCAGGAGTAACGAAATGGCTTACAGCGACAAAGTAATTGATCACTACGAAAACCCACGTAATGTTGGCTCATTCGATAGTGAAGACCCTTCAGTTGGCAGTGGCATGGTAGGAGCACCGGCTTGTGGTGATGTCATGCGTTTGCAAATAAAGGTCAACGATTCAGGCATCATTGAAGATGCACGTTTTAAAACCTATGGCTGTGGCTCTGCGATTGCATCCAGCTCTCTGGTCACGGAATGGATGAAAGGTAAATCGTTGGAACAGGCTGAGGAAATTAAAAACACTCAGATTGCTGACGAGTTAGAACTGCCACCAGTGAAAATTCACTGCTCTATTTTGGCAGAAGACGCGATCAAAGCCGCTATTGCTGATTACAAAAGCAAGCGCCAAGCCAAATAACTCTTTTCGCAAAAAGAATAGAAAATAATTCTGGTGGATATTGATTCAATATCCACCTTTACTAGTTTTAAAGTGAGGTGTTGTATGTCAATTTCCCTGACAGAAAGTGCAGCCCAACGTATTTTGTCCTTCCTCGACAATCGGGGAAAAGGTGTCGGGTTGCGTTTGGGAGTGAAAACATCCGGCTGCTCAGGTATGGCATATGTGCTTGAATTTGCTGATGTGGTTAATGAAGAAGATCAAATTTTTGAAGATAAGGGTGTGAAAGTTATCATTGATGGTAAAAGCATCCTTTATCTTGATGGTACGGAGTTGGATTTTGTTCAAGAAGGCCTGAACGAAGGCTTTAAATTCAACAACCCCAACGTTTCCAGTGAGTGCGGTTGTGGGGAAAGTTTCCACGTTTAACCCCGTTTTTTGACTCCACACTTTGCGAAACTATGTACTTTACGAAACTATGTACTTTGCGAAATCAAGAGTAACTTATGGACTATTTTACTTTATTTGGGCTGCCTGCGCGTTATGCGATTGACCGTGAACTGTTGGCAACCCGTTATCAGGAATTGCAACGTCAGTTTCATCCTGATCGTTTTGCCACCCAGCCAGAACGTGAAAAAACGCTGGCACTTCAACAAGCCGCAACCATCAATTCTGGCTACCAGACGCTGAAACATCCCCTGAAGCGCGCAGAATATATACTGTTTCAACAAGAGTTCGATCTATCCAACGAACAGCACACGATGCAGGATACCGTTTTCCTGATGCAGCAGCTGGAGTTGCGCGAAGAGCTTGATGCCATTGAGCATAGTTCAGATCCAGAAACAGCGCTATCCGGCTTTTCATCTCGCCTGAATAAAATGATTAAAACTCGTAGTGAGCAGATGGAACAGCAGTTAGATGCTGCCGAATGGTCAATTGCAGCCGATACAGTCCGTAAATTACACTTTTTAGATAAATTGCAACAGCAGGTTGAACAACTTGAAGAACGGTTGCTGGATGATTTTTAGCTAAATGGCATTGATTCGAATAGCTTTTGGCTGAATGAATTTCAGCTGAATAAGTTTCGGCTGAATAGATTTAAAGAGGCACACATGGCTTTATTACAAATCAGCGAACCTGGTTTATCTGCCGCACCGCATCAGCGTCGTCTGGCGGCGGGGATTGATCTTGGCACAACTCACTCTCTGGTTGCGACTGTCCGCAGTGGACAGGCGGAAACTCTGGCAGATCCGGCAGATAGTGAAAACCGTCACTTGCTTCCTTCCGTTGTACAATATTGCAAAGAAGAGATTCTGGTTGGTTGGCAGGCCCGCCAACAGGCTGCATCAGATCCTGTCAATATTGTGAGTTCAGTCAAGCGTATGATGGGACGCTCTTTGGCTGATATTCAGAAGCGTTATCCCAATCTGCCATATCAGCTTCAAGCGAGTGAAAACGGCTTGCCGTTGATCAACACTGTAGCGGGTTTGGTCGACCCTATTCAGGTTTCTTCTGAAATACTCAAGTCGTTGACACAACGGGCAGAAGAAACCTTGGATGGTAAACTTGATGGAGTTGTTATCACGGTTCCTGCTTATTTTGATGATGCGCAGCGTCAAGGTACTAAAGATGCCGCACGTTTGGCGGGATTGCATGTTTTGCGCCTTTTGAATGAACCGACAGCCGCAGCCATTGCTTATGGTCTTGATTCCGGTCAGGAAGGTATCATTGCTGTTTATGATCTGGGTGGCGGAACTTTCGATGTCTCTATTCTCCGCCTCAGCCGGGGGGTGTTTGAAGTGTTGGCAACTGGGGGCGATACTGCGCTGGGCGGTGATGATTTTGATTGGCTATTGGCAAATTGGATGCGTGAGCAGGCTGGCATTATTGATAACGATCACGGATTGCAGCGTCAAATATTGGATATTGCCACTCAAACCAAAATTACCTTAAGTGAAGCAGATAACGCGGAAATCAGCATTGCTGGCTGGCAAGGCAGCATCACTCGTACTAAATTCAATGAGCTGATTACGTCTCTTATTAAACGTACACAGCTTTCTTGCCGTCGGGCACTGAAAGACGCGGGCGTAACAGCAGATGAAGTTCTGCAAGTTGTTATGGTTGGTGGTTCAACACGAGTGCCACTCGTGCGCAGCATGGTGGGTGAATTTTTTAATCGAGAGCCTTTGACCTCTATTGATCCGGATAAAGTAGTGGCTGTGGGTGCAGCAATTCAGGCAGACATTCTGGTCGGAAATAAACCTGACAGTGAAATGCTGCTATTGGACGTGATTCCACTGTCACTTGGCTTGGAAACAATGGGTGGATTGGTTGAAAAAGTCATTCCACGTAATACCACTATTCCTGTCGCAAAAGCGCAAGAATTTACCACATTCAAAGATGGTCAAAGCGCCATGAGCATCCATGTGGTGCAAGGCGAAAGAGAATTGGTCAATGATTGCCGTTCACTGGCACGTTTCACACTGCGCGGTATTCCTCCGTTACCGGCTGGTGGTGCGCACATCCGCGTGACCTTTCAGGTCGATGCCGATGGTTTGCTGAGTGTCAGCGCACTGGAAAAATCCACCGGTGTTGAGGCTTCCATTCAGGTAAAACCTTCCTATGGTTTATCGGATGAGGAAATTGCCCGTATGCTGAAAGATTCTATGGCTAACACGCAGGACGATCTTGAAGCACGTAAATTGGCTGAGCAAAAAGTTGAAGCAGCCCGGGTTCTGGAAAGCTTAACGAGTGCGCTGGAAAAAGATGCTGATTTGCTGAGTGAAGAAGAGCAGGTTGCCATTGATGCAGCCGTGCAAGTATTAATTGACAGTGTTCAGGGAACGTCCTCTGATGCGATTGAAAGGGCAATTAAGCAATTGGACAAGCGAACGCAAGAGTTTGCCGCGCGTCGTATGGACACATCAATCCGCCGGGCTTTGGCGGGTCACTCTGTGGATGAAATTTAATTATGCCTAAAATTGTATTTTTACCTCATAACGAACTTTGCCCCGAAGGTGCAGTATTGGACGCACAGGAAGGCGAATCAATTCTGGATGTTGCACTGCGTAATGGAATTGAGATTGAACATGCTTGTGAAAAATCTTGCGCGTGTACCACTTGTCACTGCATCGTCAGAGAAGGGTTTGATTCACTGGAGGAAAGCTCTGAACTGGAAGACGACATGCTGGATAAAGCATGGGGGCTTGAGCCTGAAAGTCGTTTGAGTTGTCAGGCCAAAGTGACCGATGAGGATTTAATTGTTGAAATCCCTAAATACACCATTAACCATGCACGTGAGCACTGACGGAGAACGGAAAATGAAATGGTCTGACAGCCGTGATATTGGCGAAGCACTGTATGATAAATTTCCGGATTTGGATCCAAAAACAGTGCGGTTCACCGATATGCATGAATGGGTTTGTGAACTGGATGGTTTTAATGATGATCCACAGAAATCTAACGAAAAAATACTGGAAGCTATTTTGTTGGTATGGCTGGATGAATATGAGTAGCGTGAAATTTGCTTAAGACAAAAAATGCGCAACCTCACTGATACTTGCTCAATAGCTTGGCATAGTCTGCATTTAATGAAAAACTGGCAAACGCCAGTTTTTTTATATTAATCCCTCTTACTGTATAACTAAAACAGTAAGCGATGTAACACAGTCAACAAATAAGATAAGAAGCGAGAAAAAATGACAAAGCAAATTATGCCGATAACACTGTCTTATGAGCCAGCTAACGCTTGCTGGGGTGAAAAAGCACTAATCAGTTCCAGTGAGCAAGGGATTACTATCCATCTGGAAGGCAATGGAAAGTTAGGGGCAGTCCAATGCGCAGGACGTAAGGTTGATGGGCAAGGAATCCGCAATGTTGCTCTAGCGGGCGAAGGTTGGGATCTGGAAAAAAGTTGGTCATTCTGGTCAGGTTTCCGTTCTCCTAAGGGGCTGCGTACAATTGAGTGGCCTCAACTGCCCGTAATGGAAAAACAAGAATTGGAAAGAAGAATCAAATTTGTTGATTGGGTACGCGATACCGTCAACCTCCCTGCTGAAGATTTAGGGCCAGAACAGCTTGCAAAGTGTGCCATTGATTTACTGAGTGGTGTAGCGGGCGATGCCGTTAGTTACCGAATCATCAAAGGAAATGATCTGCGTGAACAGGGGTACATGGGAGTACATACTGTCGGTCGTGGTTCTTTCCGTGACCCTGTTTTTCTGACATTAGATTTCAATCCAACAAAAGATGCAACAGCACCTGTTTTTGCATGTCTGGTCGGTAAAGGCATTACTTTCGATTCCGGTGGGTACAGCATCAAGCCTTCCAATTTTATGGATTCCATGAAATCGGATATGGGCGGTGCGGCAACGTTAACAGGTGCATTGGCTTTGGCAATCAGCCGTGGCTTGACGCATCGTGTAAAATTGTTCCTGTGTATTGCAGACAACATGGTAAGCAGCAACGCTTTCAAATTGGGTGACATCATTAACTACCGCAACGGCAAAACCGTTGAAGTGATGAACACCGATGCGGAAGGGCGTCTGGTTCTGGCTGATGGCTTGATTGATGCCAGTGCGGAAGAAGCACCCCTTATTATTGATGCAGCAACTTTGACCGGAGCCGCAAAAACAGCGGTCGGAAACGATTACCATTCTGTACTCAGCTTTGATGATCAATTGGTCTCCGAGTTACTGGCTGCGGCTGATAGCGAAAATGAATTATTCTGGCGTTTACCGCTGGCTGAATTCCATCGCAGCCAATTGCCATCCAATTTTGCTGAACTGAACAACATTGCGTCACCTTCACATTCAGCGGGAGCAAGTACTGCGGCAGCATTCCTGTCCCACTTTGTAGAGAACTACAAAAAAGGTTGGGTACATATTGACTGTTCGGCAACCTATCGTAAGTCTGCTGTAGAGCAATGGGCAGCCGGTGCAACGGGATATGGTGTACGTACTATTGCTAATTTATTGCTAGCTAAAGCGGAATAAAGCTTAAATTAAGTAACTTTTCATTCATCTATTTTGATAGCTCCTCATAAGAGGGGCTATGATTTAACCTTTCAACATGCTTAACTTCAGTTCAAACAGCACTGTTCGGAGATTTTCATGCGTTTATCAAATGGGCATGCCGTTACCGAAATAAAGGTTCCAAGTGGAAGCAGAATTACTCTCAGCCAGCCCGAGGAACAACCTGCTCGGCTTATTGAAGCGTTGATTGATTTATTCAAACAGCATAAACCTATTCGGCGCGCTTTTCTGGTCATGGCTCAAGATAAAAATGTGGATGAAAAGCCCAATTTATTAATTGGCTTGGAATTCAGTGAAGCCACGGCAGGAAATAAAATTAATTTAATGATTCAAGAAGCAGGTGAGCTGGCTTGCGAGTACCTTGACGAAGACGATTCGGTCGATTTTTGTCTGCTTGATGAAAAAGAAAGGGGGATCAGCCATTATCTGATTCAGCATACCCAACCTTTCTACCAACGCAAATTAGGTAGCTGGCTGCGGGATACCATTCCTGTGATCAACCAATAAAAATCAATCTGTTTATCATCTCAAAGAAGATTTTTCTGTTCCTTGGTTATGCAAAATAACAAGTATCATCAGTGCCAGTAATGGATTTACATAGAAATAGGGCAAAGGAAGGCCAAAACTCGTTTTTTTTATTTTGCCTAATATTCAGGTGAGATATCTATAAATCCAGTTAACTCGAGTTATCTTGTTGTGTGTAACTGAGTAAAAATGTGATTTATGCTAAAAAATAATAATTTTCGCTAATAAAGTTTTAATAAAATGTTGTGTTTTTGTAGGCAAGCAGAAAGCCTCCTCCTATAATCAACGCCTATTTTTATTCCTGTCAGATACAGGGTAGATTTGCTCCTCAGTTTTCCTCAGGGGCGTAAAAATTAAAATGAATCATCGCTGAAAGTGCCAAAGAGGTTATCGAATGACGATTGAACGTACTTTTTCCATTATTAAACCTAACGCAGTAAAGAAAGATGTTATCGGTTCTATCTATGCCCGTTTTGAAAGTGCAGGGTTTAAAATCATCGCGGCTAAAATGCTGCATTTGACCCGCGAACAAGCGGAAGGTTTTTACGCTGAACACAAAGGCCGCCCTTTCTTTGATGGTCTGGTGGAATTCATGACCTCAGGTCCAATTACGGTACAGATTCTGGAAGGCGAAAACGCAGTTCAGCGTCACCGTGATCTGATGGGTGCAACTAATCCTGATAACGCCTTGGCCGGTACTCTGCGTGCAGACTATGCAGACAGCTTTACTGAAAACGCTGTCCATGGTTCAGATTCTATCGAATCCGCAAACCGTGAAATTGCTTACTTCTTCAGTGATGATGAGATTTTCCCTCGTTACTGAGACTCCAGTTACTCGTAGCATCTAAACAGTAAAGTTTGTACAATGTCGCGCCTCACTGATTTTATTTAGTGGGGTGTTTATTATTTTATTTCAATGTTCGTTCGATCTCATCGACATTTTATGCTTAATAGATTTTAACTCGTCGCCAACAAATGGTAATTGGCAAGATGAAGAAGATAGAAGAAGATATATGACGGAATCCAATATCATTGGAATAGAATGACCATTGAATTGGCAGTCACCGCATGAAAACTTAGTGCTGAAATATAGTGCTGAAATAAAATCAGCACAGAGCCGAAAGTGTAACAACGAGGCGATGTAAAAAATGTCCCAACTTAACGCAACCGTACCATCTTCAACCTCCGCCGTATCTGTCACTCCTGAAAAGAAAAACGGTAAAATCAATTTGCTCGACCTTAACCGTAAGCAAATGCGTCAATTTTTCCTCGATATGGGTGAAAAACCTTTTCGTGCCGATCAGGTAATGAAATGGATGTACCATTATTGCTATGACGACTTTGAGCAAATGACAGATATTAATAAAGTACTCAGGGCGAAACTGCAACAAGTTGCTGAAATCAAGGCACCGGAAGTTGCAGAAGAACAGCGCTCCTCTGATGGTACTATTAAATGGGCGATTACTGTTGGCGATCAACAGGTTGAAACGGTTTATATCCCAGAGGATGAGCGCGCGACACTGTGCGTCTCATCTCAGGTGGGATGCGCTTTAGAGTGTAAATTCTGTTCTACTGCTCAGCAGGGTTTTAACCGTAACTTGCGGGTATCTGAAATTATCGGTCAGGTTTGGCGTGCTGCCAAAATCATCGGTTCACTGAAATCCAGTGGTCGTCGTCCTATTACTAACGTAGTTATGATGGGAATGGGAGAGCCGTTACTTAATTTGAACAATGTCGTGCCAGCAATGGAAATCATGATGGATGATTTCGGTTTTGGCTTGTCAAAACGTCGTGTAACATTGTCAACGTCTGGTGTCGTTCCTGCACTGGATAAATTGGGTGATATGATTGACGTTGCACTGGCTATCTCCCTTCATGCACCTACCGATGATATTCGTGACGAAATCGTGCCAATTAACCGCAAATATAACATTGAAGAGTTCTTGGCTGGTGTACGCCGTTATCTGACAAAATCCAACGCTAATCAGGGGCGTGTCACGGTGGAATACGTTATGCTTGATCACGTCAATGATAGTGTTGAACAGGCGCATCAGTTGGCGGAATGCCTGAAAGATACGCCAAGTAAAATCAATCTTATTCCGTGGAACCCGTTCCCGGGAGCACCTTACGGGCGTAGTTCCAACAGCCGGATCGATCGTTTTTCCAAAGTTTTGATGGAATATGGTCTTACAACCATCGTGCGTAAAACGAGAGGTGATGATATTGATGCTGCGTGTGGACAGCTTGCAGGTGAAGTGATTGATAGAACAAAACGGACGTTGAAAAAACGCCTGACGGGTGAACCTATTCAGGTAAAAACAGTCTGATTTGTTGTTTAATATATCGATTAATAGGCTAAAAATCTGGCAAAGTTTGACATATCCTTATAAATGAAAATGGTATGATACGGAAATCAATAGTAATTTGGTCTATAGTTTGTTTTAGTTTATTGACGGGCTGTGCGGAACATTCAGCCCGTCGCGGCCAAAAGATCGTTGCCATAGAGACACGATTACAGCTAGGAAAGGCTTATTTGGTGGAACGGGATTTGCCGGCTGCCAAATATCATTTTCAGAAAATCTTGCTGGCGGAACCCCGTCATCCAGAGGCACATTTAGGCATGGCACTGCATGAACAATATGCAGGCCGGCCGGAAACCGCCAGCCAGCATTACAGAATGGCCATGCAGTATGCGGCAGGAAGTGATACTGTAGTACATCATTACCATGCTTTTCTCTGTGAACAAAAGCAGTATGAAGAAGCTAAAGAATTGGTCACGGGAAGTGTGGAAAGCAACATATACTCAATAGATTTCAAGTTGCAGCGCGGCAGCAATGAAACCAATTCCCCAGAACACAGTTCGCTATGTGATAAGGGTGAATGAGCGCAGCTAAAGCTAGTTTGAAAGATAAAGGGTATAAACTACTACATTTGTGATAAACGATTTACTGCATTTGATGCAGTAATAAGATGATTTCGCTACTCAAATTAAGTTATGTGCTCTATTAAGTTAATTTGCGTAAATTCTTTAACCCAGAACAGTACCAGTATCCTTAGCTAATGAAGACTGAAACTTACCCAGAAGAAGCCAATCTGACAGCAGGTCAAATTCTGCGCCAGGCTCGTGAAAAATTTGAACTTTCTCAGCAAATTGTGGCAGATCGTTTGTGTCTTAAACTGTCGACTGTTCGTGATATCGAAGAAGATACGATCCCGTCAAATCTAACTTGGACATTCTTGCGTGGATATATTCGTTCTTATGCAAAACTTGTCCAAGTGCCTGAGTCCGAAATCCTGAGCATTTTGGACAAACAAATGCCTACCAAAAATGTGAAGGTTTCTCCAATGCAAAGCTTTTCGGCGGGGAAAAAACGTAAAAAACGTGATGGTTGGTTAATGAAGATAACATGGTTTGTCATCATTGTGTTATTGGGAATGACCGGCCTATGGTGGTGGCAGAATTATAAAGCTCAGCAAAAAGAATTGACTTCAATGGCCGAGCAATCTAATCCCCATGAGCGGAGTGGTGAACATGATTTTGGTACTTCAACGACTACAGCAGATAATTTATCTGTACAGCCGAAAGGAAGCCAATCTGTAGAGACCTCTCAAGCGCCATTATCACAAGAAAAAGCTTCTCCAGCACAGACAAATACTGGGGCAAACAATCGTGCTTCAGTAAACAATGGTGCTTCAGCTGTTTCCAGTGCTTCAGTATCTACTGCAACAGAGCCAAATACTGCAACAGAGCCAAAAACCGTAACGTTGCCCGTAAATCCACCGGCAACAAATACAGATTCAGCAAATTCTGCTGTGAGTACATCATCGGTTGATGTGAATAATATCGAGACCGTAAGCAACAACGAATTGATGATGAATTTCAATGGAAGATGCTGGTTAGAAGTCAAAAACGCTAAAGGTAAGATATTGTTCAGTGGAACTAAAAGTAAAGGCGAAAGTCTGAAGTTTTCCGATGAATTATCCTACTCACTGAATATTGGTGCACCTGCTCAGATTAAGGTTCAGTTCCAGGGAAGACCTGTAGATCTCAGTACTTTTATTAAGAAGGGCGTGTCGGCCAAACTGACATTGAAATAAACTCTGACGAATTTCTTGCGCCAAAGATTCGGGCGAACATTGAAGAATAAGAATTCATGTTCGCCTGTGTGTATTATTTATCTCAGCGTGTATTATTCACCACAGCATAGTTGTAATTTTTATAAACAAAATACAGGGATGTAGGGGAGTAATGTAAAAATGCATAATGAATCACCGATAAAAAGACGTAAGTCCACACGTATTTATGTCGGTAATGTACCTATAGGGGATGGCGCCCCCATCGCAGTGCAATCAATGACCAACACACGGACAACTGATGTCGGGGCAACAGTTAATCAGATCCGGGCGCTTGAACGTGTAGGTGTGGATATTGTTCGTGTTTCTGTGCCAACTATGGATGCGGCTGAAGCCTTCAAATCCATCAAACAGCAGGTCAATATCCCGCTTGTGGCTGATATTCACTTTGATTACCGCATCGCGTTGAAAGTAGCAGAATATGGTGTGGATTGTCTACGCATTAATCCCGGCAATATTGGTAACGAAGAACGCATTCGTCAGGTTGTGGACTGCGCCAGCCACAATAACATTCCAATTCGTATTGGCGTTAATGGTGGGTCACTGGAGAAAGATCTACAGGAAAAATATGGTGAACCGACACCAGAAGCGTTGGTTGAATCAGCGATGCGCCATGTAGATATTCTGGATCGTCTGAACTTCGATCAGTTCAAGGTGAGTGTCAAAGCATCTGACGTTTTTTTGGCCGTTGGCGCTTATCGTTTGTTGGCGCAAAAAATTGATCAACCTCTGCATCTGGGAATTACTGAGGCAGGAGGGGCCCGTGCTGGTGCGGTTAAATCCTCAATTGGCCTGGGAATGTTGTTGTCAGAGGGGATCGGCGATACGTTGCGCATCTCTTTGGCCGCAGATCCGGTAGAAGAAGTTAAAGTTGGCTTTGATATTTTGAAAGCATTGCGCGTCCGTTCCAGAGGCATTAATTTCATTGCTTGTCCGACTTGTTCACGTCAGGAATTTGACGTTATCAATACAGTGAATGTGCTTGAACAACGTCTCGAAGATTTAATTACCCCGATGGATGTTTCGATCATTGGCTGTGTCGTAAATGGCCCGGGAGAGGCAGAGGTCTCAACGCTTGGTGTTACAGGAGCGAAAACCAAAAGTGGCTTTTATGAAGATGGCATTCGCCAGAAAGAACGCCTTGATAATAAAGATCTGATTGATCAACTTGAAGCCAAGATCCGAGCAAAAGCTTCTATCCTTGATGCCAATAATCGGATTAGCATTAACCAGCTTGATGGATGATATGCCTGATGCTGGCCCGTATTATTACGCGCCAGTATATAACTTTATCCGGGTATCTGATTGGGTATGCAGCTATAGTTTTTCTTGCTGATTGAACCTTGCGAGTATTCGCTTTTATAATCGACGCCATTGTATAAATATTAATAAGAGATAAAACGTGACAAAAAATATCCCAGCTATTCGTGGTATGAACGATTGCCTTCCTGCTGAAACGGTCGTTTGGCAACGAATTGAATCTACAGTGAAACGTGTGCTGTCAGGTTATGGTTTTAGCGAAATTCGGACACCGATTATAGAGCAGACCCCGTTATTCAAACGTGCGATTGGGGAAGTCACCGATGTTGTCGAAAAAGAGATGTACACCTTTGATGACCGCAATGGGGAAAGTTTGACCCTGCGCCCAGAAAATACTGCTGGGTGTGTTCGTGCCGGTATTCAACATGGTCTGCTGTACAATCAGGAACAGCGTTTATGGTATATCGGGCCTATGTTCCGTTATGAGCGTCCACAAAAAGGTCGCTATCGCCAATTCCATCAGTTAGGTGCTGAAGTATTTGGTCTGCAAGGGCCGGATATTGATGCTGAAATGATTTTAATGACTGCCCGCTGGTGGCGTGAGTTGGGTATTGCTGACCATGTGACGCTTGAACTTAACTCTATTGGTTCATTGGAAGCACGTGCAAATTACCGTGAAGCTCTGGTGGCATTCCTGGAACAGCATAAAGAGAAACTGAACGAAGACTGCCAGCGCCGTATGTATACCAATCCACTACGTGTTCTGGATTCCAAAAATCCTGAAATTCAGCAACTTCTTAACGATGCTCCGGAACTGTTTGATTATCTTGATGCCGAAGCAAGAGAGCATTTTGATGGCCTGTGCCAGATCCTTGATAGCGCAGGTATCAAATATCGTATCAACCAGCGTCTGGTTCGTGGTCTTGATTACTACAATCGTACTGTTTTTGAATGGGTAACATCCGCATTGGGTGCTCAGGGAACAATCTGTGCAGGTGGTCGTTACGATGGTCTGGTTGAGCAATTAGGCGGAAAGGCAACACCGGCAGTGGGTTTTGCAATGGGTATGGAACGTATGGTTCTGTTAGTTCAGGAAGTCAATCCTGATTTTATTGCAGATCTGACAGTTGTTGATGTTTATCTTTCCTCCTCTGGTCAAGGTAGCCAGCAGGCAGCATTGATACTGGCAGAGAAGATCCGCGATCAACTACCAGAATTACGTCTGATGACCAATCATGGTGGTGGTAACTTTAAAAAACAGCTGGTACGTGCAGGTAAGCATGGAGCCAAAGTTGCCCTGATCCTTGGAGAAGACGAAATTCAGGCAGGCAATATCACGGTGAAAGATTTACGTAACGGTGAACAAGAAACGTTGTCACAACAAGCGATCGCAGCGCATTTGACCGAATTGTTAGGCTAAGGAGAAAGACTCTGTGGAAGTCTATACCACTGAAACTGAAAAAGTTGACGTAATAAAGCGTTTTTTCGCCACCAACGGTAAATATATTGCTGTTGGTTTAGTTCTGGGCATTGGGGTTTTGATTGGCTGGCGTTACTGGCAGACTCATCAAACAAACCAATTACATGAGACAGCAGCGGAATTTGAGGCGTTGAACACATCGCTGGCATCGGGGTCGAAAGAAAGCATTGTTGCCGCAGAAAAATTCGCTAATACAACGGATAACATCTACGGTGTGATGGCTGATCTGGAACTGGCAAAACATGCTGTTGAAAAAAATGATTTGGCCCGGGCTGAGAAAAATTTGCTAACCGCATCTGGCAAAGCCAAAGATGAGAACATGCGAGCTATTTCCAATCTGCGTTTAGCCAGGGTTCAATTGGCGGAAGATAAAACAGATGCTGCATTGAAAACGCTGGAACAGGTCAAAGGTAAAGGCTGGGTGGTTGCGACGGAAGATCTCCGTGGAGATATTCTGGCGAAAAAAGGCAATATTGCTGGTGCGCGTGCAGCATATTCCAAAGGGCTTGAATCAGAAGGCCCTCAGGTAATGAAAGATTCCATTAAAATTAAATTTAATAACTTATCCAACTAAGGGAGCCAACTTCTAATGCAACTGCGAAAAACACTCTTGGTTGGGCTGGTTGCTTCTGTTCTGCTGGCTGGTTGTTTGAGCGAACAGGATACGGTAGCAATGTCACCGTTACCAAAGGTTGAAAATCAATTCAATCCCCGTGTTGTTTGGGATAAGTCCGTTGGGAACGGCATCGGGCACTATTACTCTCGCCTATCACCAGCTTGGCAGGGTTCAACAGTTTATGTCGCTGATCGCTACGGTGTTGTCAAAGCACTGGACATAGATAGTGGTAAAGAATTGTGGGCAATTAATTTGTCCAAGAAAACAGGTTTTCTGTCATCCAACTTGCCGGTACTGCTTTCCGGTGGTTTGACGGTATTTGATGATCGCCTTTATGTTGGTACAGAAAAGGCAAAAGTCATCGCACTGAATACAGAAAACGGTAAAGTTGAATGGGAATCGACAGTTGCCGGTGAAGCCTTGTCACGTCCTGTGGTAGAGAGTGGACTTGTCTTGATTCATACTGGCAACGGCCTGTTGCAGGCATTGAAAGAAACGGACGGCAGTATCGTGTGGTCAGTCAATATGGATGCACCTCCATTATCAGTTCGTGGTGAATCGGCCCCTGCTGTAGCTTACGGTGCAGCGGTTGTAGGTGGTGATAATGGTCGTATCAGTGCAGTTTTGCTCTCTCAGGGCGAGCTGATTTGGCAGAAGCGTATTTCGCAGGTAACGGGTTCTACCGAAATTGATCGCCTGAATGATGTTGATATGACCCCCGTCATTTCTGACAATGTTATTTACGCCATTGCTTATAACGGCAATTTAGTTGCAATGGATATGCGTTCAGGCCAGATTATCTGGAAACGTGACTTAGGCTCTGTGAATGATATGGTTGTAACTGATGACAATATTTTTATTGTTGATCAGAACGACAGTATTTTGTCTCTGCGCAAAAGTGATGGCGTTACATTATGGACACAAAGTGATCTTTTGCACCGTCATTTGACTGCACCAGAAATGTATAATGGTTATCTGGTTGTAGGAGATAGCGAGGGTTATTTGCATTGGTTGAATATGGCTGATGGCAAATTTGTAGCTCAGCATAAGGTTGATGGTTCTGGCCTGTTGAGCCGTCCGGTTGTTGCTAGTGATAAACTGATGGTACAAGCGAAGGACGGGACAGTTTACCTGTATACCCGCTAATTCCAAAACATGTGTTAAGGCTATCCCAATGGATTTCGCGTTGCAGCCAATAAAACGCTGTAGCTTGAAAGATAAAGGGAATATAGATAGTGGCACAAAACTTTACACGGCTCCTGTGCTGACAGTAACAGGAGCCGTTCTCGTCTTTTTAATATCCTGTTGTCGTGGACGATGTTGTAATGGACAATGCTGTTGTGGTTAATTTTGTAGTAAACAACGTTAAATTCTTTCATTTTCAGCAGGATATAGATTTAAATTGAGTCATGAGGCATCAAAAATGATACCTGTCGTTGCACTGGTTGGGCGCCCCAATGTTGGAAAGTCCACCTTATTTAACCGATTAACCCGGACCAGAGATGCGCTGGTAGCGGATTTCCCTGGCTTAACCCGTGATCGTAAATATGGACGGGCTGAGATTGAAGGGCAGGAGTTCATTATCATTGATACGGGAGGTATTGATGGTATGGAAGAGGGTGTAGAAACCCATATGGCTATGCAATCTTTGATGGCTATCGAAGAAGCCGATATCGTTCTATTCATGGTTGATGCCAGATCAGGGTTGATGCCAGCAGATCATGGGATTGCAAAGCATCTGCGTAATCGTGAAAAAGCAACCTTTCTAGTAGCGAACAAGACTGATGGCATTGATATTGCAACATCTATTGCAGAATTTTATTCACTGGGATTGGGCGACATTTATTCCATCGCGGCTTCTCACGGTCGTGGAGTCACGCAACTGATTGAACGGGTATTACTGCCTTTTTCCGATAAAGAGGAGACAGAAGAAGTCGAATTAACTGAAGAAGAAGCCAATGCTGCTTATTGGGCAGAGATAGAACAGGCTGAATTGGATGCTTCTGTTGAAGAGGAGCAGGAGGAGGACTTCGATCCTACTACTTTACCTTTAAAGCTTGCGATTGTTGGTCGCCCAAATGTAGGGAAATCTACATTAACCAACCGTATTCTGGGGGAAGAGCGTGTTGTTGTGTATGACATGCCCGGTACAACCCGCGACAGCATATATATTCCCATGGAGCGTGATGGCCGTGAATATATTCTGATTGATACCGCAGGTGTTCGTAAACGTGGAAAAGTCACTGAAACTGTAGAGAAATTTTCTGTTATCAAAACACTTCAGGCGATTGAAGATGCCAATGTCGTATTATTGGTAGTCGATGCTCGTGAAGGTATTTCAGATCAAGATCTTTCCCTGCTTGGTTTTATTCTTAACAGTGGTCGTTCACTGGTTATCGCTGTCAACAAATGGGATGGCATGAGTCAGGAAGATAAAGATCACGTTAAGGACATGCTGGATCTACGTCTGGGATTTGTTGATTTTGCCCGTGTTCACTTTATTTCTGCGCTGCATGGCAGTGGTGTCGGCAATTTATTTGAATCAATTCTGGAAGCCTATGAAAGTGCGACCCGTCGTGTGAACACATCTTTACTGACTCGCATTATGCGTATGGCAGAAGATGATCATCAACCGCCGATGATCCGTGGTCGTAGGGTGAAAATGAAATACGCTCATGCAGGGGGTTACAATCCACCTATCGTTGTTATCCACGGTAATCAGGTAACCGATTTACCTGATTCTTATAAGCGTTATTTGATGAACTATTTCCGTCGTTCTTTAAAAGTGATGGGAACACCTATTCGCATCCAATTTAAAGAAGGAGCTAACCCTTACGCAGGTAAGAAAAATGCGTTAACGGCAACTCAGCTTCGTAAGCGTAAGCGTTTGATAGAACATTTGAAAAAGCGTTAATTAACCCGAGTTCTGGAATTGCATATGGTTGATTTCCATACAAGTGAGATAGTGGATAAGCAGAAAAAACAGGATGCGTTGCTGACATTTTTTGCTAACCGGGAACCCTGTCTGATTGGTATGGAAGTTTGCAGTGGATCCCAGAACTGGGCACGCGAACTGGAAACAAAAGGGTGAACACTGAAAGGTTGCTCTGGCAATGGATGGGGATAACGAAGACAGGTCAGACCGGTCTGAATTACATTCTGAGTTTAAAGCTCGTGAGGAAAATAAGGCGCAGATACGCGGCTCTTATCGTAGTCCGCAGATAATGCTTATCAGTCAGTATCTTGATATCCGCAGTAATATCACGGGACACAGTGATATCGCACCGGATAGAAAGACCGATCCAGGACATTATTTTTATTGGGAACATTATAAACAACTATTGAAGGAGTGAGTTGGATGACTCTCTTTATTCTATTGTTAATATTGGCATGGGAACGGGTCTTCAAGATGGGAGACCATTGGCAGTTGGAACGTTATTTAGCGCCATTGTTTGCCAGAATAAAATTTTATTCGTTGTGGGGCAGTTTAGGCATGAGTGTCTTGGTTGCTTTCTTGACATGGAAACTTATTGAAGTTTCTGGTTCTGTTGTTTTTGGCATTCCAGCAATTTTATTCAGTATTATTATCAGTCTGTTATGTATTGGCGCAGGGGAGCTGCGTCGTAATTACCGCAGGTATCTTCAGGCAGTGCGAGATGATGATTCTGAACAGCAAACTAGTTATCTTGCACGTCTGACCGTAATTCAAGGAACGTTACCCGATACGACACTTTCTGATGTAACGAAGGAAGAATGGTTACGTGAAACACAGAATGCCTTAATTTGGATAAATTTTCGCTATTATCTGGCACCGATTTTTTGGTTGATTGTGCTGGGAGAAATTGGTCCCGCTATTCTGATGGGATATGGTTGCCTCCGGGCCTATCAGGGATGGCTGGCACAAAACGCAACAGCGGTACAGCGAGCACAATCGGGTGTTGATGGCATATTACATTGGTTAGATTGGCTTCCCGCACGTTTGGCCGGTATTGCTTATGCTTTGTTGGGGCATGGTGAGAAAGCCTTGCCAGCTTGGATTGCGTCGCTGAGTGACTTACGGACATCGCAATATAAGGTCGTCAGTCAATTGGCTCAATTTGCATTAAGTAAAGAACCACATCTCAATCCGGTAGAAACACCAGTTGCTGCCGTAACATTAGCTAAAAAAGCTACATTTACGATTGTGATTATTGTTGCATTGCTGACGATTTATGGCGCGTTAATTTAATAGTAGAAAGCTAGAGAGAGTGGTGTGATAACTATCTCTCTGGCTTTTAGTCTGAACTCACAACAGTACTAAATCTGTTTTTTATTATCTCCTTATTCATAGCTGATAGACTATGTGCGATAGAATCTGTTGTTCTTTTTATTTTTAACTCAATTTTATTTAGTTTCTGTTTTTAATATATCTTGCAAGGCTTCTTCTAACCGGAAATAACGGAAGCCGAATCCTGCCTCTTCCAGCCTCCTGGGAATAGCTTGTTGCCCACCTAAAACTAATGTCGCGGCTTCCCCCATCATCGCTTTTAACATAAATTCAGGGACACGAACGAAAGCAGGGCGATGCAATACACTCGCCAGTATGGCACTGAATTGATCATTATGGATGGGATAAGGTGATGTTATATTGAAAGGTCCATCTAACTCAGGTGAAACCAGCAGGTAATAGATAGCATTGACTGTATCCTCAATGTGTATCCACGACATATATTGTTTACCATGACCGATTGCACCGCCTAATCCCAAACGAAACATTGGCAGCATCTTTTGCAGTGCACCGCCTTTTTTCGCCAGCACAATACCTGTGCGTAGCAGACATACACGGGTTTTATCACTTTTCGCCTGCAAAGCAAGCTGCTCCCAGCGTGCACAAAGTTGATGGGAAAACTCATCGTGCGGTTGATCATTTTCGGTAACAACTGATTGCCCCTGATCACCATAATAACCAACAGCTGAACCAGAAATAAAGACCGAAGGAGGAGATTCACTATCGTTGATCAATGAGCTCAGCCGTTCAGTGATCTGCCAGCGACTTTGACAGACTCTTTCTTTTTGCTTAGGAGTCCAACGCTTATTGACGATAGGTTCGCCAGCAAGATTAATCACAGCATCAAAACTATTCAGATCGTGTTGGTCATTTAACGTTGTCCAACATTCAACGAGACTGGAAAACAGAGCGTACACTTTTTGTGGTGAACGACTCAGAATGGTGATGGAATGGGAGAGAGAAAGTAGCTGACAGGTCAAGCGATAACCAATCAGCCCCGTTCCTCCCGTAATTAAGATACGCATAGCCACCCCCTGTGACAAAAATAGATAATCAATATTGACTATAGCAGGAGATGACTTAAGTGACAGCGAAATATGTTGCCATTTGTAATCAATATCAAGTTTTACGGTGAAAAATTTTGTCATTAAGTGAATTTTTTGCATAGATTACATTTAACCCAATGGATTTCAAGATGCAGCGAGGCGGCAAGGGAATGACAAATTCGTCGGGAACGAATTTGCCCAGCCAAAGGCCGGCTTCCGGTGAAAGGCAGAAACCTTCATTAATCCCCGGGAGCATAGCTAACTATGTGACTGGGTGAATGAGCGTAGCCAACAAAGCAGCAACTTGAAAGACGAAGGGTATAGGCGTCATTGTAAGCAGCTAGTGTAACAGGCCGTTGCTTGATTTTATCAAGTCACCTGGCATGCAAATCGTTTATTAAAGCTCTTTCCTTATGGTTAGCTCGCAATAATCAGACACTATTGCCTGAAAATTGTCCTTGCCATTTTCAACACTAATTTTTATTAGGATGGGATATATGAATTTGGATCAATTTAAGTTAAACGACATGATATTTGTTTTGGGTTAAATGTTCTTATTGAATGATAAATAAAGATATTGCGTATGATTGGGGATAATTGATTGAAAAACAGGCGCGTATATAGAGTGCACGCCTGTTTTATCAGATCTCTTTCTATTTTAATAACATTGAAAAAAGATTAATGAACTTATATCTACAATCTCAGACTTATTTTACTTATGGGTAGTATAATTTTCCAGATACAAAATAACCTGATAGTCTGATGCTTTTTCAAACCGCATGTGGGGAGGTTTTGTTGTATCATGAGTAATGATATCAACGCCAGAACCATTATTTTTAAAATAAATAGCACCGTGAGTAACAGGATGGTGGTTCTGATCAAATACCGCGATGGATGTAACATATTCCAGACCATCTTTCGGTATTAAGCCAACGATTTCATAGCCTCCATTTGAATAAATTTCTACTGCTTTAGGGATTTTGTAAGTTTGGATATGTGCTCTGAAAACTTGATCTACACCTGATTCGTTAACTAACTTCACTGATAACAATCCACGGTTTGATGGTAATACAATAAATCTAGATAATCCTTGAATATCACTAATATCAGCTTGGCTTGTGTCCCATTCACGATAAATTTGCCCAGACTGATTATCACTGCCGTGTCGCCAGGCAAGCACAATTGAGTCCGTGCCAATTTCAACGGAAAGAAACTTATCATTTAATGGAGTGCCAACTAAATTTACTTCTGTACTATTTTCTGGATATTTATAGGAATCTCCAGCATAATTCTTTTGAGTATAAAATACAGCACCATTGACTAATTTGTCTTTAGACATGATTGTTTTCTCCAGATTTTTATTGTGGTAGTGAATGACCAGAATAAGGAAGCTGGATTTTATGTCAACACAATCAGAGAGTTTTATATTGAGGCCTTATTTTAAAAAATATTAATTTAAATCTTGGATTCACATATTAAGCGCAACACCGTAATGGACGAAGTAAATGAGTGGGTATTCCTTTAAATAACTCATTCGGTGTTTTGTAATCTCGTGTTTTACGAGGGCGATTATTTAATCGGTTTGCCACAAGGTTAGATGGCGTCGTCATGAAATACTCAACCAAAGAGCAAGGCAGCGGATTTGGACTGCGGCAAGAAACGATGCACTGTTTTTGGCGTAACGGGTC
>NZ_FPBJ01000032.1 GCF_900116635.1 Xenorhabdus koppenhoeferi | reverse complement strand
AGTAAAAGCTCCGCCTTGTGGTCACGTTCATACTTCGCTTGCACTGCTGGCGGTGCAACAATTGAAACGTTAAAGGCTTATGTGGAGAGTCAGGCGACCCCAGATTAAGCCGCTATCGCGTTTTACGCCTTATATTCCCGCCCTCATCGGGTGAGGGTTTACGGCGAAATTGCTAAGTTGCCACTGAAATTCTTGCCATCAGGATTGGTTCCCACTGTCAGAGAACTTTCGCCATTGTAGCCCCTGTTTTTTTGCTCGCTGCGGTTGGTGGCTTGATTGAACTGGATATTTCCACCAGCATTAACATTGGTTGTGCCATTGACTGCATTCATTGACGTGCCCTGGTAGCGCGCATCTCTGGTTACGTTAACATGAATATCGTTTTTGGCATTGATGTCGCTGGCAACAGCGGTGGTATTGCTATCGGATGTTTCTTTATAACTGCCACTGCCTTTGCCATTGACGAAGATATCGGCACCCGTTTTGGTGTAAACACGCAAACTGGCATTACCGGTGGTGTCAGAGGTCTGGCTGTTTTGGTGATTAAGTGCGGCTTCACTGGTATGACTGCCCGCGGTCAGCGATACACCACCTGTATTGGCTTGATATTGCGTACCTTGATCGTAAATATCGCCAGTTGTTGTTACCCTGACATCGCCAGCCTTAATAGCGGTTACCACCGCATTGGATTTATGGTCATTGGTATAATGGCTATTGCCATTCATCTCCATTTCAATACCCACATTAGGCAGATCTGTCTTCGTGACGGAAGTATCCAGTTTCTTGTCTGCGGCGGCTTTGGCCGTTTTTTCCACTGGACGGGTCGTTGCACTGTAATCGGCTGTGCCACTGATTTCACCGCCTGCCTGTAATTGACTGGTCGAGCTGGATTCCGTGTTAGCGGTTGCAACATTCTTAATGCTGCCTGCATTGGCCTGATAGCTACCCTGTACCTGATGGTTAGTACCTTGTTGCTCCAATTCTCCCATTACATTCAGTCCAAGGTCACCGGAGACTTGAGTGTTTGTCACCACTGCTGTTGTCTGGGTCCGGGATTGACCATTGTTGTTGTAACCTCCTTCAGCACCGTTACCGAACCTGTCCATGCCACCAGTGAAAAATA
This sequence comes from Xenorhabdus koppenhoeferi, assembly GCF_900116635.1. Taxonomy (GTDB): domain Bacteria; phylum Pseudomonadota; class Gammaproteobacteria; order Enterobacterales; family Enterobacteriaceae; genus Xenorhabdus; species Xenorhabdus koppenhoeferi. The sequence goes on along the minus strand of NZ_FPBJ01000032.1, from coordinate 34,048 downwards.
CGCTGCTGCTCAGTTTTTCTTGCGATGTTGATGTTGAAGTGCTGTTTTCCCCTGCCAGCAGAGCAATGTTTCCTCCAGTGACTGTCGCATCACCCTGAATGGTCACGAGCTTAGAACCTGTCACAGTGACATTTTTCCCTGCGTTTACAGTGAGGTTCCCACCATTCAACTCTGATGATTGCTGAGTTGTACTTTCGTTTTTCTGTTTGTCTAATGTGTGCTCAAAACCCACTCCGGCACGGTATTGCTTATCTTTGTTTTCTTTTGCGTAGTACTGCCAGCCAAGGTTGGTTTTTTCCTGTTGGTATTGATTTTTCTCACCATAATTCAGGATATTAATATTGCCTGAAGTATTCAGGTTCAGTTCACCCGCACTTTTCGCCAGACTGCCAATGACGTTAATATCTTTATTGCTGAGTAATTGCAGGTCTGCATCGGAACTCAAATGACTGCCGGAAGATTTTTGCTGCTTGTTATGTTCTTGATTGGTATTTTTAGTGATGTTGAAGATAGTTCCCTTTCTTTCATCCACCTCTTTATAAGTGTGGCTGACAGCGTTATCAATAGTTAACTGTCCATCATTGGCCTGAACATAGGCACCTTGTTGAGCTTTGACTGTACTGCCGGTAATAGTGACACCATTCATACCGGTCAGCAGCAAATGTCCGCCTGCCGTCACTTCGGAAATATGGTGAGTTTCTGATTTATCACGGTGATCTTTCTTGCTGCCGCCAGCTATACCGTGCCAATAAGTTTTATCCTTGGAGAGAGTTTGATCATCAACGAGGGATTGGACAGTAATATTGGTTTTCTGACCCGCAGAAACAATCATGTTTTTGCCTGAATTAATACGAGTCCCGACAATGTCAACATTTCCGCCCGCCGTGATGCCTAAATCTCCGCCTGAGCTTAACTTATTACTGACGTTTCTCTGAGTGGTATTGACCTTATTCCAGTGACCGGTTTGCAATGCCGCAGTATGGTTCTTTTTATACCCTCTCTCTGTAGTTGTCTCTGATTCCATCAGCCCCGCCAGTTTCACATCTTTCTTAGCGGATACAGTCAGTTGATTTTCTGCTTTGATCTGACTGCCAAATACTTCTGCATTGCCTTCATTGGCAGTCAGATGAACATTTCCACTGGCATTAATGGTATTGCCTTCTTGCTGATACTTTTCAATCTCGTTGATGACACTATATTTCCAGTATATTTTCCATTGATTGTTACTTGTCCTGTCAAGCTGGTGAAGTTGTTGTCCATCTAATTTCAGACTGGCACCAGACAGTTTGACATTATTTCCGTCAATATCAGTTGCCATCACTTGATTGTTTTGTTTGGCGACCAATGTGATGTTCTTGCCTGTCAGTTGGGTACGGGCAACAGATTCACTGATTTGTTTTTGTTGGATATCAGTACCACTGAAATTACCTTCGTAGTTATCACTGCCTGTTTTGTCTGATGTAGATTGATTCAGACGTCCTTGAGACAGGACATTATTGCCTTTCAAAGTAATATCCCCGCCTTTCAGGGTAGCGGCTTCCAACTTCACATCACCGTAGGATTCAATATCAATGCCGTCATCGGCGATCATCTTGCCTTGTAGATTGACACCACTTCCTTCCGCTGTATTCAGCAGGCGAATGCGTCCGGCCTGCATACTGCCAAGATAATAGCTGTCGAGTGCGCCAACGTCCGCTTGTTGTGAATCCAGAATACGGCCACCGGTAGAGATCTGGTTATTGCCCGTCGTAATATTGAGAAGTTTTGACGTAACGACCTGACCATTGCTGTTAATTTTTGGTGCGATCAGGTTCAGAACATCATCATGGGACAAGCCATTGTTTCTGATATTCAGGGCATTTTGGTTATCAAAAGTGCTGAAGCTTTGCAGGGTACTATTTTCCACCAGCGGATTACCGACAACCAATGAGGCTTGATTGGTATTGATGAAGCCACAGCCGTTACAGGTGATACCATTGGGGTTTGCCAGCACATAATCGGCGGCTATGCCAAACACTTCCTGTTTTCCAAGCAATAACGAAGGATTGCGGCTAATCACCTCATTTAAGATCACACTGGCGGCCTGCCCATTCAGGTTGCCGTTGGCAGATAATTGGCCTGCCAGTTGTGATGTGCCCTCTTCTAAGGCGTTATTGAATACCGCCCCCATTTGGTTAACGTTGAAATCCTGATATTGGTTATGTGATAACCCGGATTCGGAAGGCGCAACAATATTTATCACCGTTGCACCGATATCAGCCTGGATAACATCCGGGCTATGTACGGCATCACCTCCGGGCGTAATCCCATTGGCAAAACTGCCTGAACAAGTTGTCAGGATAATTGTCACGGATACGGCAAGTTTTCCTGTGGGAGATAACTTAAATTTTTTACTTTTCATGCTATTACCTCTGTTTGTTTTTATTATTGATATGTGCGGCTTTCTAGGGACTATTCTTTACGAATGATTACCCCAAGAATGGCTGCGGTTAAAAAAAAACGCTAATAATTAATTCAGAAATTAAAAAGTGTAAGAAAAGCGGGTTAACAGCTGCATAGGTTCATCCGTGTTCCGCTTTTGGTGAGAAAGATATTTACCCCGGCTTACCTCAATATCCGCAAACAGATGCTGATAGCGCAGTATCAGACCAGCACTCAATCCGGCACTGCTTTTCCAGTTATCCTGACGGGGATGGCCTTTAACCCGGCCGATATCGATACCGGTACGCAACGAAAGTGAGCCTTTTGAAGTGGGTATGGAGCGGGAAAGTGTATTTCTCAGATACCAGCCGTTATCAGCCGATGATGCATTATTGCTGAATCCTCGTACAGCATTACGGTCGGTCACATTGATCCACTCAATACCCGGTAGCCCACTTTGACTGTACTGAGCATAAAATTGGCTATTAAATCGGTAAGGCATACCAAAGATCGTGAAACGCTGCTGTAGATTTGCCGACAACTTCCCTTTGGTAAATTGTTTATTCAGGTTGGCTGCTGTGATTTGGGCACCAAACCACGGCATTCCCCGCTCAATGCCCATATTGAGGGAGATCAGCCCTGAAGGAATGATTTGTAAATGGTTAATACTTAGTTCTAGAACACTCAATGTCTGGCTATTGATACCGATTTTGGACTCATTGGCATAGTTCTTGTAGTCCTTATAAATCAATTGGGTGTTTAATGTGCTAATTTGCGATTGGTTACGATGAAAGATCCAATCGATACGAATTCCTGTTTGCTGTGAATTCCCGTGTAGCTTGAGCGAGTACATCTGTAAATGGGGGTGGCTGATGTATTGGGAATAGCTGTTGAATCCACTGAATGTCATGGATCCATAAGGGAGTGAATAGAGCAGGGTATAAGCGCGATTGTACTGGGTATCGGGTTTATCAACGGTACTGTTGCCGCTGAGGCTGACAAAATCAGATAATCCCAATGGGCTATCAATACTGGCATTGAGTCGGGTGATCCACTTCCCTGTACTTTTTTGCCCATAATTATCGGTTGTCGTGGTTATTCTCCACGGGGTGGAATGTCGATTATGTAGCTTGAGGATGGAGCCACCACTGACTGTGCCGGGCAGAATATCAAGAGTGACTTTGTTTGATTGCAGACGATTCGCCTGATCCAGCCCTTGATCAAGCTGGTTCAGGTTGAGCGGCTTATTTATCAAACGAGGGAATAGCATTTGACTATTGACCCAACGGTCATCGCCTTCTATCGCCTCGACAAAGCCTTCAACAACATTGATCCCCAGTTCACCATTCGCATTGGGAGGAATAAATTGTACCCGTGTCGTAACGTAGCCTTTGGCAATATAAAGGTTAGTGATTTCTGCTGACAGTTTGTTGATGTCATTACTGGTGATACATCTATTGGGCAGGGTACTAAGTGTATTCAGATCACTCAGAGAGAGTAAGGTAATACCCTGAAGATAAACCCCACTGACAGCCAAGCATCGCGGTGCTTCCACTAGCACAGGTGAGACAGTTTGTGGTGAAACGCTATCTGTGCGATTGATTAACCCCTGATGGCGGCGTTCTTCAATTAATTGGTCTATTTCCCGTGAACTATCCTGCAAGGTTCTTCTTGCTTCATCTGTAGAGAAATTTTCATTCGCAGGAGAAATGGGTTTAAGCGCGTCAGGTGATGAAATTACCTGAAATGAAGTACATAATAAGATGAATATTGTTGTCCTTTTAATCATGATATACCCAAATGACAATAGTTAATGGGGAATGTATCGTGTTGAGTTAGTTTTAACCTTGCTAGCTTACTAATTAAGCATTAGAGCATAGAAAATATTTTATTTTGCTCTGATTAATGATTGTTTTTTGTTCTGAACTATAATTTAAGATTATGAATTTCAGTTAGTAACTTATAATAACTAAAATTAGTTATTGTTTTAATTATTATTAGGAAGTAAGTAAAATTGAGTTTTTTTGCTTAAGGATCAGAATAATAATAAGAAAAAAGCAGATTTATTTTTTGCTTTATGTTTTTTACTTAAAAATTTTACTTATGTACTTTTTATAAAAGGATTTCGAGAGGCGGGATATAAAATAGAAAATAAAGAATTTTTTTAGTTGGGTGATTTTTTGTGCGCTAATAACCAAGGTAATTGTGAATATGATTTATATTTACTCATATCTATTCATTGTGAAAATAATTACTATATAAAAATTCGACAGTGAGAAAGAAACAGAAAAGTAAATATAAAATAGAACAATAGGGATGAAAGTAAATTGGCAGGGTTTTGAGATATATCTGATTGATTCAGCCAATGAATAACATTCATTGGCTGAAAGATGATTACTTAATTCTTAATGAATAAGATATTAAGCAACAATTGGCGCACGCCAGTCGTCAGAACCAGAAGTACCCGCAGTAGTGTGCTCCCACTCGATCTTACGATAAGACAGAGAAACACGAACCAACTGAGTGAATTCAGATTTTGCTGGGTCCTGGCAGTGAGGCATTTTGCAATCGATATCAACGATAGTTGCATCTACCAGTTTAGTAGTAAAGAAGTGCTCTTGTTTACCTTCGATAGAAGTACGGTACCACTTCAGCTCTACAGTAGGCAGCATTTCGCCGGAAGCCAGTGCGTTGTACAGCAGAGGAACTGCTTTATTCAAAGCAACGGTAAAGCGGAATGGCTTATGTGCACGTTGACCAGAAGGTTGTCCAGACTGTGGGTCAGTAGGAACGGTTACGATATGGTCAAATTCCTGAACCAGCATTTCGTCTTCGTGGCCCTGAACAAAGATATTACCTACGGATTCAGCGGTGAATGCGCCCGCGGTAATATTGCCCTGAGTTTTACCATTAATGGATATATAACATGGAGTTGGCATATAAATATCCTATAAAAATTCACCAAAATTAGTGTATACCCGTCGTCTTTCAAGTTGCAGCTTTGTTGGCTGCGCTCACTCACCCCAGTCACATAGTTAGCTATGCTCCTGGGGGTTCATTCCCTTGCCGTCGTGCTGCATCTTGAAATCCATTGGGTATAAGTGTGTAAGTGTTAATTCTTTGCGTGATAATTCCATTTATTAATCAAATGAAATTATCGCTTGCCAAACACTTGGGGCGAATAATAAAGCTGAAATTTTCTAATGCAAAGTTATTTAAAAAATGCAACACATGTCACAATTCAATGGCAAATGAAAATTTTATAATCATTGCCGTTGTAAAATTTATATCTGAGTGTTTATAAAAAACAAGATTGTTCAACTGGTTTAAAAATAGCCTTCAAATTTTACATTTATTCAATATGTTGATTTTGAAATTATTTTTATTTTTAAGTTGAATGTATTTTATGATCATCTGAAAAATGTTAACCAGATCAAAAAAATGAAAATAATTTAGGTTATTATGATTTTTAATTAATCAAAATAGAATGAAAAATGATATTTGCCATAATTATCAGGAGAGTTTTTGCTGGCTATGTTTTATTTGTAAGAAGATGAAAATATTTCTTTTTATACAATTGATAAGTAATAGAACTGCACACGCTTACAGCGAGTAAAACCAAGATTTTCTCTATCTTAGGAGAAAAGAATGTTTATAATTTGCTATGGGTTGACATAAATAAATTAAAAGCTTAAATAGCAGGGTTTATCAATTTGTTTTTTGGCTTTACATCAAAAAAATAAAGTGTCAAACTTGGACTTGACGGTTTTTCATATCGATGTTATTTGCACAACTGTATAATAACTGAATAGGATATATCTGATTATTTAACTATATGTTGGAATGAAATCATTCGTATCTACAAATACGGTTGTCTTCTCTAGCCTATTTTTTTTTGGGGAGTTTTGCCGTGCTTTTTTTATATGGATAAACATTGGAATCATTCTCTTACCAATAATGGGTTGTCAGACAGTTCATGGTTGTATTAGCCAAAGGATTCAAATATGAGTAAGAATAGTCCAGGTAGCGTAGCTCCGAAAGAAAGAATTAATATTAAATATGTTCCTAATACCGGTGACCAGACCGCAGAAGTTGAATTACCTCTGAATCTTTTGGTTGTTGGTGACTTGAAAGGAAAGACAGAAGATACGCCAATTGAAGAACGGCAAACAGTTTCTGTCAATAAGAACAATTTCAATGCCGTAATGAATGAGGCGAACATCAACCTGACTTTTAACGTTCCTAACCGCCTCGATGAAAAAAGCGAAGAAGATCTGCCAGTTAATCTGAAAATAAAATCCCTGAACGATTTTTCCCCCGATAATGTCGCGAAGAAAGTCCCTGAATTAAATAAACTTCTTGAACTTCGTGAAGCATTGGTTGCTTTAAAAGGTCCATTGGGAAATATCCCGGCATTTCGTACTCGCTTGCAGTCACTGCTGGATGATGAATCCGTTCGTGAGCAACTCCTGAAAGAACTTGAAATCGTCAATAAAAAATAACTGGTAAAGGAATTTCTAAATGGCTCAGCACGAAGAAAACAGCACAGCTATTGCTTCTGGCGCAACGACTTCCTTGCTTGATGAGATCATGTCTCAGGCAAGAATGACCCCGGAAAATGACGGCTACTATATTGCTAAGCAGGGTGTTGCTGCGTTTATCGGCAGTATTCTGGATACTGGCTCTAACGAAGAACCCATTAACAAACTGCTCGTTGATAAAATGATCGTAGAGCTGGATAAAAAGCTGGGTGAGCAGATGGATGAAATTCTGCACGCTAAGCAATTCCAGGAACTGGAATCTTCCTGGCGTTCACTGAAGATTCTGGTGGATCGCACGGATTTCCGTGAAAACATTAAAATCAACGTCATTCATGCGACGAAAGATGAACTGTTGGAAGATTTTGAGTTTTCTCCTGAAATTATCCAGTCCGGCTTCTACAAGCACGTTTATTCCACAGGTTACGGTCAGTTCGGTGGTGAACCTGTTGCTGCCGTCATCGGTAACTATGCGTTCAACAACACCACGCCTGACGTTAAACTGATGCAGTATGTCAGCTCTGTTGGTGCAATGGCTCATGCGCCATTCCTGTCTTCCGTTTCTCCGGAATTCTTTGGGGTTAACAGCTTTACTGACCTGCCAGCCATCAAGGATCTGAAGTCTGTCTTTGAAGGCCCTTCACATACTAAATGGCGTTCGCTGCGTGAATCTGAAGACTCACGTTATTTAGGCCTGACTGCACCGCGTTTCCTGCTGCGTCTGCCTTATTCCAGCGTTGAAAATCCAATCAAAAACTTCAACTATCAGGAAAATGTCAGCCGTGACCACGAACACTTCCTGTGGGGCAACACAGCATACTTACTGGCAAGCTGCCTGACTGACAGCTTCGCTAAATATCGCTGGTGTCCGAACATCATCGGTCCACAAAGCGGTGGTGCGGTAAGCGATCTGCCTGTTCACCTGTATGAAGCTATGGGCCAGATTCAGGCGAAGATCCCAACGGAAGTTCTGATCACTGACCGTCGTGAATTTGAACTGGCAGAAGAAGGTTTCATCACCCTGACCATGCGTAAAGGCAGCGATAACGCCGCATTCTTCTCCGCAAACTCAGTTCAGAAACCCAAAGTATTCCCGAACACCCGTGAAGGGAAAATTGCGGAAACCAACTATAAGTTGGGTACGCAGCTTCCGTACATGTTCATCATCAACCGTCTGGCTCACTACATCAAAGTGTTGCAGCGTGAACAGATCGGCTCCTGGAAAGAGCGTCAGGATCTGGAGCGTGAACTAAACATGTGGCTGAAACAGTACATTGCTGATCAGGAAAACCCACCCACTGACGTTCGTAGCCGTCGTCCTCTGCGCGCTGCTGAAATTAAGGTTCTGGATGTGGAAGGTGATCCGGGCTGGTATCAGGTTGCGATGCAGGTTCGCCCACATTTCAAATATATGGGTGCAAGCTTCGAGCTGTCTCTGGTCGGACGTTTGGATAAGGAATAATCATGGCTGCGCTGTACAGTTGGAACAGAGGCAGCTCTGCCAGTCTGTTTGAGCGCATTCAAGGGAAGAGCTCCGGCTCTTCCCGTCAGTCAAGGATGCGTGCACTGCTTGATTCTATCAAGAAGCATTTGAATGAAGTGCTTAATTCCCGTCCTGGTGCCTGCCAAAGCGCTGTTGACTTAGGTGTCATTGACCTCAATGATGCGACTGCAACATCGGTGGATTTCAAGCAAAGTATCGAATGGGCGATTGAAGAGTGCATCAGAAATTATGAACCGAGAATATCAGTGGTTTCTGTCAGCGCCATCAATGATGATTCAGATCCGTTGCTGTTGAGCTTTCATATCAGTGCTGAAATATCTCTGGATGATATCAACGACCTTGTGGAATTTAGCATCCAGCTGGATAACAACCGGCGCTATTGCCTGGAGCGAACTCAATAAATGTCATTTGAAAAATATTTCAGAGATGAATTGAACTATCTGCGACAACTGGGAAAAGAAGCCGCAGTTGAGCGTCCTCATCTTGCCGCATTTCTGTCAGAACAAGGTTCTGATCCCGACGTTGAGCGTTTGCTTGAAGGTTTTGCATTTCTGACTGGCAACCTGCGGGCAAAGATTGATGATCAGTTCCCTGAATTGACCCACGGCCTGCTCAATATGCTTTGGCCGAACTATCTGCGTCCGACCCCGAGCATGACCATCATCGAGTATACCCCTGATGAAAGCGTTGTGACGAAAGCGACACAGGTCAAGCGTGGCACGCAGATTATGAGTCATACGTTGTCAACTCAAGATGATATTTATTCGAACGAAAAATCCGGTGGTAAAAAAGACGATCATGGCCGCTGTACTTTCACGCTCTGCCGTGATGTTTGGCTGTTTCCGCTTTCCCTCCGTGACATTTCCGTCAATAACAGTAATGAAAATGGGATCATTGGCCTGAATTTTGTTTCGAAAACTGAGTTGAATCTGCACGAATTGGAACTGGATAAACTGCGTTTTTATCTGAGTGGTGATGACTATACTACGTCTCAACTCTATTTCTGGCTCTGCTATTACTTCAGAAAAGCGGAATTGGTAGTGGGCGATAAAGTGATCCCTCTGCCGGATTTTGATTTTGTACCAGTGGGATTTGAGCGGGAAGACGCGCTGTTGCCTTACCCAAAAAACGCCTATATGGGATACCGCATCTTGCAGGAATACTTCTGCTTTGCGGAAAGCTTCCTGTTTTTTGATGTGAAAGGTTTCCCGGAACTGTCTGAAGATCTCAAAACCAAAGATTTTGAACTGAATTTACATTTTTCTCAGGCACTGCCACCGGAAGCCAAGATCCGCCATGATACTTTTCGCTTGCACTGTACACCGGCGATCAACCTGTTCCCGATGGACAGTGAAGCGATTGAACTCAATGGCAGCCAGACTGAATATCCCCTGAAGGCCAGTTACAGTTTCCCGGATAATTACGACATTTTCTCCGTGGATGGGGTGGAAAGTTGGTTGACAGGTGAGAATGGCGAACGCAGTCGTGCCCGTATTGGCGGACGTATTTATACGCCTTTTGAGAGTTTCAATCACCAGATTGATAACGAAGACGAAAACTCAATGCGTTTTTACCGTCTTCGGGTGAAAGAATCTCCTTTCCGCAGAGGGCTGGAACATTTCATCTCATTTGTACGGGGAGATGAATCCAATCTGCTCAGACTCAAGCTGAAAGAAAATGTCTCTGTCAGCTTGACCTGTACCAACCGTGAACTGCCGTTAGAGCTGCATGTTGGCGACATCAATTATCCCTCCATCGGCAGCCCGTCATTTGCGACATTCCGCAATATCACCCGGCCGTCAGTCCCCCTCTATCCTCTGCTGGATGGCGGGTTGCACTGGTCACTGCTGTCGAATATGTCGCTGAACTATATGTCATTGCTGAACAGGGACGCGTTGAAACAGGTACTGCGTACTTACGATTTCCCAAGTATTCACAATCGGCAGTCCAAGCGCTCATCGCAAAAACGGCTCGATGCCATTGAAAATATTGAAACAGAACCGACAGATCGTCTTTTCCGTGGGCAGCCTGTGCGCGGATTGCGCTCAACGTTGTATATCCGGCAGCAGGCATTCAGCTCAGAAGGCGAGCTTTATCTATTCAGTACGGTTCTGTCACGGTTTTTCTCACTGTATGCCAGCGTCAACGCTTTTCATATGTTGAAGGTAATCAATTTAGATAATCAGGAATGTTATGAATGGCCGGTACAGATAGGTCAACACTCGTTGATGTAATCACTGAGCAGGAGTCTGCCACACCGCTGGTATTGGACATCTCACAGTATAACTTTTACCAGTTGGTTGAGTTGCTTAACCAGCTTGCGGTAGCGTGGGAAAAAACCGGAGAAACAGATCGTGCCGATCTGGAGTCTATCCGTTTCCGTTCCAGTGCCAGTCTGGCGTTCCCGACCCGTGATGTCATCTCACTCGCGCAGTCCAGAAAGGGATACTTCGAACTGGAAGTTTCTTTTATTGGGTTGCACGGAAGCCAGTCTCCGATGCCAGGCTACTATCTGGATTCACTGGCATGGGAAGACGCTCAGGGAGAAAACCGCCTGACGGATTTTCTCAACCTTTTTAACCATCGTTTAATTACTCTCCTGCACCAAATCTGGCGGAAATACCGCTATTACATCTGTTTCAGGCAAGGTGGGGAAGATAACTTCTCCCAGCGTATGTTCTCGCTCGTCGGTCTGGGCAGTGATGTCAACCGTCGGATGCTGAACATCAACCACAGCAAAATGCTGGCGTATGCCGGATTGCTGGCTAGCCCCGGTCGTTCACCGGAAGTGATATGCAGCCTCGTTTCCCACGGTTTTGATTTGCATGACGTTACCTTGCACGGTTGGCAATTCAGGAAGGTCACGATCCCAATGGATCAACAGAACCGTCTGGGAGGAACCAATAAAGGACAGAAAATTGGCGACACCGAGCTGTCCGTGTTAGGACACAACTTCACCATCGGCTCATGGGTCGGGGATTACAGTGGAAAATTCCGGCTAAGCATCAATAACCTGACCCGTGATCGGTTTCTGTCATTCCTGCCCGACGGAAAGAACTATTTCCCCCTGGTGATGTTCATTTCTTTCGTCATGCGCAGCCAGTTTGCTTGGGAACTACGTCTTGGACTGGCTGAAAATCAGGTTAGCGGCATGGTATTGGGGGCGAAGGAGAATAACCATCTGGGGTGGACCAGTTTTCTCGGCGAACCGGAAAAGAAACCCTTTGTCACAATTTCAGTTATGGAATAACGACTATGGAAAAACATCAACCAATCCTTTCATTGCGGGTTCTTAATAGTGAACAGCTGGAAAGTGGTAAAGCCGCCAGTTGCCAGTTTTCGACACAGGGCGGTACGGTCGGTAGCAGTGAAAGCCATCTTTGGTCTGTGCAAGATCAGCAGGGCAATATCCACCCATCACAATTCGCCATCAAATGGCAGGATGGGGCATTCTGCCTGCAAGTGCTTGCTGAGCCAGTGAAAATTAATAATGCAATATTGACACCTCAGTCAAGTCTGATTCGTTTGCAGCAGGGCGATCAGCTCAAAGCAGGAAACTTATCCGTTAAGATCCACATCAGTTTTTTTGAGACAGATCGTGTCGACCCTTCAACCGTATCGCCTGAGTCGTTGGTCTCCAGTTACAGCAATCCGCTGGATGCCATGATGGAAGGTGCTCCGGCGCAAAAATCCGCATTTGCCCATGATGGAAGCGTAGCTCCGACGGTTATGCACCGTTTTAGTGATGATCCACTCAGAGTGCTCGACAGTGAGAGTCTGACCACCCTGAAACCACAGGTTGAAGCTGATAATACCGAGCAGCTTTTGCCACCGGATCATTATCAATCATCCCCATTTGCCAACCCTATTTCTGATAACCGAGGTAGTGTTATGGATCAGGAGTTCCTTGATTTACCGGATATCGCTTCCGATAGGCAGTACGAAGATATGGAAGTTGATCATGTTGCAATTACTCCGCTCATGCGTGGGCTGGAGGCCCGATTGCCTTTGCACGACAGCCAGCAGGCGAATGATTTTCTACAAGAGATGGGTAAAACCATGAAAGCGGTGATTGAAGGGTTGCTGGCTCTCCAGCGCGAACAGCATGGATTGCGTGATAAACAACTGCGTCCGATTGAAGATAACCCGCTGCGCCTGAATATGGATTATGACACCACCATGCAGGTGATGTTCTCCGATCAGAAAAGTCCGGTTCACCTGTCTGCTCCTGCTGCGGTAGCGGAAAGTCTGCAAAACCTGCAACTGCATTATCAGGCCAACCGGACTGCGATTTCTGCTGCATTGGACACCATGCTGGACGCATTTTCTCCGGAACAACTGCTTCGTCGTTTCTCACATTACCGTCGTAGCAACGAAGTCAAGAATAAAGATGCATCCTGGGCCTGGGAAATGTACACCAACTATTACCGTGAACTAGCGTCCAGCCGCCAGCAAGGGTTCGAAAAGCTATTCCGCGAGGTGTATGAGCAGGCTTATGACCGCGCACTGCGTCAGGGCCTGGAGGAATCCAGCAATGATACATTCCGCTAGTCGCCGTATATGGGCTGTAGGGATTTTATTGCTGTCAGTAATGTTGCTGAACGGCTGTAGCAGTGCATGGAACGCAACCAAGAAAGCAGGGCAGGTTATCTGGGATCCTTCCACTCCAGTAGGAAAGCCTGATGATCAGCCCTCTGTTGCCAACATTACATTGCTGGCTGAACCCGACATTAACCCCAATGAAAGTGGTGAAGCGGCACCTGTTGAAATGAATCTGGTTTACCTCAGTGAAGATTCGCGTTTTTTGGCTGCCGATTACGACCAGCTGGAAAGCGACAAACTCGAAAAGGCGCTGGGAAAAAACTACATCGATCATCAGGATTACACCTTGTTGCCGGGGCAATACAAGCCTCTGGAAGCCATCACACTGGAAAAGAAAAACTGTTACATCGGTGTCATCGTTCACTATGCAGATGCAAATCAATCTGAATGGAAAAAGCTAATCCGAGTAAAAGACATCGGCCGCCATTACCACATCTTGGTGCATGTCAGAAATAACGACGTAGAACTTAGAAAAGAGGAGGAGTAATCATGCCGGGTAAAAATCGGGTGATTTGGCACGAAGGATTATTCATCAAACCACAACATTTTCAGCAGCAACAAAAGCACATTGATTATCTGGCACATAGTCTGGTTTCAGTATTGACACCTTATGCGCATGGTTTCAGTTCTTTAAGCATCAATGATGATTTACTTAAACTGGGCCGTATCGGCATTACTGAAGCCAGCGGCATTATGCCGGATGGCACTCTATTTTCTGCGCCGGGCCAAGATTTATTGCCAAAACCACTGGATATCGAAAATATCAACGATCTGAAAAGCAAAGATATCTATCTGGCATTGCCAATGTCCAGCGACACCATTCGGGAAGTTGCTGATCGGGATGCGGAAATGCAGAGCACTGTGCGTTATCGGGAACTGCCTACCGATGTCCGTGACTTGCATACCAAGGGCGGTGACTCCTTCGCGCTTAACCTTGCCCAATTGACACCGGTCCTGATGCAAGGCTCCGAGGATATGAGTGCTTACACGGTGATCCCACTGTGTCGCATCAAAGAAAAGCAAAAAGATGGCACCATCGTTTTGGATAACGAATTTATTCCGACATGTTTGTCTATCTTCGTGGCGGATAAACTCAAGCGCTTTATGGTGGAAATCGATGGCCTGCTGACAGAGCGTTCAAGAACATTGGCAAAACGTATCGGTTCACCGGGTCAGCAGGGTGTTGCGGATGTGGCTGAGTTTATGATGCTGCAACTGCTGAACCGCGTTCAGCCGCTGTACAACCACTATGCAAAACAGACTGTTTTGCACCCACTGTATTTATATACCGAACTGCTCCAGACGTGTGGTGAGCTGAGAACATTCACCGATGCCAGCCGCTTGCCGGGTAATGTTTTGGCCTATGATCACAATAACCTGACGGATACCTTTCAGGATGCGATGCACGCAATTCGTGACGCACTGAACGTCGTTCTGACACCACGTGCAACATCCATTGCGCTGAAACAGAACGAAGGCGGCATTCGTGTGGCGACGCTCCACGATAACGATTTGCTGCGCAAAGCCGAATTTGTACTGGCAATCAGCGCCAGCACACCGCAGGAACAATTGCGTCGCCAGTTCGTCCAGCAAACCAAAGTCACTTCGATGGAAAAAATCCGCGATCTGGTCAGCGTACAGTTACCGGGCGTGCCACTGATTGCATTGTCCGCAGCACCCCGCCAGTTGCCGTATCACTCAGGATATACCTACTTCCGTCTGGATCAGAAAAGTCCGGCATGGAAGGAGATCCAGCAGGGAAATTCCATCGCATTCCACGTATCAGGAGAGTTCCCTGATTTAGATATGCAGCTCTGGGCTATCAGGAGCGGTAAGGAATAATCATGAGTGATATCAATGTTGACAGTCTGTCACTGGAAAAGCCTGAAACGTTGAAAACGTTTCAGCGCCAGTATCAGCTACCGTTGCGTGGTGAAAGCCTCAACCCAATGATCGATGCAGCCACCCCTTTGCTGGGGATGGTTTTACGTTTGCAGGACATGAATGATCAGGCACTGCCGGACAAGCTTTACCAGCAGGTTGTTACTGATATCCGGGCCATTGAACAGTTTCTGCAAACCAAGGGCTATGAACCCGGCGCGATTATTTCATTTCGTTACGTACTGTGCACCTTCATTGATGAAACTGCGTTGGGGCACGGCTGGAACAATCAGAATGGCTGGTTAAAGCAATCACTGTTAGTGCACTTCCACAATGAAACCTGGGGAGGTGAGAAGGTCTTTGTATTACTCGAACGTTTAATGGGAGAGGCTCAGCGCTACCAGCACCTGCTGGAGTTCATTTATCTCTGCCTTTGTCTGGGATACCGCGGGCGTTACAAAGTCAGCACCCAGAAAAATGATGATTTTGAGCGTTTGTTCCGCCGCTTGCAGCAACAACTTCACTCACTGCGCGGAGACACGCCGCCAACTACGTTGTATGTCAATATCAACGAGAGTGACGCGCGTTATCGTCTGAGCAGACGCTGGACTATCAAACACCTGCTCGGTATCAGTATAGGGTTGTTGATCGCCATTTACAGCTTTTATGCCATTCGCCTCGGTGATCAGACACAAGACATATTACAGCAGCTAAGTAAATTATTGAGATAGGAAGTCGCCATGATTCAGATTGATCTGCCCACTCTTGTAAATCGTTTAAACCCGATGACCCGCCATGTGCTGGAAGCCGCGGCGGCATCTTGCGTCAGTCAGCAGCAGCCTGAAATCACTGTTGCACAACTGCTGTTTCAAATGATCGACACACCGCTCAGTGACGTGCGACTGATCCTGAATAAAGCAGACATTGATAAAGATCTGCTGAAAGAGCAGCTCGATCAGGTGATAACCCATCATCAAGCGCTTGTGCAGAGTTACCCGAACTTCTCCCCGATGCTGGTGGAGTGGTTGCAGGATAGCTGGCTACTGGCTTCCACAGAGATGCAGCACTCTGAATTGCGCAGCGGTGTGATGCTGATTGCGTTGCTGTTCAGCCCGCTGCGTTATCTGGCACCACAAACAGGGCGTTTGCTGGCGGGTATCAACCGCGAATTACTGCGCCAGAACTTTGCGGAATGGACCAATGGCTCTGCCGAGCAGCCTTTTACAGCTGGCGGTGATAAAGATGGGCAGGGGGGGGATTCGGTAAATGGACATCCGGCAAACAGCGACAGTTTGCTGGCGCGCTTTACTCAGAACATGACTGAGCAGGCTCGCAAAGGAAAACTCGATCCGGTTTTGTGCCGCGATAAAGAAATCGATCTGATGATCGACATCCTTTGCCGTCGCCGCAAAAACAACCCTATCGTTGTGGGTGAGGCGGGTGTCGGTAAAAGTGCCCTGATTGAAGGTCTGGCACTGCGCATCATTAACGATCGCGTACCGGATAAATTGCGCAACAGTGAACTGATGACTCTGGATCTGGGCGCATTGCAGGCAGGCGCGGCGGTGAAAGGTGAATTTGAAAAACGTTTCAAAGGCATCATGGCGGAAGTCAGCCAGTCGTCAAAACCCATCATCTTGTTTATCGATGAAGCCCATACGCTGATTGGTGCAGGTAACCAAGCGGGCGGGCTGGATATCTCCAACTTGCTGAAACCGGCCCTGGCACGCGGCGAACTGAAAACCATTGCGGCAACCACCTGGAGCGAGTACAAAAAGTATTTCGAAAAAGACGCTGCACTGTCCCGTCGTTTCCAATTGGTAAAAGTTTCTGAGCCAACGGCAGATGAAGCAACAGTCATTATGCGTGGTCTGCGCGCCATCTATGAGCAGGCACATGGCGTACTGATCGATGATGAAGCCCTGAAAGCCTCTGCGGTACTGAGTGACCGTTATATTTCAGGCCGTCAACTGCCGGATAAAGCGATTGACGTACTGGATACCGCTTGTGCCCGTGTTGCCATTAACCTGACTTCACCGCCACGCCAGATTTCCTCGCTGACGACCGAATTGCACCAGATACAAATGGAAATCGATGTGTTGGGGAGAGAGCAACGTATGGGGCTGAACACCCATGCGGAGCGACTGGAAGAACTGCAAAACCAGCAGGCAGAGATTCAGGAACAGCTGGCTGAACTGGAAGCAAGCTGGAAACAGCAACAGGAATTGGTCACTCAGATCATCGAACTGCGCAGCCAGTTGCTGTCTGATGATGCTGATAATGAAGAATCCGTGATTGAAAAACTCGCAGAACTGAACATTCAGTTGGCAGAACTACAGCAGAAACAAACGCTGGTTTCCCCGCATGTGGATAAAACCCAGATTGCTGCGGTAATTGCTGAGTGGACAGGTGTTCCGTTGAACCGCCTGTCACAAAGCGAACTGTCTATCGTCACTGAACTGCCTGTTCATTTGGGGCAAAGCATCAAGGGACAGGAACTTGCGATCCAGTGCCTGCATAAACACCTGCTGACTGCCCGTGCGGACTTGCGTCGTCCGGGTCGTCCTCTCGGGGCATTCCTGTTGGTGGGACCCAGCGGTGTCGGTAAAACCGAAACTGTCCTGCAAATTGCAGAGCTGATGTTCGGTGGTCGCCAATATCTCACCACCATCAACATGTCTGAGTTTCAGGAAAAACACACGGTATCCCGCCTGATTGGTTCACCCCCGGGTTATGTGGGCTACGGCGAAGGTGGAGTATTGACTGAAGCTATCCGTCAGAAACCCTATTCCGTCGTCTTGCTGGACGAAGTCGAAAAAGCCCACCCGGATGTACTGAACCTGTTCTATCAGGCTTTCGATAAAGGGGAACTGGCGGATGGAGAGGGGCGTACCATCGACTGTAAAAACGTCGTGTTTTTCCTGACCTCTAACTTGAGTTATCAAACCATCGTGGACAATGCGGAGCAACCCGAGCAGCTCAACGATCTGCTTTACCCGGAGTTGGCAGCCTTCTTCAAACCGGCCCTGTTGGCGCGTATGGAAGTGATCCCTTATCTGCCGTTGGGCCATGAAACACTGAAAACCATCATTCAGGGCAAACTGGCCAGACTGGATACGTTGCTGATTCAACGCTTCAATGCAGAGGTCACTATCAGCGATGATGTCTCAGAAGAGATCCTGCAACGAGCTACCCGCGCAGAAAATGGTGCCCGCATGCTGGAATCCATCATTGATGGCGCACTGCTGCCACCGGTTTCATTGCTGCTGTTGCAAAAAATGGCGGCGGGAACACCGATTAAGGCCATTCGCTTAACCGTAGCAGAACACGAGTTCCGGGCAGAGATTGAGGAGGCAGAATAATGAAACAGCGGCTGAAAAGCGCGTTAGCGTTATTGGAAGATGACACTATAGGACAACTGGTTGGCCATTTCGTGCAGGTCAGTCATAGCTCGCGTTTTGATGCCCTGTTGGTTTTCCTGCTTAACATCAATGAGAACAGGCTGGAATGCCACAACTTGCCGGAACCTCAGCAAGCCAGCTCACGTCAGTTGCAGGTGGATATTGGTGACGTCAATCACCCGTTGATACAAGTGTTGCGCAAGGGAACCCCGACGGTTTGGGCTTCCCTTAATCACGGAGTCCGCATTGACGATCTTCATTTCCGCACGTTTATTGCAGAACTGCCGCATAACTGTGGGTTATACGGCATTCCTCTGTTTGACTGCAATGGGCGGGCTTGCGGTGTCATCGCCATTTTTGCCGAAAATGTCCACCATTTTACCGACAATGAAAACATGTTCGGCATTTATTGCCATGTCATGCAGCATCGCCTGAAAAAATTGCAGGAACTCGAACAACTGCGCGGACAGTTACGCCAAATCCGTCAGGTATTTCAGGTTCAACGCCAAAAAGAAAAACAACTGGATGAACTGCTTGCATCGCTGAGTGAATCGAAAAATCCAGCGGCGGTCAGCAGTATCTCCGTGGATTACAGTCATATCGATAATCTGCCAAAGGCCATAGAAGAATTTGAAAGCGCCGTGTTGGTTCAACGTCAGCGTCAATTTGGCAACGACACCAGATTGATTGCGCAAAGTCTGGGTATTCCCCAGCGGACGTTGGTTTACAAACTGGCTAAATACGGGTGTAGATTATGAATATTATTTTAATTATCAGTTCATTACTTGCGTCATTGGCAGGGAACCCAACGCTTTCTGAAGGAGCAGGACTCACGGAAGCGGTCGTGGTAGTAAAGGAAGAACAAAATTTAAATGAACTGCAAAAATGCCGCTTTGAGCCGTCTCCTCTTATCCGGCTGGCGTGCTACGACCGTGCGTTGAATAACCTTAAGTTTAAAACGGTACACATTCCAATTGAAAAAATGGGGCCTTCGTGGCGGAAGGCGATGGAGCAGGAGATGAAGCGTACTGATTACTCCACCAGCTTCATGGTGACACAGGGAGAAAACGACGCGACCCCCATTATCCTGACGACGCCCGCGATTGGGGTTCCGCCGCCTCGTCCCGTATTAATGCTGAGCTGCATTGACAATATCACCCGCTTGCAGGTGGCGCTGCCCAAAGAAGTGGAATCAGGCACGGTGACGATAACAACGGACAAAGCTCAGTATCGCACTGAGTGGTTCGTACGGGAACACGGTTACTTATGGGAATCCAGCCGTGGCTTGCCGGGGATTGAAGAAATCAAGCGCCTGATGGGCAGCGATCGGGTGAGTATCACGGGCAGTAATGGCAACCAGATAACCTTTAACATTTCTCAGTTGGAGCAGGCAGCGAAACCCTTACGTGCTGCCTGCCGTTGGTAACCGACATGGACATCAGAACACAATTTGACTGGTTCGGCTCCCTGCTGGTGCCCTTGTCCGACGAACAAATTGGCAAGGCGCTGGGAGACGGCGACCCCGCATGGGAATACATTGACAGCGAAATGATCAAGTTTGGTTCGCTGTCGCATGGTTCACTGGATGTTGAAGAGATCCGGCGACAAGCGTTGCAGTTGCTGAGTGAAAGCAGCAAGGATTTCCGGCTGATGGTTCATCTGCTGCGTACCCTGCAACATTCAGGCAATTCTGCTGAGTTGATTCTTGCCATAGAGCTGTTGACTGATCACGTCAAAAACTACTGGGAGAAAGCCTGGCCGGCCAAGCCGCTGATGAAGCGCCGACTGGCACAGCAGGTACTCAAACGTTTTGACTCAGCTCAGGGCAGTTTTACCGAACAGGCAAGCAAAAGTGAACGGGATGCTGCGCAAGGTGCGTTGGCACATCTCGCTCAATGCTGGCACGTGAATGAACCGGATCTGGCCAAAGAAGTCGATCAACTGCGCACGCGTTACAGCCGTCAGCCAGAGACAGTGACAGAGGCACCAAAATCGGCACCTGTGGCTGTGTCGGCATCAACAACAGAATCTTCGGTATTAGCGCCGCAATCCTATGAAGCGGCACCAATGCCGGAAGTGGGCGTTAACAGCTCAAGCGAAAAAGCGTGGAAGCAAACCCTGCTGACCGTGGCTGATTTGCTGTGTGAACGACATCCTGACTCGCCTGTCGGTTATTCCCTCAGACGCCATGCAGCCTGGCATACCATCACCACAGCACCGATGGCGAATGCAACGGGCAAAACGCCGTTGGCACCGGCCTCTGCTGATCGTACCGCCGATTATCTGGCGAGATTACCGACGGCGGATAATAAATTGCTCCAGCAAATCGAGCAGAGTCTGACACTGGCCCCTTACTGGCTGGATGGGCATGCGATTGCGTCGCAGGCTGCGTTGCAATTGGGTTATATGAACGTCGCACTGGCCATTCGTGACGAACTGAACGCTTTTCTGGAGCGATTGCCGGTGCTGAAAACCTTAAGTTTTTCCGACATGAGTCCGTTTATTTCTCCAGATACCCTCGATTGGCTGGCACCTGAACCTGTCGCAATGGGTAAAGGCGCAGTTTCTGCTGATCAGGAAGCTATCTGGCAGTGCTTCGCGCAACAGGGATTGGAAGCGGCCCTGAAAATGTTGGAAGAACACCAGCAACAGCTTACTGAGCCACGCGATCAATTTTACGGTCAATTACTCAATGCTCAATTGCTTGAAGAAGCAGGTATGACGTCGTTGGCCCAACAGCATTACCGGAACTTGTTACACACGGGACAACACATGCTACTCACTCAATGGGAACCCAGCCTGCTGACAATATTGGCAGAAAAAATGGCTGAAAAACTGCCTTCTCCTTCTTCGGAACCAGCTGCAAACAGGAGCGTTAACCCATGAAATGGCCCTCTTTGTCCTCTTTGGCACCCTTGAAATCGGCCTTGCCGGCGCTGGGGAAATTTAAGTCCCTGCCTCGCCTCAAGGCTACGATGGCGGTGGTTCTGGCGCTGATTCCCTGCCTGCTCCTGATTGCCGTTTGGTGGTGGGGACCGGAATGGAAAATCCTCAACGATTATCCGCTGGAAAGCCTTGCGGCCCGTTGGCTGGCAACCGCCATCATCATCATGGTGGTGTTGCTCTGGATCGGCATGAAAGCATGGCGCCGCTTACGGACACTGGAAAAACTCAATCTGGATGTCGAACTGAAAGTCGTTGATCCGGTGAGAGTGGATATTGAACATCAGGATCGCTATCTCGATCACTGGAAATCCCAGTTACAGCGCCATCTGGATTCGTACAAGTACCTGTACGAGCGTCCGTGGTACATGGTGATCGGCAGCCAAAAAAGCGGTAAGACCTCACTGATTAAGGAAGGTTATAAGCTGTCCGAAATCGCGGCACCGGAATATTTGCGTCAGGACGGTGATGTTCCCCTGATGCTGCGTTGCTGGTTAGGAGAAAAAGCGGTCATTATTGACCCGAAAGGCCAGTTGATTGATCAACCGGTCCCGCTCAACAGCGACAAACCGCAAATCAACAGCCGCCTGTGGGAGTCCCTGCTGAATTGGCTGGCTGAAAACCGCCAGCGCCAGCCACTCAACGGCATTATTCTGACCGTGGATATCCTGCGCATGATGACGGACAACCGCGAGCAACGCGAACGCTATGTGCGGGAACTCCACCAGCGTCTGCAAGACATTCGCCTGACCTTCCACAGCCAGTTGCCACTTTATCTGGTGATGACCAAAATCGACCTGTTGCACGGTTTTGAAGCCATGTACCAGTCGCTGGATCGCAAATTGCGTGACCAGATTCTGGGAGTCACATTCAGCCTCAACAACCGGGATGAAAAAGCGTGGCGCAGTGAGCTGGAGCAGTTCTGGCAACAGTGGATGAACAACCTGAACAACGCCATGCCGGACATGATGCTGAACAACGTGGATGCCAACCAGCGCAGCGCCCTGTTCAGTTTCACCCGTCAGGTTCAGGGGTTGTACAGCTATGTTGTCCAGATGCTGGAAGATATTCTGTATAACGACGAACATCACCGCCCGACCCTGCGCGGAGTTTACCTGACTTCCGCACATCAGGTCGGGCAGATGGATGACCTGTTCACCCAATCCGCTTCGGCGCAGTACCATCTGGGTTCTCAGGCGTTCCCGACCTGGCCGGCGGGTGATACCCTGCCATATTTTACCCACTCCCTGTTTGAAGACATCCTGCTGGCAGAGCCGAATCTGGCGGCTGAAAACCGCATCTGGCTGAGTCGCAACCGCCGCCAGTTATATACCTTCTCCATCCTCAGTGCCCTGGTCATCATGGCGATGTGGGGGGGTTGGCATTACTTCTACCAGAAAAATTACCGGGCGGGCGAAGAAGTGCTTGCGCAGGCGAAAAATTTCCTGTCCGTGCCGCCGCCGAAAGGGGATGACCGTTATGGTGATCTCCAGTTGTCACAGCTGAACCCTATCCGTGACGCGACACTCGCTTATGGTAATTATCATGAGAATGCCTCCTTCTTGACGGATATGGCGTTGTATCAGGGGGGCAGTGTCGGGCCGTATGTGGCAACCACCTATCGGAAGTTGCTGGAGCAGCGTTTCCTGCCCGCTCTGATGCTGGGTCTGCTGGATGATCTGAATCAGGCACCCGCGAGTAGTGAGGAAAAACTCGAGATCCTGCGTGTTATGCGCATGATGGAAGATAAAAGTAAACGTAACAGCGGATTGGTAGCCCAGTATATGCGTGAGCGCTGGAGTAAGGCATTCCACGGCCAGCGTGATATACAGGATGCCCTCCTGACTCATTTGGATTACGCGCTTGCTCGAACTGACTGGAAAGCGTTGCGTGATAAAGGTGATAAGGAGGCCATTGCCAACTTTGCCCCGTTTGTCAAACCGATCCGGCAGGCTCAGGATGAGCTGAAAACGCTCTCTGTCAAGCAACGGGTTTACCAGAACCTGCGTATCAGGGCACAGGATGTCTTGTCAGCACCGCTTAATCTGCGTGATCAGATTGGCCCGATCTTTGACGATATGTTTGTGGCCAGCAATGAAAAACGGTTGGTGATCCCACAATTATTGACCCGCCACGGCCTGATGGATTACTTCGTCCGGCAGAAAGATGAACTGACGAAACTGACTGAAATGGACAGCTGGGTGCTGAATATTGCGAAGAGCACTCAGGAAAAATCCAACGAAATAAGGTCATCACAGAACAACGACCAATATAGTGACGAAGATCAGAAGAGGATACTGAACGATATCCATGACCTGTATTTATCCGAGTACATCGCGACCTGGCGGGCGGCGATAAATAACCTCGAAGTACGGAATTTTGATGATTTGCCCCACGCCATCAGTGCTATTGAACAGGTGATCAGTGGTGAGCAACCCATCAAACGGGCGCTGCAAATCCTGAGTGATAACACGCACCCACCATTACTCGGCGATTCATTGAGTGACAAAGAAAAACTGAGTTTATCCGATCGGGCAGATTATAAGCTGTTAAACCGCATCAGCCACGACTTCTCTCAGGAAATGGAAGTACTGGTGGAACGCGGAGACAAAGGCAGCACGTTGCAAAGCGTCTACCAGAAACTGACCGCATTGCACCGCTACCTGCTGGCGATCCAGAACTCGCCGGTTCCGGGTAAAGCTGCCCTGCAAGCGGTGCAGATGCGTCTGGACAAAAACAACAGTGACGCGATTTTTGAAATCCAGCAGATGGCGAAAACCCTGCCGGAGCCGCTGAACCGCTGGGTCGGCGAACTGGCCGAGCAGGCCTGGCGGGTGGTGATGATGGAGGCGATCCGTTCACTGGAAGTGGAATGGAATGACTCCGTGGTGAAACAGTACAAGACCTATCTGGCGGGACGTTATCCGTTCAACCCCAACGCGACCGAAGAAGTGCCGCTGAGCGAGTTTGAACGTTTCTTCCGGCCGGACGGCACACTGGATACTTTCTACCAGCAGAGCCTGAAACCGTTTGTGGAATACAACCTGACCACAGGGACGGACGGCAAGGCACTGATCCGGCCGGATGTGATGAAACAGCTGGAAATGGCGAACCGCATTCGCGCCACCTTCTTTACCCCCCAAAACGGCCTTGGCACCCAGTTTGCCATCGAACCGATCAGCTTAACCGGCAATAAACGCCGTGCCCTGCTGAACCTTGACGGGCAGCTGGTAGATTATTCCCACGGCCGTAGCAACGTGGCACACCTTATCTGGCCGAACTCCATGCGGGCAGGCACTGAGAGTAAGCTGACCCTGATGCCAGACAGAAACAATCAGGCGCCGCGCTCCATCAGCTTCACGGGGCCGTGGGCACAGTTACGGCTGATCAACAGCGGCAAACTGACCAACGTCCAGCCGGGTTTCTTCGACGTGCGCTTCAATGTGGAAGGTGGTGACATGACCTACCGCGTCTACGTGGACGAATCAGACAACCCCTTTGCGGGCGGGCTGTTCAGCCAGTTCAAATTACCGGACACTCTCTATTAAAGGAGCAATCGAAGGTCAGTCCTGAAAGCAAAACCTCCCCCTGCCTCTCCTCTGGGCAGGGGTTTTTTTAAGGAGAAAAGCGAGAATATGAGCGGGCATTCTGAAAACCTTATCATCCGGGCGGGCGGCAGTCCGCTGAACTTGCCGGAATTTGCCGTTATCCGCGATGAAATCAATAAAACCAGTCACCCGACGCAACCGGAAGTGAACTGGCTGCTGGTGGAATCCCTGTCCCTGACCCTGTTCAAAACCAACGGGGTTGATTTACAGACTGCGATTTATTACACCCTGGCGCGGCTGCAACTAAACGGGCTGGCAGGTTTTACCGAAGGCTGCGAACTGCTGGCGGGCGTTATCGTCAGCGAATGGGACTCCCTGTGGCCTTCTCAGCCGCAGGTCCGCACTGACCTGCTGGAGTGGTTCCACACCCGTACCGGCAGCGCCTTGCGCCAGCAGGATTTTACTGCCAGTGACCTGCGGATGATTTACCGGGCGGAACGGGCACTCCAGCTGATCGTTGATCGGTTGCAGCAATCCGACCTGAAACGTTTGCCGCGGGTGGAAAACCTGCTGTGGTTCTTCCAGAATGCGGCCAAAAAACTGGAAAAACCGCGTCAGACCGCCAAACCCGCCGTGCCGCCGATGCAGATGCCGCCGCTGGTCTACCTGTCCGCGTCTGAGGCCGAGCCGGAAATTCCCCCACCTTCCCCGACCCCGCGTCATGAACCCCGGCCTGCGCCTGAGACTCAACCGCGGGTGCGGGTGCAGTTTCCGGAACCGCCGCCGCAGGGGATGAGTGCCTGGCAGGGCTTTAGCCTCGGGGCTTTGCTGGGGGTGCTGGTTTTAGTCGGCAGTGGGTTGCTGTTCTACAAACCCCTGCAACAACAACTCAGCACCATCACCAGCCAACCGACGGGCGCACGGTTGGCCTGGCTGTACCAGCCTGAGTTGGACAGTTATTCGATCCAGCTTGGGCGGCTGGCAGAAACCGGGCCGCTGGCCACCTGGGAGGCCGCCCGCGCCCTGACGGGCACCGCTGAACAATTGTGGCCGGGATCGTCGGTGCAACGACAAACGACCCGTCAGTGGGAACAAGCAATGACCGCTCGTATCGACAGCGCCCCTCTGAAAGGCAGCTGGTACGCCACCCGTGACCAGCTTCAGCAATTGTCGGACAAAATCCTGTTGCAGGAGCGCACCCGTGGCAGCTTCACGCTTTCCTACCTGAAAACCGCCATCCATGACATCCAACGCAGCCACGGCAGCGAAGTGCCGCTGGAAGAAATGCTGCGTCAATTGAGCGTCTATGCGGCAAAAGGAGACAGCGCCCCGCCGGTGCTGCTGAAAGGCATTGATGACCGTTTTAACGCGCTGCTGGGCCGCTATGATCGGCTGAGTCAGACCATCAAAGATCAGGCAGACAACCCGGCCGATCGTCAGATCCAACATCATGAACATGCCGTCACACCGGACGGCGGGCATTAATCAGGGGGACAGACCATGTCAATGAAAAAGAACATTGCGGAACTTAAAAAAGGGCTGGCACTTGTCCAGCAGGGACAGCAGGCCGTTGGCCTGTTGAGGAACGAAGTAAAAAGCGTGGGGGGTGGTGACCCGAGTGGCCTGCGATTTACCCTGACAGCAGGCGGCCTGCCACCGCAGACGTTCGTTGTCACCGATTTCACGCTGAACGAAGGGTTCTCCCAGCTCTTTACCCTCAACGTGGGGCTGACGAGCGCTGATCCGGCCATTGACTTCCCGTCTGTCCTCGATCGCAGTGCGACGCTCACCATCACGCAGGACGGCAAAGAGCAGCGCAGCATCAGTGGCTGTGTCGCCC
The DNA here is from genome assembly GCF_900116635.1 of Xenorhabdus koppenhoeferi. Lineage (GTDB taxonomy): Bacteria > Pseudomonadota > Gammaproteobacteria > Enterobacterales > Enterobacteriaceae > Xenorhabdus > Xenorhabdus koppenhoeferi. The sequence goes on along the minus strand of NZ_FPBJ01000032.1, from coordinate 7,370 downwards.
GCTTTGAACAGGGCAACACCGGACTGCACCAGACCACTTACCAGATGACGATTTGCCCGGATTTATGGCGCACTTCCCTGCGGCAGAACTCGCGCATCTTCCAGCAGCGGGATATCGTGACCATCCTCACCACCCTGCTCAAAGAGCACGGTATTCGTGACGTGGTCTTCAGCCTGCGCCAGCCGCACCCAGAGCGGGAATTCTGTGTCCAGTATCAGGAAAGCGACTTTGACTTCCTGCAACGACTGACAGCGGAAGAAGGCATCTTCTATTTCTTCGAATGCGGTAACGGACGCAACACACTGGTGTTCGCCGACGACGCCGGTTCAGTGCCGCCGGGCATTATGCTGCCTTATCAGCCGGGTGACATCAGTACCACGGGCGAGCCGTCGGTGACCAGTTTTACCAGCAGCGCGCAGGTGCGCCCGGCGCAGGTTGAGCTGAAGGACTACACCTTCAAAAATCCGGCATGGCCGGCGGAATTTCGTGAGCAGATGAAGGACGAACAGCTACAGGCGCAGTATTACGAGCATTACGATTATCCGGGCCGGTTCAAAGACGAAGCCCACGGCAAAGCCTTCACCCGCTACCGGCTGGAAGCGTTGCGTAACGATGCGATCACCGGACAGGGGCACGGTCACGCGATTGCCATCCAGCCGGGGAAACTGTTCATTCTGACCAACCACCCGCGGGCGGATCTGAATCAGCCGTGGCAGGTGGTGAGCGCGAGCCATTCCGGCAACCAGCCGGGTGCCCTGGAGACGGCCACCGGCGACAGCGGCACCACGTTGCACAGCCAGTTCAGCTTCATCCGCCATAACCAGCACTGGCGGCCGACGCCGCTGCCGAAACCCGGTATTGACGGCCCGCAGATTGCCAAAGTGGTGGGACCTGCCGGGGAAGAAATCTTCTGTGACCAGTACGGACGCATCCGCCTCCAGTTCCCGTGGGATCGCTACGGCAAATCTGATGACCAGAGTTCCTGCTGGATCCGGGTGACCCAGCCGTGGGCGGGACAGGGCTGGGGCATGCTCGCTATCCCGCGCATCGGTCAGGAAGTGGTGGTGGATTTTCTGCATGGCGACCCGGATCAACCCATCGTCACCGGCAGAACCTACCATGCGAGCAACATCCCGCCGGGCGGGCTGCCGGGCAGCAAAACCCAGATGGCGTTCCGCTCTAAAACGCACAAGGGCGAAGGCTATAATGAGCTGCTGTTTGAGGATGCCAAAGGCAGTGAAAAGTTGTCACTGCACGCACAGAAGGACATGGACACCATCGTGCTCAATGACCGCAGCACCCGCGTAATGCACGACCATACCGAGAGTGTCGGGCACAATCAGGCCATCAGTGTACGCGCTGACCGTCATAAAGAGGTGGTCGGCATGGAAGTAAGCTGTATCGGGACACGGCAGGTCACCGTGGAAAAAACCAGCGTACTCAGTGTCAAAGGACAAATCACCATTCAGTCCACTGAAAGCGGCATCACCATCGGCAACACTAAAGGGAGCCTCTCGATTGATACTGACGGCAATATCTATATTACCGGTAACACCGTCATTATTAACGGGAAAGAAGTCATCACCCTGAACTGAGTCCGGGCAGTCCGGCAACAGGACTGAAATCCGTGCAGCAGAATTTTTCTGCGGCGGGCTGAAAATTGATGATACAAAAAGAGTGAAAAGGAAAACCCATGAGCACACAACCCTACCAGATGAATGAAGGCACCCTGAACATTCCCGCCGGCTGGCGTGACGAATCGATGCACGTGTTTGTGCTGCCGGATGACAGCGGTGTCAATCTGGTGATTAACCGCACCACGGTGCCGGCAGGTACCGACAGCAATACTTATTATGAACAGACACTGACGCAGTTTGTGACCCACCTGCCGGGGTATCAGGAGCACCAGCGGCTGCAAACCGAACTCAGTGGCGATATGGCATGGCGGCTGGATTACCAGTGGCAAAGCCCGGAAGGGGAAATGCACCAGACGGTGGTGCTGCAAATCCGGGACAGTCAGCTGCTGGCGTTTAACCTGACTTCCCCACAGCCCTTTAATACCGGGCAGCGGGAGGCCTTACTGGCGGTGGTGACCAGTTTTCAGGCGGCATAAGGAGAAGCCGATATGGGATTAGGTGATGAAATTATTACCCGGATTGCCCGGGTCGGGGCCACCCATGCCCGGCCGCCCTTGCCGCCTGCGGGCGGTGCCAGAGGGCCGGCAGCCGCACGCAAAGGCGACCCCATCCAGCATAAGAGCTTCTTGGGTGCCCTGACGGGGGCAGTGGCCGGTGCCCTGATTGGGGCGGCCATTTTTGGGGCGGTGGGGTTGCTGGTTGCGGGCACCGGCGGACTGGGGGCCACCCTGATTGTGGCGGCCGCCGGCAGCGGGTTAACCTATCTGGCCAGCGATGCCATTGCAGCGGCCAGCTCGGCCGTCACGAACTTTGTCGACAGCTTCGGCTCGCCGGACGGGATGCTGGACAGTGGCTCCGGTAACGTCATGATTGAAGGGAAACCGGCCGCGCGGGCGACGGTAGACATAGCCAAGTGCAGCAAACACCCGTCGCCGCCATCAATAGCGCAAGGCAGTGAGTCGGTGTTTATCAACGGCCAGCCGGCGGCGCGGGTCGGCGACAAACTGGAGTGTGGTGCCGCCATCAAAGGGGGTGCCAGCAAGGTCTTTATCGGCTCCGGTCAGGGGACTTACCTGGACATTGAAGAAGAGTTCTCCGGCTGGCAGCGGGCGTTACTGGTGGCGGTGGAATTTCTGGTACCCCCGACACGCGGGCTGATAAAAGGTGTCGGCAAACTGCTGACCAAAACCGGCCGGCAGGCGGTGCTGGCCGGGACGAAACTGGGGGCCAAAAAAGCCGGCAATGTCCTGAAGGGCAAAACGCTGGTGTGTGCCAAAACAGCGTTTAAAGCCAACAAAGGGGTCAAGCGTTACACCCAGGCCACCAAAAAATTCTTCTCAGGCGACCCGATAGACGTGACCACCGGCAGCCTGTCTGACCAGCGCACCGAGCTTGAACTGGGGCAGACGATACCGCTGACCTTCACCCGCAGCTGGTCACCGGGATTACGGGGCTTACTGGGTGAAAACTGGCTGGACAACTTCTCCGAAGCCGTTATCGTCACCGGCGACCGGATAGAAGTCCTGACGCTGGAAGGCGCCTCCCTGCACTTTGCCCTGCCCCAAAGCGTTGACCACAGCATCAACCCGGAGCACCCGGAATTTACGCTGAGCCGGCAAAAACAGGGCTTCGTATTGACCGAACGCAATCAGCCGGTCAGAAAATATTTTACTCATCCGGGCATCTCAGCAACCGCCGGCACACAGCGCTGGCAGCTGTCTGCCCTGCGTGACCGCAACGACAATACCATTGAGTTTCATTATGACGAACAGTATCAGCTAAACCGGGTCACCCACAGCGACGGCCCCGAGCTAGTGTTGCTGTACCGCGAAGACGGGTTGCTGACTGACATCCGCCGCAGCGACAGGGGTCTCAATGAAGTTATGGTGCGCTATGACTATCACGACAATGGCTGGCTGGCAGAAGCGGACAGTGCCCAGCAATTCCACCTGTTCTATGAATACAATGCACAGGGATTGATTAGCCGCTGGTCGGACGGTGACCAGACTGCCGTAGATTATGTATATGATGCACAGGGGCGCTGCATTGAAAGCGTCGGCAGCGGGGGCTATTACCCCGTCCGGCTGGCCTATGAACCCGGTATCACCCGCTCCGCCACGCCACAGGGCCATACCACCACCTGGCATTATAACGTGGAGCAACAGGTCACTCAGGTGGAAACCCCGTGCGGTCATGTCACCCGCTATGAGTACGATGAGTGGGGTAACCTGCAGCGGCAGATTTTGCCTGAAGGGCAGGTTCTGCAACTGGATTATCTGGCGGATACCGGGCTGGTCACGGCGTTTACCGATGCCGGCGGTGCCATATGGCAGTATCACTACGATGAGGATGACCGGCTGGCCAGCATGACCGACCCGCTAAAGCGGGTCTGGTGGCAGCAATACGATGATAAGGGCCATGCCGAATGTTTTATTGCCCCTGACGGCAGCAAAACCACCCTGACCCGCAATGCATTTGGGCTGGTTATCGCCGCCGAAGACAATGAGGGAAACAAACGGACGTGGGAATATGATCGCCACCAGCGGCTGACGAAACTGTTTGATGAAGAAAACCGCAGCCTGCGGCTGGGTTACGACAGCCAAGACCGGTTGCAACGGCTGTCATCGGGCGGTGGGGCTTTATGGTTGTGGGAATATGACCGTCATCACCGCCTCGCCTTAAGTGACCGTCCTAACAACAGTCTGGAGCGCTTCCGCCATGACCGCCACGGCAACCTCACCCGATGGACCGATGCCCGCGGGGTGAAATGGCATATCGAATACGGGCCGTTTGACCTGCCGGTTGGTCGGATTGACGGTGAAGGCCACCGCTGGCAGTACCGCTACGACCCTGACAGCCTGCAACTGCTGGAAGTCATTAACCCGCAGGGGGAAAGCTACCGTTATCAGCTGGATGCCGACGGTCGGGTGGTAACCGAGACCGACTACGCCGGCACCCAATGGCATTATGCCTATGACGGCAATGGCAACTGCATTGAAAAGCGGGATGCACTGAATAACGTCACCCGCTATGACTATGATGCCGCCGGGCAGATGACCGCCATGCACATGCCGGAAGGCACCACCATTTACGCTTACGATATTCTGGGGCGCTTACTTGAAGTGACCGCGCCGGACGCTGAACCGCTGACCTTTGAATACGATGACAAAGGCCGTATGGTGAAAGAAGTGCAGCCCTATGGTGAAATCCAACGTGAGTATCCCGACAATGCCACGGCAGAACGCACCCTTTACACGCCCGATGGCCGGAGCTGGAAAGCGGGCACACAGGTCAATAAGGTGGGCGAAATTAGCCTGCTCAATATCAGTGGTGAGCATCAGCTCACCCTTGAGCGGGATGAGGACGGGCACGAATGGCATCGCCAGTCAGACAAAGGCTTTATCCTGCGTCAGGAACATACCCTGATGGGGCAACTGACGGCGCAACGTGCCGGCCGCAATACCGAGTTTTTTGCGGCGCATGAAGTGGCGGATATTCCTCAGCCGACACTCGCGGGACTGGACCGGGAATATCGTTACGATGCAGCACTGAATCTGGTGGCCGCCAATGATGAACGGCAATGGCTACGCTATGTCGTCAACGGCAACGGTCAGGTTACGTCGGTCAGTGACGGCGACCGGTTGCGGGAGCATTATCAGTATGATGCCTGTGGTTACCCCGCCCGCCGTTTCGACGGCCGGCACGAAATTGACAACGAGCGGCTCTACCAGAAGGGACACCGGCTGCGGCAGGCGGGTCAGCATCTGTTTGAATACGACGAGGCAGGCCGGATGACCGCCATGCAGCTGTGGCAGGACGGTCATCGCCCACAACTGACCAGATTCCGCTGGAACAGCCAGAACCAGTTGATTGGGATGCGGACCCCGGGTGGCCAGCAGTGGGACTATCGCTATGATGCCTTCGGGCGGCGCACCGAAAAAGTGTGCAAGCAGGCGGGCAGCCGCACCACTTACCTGTGGGACGGCGATGTGCCGGCGGAAATCCGCGAATACCGCCATCATCGTTTGTACAGTATCCGCCATCTGGTGTTTGATGGCTGGCAGCTGCTGGCGCAACAAATCCAGTTCTTCACCCCCAACCCGGAAAACCGCAGTGAGCTGATTGCCGGCGAGGTACAGACGCAGTATGCGGTGTGCGCACCGACGGGTGAGCCGCTGGCGCTGTTTGATACCGCCGGACACCGGGTCTGGCGGCAGCCGCCGCAGAGCCTGTACGGGCTGCGTCTGGGCGTGTTGGGGGAAAATGCGGCACTGAACCCGGGCTTAAAATTTGCCGGACAATGGCTGGATCAGGAGAGCGGGCTGGTCTACAATCGGTTCCGGTATTATTCGCCGGTGGCCGGGCAGTATCTGACGCCTGACCCCATTGGCTTATTGGGGGGTGAGAATCCCTATGCTTATGTGTCCAATCCGACGTCTTGGATAGACCCGTTCGGGTTAGCACCATGCCCAACCCCGCCTAAAAAAATAAACCTAACTAAAGATGGTGTTCAGCATGTTAAGGATAGGCATGTTGGTAATGTCCTAGGCTGGTCACATAAGAGTAAATGGACTCTCAATAATGCTGATGTTAAATCAACCATAAGGGATGTATTCCGTAAGTCAGATAGAATTATTCGCGATGGTGATCGTTTTATATATGAAAAAACTTTGAAGAAAAATGTAGGTATAACCCCGGAAGGTGAAATATTAAATAAAGTAAGGGTTGTGACTGAATCGAATGGTGATCTAGTCACAGCATTTCCACAAAGTGTGTTTAAAGATCTTAAGCCTACAGATGTGATTTTTTGAGGATATTATGGGACTGGATATACATTTTACAACAGAAGATAATGAAATTATTCATGTTGTTATGAGCGAATCTCTACATTCAAATATATTCTCCTCTTCAACGAGATGGAGTAGTGCGAAGAATTTAAGAAAGATTAAGGATTACTATAAAACTGATTGTTTATTAAAGAAAAAGGATGCAAGTTCTTTTATTCATGAATTGTCTGAAATGAAAGATAGAATTATTGAAGGAAAAGATGAACTGCATAAGATCATTGAAAAAGTAAACGGAAAAGAAATCAGTTTTATTAGAATAAGCGGCGATTAATAATCCTTGAAATCAGCCGGAAAGATCCCCGAGATCTTCCGGCTTTGTTCTGTCAAGAGCCGCTCAATCTCTGCCCTTAGCGGCTTTTGTCGTCCCCAATCAACTCCCGCATCCGCAGCTTAATGTCACTGATTTGCGCCCGCTGTTGCTGGTATTGCTGCCTGAGGCTGTGCGTCTCGTCACTGTCGGGGATCAATACCAGACAGCCCGCCATGATCTTCACCGTGACCGAGCCGCCAGTCTCAAAGCCTGCGGCCTTAAGCCATTGCCCCTTAAGGTGTATTGCGGGCGGGGCTGTGGCCCTGTCGTTTTGCGGCACGTATCCCACGGTGTAATAACGTTCTGTTTTAGCGGCTTTATTTACCGCGCGGTTTTGCTTAGAATGCGCCTTAGCCATCATTCAACTCCTCAGTAGTTGCTTATGGTGAGCGGCGTTGGCAGGTTGCCCCCTGCCATCACCGCGTTATCTCTTCGCCTATTCCTTACTGCTCTCAATCACGGTATCTAACATCTCAGAAACTGTTCTGCTCAAGAAAAATCGGACACGTTTACGAAGGCCATTTCATATTCCACGGGTGTTAAATCATTATTGGCCGTGTGCAATCGTGTTAAATT
>NZ_FPBJ01000064.1 GCF_900116635.1 Xenorhabdus koppenhoeferi | reverse complement strand
CGACCCGTTACGCCAAAAACAGTGCATCGTTTCTTGCCGCAGTCCAAATCCGCTGCCTTGCTCTTTGGTTGAGTATTTCATGACGACGCCATCTAGGCTGTCAGGTATTTTATGGAGCACCTAGGAATGAGTAGTAAGAAGTATGGTGTCCTATTGGTAAATCTTGGAACGCCAGATGCGCCAACACCAGCAGCAGTAAGACGTTATCTGGCGAAGTTTCTGAGTGATAGAAGAGTCGTTGATATCCCACCATTGATTTGGAAACCTATACTGTACGGCCTTATTCTTCCTTTTCGTTCTTCTCGTGTTGCCAAACTTTACCAAGAAATTTGGACGGAAGAGGGATCTCCTCTACTGGTTTATAGTCGCCGTCAGCAAAAGTTATTGGATAAAAAATTAGCAGGTATCCCTGTTGTTTTGGGTATGACTTATGGTTCGTTTTCTTTGTCCCAGGCCATTGATAATTTGTTGCAACAAGGCATTGATAATTTGATTATATTGCCACTTTATCCCCAATATTCCAGTACTACTTCTGCGGCGGTATTTGATAGTGTCAGTAAAATATTGCAGGGGTATCACACGTTCCCTAATCTGCATTTCATCCGTAGTTATGCCACGGAACCTACTTATATTGCAGCATTAAAAGAAAGCATTGAACAGAGTTTTGAAAAACATGGTCGGCCGGATCGTCTGCTCCTTTCCTACCATGGGATCCCTGAACGCCTGGCCGCGATGGGGGATATTTATCCGCAGGATTGCGAAGCAACGACCAAATTGTTGATTGAAGCATTGGACTATCCGGCTGATAGAATTATGATGACATATCAATCTCGTTTTGGTCGCTTACCATGGCTATCACCTTATACAGATAAAACAATGGCATCTTTGCCAGATCAGGGTGTGGAGCATATTCAAGTAGTATGCCCAGGATTTTCAGCGGATTGTTTGGAAACATTGGAAGAAATCAAGCAACAGAATAAAACTATCTTTTTGAGTGCGGGTGGGAAAAAGTTTGAATATATTCCCGCACTTAATGATAATGAAGCGCACATTTTGCTGCTCGAAAAGTTGATAAATACTATTATTAAATAATTTTCAACTAATTGTTATGCAGTTTTGCCTGACAAAGCGAGTGGAAAATGTCAATAATTATATGATTTTTAAGGATATTATTTTTAAATCAATGATGATTGCAAGCGAAAAAAAGCTGGCATATCAATGAAAAACAAAATTATTTGGATTGGACATATAGATAATGAGTGATAAACCTATTAAGCATCCCGATTTTGATGCGGGACATTCAGACTATCATCATCTGGCGCAGGAAGATGAAATTGATTTGTTTGAATTATTCTCCGTAATTTTCCAATCAAAATATTTGATCATTGCGGTATCTTTTATTTTTGCAGTTATTGGCTTCGGAGTTGCATCATCTTTGCCACAAAAATGGACCAGTACAGCCGCTGTAGTTAAACCGAATCTGGAAGAGCTTCGGCTATTGAAAAATGCGTTAACGGGTTTGCACGTTCTAAATCTTGAACCGAAAGTGAATGAAAAAATGTTGTATGACCGTTTTATTGAGAACTTTAATTCACATGTATTGAGTGAAGAATATTTGATCAATACTGATTATTTCAAGGAATTGCTTGCTAAAAGTGATAATCATTCTGAACAGGAAAAAAGAAGACTTATCAAGCAAATTGTCAATAAAAGTATCAATTCTTCTTCGCCTAAGAAAGATGATGAATTTAAGGAAACCAGGCTTTCTTTCAGTGCCGGTACAGCGCAAGACGCTTACAATTTGTTGAGTGGTTATATTAAATTTGTCTCTTCAATTGTTCGTGATCAAGTGAAAGATGAGTTGAATGATATGGTTCATCAAAAACTGGCTTATTCGCAGAAAATGTATGAACTTGATTTATCACGTATCATTAATATGCGTAGTGTAAATATTGAACGATTGAAGTATGCGATTTCCATTGCTAACTCTGCCGGTATCAAAAAGCCAGCATCGAGTGACGGGGGGATGATCAAGGATGATCCGGATTATTCGATTATGCTAGGTACGGATGCATTGCAACGTAAGTTGCAGATTACTGAAGAAATTACTAATCCAACTAAAATTGATGCAGATTTACTTAACCGTCAGTTATATATCAAAAGTCTGGAGAAAGTGAATATTGATAAGGTTGATTTCGAACCTTTCAAATATACGCAGAAACCTTATGAACCAACGTCAAAAGACTCACCCAAGCGTTTGTTGATTCTGATAGGTGCTGGCTTTATCGGATTTATTATGTCTATCATGTTTGTTCTGCTGCGCCATATGGTGAATAGCCGCCGGAAACAAGAAGCTTAATGTTATTAATGGTGATTTCTTGCCATAACTAATGCTTTTGACAGCCAATGTTAAGATAACATTGGCTATCTTTATTTATACCACTCTGTTTTTTGCTTTGCCTCCAGTATTGTGACACATTATATTGTGCTAAAATATTGCATATTTTGGCTCTGTAGCAGCAATTAATTATGAAATTCCCTGGTAAACGTAAATCTAAACACTATTTTCCTGTCAGTTTAAGAGATCCTCTCCTTCAACCCATTAAAGAGATGATGGACACTGAAAATAACCGAGCTTACATCGTCGGTATTGACCAAACACTAGTAGATATTGAAGCTAAAGTTGATGAGAGTTTTATTCAACGTTATAACTTGAGCCAGGGACATTCATTAGTTATTGAAGATGATGTAGCTGAGGCGCTTTACAAAGAACTCACAGATAATAAGTTGATCAGCCATGAATTTGCAGGAGGAACTATTGGTAATACTTTGCATAATTATTCCGTTCTGGCTGATGACAAATCCGTATTGCTTGGTGCAATGTGCAATAATATCCAAATAGGGAGTTATGCCTATTGTTATCTGTGTAATACTTCCAGCCGTATGGATTTGAATCATCTTCAAGGAGTTAACGGCCCAATTGGTCGTTGTTTTATGTTAGTGGCGGAAAATGGTGAAAGAACATTTGCTATTAGCCCTGGTTTAATGAATCTGCTCCATCCAGAGAATATCCCAGAACATATTATTGCGGAAGCGTCAGCATTAGTGATTACGGCGTATTTGGTGCGTTGCAAGCCTGGTGAACCCATGCCGGAAGCGACGATGAAAGCCATCGAATATGCAAAGAAATATAATGTGCCTGTTGTACTGACATTAGGTACAAAATACGTTATTGCTGATGATCCTCAGTGGTGGCGTGACTTTCTGGCTGAAAATGTTTCTGTTGTGGCAATGAATGAAGATGAAGCTCAGGAACTGACCGGCTTCAGCGATCCCCTGCTGGCAGCAGATATGGTTCTTAATTGGGTTGATTTAGTGTTGTGTACAGCCGGGCCTGCTGGATTATACATGGCAGGTTATACAGAAGAAGAATATAAGCGACAGACATTGCATCCTCTGCTACCTGGTGCAATTGCGGAATTTAATCGTTATGAATTCAGCCGAGCGATGCGTAAGGTTGATTGCCAGAATCCAGTGCGAGTCTACTCCCACATTGAACCTTATATGGGAGGTCCTGAAAAAATCATGAATACTAATGGTGCAGGAGACGGAGCATTATCTGCATTGCTGCATGATATAACTGCCAACAGTTATCATCGTATGAATGTGCCGAACTCCAGCAAACATACTCGTTCTTATTTAACTTACTCCTCATTAGCTCAGGTATGTAAGTATGCGAATAGAGTAAGTTATCAGGTATTAAGTCAACATTCTCCACGTTTAACCCGAGGATTACCGGAGAAAGAAGATAGTTTGGAAGAGTCTTACTGGGAACGTTGATATCGGTACATTGTATCAACATACATTGTATCAACATACATTGTATCAACATACATTGTATCAACATAAAATCTTAATCTTTCATTGGAATATCCCCAGATACGGGGATATTCCTTGCGTAATAAATTATGCTGTTGAAGATGGAGCGATCGGGGAAACTAATTGTGGGGGATCTATCGGGCAACTGGCTTCATAATTTTCAGGAATTGCATCAGCCATCGCTCTTGCTATCTCATGTTCACCAATAACGATCTGATTAGTGCCACGTTCTATAATATAAGTGACTTCATCGTCGTAATGGGCACGTGCAATGATATTGATATCAGGCCGTATTTCTCTGGCATTAGCGACAATTTCACCTGCTTCATAACCATTAGGGATTGTCAGAAATAACGTACAGGCACAGTCGAGCCGCGCCAGAGCCATAGTATCTTTATTGGCTGCATTACCCATCACTGTACTGATCCCCATTTCTCCCAGTTCTTCAAATCGGGCGCGTGTATCTTCAATCACGACGACTGGAAAGTTTCTATCTTGTAAACGTTGGCACAGCAGGTGCCCCACCCGACCATAACCGACTACGATAGCATGACCGCAGATATTCACAGGGATCTGAGTTTCTTCTTCCAGTGTTTCCTCGAGTAACTGCTCTTCAATAGTTTCTGTCTTTTCCAAATAGCGATCCAGCAAACTAAATAGGATAGGATTCAACATAATGGAAATCATGGCTCCGGCCAGTACAAGGTTACGGGCTTCTCCATCAAGCAATCCTAGCGCAACGCCAAGTCCGGCCAGAATAAAAGCGAACTCACCGATTTGAGCAAGGCTCACAGAGATAGTTAAGGCTGTGCGCCGTGAATGACCAAACATTCTGACCAGCACCATAGCTGCCAGTGATTTGCCAATAATAATGATGACAAGGGTTCCTAAAATAGCCAGAGGTTGTTGGAACAGAACCATTGGATCAAACAGCATGCCGACAGAGACGAAGAAAAGCACTGCGAAGGCGTCACGTAGTGGTAAGGTATCTTGTGCTGCCCGATGGCTTAGTTCTGACTCATTCAGTACCATACCAGCGAAAAATGCCCCGAGAGCGAATGAAGCATCAAACAGTGTTACTGCACCATAAGCAACACCCAGTGCAATTGCCAGTACGGCCAGTGTAAAAAGTTCTCGCGAACCTGTGCTGGCGGTTTTTGCCAATATCCAGGGGATTAATCTCCGACCGACGAAAATCATCAATAAAATAAAGGCAATCACTTTGCCGACTGTGATGGACAACCCAAGCAATAGCTGACCAATATTCGCATTCTTGCTCTCCAGAATACCGGCTGCTGCGGGGAGTAATACCAACGCCAGAACCATTGCCAGATCTTCGACAATCAACCAACCAATGGCTATTTGTCCTCTTTGACTATCAATGAGCTGCCGTTCTTCTAATGCCCTGAGTAATACCACCGTACTGGCGGTGGATAGACAAAGGCCAAAAACAATGCCACTGAATAGTCCCCAACCGAGCAGTGCTGATAATCCTGCGCCTAATAAAGTTGCTACAGCAATCTGAGCGATGGCACCTGGTATGGCGATTGATTTGACAGCTAACAGATCTTTAAGTGAAAAATGCAGACCGACACCAAACATCAGTAGAATCACGCCAATTTCTGAAAGTTCTGGAGCCAGAGAGGTATCGGCAACAAAACCGGGTGTAAAAGGCCCCGCAAGTACACCTGCGACAAGGTATCCTACTAGAGGCGAAATTTTAAGACGTTGTGCAAGCATGCCAAGTAGATAGGCGAGAACAAAACCGCCAACAATGGTCGTGATAAGAGGTGTCGAATGCTCCATCAAGGCTCCTTCTGGGGTAGAGAGTTAATAAATTATATAGTTAAATCATGTAATAATATTTTTTATAATTATTTCAAGATGAACTTGATAAAAAACATACTGAATGGTGAAAACAAGAATGATCTATATAAATGCTATTTTAATGTAAGTTTATGTAGATCTTGTCATTATTTACGCTTGTTTACAAAGGGGAATGACATAGGGATCATAATATCTATCTATTTATTTTATTGAATATTTTAAGTTTTCTTTTCTATATTTGGCAGGAATAGTGTAGAAATTCCAAGAAGTGGTAGGAAAGCACAAATTTTATAAACTAATTCGATACTAGTTTTATCTACAACATAGCCGAGTACCGCGGCACCAATGCCCTGCTTTGTTCACTCATATTTATTCGCTTACCAATGTGACTTGTGGGGAGATGGCTAGTATTAAATAGTTGTTTAATTCTCATACCTTAGATAATGTCGTCATAAATTATTTTGTGCGATAATAAGATTTGCATTCCATAAACAGAGTGAACTAACCATGAGCACGCCTGCATACCGCCGCCACGATATTT
>NZ_FPBJ01000080.1 GCF_900116635.1 Xenorhabdus koppenhoeferi | reverse complement strand
TCAGACTGGCGACGACGGCATCAATACCGGGCACAACAATGTCATTATCGTCGCCGGGAAGATCATCGGCTTACAGAACAATTACGGCTGTAGTATTAAGATTAATTCGCAATATAATGTGACAAATTTTCATCTATTCATACTTTAAACTCCTTATAAAAGCGTCTATGTTAGAAATTCATCCATCGTATATTTAAGGAGATGAGTAATGGCACAGAAGAGAAACTCTGACGATTTACGTGCTGAACTGCAATCCATTGCGGATACTCTGGAAGAAGTTCTCAATAATTCCGGCGACAAGTCAAAAGCTGAATTGGAAAAATTGCGTAGCAAAGCAGAAAAAACGCTAAAAGAGGCTCGCGTAACACTCAGCGATGCCAGCGATAGGTTAGTTGATCAAACTAAAGAAATTGCAGGCCATGCTGATAATTATGTCCGTGAAAATCCGTGGACAGGTGTCGGTATCGGCGCGGCAGTTGGCGTTGTATTAGGTGTTCTGTTGTCAAGGCGCTGAAATGACCCAATCCCCTCACTCAAAAGGCCCTGGAAAAGGGCTCCTTAACACTTTACGGCGAGTCGCAGCTATCGTTGTTCGCATGGTTGAAACCCGTATCCAACTCGCTGCTGTTGAGCTGGAAGAAGGTGCAGTAACTCTGGTAAAACTGCTGCTGATGGTAGGACTTACTCTTTTATTCGCAGGCTTCGGTTTGATGTGTCTGCTGGTGCTAATATTCCTGACTATCGACCCTGCTTACCGGATGATTGCCATAGTAATTACTGCCGGGACCCTGCTGCTCCTCGCCGTGTTCAGTGCCATATGGACGATAAGAAAAGCGCAAAAACTGACATTTCTGAATGCAACGCGTGAACAACTGAGTATTGATCGCAAAATGCTGGAGACGGAGCATCATGAATAAGTCACGGCACCACCGGCGAAAATCACTGCTATTAAAAGAGATCCTACAGCAACGACAAGCACTTTCTGATTGTGGTCAACATTGGCTCGAAATCACACAATCTTATGATAAAGGCTGGCAAACTCTGCTCACTTTCAAGTCCTATGTTGCCATCGGTTCTGGTATTGCCCTGCTCTATGGACTACGTCACCCCAAAAGGTTGTATCGCTGGTCACGTCAAATGATCAGTATCTTGGGGATCATGAAAATCGTGAGAAATATGCTCTATAGATGACACATGGTTTTTTGTGCAATGCATTGACTGTAATGCTAATGGACCAGAAGACTATGATCATGATTCTGCAATTCAGGCATGGAATCAAAGACCAAATAACGAATTGCCACCGCAGAACAAATAATTTTGGGGTTGCAGGAGACATGATGGCTCCTGCTTGATTGTTGTTATAAACAGTATTTAGCCGGTTTATCCGAATTTAACACAATACAGTTAGCCATACAGATTGTATATGTTACGGGTGACAGACCAAAAGGTAAGCAGATATAAGCATAAGTCTGCATTGAAGCTAAAAGAGTCGTGCCTGCTACTAGGCAAAGAAGAAGATATTTTTTCATAATCATTCTCCACATTTTTACAACGTTATTATCACAAAACCTGGTAAATCTAATAAACCCATCTTTCCCCAATAACAAGCGAATAATACTTAACAGTTAGTTACTCTCTGAAACTAAACACAATATTTCTTTACCCATTCCCTTGAGTGGTTAAAGCAATAACCCCTGCCATCATTTCCGTTCTCATCGCGTACCCAACGCATACGGTCTGGTGGCTTTTTATCTCTGCCTTTCACCGCGTCACGCTCGACGCATGACTAAAGAACCTTTCAGGGTAAGCCTTGAGGAATGCCAGTAACGGTCTGGTTAACCTTCTTTGGGCTGGCAACTCCTGAGCGCAAGGTTTATCACTAAAAGGAACTAACCATGTCTTTAGTAGAAATTAAGAAAGCAAATTTTCCTGTCACAGAAGCACCTATAGCAGAATCATAATACTATGGCATAATGTCTGTAACTTCCAATAACAAGGCAGAATTGAGATGGGTTACAGTCTGGATTTCCGAAAAAGAGTACTGGCATACAAAGACAAGCATTTTATATTGATTCCGCTATACGTAAAAGAAAAGAAATTGAAAACATCTAATTATATTGGATTGCCATCAGGAAATAACAATATATTGGTTTATTATAAAGTTATTTATTTTAAAATTTAAAAATAAACCTTGGATTCACATATTAAGCGCAACACCGTAATGGACGAAGTAAATGAGTGGGTATTCCTTTAAATAACTCATTCGGTGTTTTGTAATCTCGTGTT
>NZ_FPBJ01000031.1 GCF_900116635.1 Xenorhabdus koppenhoeferi | reverse complement strand
GCTACTCGTTGATCACACGGCTGAGCGCCCAATGGCCGGTCACGGAACTCTGTCAGGCATTTAAGGTGTCACGCAGCGCCTATTACGATTGGCGGGAACGTCCTGTCGATACAGAACGTCTGCGGCTGCGCATCCGGACCCGTGAATTGTATAACCAAAGTCGGGGGGCCATCGGCAGCCGCTCCCTGAGCCACTTGCTGACCCATGAGGGCACACCGGTTGGGCGCTGGCTGGCTCGCCGGCTAATGCAGGAATGCGGCCTGCAAAGTCGTCAGCCGGGGGCCCACCGTTATCGTCCACCGGGGAAAGAGCACGTGGCGTCGCCGGATTTTTTGCAGCAGCATTTTGCCCCGGCCAGCCCAAATACCCGGTGGTGCGGGGACATCACGTACATTCGTACGCAGGAAGGTTGGCGTTACCTCGCGGTGGTGATGGATTTATTTTCCCGCCGCGGGGTGGGCATGGCCATCTCTTCCTCACCGGATGCAAAGCTGGTCTGCCGTGCCCTGAGTCATGCCCTGGAAACGCGCCCTATTGAAGGCCGGCTGATTTTTCACTCCGACCAGGGAAGTCAATACAGTAGCAAAAAGTTCCGCCGCTTACTTTGGCGAAACCAGATTATCCAAAGCATGAGCCGCAGGGGCTGTTGCTATGATAATTCGCCGATGGAACGGGTATTCCGGAGTCTGAAAAGCGAATGGGTGCCACCGGAAGGCTATCAGGATATGCATGACGCGATGAGGGATATCACGCAATATTTGGGCGGATATTATAATTACATTCGTCCCCATAGTTTTAATGGAGGCATTTCTCCCGTTGAATACGAAAAGCAATGGGAGAAGGCTAAAATGGTGTCCGGAAGTTCTTGACCGCTACAGCCCTGACATTAACTCTCTGTTTCGATAAAAATCGCCTGTTTTATATATAATTACAGGCGATTTTTTATTATTCAACATTAACTTTTAGCTCGGAAATATCAATGTCTGTCCCGGAGATTCCCTATTCAGATGAATAAAATTCAGGTGTTTTTCATAATGGTCAAGAATGTCACTGATAATCTGCTCTTTTGTGTAATCCATTAAATCATTTCCTTGAGTTCCTTCCATCAAAAATGTTTCTAATCGATAATAATAGGATTTACCCGACCTTGCCCGATAGGTAAACCCGGGTACTGAGTAACGTTGCGGCCAGATTTGATAAACAAAATTCTGTTCATCCCCCAAATCAACAATCAACTCAAGTGGATTCAATCGCTTATCTTCTTTCGGGAGCAAAGCATTAAACTGAACCCTTGCACCACTCACCACCAATTCTTTCGCGACTTCCAGCATAGCTGGGCGACACACCGTATCTAACATTCGTTGTGTGTTTTTTGTCCCCGGAAAATGCATCATGCGGCTTAAACGCTGTTTCCAATTCAATGAACCATTGTCATGTACGAGAGTAGGTGACGTATTTTGCAATGAACTGGCTTTGCGGAAATCTTCTACCCGCAAAGATTTATATAACCCTGCCATCACAAAAAAGATCACAAAACTAAAAGGTAATCCCATTATAACTGTCATATTTTGCAAAGCAGAAATGCCATCAGTCATTAATATACCTAATGTTAATACCCCAATAGCTATAGACCAGAAGACTCTTAACCAATTAGGAGCATCATTATTGATATCACTGAGATTGGACGTGAAATTACCCAAGACCAATGAACCCGAATCTGCTGATGTCACATAAAACAGCAATCCCGTGATTGTGGCAACAGATGCACTGAACGTGAAGGCAGGATAAAGTGCCAACAAACCATAAAAACCTTGTTCTGGATGTTGCAGCACAGTCTCAGCCAATTGACGATTACCGTGAAGGATTTCATACAATACACTGTTACCAAAAATAGAAAGCCATAACAGGGTAAAAACAAATGGAATAACCAGTGTCCCCATAACAAATTGACGAATGGTTCTGCCACGGGAAATACGTGCCAGGAACAATCCAACAAACGGCGACCAAGCCACCCACCATGCCCAGAAAAATAACGTCCAACTATTCATCCATTCAGTCGGGCGTTCAAATGCAAAGCTATTCAGCGTCATTCCCATGAATCGGCTAATATAATCTCCAACATTCTGCACCAATCCGTTGAGCAGGAACTCGGTATCGCCCACAAACAAGATAAACAAGACAAGCCCCAGAGCCAGCAATACATTCAATTCGGACAGAAAACGAATCCCCTTATGCACACCAGAAGTGACAGAAATAATTGCCATCACCACGGACAACAATATCAAACCGCCCTGAACTTCTAAGCCTTGCGGTAATCCGAAAAGCACTTTCAGGCCGTAATTCAACTGCACCACCCCAATTCCCAACGTGGTTGCAATCCCGAAAATCGTTCCTATCACTGCCGCAATATCCACAGCATAACCAATGGGACCTTTTATGCGATCACCAAAAATGGGATAAAGTGCTGAGCGAATGGTCAGGGGCAGATTGTAACGATAACTAAAATATCCCAGCGCAATACCCATCAAAGCATACATAGACCAGCCCGTCAGGCCATAGTGGAACAGCGTCCACACCATCGCCTGACGGGCTGCTTCTATCGTTTCTCCTTGACCTGTTGGCGGCCGCATATATTGCGTCACCGGTTCTGCCACTGAGAAAAACATCAAATCAATACCTATCCCGGCAGCAAACAGCATGGCGGCCCAACTAAGCAGGCTAAATTCCGGTTTGGATTGTTCAGGTCCTAATTTAATGGCACCAAAACGGGAAGCAGCAACAAAAATAACAAATACGATATAAAGCGTCGCAGCCAGCAAATAGTACCAACCAAAGGTTTTAGAAACCCAATTCAGCGTATTTTTTATCCAGATACTTGTCGCATCAGTAAAAAAAATCGTGAATAGCGAAAAAATAATAATCAGTCCAGCAGAGAAGAAAAAAACGACAGAATTTAGCGTATCCTTCTGAGTGTTTTTTGGACTGTCTGGTGTGTTCATAGGCAGTTCCTGAAATTAATAGGGGTAAAAAAATATAAAAAGAATAATTGATATAATCACATGAATTAAAAATAAAATTTGAATAACATTGAATAATTCAGATTCTGCATTGTAAAAATATTGTAATAAAACATATTTAATTTTGATTGAACATTCAATTAAAAAAAAGTTTAATACTCGCCTAATGATTGATTTTTTGAGCCTAAAATCATGCCAAAAATTGGAATGCAGTCGATAAGAAAACAACAGCTCATTGATGCAACATTAATTGTTGTCAATGAAGTTGGAATGCAGGAAGCAAGTATTGCGCAAATAGCCCGAAAAGCAGGCGTTTCCAACGGGATTATCAGCCACTACTTCAAAGATAAAAATGGGCTACTGGAAGCCACCATGCGTTATCTGTTGAATCAACTGGGCATGGCAGTAGCACGTCGATTGCGTCTGCTTGACAACGCAACTCCCGCGCAGCGGCTAAAAGCGATTGTCGAAGGAAACTTCGATTCCAGCCAAATCAGCAGCGCAGCAATGAAAACCTGGCTGGCATTTTGGACAAGCAGTATTCATCAGCCCAACCTGTATCGTTTACAACAAGTTAATGAACGCCGTTTGTATTCCAATATCTGCGTTGAATTTAGACGTGTTCTACCCAAAACAGAAGCTCGCCTGGCAGCTCAGGGGCTTGCAGCATTGATTGACGGTATTTGGTTAAGAAGTGCATTAACCAGCAAGCCCTTTGATATTGACGGGGCTTTCAAAATCACCATCGATTATATCGAACATAAACTCGGTTCATCTCATATAACCTGAGTTCAAGCCGACGAATAGATAGACTCTTAAGGAGAATCTATGACCCATTTTGGATTACAGAAACTTTATATTCATGGTGCTTATGTTGATAGCATCATTTCTGACATCAAGACTTTTGATGCAATCAATTCCGCCAATGGTGAGATTATTGCTCAATTTCAGTCCGCAACAGAGCAGGATGTTGATCTGGCTGTCCAGAGTGCTCTTCAAGGACAGAAAATTTGGGCAGCCATGACAGCAGTGGAACGTTCCCGGATCTTACTCAAGGCAGTGAATATTTTGCGTGAGCGCAATGATGAACTGGCTGAACTGGAAACACTGGATACCGGGAAACCACTTTCTGAAACCCGGCAACTTGATATTGCTTCTGGTGCTGATGTGTTGGAATATTATGCAGGTTTAATCCCTGCCCTTGAAGGGCAGCAAATTCCATTGCGTGAATCTTCTTTTGTATATACACGTCGAGAGCCACTGGGTGTTGTGGCAGGCATTGGCGCATGGAACTACCCTATTCAAATCGCTCTTTGGAAATCTGCACCCGCACTGGCTGCCGGTAATGCAATGATTTTCAAACCCAGTGAATTCACTTCTCTCACTGCGCTAAAATTAGCTGAAATTTATACCGCTGCCGGTTTGCCTGATGGCGTGTTCAACGTCCTGACTGGCGCGGGTCATGAAGTCGGGCATTATCTGACAACCCATCCGAAAATTGCCAAGATATCTTTTACCGGCGGCACTGTCACCGGTAAAAAAGTCATGGCAAATGCGTCCAGTTCCACCTTAAAAGAGGCCACAATGGAGCTGGGTGGCAAGTCCCCCCTGATTATCTTTGATGATGCAGATCTGGATCGCGCAGCTGATATTGCGATGATGGCAAACTTTTTCAGTTCAGGTCAGGTTTGTACTAACGGAACACGCGTTTTTATTCCCAAAGCCATGCTCTCACAATTTGAAGCCAAAATTCTTGAACGTGTTAAACGCATCCGTATTGGTTCACCTCTCGATCCCAATACCAATTTTGGCCCATTAGTGAGTTTCCCGCATATGGAATCTGTTTTACGCTATATCGAAAGTGGTAAAAAGACCGCTGCCCGCTTGCTTTGTGGCGGTGAGCGTATGCAGGAAGGAGCATTGGCAAAAGGCGCATTTGTTGCACCAACGGTATTCAGTGACTGTACCGATGACATGCTGATTGCACGGGAGGAAATTTTTGGCCCTGTCATGTGTATCCTGACTTACGAGACGGAAGATGAAGTCATTACGCGGGCCAATAACACCCATTACGGCTTAGGTGCCGGATTAGTGACAAAAGATCTTTCTCGTGCACACCGTGTGATCCATCAACTGGAAGCCGGAATTTGTTGGATCAATACGTGGGGCGAATCTCCAGCTGCCGTGCCTGTCGGTGGTTATAAACATTCTGGTGTAGGCCGTGAAAACGGACTGGTGACACTGCAAAATTACACACAAACCAAATCAATACAGGTGGAACTGGGCGACTTTGAATCCCTATTTTAATCCATGACTGAAACAGAGGAGATAACAATGGTATTTGATTACATTATTATCGGTGCTGGTTCAGCGGGTAACGTGCTTGCAACCCGTCTGACAGAAGATCCCAAAGTAACCGTCCTGTTGTTGGAAGCGGGCGGGCCGGATTATCGATTCGACTTCCGTACTCAAATGCCAGCAGCGCTGGCATATCCCTTGCGAGGAACCCGTTATAACTGGGCTTATGAAACCGATCCTGAACCCCATATGAATAATCGGCGCATGGAATGCGGTCGCGGCAAAGGACTGGGAGGATCTTCACTGATTAACGGTATGTGCTATATCCGTGGCAATGCGCTGGACTTTGACAATTGGGCGATGCAGCCCGGTCTGGAAGAGTGGACTTATCTTGATTGTCTGCCCTATTTTCGTAAAGCGCAGTCACGGGATATCGGCGCAAATGACTATCATGGCAATGAAGGTCCTGTCAGTGTCACAACCCCTAAAACTGGAAATAATGAACTTTTTCACGCTCTGGTCGAAGCAGCTATCCAGGCCGGTTACCCACGTACTGATGATCTGAATGGTTACCAGCAAGAAGGTTTTGGACCAATGGATCGCACTGTCACTCCTGATGGGCGCCGTGCCAGCACCGCACGTGGTTATCTGGATCAAGCGCGATCACGCACTAATCTCACTATCATTACCCATGCGCTGACAGATGTCCTCAGATTTGAAGGAAAAACAGCTGTTGGTATCAATTTTTATCAAGGCAATAGTTCAACTGCCACGACGGCCAAAGCATGCAAAGAAGTGTTACTTTGTGCCGGCGCTATCGCTTCCCCACAGATTTTGCAACGCTCAGGTATTGGTTCTGAAAAAATCTTGAACGAACTTGGCATTCCGGTTGTACAAGTATTACCGGGAGTCGGTCAAAACCTGCAAGATCACCTTGAAATGTATTTACAGTATGAATGCCTCAAACCCATCTCTCTTTACCCTGCCTTAAAATGGTATAACCAACCTCAAATTGGGGCTGAGTGGTTATTCAAAGGCACGGGTATTGGTGCCAGCAATCAATTTGAAGCGGGTGGTTTCATTCGTACCAGTGAAAAATTTGCCTGGCCGAATATTCAATTTCACTTTCTGCCCGTTGCTGTTAATTACAATGGCAGCAATGCAGTTAATCAGCATAGCTTTCAGGCTCACGTCGGTTCCATGCGCTCACCAAGCCGTGGTCGGGTAAAAATTAAGTCGCGGGATCCACGTCAGCATCCCAGCATTTTGTTCAATTATATGTCGGCGGAGCAAGATTGGCAGGAGTTCCGCGATGCTATTCGCATAACACGGGAAATCATGGCACAACCCGCGCTCTCTCCTTACTGTGGACGGGAAATCAGTCCGGGCGCTGAAATTCAGACAGATGAACAGTTGGATACATTTATTCGCGAACATGCCGAAACGGCATTTCATCCATCATGCAGCTGCAAAATGGGAACAGACGAGATGGCAGTTGTGGACGGTCAAGGGCGTGTATACGGCGTTAAGAATTTACGTGTTATTGATGCTTCCATTATGCCAGGCATCATTACCGGAAATTTGAATGCCACAACAATTATGATGGCAGAAAAAATCGCCGACAGAATTCGGGGAATAGCTCCCTTGCCCCGCAGTCAGGCCAAATATCACATTGCCAACAACACACCTGCCCGTCAGTTGATGAAAGACAACTGTTAATGAATTCTAATGGCGGCAGTTAATCATCCAGTTGGCTGAGAACGGCTAACAGCTGAAAAAATATCCCAGTCCTGTGAACGATTATCTAACATTTAGAGGTATTCACTGGAGCTGGGATTTTGGGGGTTAATAAGAATCTGAGTCTATTTTGTCCGTGGCTTTCAGGATCTCAATAAAACGACAGTAAATTTCCAAATCACCTTCAACCAGATCATCCAATATTTTCTCTATTATGAGTGGCTTAAAAAAGACACCATCTTCATAATAGTGATATGTTCAAGTTATGAGGCTTCGTTACTCCTCTCCGCGCAAAGAGTAAGGAAACGTTCTGCAATTTTGGAATGCTATTTATAAGATGATAGAGTGTTCTGCCAGATTAAATGTAATTTTTCAGTCTATTTTCAAATTGTTAACCAATCAATCTCAATAAATAAAATAAACATATTAAAAAATATAAAACACGGCGGAATATTTGAATGAAAACTTGAAATGGGAATATAAAATAAATTGATAAAAAAATTCATTATGTATTATTAGGGAATAATCCTACACCCAATGAATTTAAATTAATATACCTGTCGTCTTTCAAGTTGCAGCTTTGTTGGCTGCGCTCACTCACCCCAGTCACATAGTTAGCTATGCTCTTGGGGGTTCATTCCCTTGCCGTCGCGCTGCGTCTTGAAATCCATTGGGTATATGACATTGCTTATCCCATTGCTACCTATTATTTTCAACAACATAACAAAATAAGGTAAAAAATATGAATCGTGATAATTCATTCTTAAATGAGTATGATGGCACTGCATTATCACCTATTTTATTTCTCAAAAGAGCTGTTTTAAGCAATGGTGATAGCATTGCCATTATTGATGGAAAATATCGTTGGACTTGGCACCAATATGCCAGACGATGTGAAAGAATCGCGATCTCATTACAACAAATGGGAGTTGAAAAAGGAAACGTAGTAACAGCCATTTTACCTAATATCCACGAATTACTTGAATTGCATTTTGCTGTCCCTTTAGCTGGTGGCGTTCTCAATGCTCTGAGCACCCGGACAGATTCAGCAACATTAAATTTTGTCTTTGAAAAACTAAGCCCCCAGGTATTAATTCTTGATAAGAAATTTATTTCCCTATTAAACAATACTTCTTTCAATAATCTAATTAAGATAATTATTGTTGATGATAATAGTTCAGTCACTCCAATATTTTTACCTGAACACGAACTTATTCATTATGAATCACTAATAACCGGATACACATCAAAGAGCTTATCATTTATTCAAATTAACGAGCAGGAAGCTATCAGCATTAATTCAACTTCGGGTACCAGCGGGCAACCCAAGCTGGTGGTCTATTCTCACCGAGGGGCCTTTCTTAATACCATTTCAAACATTTTGGATTGGGATATGCCCAAAAACCCTATTTATTTATGGACACTCCCCATGTTTCACTGTAATGGATGGTGTTTTCCATGGACGATTGCCGCGCGAGCCGGAACACATATCTGTATGAAAAAATTTGATGCAGAAGAAGCCATTGAGCTTATACAGGAACATAACGTAACTCACTATTGCGGTGCACCGATTGTGCACTATTCTTTAGGAAAAATGGCTCAAAAGAATGGAAAACATTTTAATGGTCTCATTGCTGGCCTGATTGCCGGTGCCCCACCAACGGAAATGATGTTTTCTCTGTTAGATGACGTTGGCATCACAGGGACGCATGTTTATGGTCTCACCGAAACTTATGGGCCTGTTGTGGTTTGTGAAAATAAGCCTGAGTGGAAAAATCTGCCAAAATCAGAAATGATATTAAAGAAAATGCGCCAAGGAATTGTTTCCAATTTACAGGGGCAAGTTAGCGTTATTGATGAAGAGAGCAGATTAGAAGTTCCTTTTGATGGTAAAACCATTGGAGAGATTGCTATCCGTGGAAATATTGTCGCTTCTTACGATCCTGTACGTCATGTTACACCAGAGACCACCAGCCAATGGTTTTACACCGGGGATTTAGCGGTCGTTGATCCTGATGGTTACATAAAAATCATTGATAGGAAAAAAGACATTATTATTTCCGGAGGTGAAAATATTTCCAGCCTTGAATTAGAAAATGCACTATCCAGTTATCCGGGGGTTTTAGCCGCAGCTATCGTCGCGAAGCCTGATCCCTACTGGGGGGAAGTCCCTCACGCTTTTATTGAGCTTAATGAAAATGTGTTTGTAACGGAACGAGAGCTGAACGACTATATTTGTACGATAGTTGCCCGCTTTAAACGACCAAAAGGATATACCTTTTTAACGTTGCCCCGTAATATCAATGGCAAAATAATAAAAGAGCAGTTGAGAAAACAAGTTAAAAATTAATCTCATAAGACAAATATACCCGATGGATTTCAAGTTGCATCGCGACGGCAAGAGAGCAAATCCCCGGGAGCATAGATAACTATGTGACCGGGGTGAGTGAGCGCAGCCAACAAAGAGGCAGTTTGAAAGACGAAGTGTATAGAACCAAACTTGGTTCTGGACAACAGGCTAGTATTGTAAGCCTTGGCAATAAAATGTTTAAATTGATTTATAGTTTAAAGGCCGCGCAAAGCGCGGCTTTTTTGGCGTTGGTAAATTAATACCACTATTTGCCAATTGCCCCATATGGCAATACATCGCACAAGCGGCATCAATCAAAGACATGGCAATAGCGGCACCGCTACCTTCGCCAAGACGCAAATCTAAATGCAAATAAGGTTGCAAGTTCAAATGCTGCAACGCCAGCGCTGCGCCTTTTTCTGCCGACATATGAGAAGGAATAAAATAATTCCACACAATAGGCGATAACTGACAAGCCGCCAGGGCCGATGCATAAGACAAAAAACCATCAAGTACAATGGGTACACCGGAAGCGGCGGCACCCAAAATAACTCCCGTCATTCCGACCAAATCAAACCCTCCCACTTTTGCCAATACATCAAGGGCGTTGTTACGATCCGGCTGATTGACTGCGATGGCTTGCCGAACAACAGATTGCTTATGTCTCAAACGTTCAAGGGGTAAATTAGCGCCCAATCCAACTACATCACATGGATCACACTCTGTCAGAACACTGATCACTGCCGCCGCTGCGGTGGTATTAGCGATCCCCATTTCCCCCACGCCAAACACTTCCACTCCTGCTGCGACGCGCTGCTGCACTAACTGTGCACTTGCAAGCAATAACATTTCAGCTTGTTCATAATTCATTGCAGCTTCCTGAGCGATATTGCCGCATCTCCGCGCAATTTTCAGAGATAACAACTGTTCGATCGGTTCACAGTCAATGCCAATATCTACAGGCAAAACGCGAGTGCCACTGTTTTTCGCCAGTACACACACCCCCGTCAATCCTTTCAGCATATTGTGGGCTTGTATCGCAGTGACGTTTTTAGGTGAAATAGCAACCTCTTCGTCATACACACCATGATCGGCACACATCACAATGATCTCTTTTTGCAGGTTTCGCAGTTCACTGATGCCTGACATGCCGGATAATTGTATCGCCAACGTTTCAAGCCGACCCAAACTTCCCAATGGTTTAAGTAAACGGTCAATGTGTTGCGACGCTTTGTTCATCTTCACCCGATTCAGGGGCTGAATTGCATTAATCAATGAGTTGAGAGTCATATTCATCCTTAGAACAATATTCCATCTGAGAATTAAATACATTCAAGGTAATAACTCCGGCATGATTATCAACAATACTGTAAGTCCCCTGCTGAAAGGGAAAAGACCACATGGCTTCTGTAGGTAATTGCAGTAATTTAACAAGAAGTAATCCCAAAACTCCCTGATGCGCAACAATCAAGTAATTTGCCGTGGCTATGGAAGAACGCAATACTTCGGTGTACTCCTCAACCCGTTCTGCGAAATGTTTGAACGATTCGCCTCCAGTCGGGCAACCATTTTGCCAATCCGCCAACCAGTGTGACCAGGCCAGTGGATCTTCTTTAGCAATGTCTGCATGATGACATAGTTCCCATGCCCCAAAATCCAACTCATTGAGACGATAATCGCTATTTATCTTTGGTAGAGAGAGTATGCTTGACGGAGAAATGATTTGTGCAGTTTGTATTGCCCGTTTCATTTCACTACAGTGAATGGACCGGAAGGTAATGTTTTTCAGCGAGTCTGCGATTTGCTGTGCTTGATTTATGCCTGTTTGTGTTAAGGATAAATCGGTTTTACCACAAAAAACTCCATCAATATTGGCTTGTGTCTGCCCATGCCGAACGAGAAAAAACCGCATCTGATTATTTTCTCCATATTCATTGCCAAATCATCGCTACCAAAAAAATGACTTCTCCCACTTCAATTGCGGCACCCAGCGTGTCACCAGTTTGTCCACCAAGACGATTATTGAAATAGAGAGCCATTCCATAAACAATGAGCAGTGTTACTGCCATTGCAGTTAATCCCTGCCAATTTTCCAGAGCCATCACTAATATCGAACCGATCAATAAGGTCAGCATGGTAGAAGAAGCAGTGACTCGACCAATATAGTTGCTTCCCATGCCTCCATGTTCGCGGGCATAACGTTGCTGATACATCAAAAGCACTACGACTGTACGCCCGACAATGGGTGCGCACGTCAGTAAGGCCAGTAGGTGAAGGGGAGAATAGTAAGAAAGATCGATGACAACCAATGTTTTGGTTAAAAGACAGAAAATTAACCCAATACCACCATAAGTTCCAAGCCGGCTATCACGCATAATCTCCAACATTTTTTCTCTCTGGCGGGCAGAAAAAATGCCATCACAAGTATCCGCCAATCCATCTAAATGTAACCCTCCCGTAAACAGAACCAATGCCAGTACATAACTAATCGCACCGATATATACCCCCCCGCCAGAGTAGGTGATAGTGAGGAAAAGCAAACCGGACACTCCCCCAATAATCAGGCCAATCAGCGGAAAAATCGGAATACCGCGCCAATATTGGGATAAATCAACACCTTCAGCCCATTTTTCCGGAACAGGGATACGTGTCATAAACTGTACTGTGGCCCAAAAGAGATTCAATTTCATTTAATCTTTACTCCAATGCCTGAAACCATCAGCCAGACTTCTTTTGCTTCCCTTGCCAATTTTTGGTTGGCTCGTCCGGCGATATCAATAAAATGGCGTGCCAATCGATTTTCAGGTGTGATACCCATTCCCAATTCATTGGTCACTATATATACCGGCATCGGGCATAATAAGCTGGCATTAATCAGGTTATCTATCTGACGATGAATAAATACTTCTAATGAGACAAAATCAATCTCATCAGGTGAAGCACCATCTGACAGATCAAACAATAAGTTAGCAATAAATGTTGTGATACATTCTAGTATAACCCCTTCTTGAGGCTGGCGGTGCTGACGGATCACAGCCGCTAAATTTCGATGGCCCTCCCAAGTCCGCCAGTGTGCCGGGCGTTCCTGTTTATGCCGTTCAACGCGGATGGCCATCTCTTCGTCTGTAATTTGCGCAGTGGCAATATACAATACCTGTTCGCATTGTTCAGCAATCAGGCGTTCAGCGTGGGAACTCTTTCCACTGCGCGCACCGCCTGTTACCAGGATCATTAGGTGCTTACTCTCTGTAAGACCTCATCACACAATACGCTCCTTACTCTCAACAATTCGTACTCATGCATCAATTGATAGATCCGTTCAATATCCAGATGTTCACGCATACTGGCTGCCAAAATGTTGAACTGTTTTTCTTTATGCCGGGCATAATTGAAAGCGGCATTTTCCAATGGAACGCCGCCCTTACGTATACGAAGCTGATTCAATAGCGGGCGCGTGAAAGAATTTTGATCAAACAGACCATGCAGATAACTTCCCATTACCGAACCATTCTGAGTAACAGCACCATCAAACCAGATTTTTTCTTCACCATTGTACAGATGCATTTTGGCGAAAGGTGTTGCTTGCTCACCAAGCCGAGTTATCCCCATATGAATTTCATAGCCTGCAATCGGCTGCTCGCTACACAAATTCAATATGCCTGATAAAGCAGGCATCACAACCCCCCTGACCTGCGCCGTCTGCTTCTGATGAGCAAATTGAGTTTCAGTATCCAATAACCCCAAACCTGCCATCTGGGTTAAGCCTGATTCCACCTCATCCACAATCTGTTTTCCCAACATTTGGTAACCACCGCAGATCCCGATAATTGCGATTTCTTGCTGATGAGCGCTGATAATCGCCTGATCAAGCCCTTGAATTTTTAGCCATGCCAAATCACCCAAGGTATTTTTACTGCCGGGCAGGATGATCAGATCCACGCCCTGAAGCTCAGAAGGCTCGGAAACATAACGCAGATGCACATCCGGTTGTGATGCCAGCGCGTTAAAATCGGTAAAATTGGCAATATGAGGATATTTAATGACGGCAATATGCAGATAATCACCTGATTTATGTTCCTGCTGATCGTATTTACCCACCTGCAAAGCGACACTGTCTTCATCCTCCAGATCAAGATCCAGCCACGGTAAGACACCCAAGATAGGCACTTGCGTCAGTGCTTCGATCTGATCAATGCCAGATTGCAACAACGCCAGATCACCGCGAAACTTATTGATGATCACGCCTTTGACCCGTGCTTTTTCCTCCGGGCTAATTAAAGCCAGCGTACCGTAAATAGATGCAAATACACCACCACGATCAATATCTGCCACCAGAATGACAGGCGCATCCACTAATTCAGCCATTCCCATATTAACAATATCACGGTCACGAAGATTAATTTCTGCCGGACTGCCCGCTCCTTCCAACACCATAATGTCCGTTTCCGCCGCAAGGCCGTTATAAGCTGCCAAGATCTGCTGAAGCAACTGGGGTTTATATTCGTGATACTCCACCGCATTCATGCTGCACATCACTTTCCCCATAAAAACCACTTGCGCCTTGCGATCACTGGTGGGTTTTAACAACACGGGATTCATACGCACATCCGGCGCAATACCTGCCGCTTCTGCCTGAAATATTTGCGCTCGCCCCATCTCCTTTCCATCTGAGGTAATACCCGAATTAAGCGCCATATTCTGTGATTTGAAAGGAGTGCAGTGATGGCCATCCTGCGAGAATATCCGGCAAAATCCCGCTACCAGCACACTTTTTCCTACATCAGACGCAGTTCCTTGAATCATCAACGATAGTGTCATTGTATATTCTCCCTTATTTCATACAGGCTAGTTTCACTGAAGATAGCGAAAAGTTCTTGCCCGGTCTTATACAGGGGTAAACCGGTTTCACCGTGTACTTTTACCAGCCATTGCCGGGCTAATCACTACCAGTTTTTATTAATCAAAATCGTTGAGAAATACGATAGTGCCTGTTCATCGGGAGACAGCGTATCAAGATCGCGCCAGCACTGTTCTGTTGGCAAAGTAGCATCCGCCATCATCAGGGCATGTTTCAGTAGATTGTGGCGACGCAAAATGTCACGTATCCGGGTAAAGCGTGAATAGACTTTCATCAGGACAATACAGTCATGATTAACCAATGCCTGTTCCAAAACCGTTTCAGGAGCCGTACAGGAGACAACGGCCAAAGTTTGGCTTTCCATCGCCAATGGTATACCACTGACTGCGGCAATAGCAGAAAACGATGTGATCCCCGGTACAATTTCCAACCACGGGGGAATTTTTATTTGTTCCGATACCATTCGCTCTAAAAGAAAGACCCACGTACTGAACAACATGGGATCACCCAAAGTGACAAATCCGACTTTTCTGCCATTGGCAACATCCTCTTTCAATGTTTGGGCTACTTCATCCCAAACCGCTTCTTTCGCAGCCCTGTCAGCTTTCATTAAAAAATGGTAAGCACAGATTTCAGTGGTCGGCGAAAGATATTCTGCAATGATGGAGTGAGCGAGGCTTTGAGTCCCTTTTTTACCGGTTGGAGTATAGATCACGTCAAGCTCAGAAAGAATACGCGCAGCCCTCACGGTAATCAGGTCACTGGCACCGGGACCTACGCCCATGACATACAATTTTCCGGCATTTAATTTTCCGGCATTCATTTTTCCATCCATCAGGCTTTCTCCCCGTCATTGATCACCTGAGCAAGGTGATCCACAAACATCTGCCGGATCATTGGATTTTCACCCAATCCCTGCAACCAAGAAATAGCGGTAATGCCAGCGTTCTCCAACTGAGATTTCCAAGAGCCTTTTTCATCTGAAGCCATGTCATTGATAGCATGATCCCCTGCCACCAGCATCAGTGGCATCAGGTGGACTTTGCGGATTCCTTTATCTTTTAATCCCTTGATAAGTAAGGGAAGTTCCGGGTAACTTTCTACCGCTCCCACCCGCGCAGGGAAAGAGTAATGGCTCATCAGATGATCCAGGCAGGCATAAGCAGAAAAAGCATGATGCGTTGTTCCGTGCCCCATAAATACGACACATTCATTCTCCGCCATTCGCGGAAGCTGGTGGCGCAGTGCCTGCATCAATTGCACGTAATCGTTGAAATGACTGAGCAGCGGCTCACCCAAAACCAATCGGTTAAAACGAGGTCGGAACTTCTCGGCTTCATAAAGTACCTTTTCATATTCATCGCCCTTGATGATATGCAGGCATTGAATAGCAACATCACTATAGCCAGCGTGATGCAGTCGGGTGAGTGCCTCATGGGGAGTATCGATGCAGATGCCATCACGCTGGCGTAATTTGCGGATGATCATCCCGGAAGTAAATGCCCGAAATAGATCTCTGTCGGGAAAAACAGATGCCAATTGCTGCTCACAGGCTTCAATATTATTTTGCCGTGTTTCTGGATAACTGGTTCCGAAACTTATCACCAATAATGCTTTTTTCATTTTGCTTTTCCTTATTGGTTATCTATATTGAAAAATTCGCCAACCTATTTTTGCCAAGCTTTTCGGGCTAACAAATGTTCCATTTCTTCCAACCCATTGACCTGTGTTATCCCTTCACCAACAAAGGGATAATCTGGACGGCAAATCACGATGCAAGGCAACCCAAGGGAAAGGCACGGCTCAATTTTTTCTTTAAATCCCCCCTGTTCACCTGATTCCTTGGTGATTACCACCTCTGCCTGACAAAATTGGTAAAATGCCCGATTGAAATCAGCGCTGAACGGACCTTTCAGGGCAAAAATCTGGTCGACGGATAAACCCAAGGATTCACACATCACCAGCACTTCTGCTGTCGGCAATACACGGGCCAGCACCGTCTTTCCCTTCAAGTAAGTTAAGTAATCGGCTAATTGCTTACTGCCCGTGGTCAGCAAAATACGTGAGCCTAAGCGAGATGCCACTTCACATGCCTGTTCAATAGTTGTCACTTTATGGATGAGAGCATGCTCAACAGCATCAATATCGCTGGGGCGGATATAACGAATAAGAGGAACCCCTAATTTTTGGCTCGCGTTGGCAACGTTTTGGCTCAATCGTTCTGCATAAGGGTGAGAAGCATCAATCACCATACCCGTACCCCGCTGTTGCAGGTCTTTGACCATGCCTTCTGACTCCATCCGACCAATGACAATCTCACCGCGAATTCCCTCCGCCTGCTGTGCTCCCGTTGGTGTTGCCACCGACAAACAATAATCCATGCCTGCGATATCCATCATCTCGCAAATTTGGCGGGCATCACTTGTACCGCCAAAAATATGGATTAATGACCGTTTCATAGTTTATACCCTCTCGGGGTTATCATTAACCCATCGCGTATGTAGGTCGATTGATTGCCCACAATCACCAGACTGCGCATGTCAACGCGGGAAAAATCCATTTCACCGAAGGTCGTCAGCCATTTCTCCTCATGCTTGCGCCCTGCGGCTTTCACCACCCCAACAGGTGTTTCTGTCGATTTCCACGGAGCCATCAGGGAAAATGCCCGCGCCAAATGTTCTTCGCGCCCCCGGCTGCGCGGATTGTAGAAACAGACCACAAAATCCGCTTCAGCCGCTGCTCGCACTCTCTTTTCAATCACCTCCCACGGTGTAAGCAGATCGCTCAGGCTGATATGGCAAAAATCGTGCATCAAGGGTGCGCCAAGCAAAGCCGCACAAGCCGTACTTGCTGTCACACCAGCCACCAGCCTGACTTCCACATTGCGCTTTTGTTGACTGACCAATTCCAGAATCAACCCCGCCATGCCATAAATGCCCGCATCACCGCTGCAAACTACCGCAACATTTTTACCCTGTTCTGCCAGATCAATAGCCGTCTGACAGCGTTCAATCTCTTTGCACATACCGGTTTTGATAATCTCTTTATCGCCTACCAATGGTTTCACCAAATGGGTATAGGTTTTGTAACCCACCACGATATCGGCAGCTTTCAACGCAGCAATCGCTTCCTGCGTCATCATAGCTTCACGGCCCGGCCCAATTCCAATGACAGTTAACATGGATGCAATACTCCTAATGTGATGGTGACTCCCTGCTCACGCAGGGTATGACCAACCAGATGTCCTTGGCTCATCAGCCAGGCTACAGGTTGGGAGACACAGCCTATGCCCACAGTTTTTCGGACAAAATCAGAAGCCGGAAATGCCTGTTCACACTGGGCAAGCTGATTTACGGAGAAGATTTGGAACGGAATTTGGCGCTCTTCCGCCAATTGGATTAATGCAGGTTCTGATTTCTTTAACTCCACACTGCCAATGGCTTTCAATGCCAGCGGATCAAAACTGTGCTCAACCAGATGACGTTCCAGCAATTGTGCTACCCGTTCAGTTTCGATGCCACGCCGACAGCCAATTCCTGCGACAATGCGGCGAGGAACCAGTTTAAACGTTGGGATCGCCAGCACCAGCCTTTCCTGCTCATAGCTGACGTAGACCAAGGCATCCAGTTCAGGCAGGCAATTAAAATCGTCAACCGGAATAAATCCACGCGTATCGTAGTGATCTTTTTCACCACGCAATGCAGGATGCCACCAAATACCCACCCGCCGACCATTGACCAGCATTTGGTTGACAGTTTTGATATTGGCGCGGAAATTTTCCATTTCCCCGTCAAGTTGTTGAGATAGCACATCCAGTGCCGCGAGTTGGTTAACATCTGTTGCAGTAGTAATAACCGCCTGACTATCAAGAACATCCGCGATCTGCTGTGCAAGTTCATTGGCTCCCCCCAGGTGCCCGGACAGCAAACTAATGGCAAACTGCCCTTTTTCATCCAGCACCACAACCGCAGGATCGGTCATTTTATCCTTGAGCAACGGCGCAATAACCCGAATGGCGATCCCCGTCGCTCCAATCATGACTAATGAGTCATATTGAATAAATGCTTTGCGTACCGTATTGGAAAAAGTGTCATCAAAAGCAATGAATCCGGTTTCCACCAATTCAGGAGAAGTAAAACAATCCATCTCCAGATAAGAGCGCAAGCGATGTGCCAACGTAATACCGCCTGCGGTCAGGCAGAATAAGGCGCAGGCTTTTTTAGGTACTGATTTTTCAGGCGCGGCGGTATTCATGGCTGAACCTCGCGTCATACAGTTTTGAATAGTGAAATTCTTCTCCAAGAAAAGCACCTACCAAAATCAGGGCTGTTTTGCGGATACCGGCACAGCGTACCTGTTCTGTAATGGTTTCCAATGTGCCACGCACTATCTGGCAGTCCGGCCATGTCGCCTTATAAACCACGGCAACCGGTGTTTCCTGTGGATAACCGCCTTCAATCAATCGGGCAACAACCCCCGTGATATCCTGCACCGAAAGGAAGATAGCCATTGAAGTCTGATGTGCGGCAAAGGCTTCCAGCGTTTCCCGTGGCGGCATGGGGGTTCGGCCTTCGATACGGGTAATAATCAGGCTTTGCGCGACTTCGGGGACGGTATATTCCACCCCCAATTGTGCAGCAGCGCCAAGAAATGAACTCACCCCCGGCACAGAAACAAAACCAATGCCTCTCTTTGCCAGTTCTTCAGCCTGTTCACGAATAGAGCCAAACAACGACAAATCTCCCGTTTGCAGGCGAATGACCAACTTACCTGCGTTTACACCACTCACCATCGAGTCGGTGATTTCCGCTAACGTCATACCCGCACTGTCATGGCATTCAGCATCCGCCCGACAATATTCCAGCAACTCCCGATTAATCAGCGATCCTGCATAAATCACCAGTTGAGCCTGCTGTAACAATTGATAACCTTTTAAGGTAATCAGGCTCTTATCCCCCGGCCCTGCGCCGACAAACCAGACTTTTTCAGTATCAAAATCGATATGACCAATATGTTCAGACATCATCCTGTTCCTCTTGCCAATCTGCTTCTTGTTCGGAACCTTTCCGGCAGGCAATTAAATAAGTCGGATTGTTGGGTTTGAAATAATGTCCTTGCCCCAATGCAGTCAGTTCCCCCACTTGAATTTCACGTCCGTCCAGCGATGTCACCTGACAGGTTTTCAGGTGTGACCATGCCTGCGTGAAGTTTTCCAGCAGGATAAAGGTCATCACTAAACGACCATCCTGATTCAGGTGCGCGAGCGCCCAATCAATCATTTCAATAAGATGTCCGCCAGTCCCGCCAATGAAAATGGCATCAGTGGAATGAGCCAATGGCACAGGAGCCGTGCCAGACTGAATACGCACCGCATGGCAACCAAAATGCCGGATATTCTCAGCAATCAGCGACAAGGCTTCCTCTTTGCGTTCAATGGCAAGGATATCCAACGCGGGATAACGCAGTGCGGCTTCAATACTGACGCTGCCTGTACCCGCTCCGACATCAATAAAGTATCTGGCTTTCTCCAGTTCCAGACGCTCCAATACCAACGCCCTAATCGCTTCTTTGGTCATGGGGATGCGATGACCGCGCAAAAACAGTTCATCTTTCATTCAGGATCACCACTACATTCAAGCCATAATGAATATCGCCACGCTGGGCGACCTGCTCCGCGTTTAAACAAACAATCCGCTCATTTTCCTGCGATAAATTTTCACCAATCACCATGTGACGCTGCTGCCCGTGTGCCAGAATTTCTTGTGCGATCCGGTAAGGGCCAATCACCTCATCCGTCACCATCGCAACTTTTTCATGTTGGAGCAGCCAGTCAAAATCCGGCTTACGCCCGTGGCTGCTGGTGAGATAGATGTCGTTCATATCCAGCAGAATACGGGCGCATAAATATTGGATTGAGCTGATGCCAGAAATAATGCGGACATTTTCCCCTCCGACGTTCCGGGCAGAAAAATGCGCCGCAATCCGTTTGCCAATGCCATAAAAGAGGGGGTCGCCCGAAGCCAGCACTACAATTTGCCGGTGTTGATGCTGTTCAAGCCACAGCATCAATCCATCCATATCAGCATTCACCCGGCGGGTTTCACCGCTGAAATGAGGAAACTCGGCAAGATGACGTGCCCCACCCACCAGTACTTCCGCCTGCTCTATCGCATCCAGCGCGGCCAGTGTTTGGTTTGCTGTATCTCCGGGACCAATGCCAACGACGGTGATCATCGGAAGTCCTCCACGATTTCATTTACTGGCCGATTACAGCCCAGCACTTGATTATCAAAAGAAAACAGAATGGCATCACACTGAGGTTTACTACTGGCGAAACGCAGCATTTGATCGATACGCCAGCAGATTTTCCGAGCAATTTGTTGGAATACCGCCTGCCAGCCCTGTTCGGTAATTAATTCAATGGCGGCTTCAGTGGTATCACATTGATCCACCGCCTGAATCAATTCAAAAGGGGCACCCATCAAAGCCAGATTTGCGATCAGCGTTTCCATGCGTGCATCGGCAATGTGACTATGGGTATGAAAAATACCTGAAGCGATTTTCACCAGTTTGCCGACATGCCCCACCAGCACCACATGGCGGAATTCCAAACGTACCGCTTCTTGCAGCATATATCCGACGAAATTGCTCATTGTGACGACACAATTCCCATCAATACCCAATTGCTGGCTGACAAAACGTTCACCATGATTTCCCGGTACGAAAATAATGCGCTCCATCCCGTCGGCTCGCTTAGCCTCCAGTTCAAGTGCCAGAGAACGTTTCCAGCTCTCTTCCGACATTGGTGTCACGATGCCTGTCGTACCAATAATCGAGATCCCTCCCTTAATCCCCAGTCGGTCGTTATAAGTCTTCTTCGCCCGCTCTTCCCCTTCTGGCGCAAAGATCACAATATCCGCCCCCCGAAGTGGGCCAATCACCTCCCGTACCGCTTCTTCAATAGTATGCCGTGGCGTTTTATTGATGGCAGCCCAACCAATGGGCAAGCCAACTCCCGTCCGCGTCACCCTGCCAATACCCTCTCTGCCATCCAACGTAATTACGCCGCTGTCATTCAGGACAACGCGAGCGAAAATCAACATGCCATGAGTTGCATCCACATCATCTCCACCATCTTTGCGGATAGCGGCTATCGCTTGTTGCCCTTCGATCAACGGCTGTTCGACATTCAAGGCCAATGTGACACCAGAAGGCGTAACAATCGAAACTTGATGAATAATCTGCTGGCGCAAAATCATCAACGCAGCCACCCTTGCTGCGGCTGTGGCGCAAGACCCCGTGGTATAGCCCTTGCGGTATTGTTTTCCCCTGTGCCAGACCGTACCGAGGCCATCTGTTTCAAGGCCGTTGATCTCACTCATCCCGCACCTCAGGCATCCGATAAAGAATGGCGTTGATAATGGCGGCTGCAATATTACTTCCCCCTTTGCGCCCTCTCGCGGCAATACAACTCAGCCCGCTGTCGATAAGGGTATTTTTGGACTCTTCCGCACCAACAAACCCAACGGGGACACCGATCACCGCAATCGGGGAAAATTTATGCTCCATCAGACGGAATAGCGCGGTTGGGGCATTACCAAAGACAAAAATCTTTTCCCCTGACTCTTGCAGGGCAAGATCTACTGCTGCCATTGAACGTGTGATTTGCTGACTTTTTGCCATCTGAATGGCACGGGGATCGCTGATATAACAGCAACATTTACTGCCATATTGGGCCAAGCGTGTTTTATTGATGCCGGATAACACCATTGTGGTATCGGTATATAACGTACAGCCCCGCAAAATACCGTCTCGGATAAGATGCAAAACTTCAGGGGAGAAATAGAGGATATCGAGCCAATCAAAATCGGCGGTAGTGTGGATCACCCGTTTGATTATCGCTTCCTGATCTTCATCCACAAACCGATAATCAGGGCGTAACTCGCAAATAAGGCGAGTGATAATCTCAAAGCTATTACGTTCAATCTGTTGTGGTTGTTGGATATATTGCTGTGGTTGTTGGGTATAGTTATTCATTTTATTTTTCCTCCTCAAGCCATCCCTGACGGCGATAACATCACGCTAAACAAACTATGCAGCAACGAAAACAGCAACAGTGCCATCATTGATGCCATCATCATCATTTGCACAGAAAGTGGGATATCGTCAGGAATGACTTCGCGTTTTGCCTCTCCGATCCACGGTTTTTCAATAAGCTGATTAAAATAGATGCCAGGCCCGCCAAGACGGATACCCAACGCTCCCGCCACCGTCGCTTCCGACCAGCCAGAATTGGGACTACTGTGTTGATAGCGATCACGCCAACCAATACGCAGTGCCTGCCGAAAATCCAACCCCTGCCATTTCGCCGCCAGCGCCAGCAGTAACCATCCCAAACGTGCCGGTAACCAATTCGCCACATCATCCATCCGTGCCGAAAACATCCCCAGCGCCCGGTATCGGGGGGTTTTATAACCAACCATAGAATCGAGGGTATTGATCGCCTTATAGGTCATGGCAAGTGGAGCGCCACCAAGCATCAGGAAAAACAGGGGGGCAATTACCCCGTCCACGCTGTTTTCCGCCACAGTTTCAATGGCAGCACGGCTGATTTGTGGTGCTTGCAGTTGAGCGGTTTCTCGCCCGACAATTCTGGCGAGTTGTTCACGGCTGGCAACCAAATTCCCTTGTCGCAATGCCTGATAAACCGCATCCGCCGCATTGCTAAGGCTACGCACTGCCAGAACGGTATAAATCAGCCAGATTTCAATCAAACGGCCCAACCAGAACGTCACGCCATAGGTGAATTGCAAAATCCAATAACTCGTCAGCCAGACACTGCCCACAACCACCAGCCATAACAGTATTCCACCCCATTTCAGGCTGATTTCAGTTTGGCAAATTCGGCGGATAATTTGTTCTGCCTGAGTGATAAACCGACCAATCCAGCGTACGGGATGCGGCCAATGAGGGGGATCACCCAGTTTCATGTCCAAAAGAAAAGCAGCAAACCACAGTAATACCGTCATAACAGCCTCCGTGCTGCCGTCAGCCAGCGATGAAGCAAACCAGGGCGTTGGGCAAAATGGATATGTAGATATCCCGCCAGCGTATTGCCATTCTGGTAGCCTCCCTGCCAGTGTTTCTGTACTTTTTTTTGTGTGGACTGAGCAGAACCATCACGCCATTTCACACAATCAAAAATGGGTGATTGCCCAGTGATAAAATCTGAGTAATGAAACTCATGCCCACGCAGCGTTTCCCCTCTTGCCACCAAGGGCGTATCCTGCATTGCCGTAGCTTCACAATAACCAAAGCGTTGCAGGCGATCTCTCATCTGGCTTTCACCTGCAATCAACCCCACCATGTTATGCCGCACACCTTGTGCGTCAGTCAGGGCTTCTCCGAGATACATCAAGCCACCGCACTCTGCATAAATAGGAATGCCTTTTTGATGTGCCTGCCGTAATGCTGAGTGCATAGCGTGATTGGCGGATAGCTCCTGCGCATAAAGCTCAGGATACCCTCCCCCCAGATAAACCATCTGACACGCTGGCAATTGATAATCATGCAACGGGCTAAAACGTTTGATAGCAACACCTGCTTTTTCCAGCAGCAGCAGGTTATCGGGGTAATAGAAATGAAACGCTTCATCTTCCGCCAGAGCAAGCGTCAAACCCTGCCCCATAGCGGGATCGACGAGAGCATCAATATTTCCCTCCGGGAAATCAGACAATTGCGTCAGGGCTAATAACTTATCCAAATCTACCGAGGCTTCGATTTGCCGGGCCAAATGCGACCAACATTCATCTTGTTGTTCACCTCGTTCTTGTGCCGAAACCAGGCCAAGATGACGGGAAGGAAGCGCAACATCTGCCATTACAGGAATTCTTCCTAAAACGGGAATGTCACAATAATGTTCAATAGCCTGCTTCAACAACTGAAAATGGCTGTCATGATTCACGCGATTTATCAGCACGCCAGCGATATTGAGCATAGGATCAAATTGCTGGAACCCCATCACTGTCGCCGCAATGGAAGTGGAAACCGCCTTGCCATCCAACAGTAAAATCACCGGACAACCAAGCTGTTTTGCCATCGCTCCGCTACTGCAATAATTGGGATCAGTGCCATAGCCATCATATAGCCCCATAACCCCCTCAATGACAGCAACATCTTTATCAACCATGACCTGATTAAACAGGCCATTCAAAATGGGAACAGGTAACATAAACGCATCAAGATTGTGCGAAGCGATGCCAGTTGCAACACGATGCCAGCCACCATCCAGATAATCAGGCCCGATTTTGAACGGCTGTACTCTCAGGTGACGATTCATCAATGCCCGCATGATGCCCAGCGCAATCGTCGTTTTTCCACAACCACTACCTGTACCTGCAATGACAAAAGCATATCTCTGTTGCATCTGCTTTCTCCAAACATGTATACACTTCGTCTTTCAAACTGCCTCTTTGTTGGCTGTGTCTTGAAATACATTGAATATAAAATTATGTATTGATATTAAAATTTTAATATCCCATTTCCATTCATTGATATTTATCAAACAAACGTCATTTAGTTAATTTATGACAATAAAATCAGTCTCAGCCAGATAGGACAGAATTAAAATTTAAATTTTATGTTAAAAACAAAATAGAAACATAGATATTAACATTATCACTTTAAAATAAATACAAATAAGAGAGGCTGCTTAATTTTCAAAATACACAGTTTTTAATTTTATAAAAACATCCTTTATTCCTTTTGTGATCTTGCTCATGATTATTATATTAAGAAAAGGTTTTTATATTATGGCCAATAAAAATTAACACAAGAAAATCCATTTAAAAAACCAACAAAAACAAACTCAATCCACTGAAAGTTATAATTTTTTACCATAAAAAGCAAGGAGCATAAAGCGTTAATAAAATGACAAACTATTAATCATAGAAAATATTACCAATAGTTACCGATGATTATATTGAAAATAATTAATTTTTTAAAAAATTGATATTTATATTGATATAAATCAAATTTAATTTCTTCAAATTAACGTGATAATGAAACCCATCACGACGAAAACACAATAATAATAAACCCAATAAAATAAAAGCATGAAAATAATCATTCGCTCCCATGAGGATGCAGATTAATATTTAATCATATATAAAAACATATTTTTCTTTTAATTATCTATCCTTAACTGGATTTCGTTTTGCAGTCTGAAAGACAGCAAAAATATACCCAATAGAGGTAATTCCATGAATAAAGGCAAAGTATGGTTAGTTGGTGCAGGTCCCGGAGAAGCAGGTTTAATTACCGTCAAAGGGCTGAACTGTATTCACTCAGCCGAGGTCATTGTTCATGACCGTCTCGTCAATCCTGAATTGATTGCTCAGGCACCAGAACAGTGCGAAATCATTAATGTGGGAAAAGAGCATGATTTCCACCCTATCCCGCAGGAAGAGATTAATCAAATTCTGGTGAGGTACGCGCAGGCAGGAAAGCAGGTTGTTCGCCTGAAAGGAGGCGATCCTTACGTGTTTGGCCGAGGGGGGGAAGAAGTCGAGGTGCTGGCACAGAATTGCATTCAGTTTGAAATTATTCCGGGTATCAGTTCCTCAATCGGCGGATTAGCCTATGCGGGCATTCCGGTCACACACCGCGATTACGCATCAGGCTTTCATATCGTGACCGGTCATACCTACCAAGGTAACGAACAGCAGAATTGGAATGTACTCGCCCAGTTGGAAGGAACCTTGGTTATTCTGATGGGAATGAGTCGTCTGACAGAAATCTGCCAACAATTAATGCTGCATGGCAAATCTCCCTCAACGCCCGCAGCGGTGCTCATGTATGCTTGTCATCCCAAGCAAAATAAGGTTATAAGCACACTGGAAACCTTAGCCGC
Source organism: Xenorhabdus koppenhoeferi (assembly GCF_900116635.1). GTDB lineage: Bacteria > Pseudomonadota > Gammaproteobacteria > Enterobacterales > Enterobacteriaceae > Xenorhabdus > Xenorhabdus koppenhoeferi. The sequence continues at coordinate 9,523 of NZ_FPBJ01000031.1, read as the reverse complement.
AAAAGTAGAAGAGAAAAATCTACATGCACCAGCGCTGATTGTGATTGGTGATGTCGTTAATTTGAGTACAGCACTCTCTTTTGAGTCGACTTTCCCCACACTCAGTGAACTCTCTTCCAAACTAAAAATTTTTAATGAGAAAGCAGGCACATGAGTGAACATGGTGGCAATATCATTGAAGTTGCTGAGAAATATGGCCTATCAGCTAGTCAACTGATTGATTTCAGCGCCAATATCAATCCGCTGGGCGCACCTGAACGGGTCAAGACGTTGATTAAAAATCAGCTCGCTTGTATCGAAAAATATCCCGATGTGGAATATCGCCATTTACATCAGGCAATCGCAACAGCTCATCAATGTGATTATGCTTCGGTGATAGCGGGTAATGGCGCTACAGAACTGATCTACGCCGTCGTTCGTTACCTCTCCCCGAAACGAGCCTTGCTCCTCATCCCCAGTTTTACTGAGTATCATCGCGCCTTACACCATATTGAGGCGGAGATTATTGAGTATCCATTAACAGAAGATGCTGGATTTCAGCCCGATCTACGCCTATTGGATGTGCTTGCTAATATTCAACCCGATTGTGTTTTTATAGCCACACCCAATAATCCGACGGGTTTAATGCCTGACAACCAGTTCCTGCAATCACTGGTGGAATATTGCGAAATACAGGCAATCTCATTAATTATTGATGAAGCCTTTATTGATTTTATACCTGATAACCGGGGAATGTTCCCTCAATTTCCGGCCAATAAACATCTTTATATATTGCGTTCACTGACAAAATTTTTCGCCATTCCCGGGCTGCGATTGGGTTATCTGCTCAGTGGTAATATAGCTGGGATCGCAGAGATGAAAAGACAGCGAGAGCCGTGGTCAATCAACGCTTTTGCGGCTCTGGTTGGTGAGATTTTACTTGATGATCACTCTTATATTGCTGCCACACATCAATGGCTAAAATCACAGCAACATTATCTGTGGACACATCTTACTTTCTTTCCTGAACTGACCGTCTGGCCTCCGTCAGCCAATTTCCTGTTCTTCCGCTGCCATAAACTCAATATTGATTTATGGCATTCCTTGCTTAAACATCGGATTCTGATCCGTCATTGCCAAAATTATGCAGGGTTAGATGAACATTACTATCGAATCGCTATACGCAGTGAACGGGAAAATCAACGCCTGATTGCCGCCATGCAACAAGTGCTTTCACATGGCTGAAGCCTGCTGTCCTGCTTCTTGTGGCGAGCTTTTACAAGGATGGTTACTTGGGGGGGAAAAATTAATCTCCTGCCCGATTAATTGGTTCAGTTGTGTATCAGTCAGTGAAGGCACTCCCATACGACATGAACGACAGCGTATGCGCCAGATGGTAAATTTATTGCTGGATTACTGGCAAATTCCTCTGAAATTTTCTGCGGCCCTACGCATTGAATATCAATCAGCAATCCCGCTTGCCAAAGGCATGGCCAGCAGCACAGCAGATATCGCTGCAACCGCACATGCAACTGCAAAATTATTAGGTAAATCACTAAACAGTGAAACGCTTGCGCAACTCTGTGTAAAACTAGAACCCACCGACAGTACTATATTTGAGCAATTAACGTTGTTTGATCATCTTACAGCCCAAACTCAAATTCCTTTCGACTGGCAGCCTGATGTCGATATTTTGCTGCTGGAAAGCCCACAAATCATTTTAACGGAAAAATTCCATCAGCAAGATCACCGTTCACAGCTGCTGGATAATGCTTCCCTGCTCCAACAAGCATGGGAAAAATTCCGCGCTGCAAACCAACAGCATGATAATTATCGTCTTGGTGAAGCCTGTACACTGAGTGCCATCGCCAATCAATCGATCCTGCCTAAACCCTGTTTTGAACAATTACGGGATTTAGTCGAACAAGCCGGCATTTATGGCTTAAATGTCGCCCATAGCGGCAGTGTAGTCGGCTTATTATTTAATTCACATCACCATGATGCCGATTATCTGCACTGGTGGTTGCATCAAAAAAAGATGACTGAACATTATCCGCAGATTCATCACGTCAAACTGATTGCGGGAGGGAATATTACTTTACCCTGAAATTTTCAGCTGAGCGCCAAAGTATTGAAAGGCGAAATGAAGTGACCTCAGTAAGTTGAAAATCACACCGGACGTTGCGGAGAGCAGCGTCCGCCTGTAATACCTTGCAGCTTGTTGAATATACACTTCGTCTTTCAAACTGCCTCTTTGTTGGCTGCGCTCGCTCACCCCGGTCACATAGTTAGCTATGCTCCCGGGGATTTGCTCTCTTGCCGTCGCGATGCAACTTGAAATACATTGGGTATAGATTGCCCTGTAGAAAGATTTTTTGCAGTTGGTTCATTACCTGTGACACAAAAAACTGTGACACAAAAAATCTATTAAATATCAATAGAATTATTTAAGTAAACCCCTACCAGAACTATTGCGGATAAACATAAATAAGGCCCAAACGCCATAAAATCAGGGTAGGATTTTCTTTTCAGTCTGATAATCATAAAACCCAATAATCCAGATAATGAAGCCATCAGCATCAGTATTGGTATCATTTCTACTCCCAGCCATGCCCCAATCGCTGCTGTTAGTTTAAGATCGCCATAACCAATCCCCTCTTTCTTTAAAAAAGACCAACATAACCAATACAAAAACCACAGAAACAGATACCCTGATATGGCGCCATATATTGCACTCTTGATCGGAATCCAATTACTTTCGATATTAAATAAAAGCCCAAGCCATAATAAAGGTAACGTGATAATATCTGGCAAGAGATAGGTTTTAATATCGATAACAGATAATAAGAGCAAAGTGCTACAGAAAAACATGATTATTATATATTTAATCTCAATTAAAATAACAAACCATCCTTTATTATTATTTATTTAGAAACCAGAAATTATTTTAAAATTAACATCCTTGTTATTACATTCTCCCTTATTTTCTGACCTCAATCAGAACAAGGAGAATATTAATCCTTTCTTCTGAACATTGACAATGAAAATTTAATTAAAATAGTCCTTTCAAAATAAATATGCGAACCCGCTCGCAAGGAGATAGCTTATACCCAATGGATTTCAAGTTGCAGCGCGACGGCAAGAGAGCAAATCCCCGGGAGCATAGCTAACTATGTGACCGGGGTGAGCGAGCGCAGCCAACAAAGAAGCAGTTTGAAAGACGAAGTGTATAACTTGATCATGCAAACAGCGCTCATTTATTATGGCAATAAATCAACTTTATTATATGACGGTTTACGTCATACCGGAGACTTCCGGAAAAAGAAGGAAAAAAGAAATATGCGAACTCCCCGCATTTATCACCCTGAAACGCTCTCAGTAGGAATTGAAACCTATCTGAGTGATGATGCTGCCAATCACGTAGGCCGCGTACTCAGAATGAGTTATGGGCAGGAATTACAACTTTTTGATGGCAGCAATCAGATTTTTAATGCAGAGATTACTGAAGCCAGTAAAAAAGCGGTCAAAGTGCGTATTCTTAATGGCAAATTATCTGATCATGAATCACCACTGAATCTGCATTTAGGGCAAGTTATGTCCCGTGGTGAAAAAATGGAATTCACAATCCAAAAATCCGTGGAATTAGGTGTCAGCACAATCACACCATTACTTTCTGAGCGCTGCGGGGTAAAACTGGATGCGGAAAGATTAGAAAAAAAATTACAGCAATGGAAAAAAATTGCTATTTCTGCCTGTGAACAGTGCGGGCGTAACCGTATTCCTGAAATCCGCCCTGTTATATCACTTGAAGCATGGTGCCAGGAAAATGATGGCAGCCTAAAATTAAACCTGCATCCCCGCGCCAGCCAAAGCATCAATACCCTTCCACTACCTGTGAAAAAAGTACGACTGCTGATTGGGCCAGAAGGGGGATTGTCCGCTGAAGAAATAGAAATGACAGCAAAATATCAATTTACTGATATTCTGTTAGGGCCTCGTGTTCTGAGGACGGAAACTACGGCACTTACCGCAATTACTGCCCTGCAAGTCCGTTTTGGTGATCTGGGTTAAGGAGAAAAAATGATCAAACTCGGTATAGTGATGGACCCGATTTCATCCATCAACATTAAAAAAGACACTAGTTTTGCCATGCTGCTGGAAGCACAAAAACGCGGATGGGAAATCCATTATATGGAGATGAATGATCTCTACCTGCATCAAGGCGAAGCCCGTGCCCGTACTCGTTTGCTCACAGTGGAACAAAATCCACAACAATGGTACCAGTTTGGCAGTGAACAAGAGATAGCCATTGATACTTTGCACGTTATTCTGATGCGCAAAGATCCACCTTTTGATACTGAGTATATTTATGCGACTTATATTCTGGAAAGAGCAGAAATCAAAGGGAGCCTGATAGTCAACAAACCTCAAAGCCTGCGCGACTGCAATGAAAAACTATTTACAGCCTGGTTCCCTGAGTTAACTCCTGATACGCTCGTGACCCGCAATGCAAAATATTTACGCGAATTTCATCAAAAACATGGCGATGTTATCTTTAAACCATTGGATGGCATGGGAGGCGCTTCCATCTTTCGCCTGAAGCAAGATGACACCAATGTAGGCGTTATTATTGAAACCTTGACGGAACATGGCAGCCGTTATTGCATGGCACAAAATTTCCTGCCAGCAATTAAGGATGGGGATAAACGTGTGTTGGTTGTTGATGGTGAGCCTGTACCTTATTGCCTCGCCCGTATTCCGGCTCAGGGAGAAACTCGTGGTAACCTTGCAGCCGGTGGGCGTGGAGAAGCCCGCCCGTTGTCAGAAAGTGATTGGGCAATAGCCCGTGCAGTTGCTCCGGTATTAAAAGAGAAAGGCTTAATCTTTGTCGGACTCGACATCATTGGCGATCGTTTAACTGAAATCAACGTCACCAGCCCGACTTGTGTACGTGAAATAGAAGCGGCATTCCCTGATATTTCAGTTACTGGCATGCTAATGGATGCTATCGAAAAGCGATTGGAAAAACAGGTAGCGTCATAGCCCAAACAACTTTCCTTTTCTGGCAACATTTGCCATTTATAATAATAGCCCACATACTACTGGGACGTTTAAAGATGTTATGTATTGATTATAAAGGGATTTTGTAATCATCCATCCACATCTCATCCACTTTATAACCAAACCTTTAGCAAAAGCCCTTCGATTTTCGAGGGGCTTTCTTGTTCATCACTATCAAACTATCAGACAGATCTCACATCTCTATTGTGTAAAACTTGAACAATGATTAGCATCTGCAATTTGCCCGCCAGCCAACACTCTAATGGCCGGTCTTTCGCGGTGACCCTCGATGCCATAGTCCGGACTTCCGCAAAGCCGTGGCTTTCCTGAAAAGCTTCGCGAATTAAGCTCTTTGGTCGGACACGTTTGAGGTCTGGCGATTTTTTTCGGGTTCGCCAGGCTTGATAACTGCTGCGATGTATGCCGAAGAGTTGGCAAAGCAAAACGACGGGGTAATGCACTCTGAATCGTTCAATTAACGCAAATTGTTCAGGGAGTCCGAGATCACGAGTGCCGTAGCTTTTTTATAATTTCATTTTCCATTTCCAGGCGTTGCAGTTTCTTTTCCAAATCACGCAGTTCAATTTGTTCGGGCGTGATGGGCAGGGCTTTGGGGGCGTGGCCTTGCCGTTTCTGACTTAACTAGCGAACCCAGCGCCCCAGAGCTGATGGGCTGACATTCATTGCGCTGGCGGCCTCGACAATACTGTAGTTTTGGTCAAGTACTAACTGAGCGGATTCTACTTTAAATTCGGGGCTGAAACTTCTTTTCATTATGTCACCTGTTGAATTGTCGAAGTGAGAATATCACCTCTATAACAGTGACCAAAATCATTGAACCACATCAGAACACAACTTTTTTCCCCGTTAATGGGCCGCCTACCCCGGTTTATCCCGTGCTTACGGGGAACACTGTTAATGATGGAGGCAACCAGTTCATCTATCCGGTTTATCCCCGTGCTTACGGGGAACACTTACTTCAAACTGAACGCCGCCATCTTTTAGGCGGTTTATCCCCGTGCTTACGGGGAACACGATGGTAACTCCGGTAATTGCCACATTGATAACGGTTTATCCCCGTGCTTACGGGGAACACCGTGCGTTCCATGTTCAGGGCATTGCGCATCGCGGTTTATCCCCGTGCTTACGGGGAACACAACAGTTCCACCACCTCACCGAGCGCTTTGACCGGTTTATCCCCGTGCTTACGGGGAACACCATCCAATAACGATATCGCTCGTCAAATTCGTCGGTTTATCCCCGTGCTTACGGGGAACACTGGCCCCTTGCCATTCATTTCAAAACCCGATACGGTTTATCCCCGTGCTTACGGGGAACACCTGACCAAAGTCGGCGATGACCTGACGGCTGCCGGTTTATCCCCGTGCTTACGGGGAACACACTAAATATAATAATATATTTTTAAAGAACTTTATGGGTCAGGAAAATTCTACCAACTTTTAATAGGTTTTAATCCCTCTAAATTACTCCTCAGCAAATGGTTTAAATTTCACTAAACGAAGGCCATCAAAATCTATCGGTTCTCTTCTGTTTTCCCCGAAAGTTTGAAAATCGAAGCCAGATTCGGTGTTGGTCTTCCATGCCATAACTGTATTTCCATCTTCGGTGAGTGTTGTGATTTGTTCCCAAATCATTTCTCTAATCTTGTGGGAGATATTTCCCACATAAACTCCGGCCCGTATTTCCAGCAACCAAATAGCCAAACGTCCTCGTAACCGAGGAGGAACGGCTTCTGTCACAACAACTGTCATACTCATATTTATTGACTCCTGTGACCAATGTCGCCGATAGATACTGGCTCTGGAATGGCGGGAGGTTGTGCATCAGCCGGCGGCGGTGGCAGTAAAATTTCTCCTGCGGCGAGGATTTCTTCAATCAGGGGAATAAGGCGTTTCAGTGTCCTGTCTGTTCTGAATTTTTCGCGGCAGGCAATTCTGACCTGCCTGTCAGGAGTCATGCTCTTGCTGGCAGCAACTTTAAAAGCGATAGGAACAACGGTATCAAATTTCAAAATATCCGCGATATCATAGACAAAGGATAAAGGTTTACCTGTGTGCAGAAAGCCAATGGCGGGGGCGTATCCTGCGGCAAGAATGGCGGACTCGGTTACGCCATACAGGCAGGAGGTTGCTGCGCTGATACAGCGATTGATAAGATCGCCTTTATCCCAATCGGTATGGTCGTAGTTGCGTCCCTGCCACTTTACCCCGTATTGTTTTGCCAATATTTGGTAGTTCTTCCTGACACGGGCTCCCTCTATGCCTCTGAGCTGTTCAACGTTTCTCCTTTGCGGGGCGGGTTCACCAAAACGTAATTCAAACATTTTGCGCACCACCTTTAGTCTTAAATCTTCATCCAGTGCCAGTTTGGCCTGATAAAGCAATCGGTCTGAACGGGCACCGCCCGGCTGCCCGACGGAATAGAGCCTGACACCTGCTTCTCCGACCCAAATCAGCAGAGTGCCTGTTGTTGAGGCCAGTTTCACTGCGGCATGGCTGATGCGGGTACCGGGTTCCAACATAATACAGGCGATAGAACCGACGGGAATGTGCATGCGTTCGCCGTTGACTTCATCAATCACCACAAACGCATTATCTTTGACATCAATACGCCCCATGCCGATAAAGACCATCGAATTTCTGTCTTTGATCGGAATCGGTTTTAATGGAATATATGCCATTACAGCGCCCTTATCAGCATTAACCCGCAACCAAAGGACTTTGCCCGGCCGAATCCTTTACTGTATTGCTCAAAGAAAAGATCGCAGTCTGACAGAGTGAGAACACCCTGAAAATCAACGCTCGAAAACTCGATTTTCTGGCCGGAAGATTTAAAACTGCAATGTTGGGTATAGCGTTCCATATCCGGAGTGAAGTCGAAGCGGAACCCCCAATTAGCCAGCCGTTTCTCATCCTGTATCCACGCTTGGGCAGCTTGTGTCATCAATGATTCAATCCCATCAGGATTAACGCTCGAATGCTGTGCCCGAAGTTTAGCGTGCATCAGAACATCATGACGCCGCTGTTTGCCTGAACTTTTTTCAGTTATGCAGACCGTCGGGTTCACGCGGAGCTTGAACGCCAGTTTTTGCCCGTTTTGTAATTGAGGTGCAAAAGATTTAGTTTGCACCTGAAATCGCGGGGAATTGACTATCGGTGCGGTTTGGGACAACACGAAAAATTCAGGTCTGCTGCTTAAGCTTATCTCTTCCCGAAAGAGGAAGTTGCGCTCTTCCTGTTCTGTAAACAGTTGCCACAAAAGCTGGTGGGCAGTATAGACATCATTTTTCGTCTTTTTTGATGACGGTGCCTGAATATGATAAACGGAAGGCCGCAAGGTGACTTTAGACAGATACATCGGTTTCCTCCATTATCGATAGCTGGTGCATCGTGCGTTGCGTAAATTGCCAGCGGCTGCGTGAAAGTGGTTCATCCCAGAGTTGATTGGTCAATACCGTGATATCAGGAATATTGATTTCATCTTTCTCTCCCTCCCAGAAATAGCTCACTTCATCATATTTGCCGAATAAACCGAACAAATAGCGATCTGCTTTTTTAGATTGGGTCAGGGGAGGAAAAGGCATATCCAGCGCGCTCTTTAATGAGGAATACTCTGCCAGCTGCGGCATCATCGGAAGCGCGAGAGGGCAGGATTTCCGGCCGAGGCTCAGGGTAAAAACGGGTTTTATCAGCGCATCACGTAACGTATTGAGGGTGAAATGAGCCTGTTCCGTGAGTGAAATTGCAATAATCCAAATACCATCAGTGCGATAATCTCGTGATGACAGGATTGTGTTTAATTTAGATTTATCGCTTAACTCACTTTTACGCGTCAGATGAACCCGTTTCTTCTCTTGAGAGGGAACTTGAGAAGTATGGTAATCCCGCATCAATGAACCTGAAATACGTTGTTTGATGGCGATTTTGACACTCTGCTGTAACGCAGCAAGCTGGGCTTCGTCATCACGCCGGATGCCCAACGCCGCGCCCAATAACCCTAAAATCGCTGAGCGTGTCGGGTAAGAGGCTGTCGGACGATCTTTTCCGACGGCCTCCACTCCCCAACTGGCTAACGCACCATATAAGCGAAAGACCAAATAAGTTTTCATATCGGTCCCTCTTTTAATCAGTGACGAACTGAACCAACTCAGCAAAACTGCCTTTTCCTGTCACGGCACTGATGCTATAGCGTGTATCCGCGCAAGCGCCATAAACCTTATCGAAGTTCTCGACTTGGTTTTCCAACGCCAAAATGGCACTGGTTGCCTGATCTTCCCCCGCAATGGGTTTTAAAAATGCGACAGACAAAGAACGAGGCTGATATTCTCCTTTTTCTGCCAAGACATATAGCAGAATCATAATACTGTGTCATAATACCTAAATCCCAATGACAAGGTAGAATTGAGATGGGTTACAGTCTAGATTTTCGAAGAAGAGTACTGGCATGCAAAGACAAGCATGCA
>NZ_FPBJ01000029.1 GCF_900116635.1 Xenorhabdus koppenhoeferi | reverse complement strand
AAACATTGTCTTTTTCAAAATCCATCGAAATGCATGACAGAATTATAGGATATTATCTGAACATTCATCACTATCAATAAATTAGAGTCACGACCAAATATTAGATGAACTTAATTCCCGTCATCCCCATGCGGAAACTATCACGTCGATGTATTTTTGCGATCGTTTTCATCACAGCAAAAACCGGAATACAAAAAATGAGTGGCGCACTATTATGAAAGATTATTTAACTAATTATGACATAAAGAAAAATTAAATTTCTTCAGAATTCTTCAATAAAAACCTTAATATTCATAAGGATGAATCTATTTATTTATAATATTACAAATTTAAATAGGTTATAGTAAGTACCTATTCTCACTAATACTTCGTATAATTCATTCTTCAATAAATTCCATGGAACCATAACTTATTGAATGTAATAAAATCATTATCAACTGAAAAACCAATATGTTCTACATCCAATAAATTCCAAATTGCAGGTAATTCAATAATCATTTGAAAAATAAAGGATATAAAGAACAACTTAACACTGTAGAGGAAAACATGAAAAAATACATCCAAAGCAGTTTTGACTTACTCAGCAATATCCGTTTCTTTAATCTTTCCACTCATGATCCGGATGCAGACTCAGTCTGGTCATCAACGATATTTTATATTCCCAAATATAATCCATTGACGCTGATCTGGTATTCAAAACAAGAGACTCGACATTCACGGGAGCTGTATAACAATCCCCGTGTAAGCGGGACAATATACAGTAGTCGGGTTCTGCCTGATTCATCGTTGGATCTGGCTGGTTCTCAGTTTATTGGCTATGCCCGCCAAATCCCTGACGGGCAGTTACAGGAAACCTATGATTACTTCTTCCTGAAAACCTATCCCGATGAAAATATCAGGAAGAAAAAAGCCCGCCCTATCAGCGATTATCAAGGCAATGCCCCCCGCCGTTTCTATGAGTTGGAAATTCAGGCCTGGTGGGTATACGATTCGGATGCCTGGAGCCAGAATCAAGATGATGATCGTGTTCAGGTTCCACTGAGCGAGTTGCTTTCATCTGCCAAAATTCAATGACAGATAAACCGCCAGTGAAAATAAAAAATCATTCAATAAATTAATGAAAAAATAAAAATCAACAAGCTCCATTTATTATTCGGGGCTTGTTGCAGCAATAAATTCTCCCCCATACCCTGTTATCACTTCTGATGACTTATCCAAAAATGAATTTTCTGAAATTTATTACACACTGAACATCGTCATTTATTTTCAAAAAATCACCATTAATTTTATTAATATCAATTTGTTTCATGACAATTCAGTGATAAATAATTCGTATTGATATTGTCTATTATTATCATTAATAATCACCACAATAATTTTTTCTTGTGAATTTCCCTTTATTGAGGATAATAATTCTTATAATCACTTCTCTTTTCAGTTTTAACGGAGAGTTATATGCCATTTATTCCAGATCGCAGATATAAAATTCTGGGATTTTCTCCAGATATTAATCCGGCTTATCGACAAAAATTATTGTCAATCGGTGTCCTGCCCGGAGCAACATTTAAAGTTATTCGCATCGCCCCGTTGGGCGACCCAATACAGGTCGAGACAACCAAATCTAATCTTGCTCTTCGTAAACAAGATTTAGAATTACTTATGTTAGATGAAGCTCTGGACTAACGAGGCTCAGGGTAAAACATAAACAGGGTTCAAAACAGCCCCAACTTACTCACCTCTCTCATCTCACATAACCGGATACAGAAGTATCGCCTCCTGATAGGCAGAAAGTATGATGAAACAATTAACCATAGGTCTGATCGGTAACCCCAATGCCGGCAAAACAACGCTTTTTAATCAACTTACAGGCTCGCGACAACGGGTAGGAAACTGGGCCGGTGTCACGGTAGAACGCAAAACAGGCCACTTTACCACCCATGACCATCAAGTCGAACTTGTCGATCTCCCCGGAACCTATTCTCTCACAACAATTTCGGAACAGACCTCCATTGATGAACAGATTGCCTGCCACTACATTCTTAGTGGCGGAGCCAATATGTTAATCAATGTAGTTGATGCATCGAATCTAGAGCGAAACCTTTATCTTTCACTTCAATTGATTGAGCTGGGTATTCCCTGCATCATTGCGCTGAATATGCTGGATATCGCCCAAAGCCAGCACATCAATATTGATGTCGCGGCATTGGAGCAACGCCTTGGTTGCCCGGTTATACCACTGGTTTCTACCCGTGCCACAGGGATCGATGCACTAAAAAAAATCATTGATAATTATCCGCCAAAATCTAATCCGGTGCAGGTCAAATTTCCCGATGCATTATTGCAGGAGATCTCCCTCCTTTCCGGCCAGATTGCAGACAAATTCAATCCACAGCAACGCCGCTGGCTCGCTTTGCAAATATTGGAAGGCGATATTTATAGCCTTGAAATTTCAGGGCTGACTCCGGCAAATCAGGCCGAAAGCAAGACCCGGTTGCAACAACAGATTGCAGAACCAGACCTCATCATTGCGGGTGCCCGCTATGAAGCGATTAACGAAATTTGTTTGTCCGCCATTGATGCCCGCACAGCGACACCAAACAAACTGACCCGAGTGTTAGACTCTGTAATACTGAATCGCTGGCTGGGTCTTCCTATCTTTCTGTTTATCATGTATCTGATGTTTGTACTTGCCATCAATATTGGAGGAGCCTTACAGCCCATCTTCGACGGAGCATCTTCCGCCATTTTCATTGATGGAATGCAGTGGCTGGGCTATACACTTCATTTCCCGAATTGGTTGACCGTTTTCCTTGCTCAAGGCATTGGCGGGGGTATCAATACGATGTTGCCACTGGTTCCCCAAATTGGCATGATGTACCTGTTCCTCTCCTTCCTTGAAGACTCTGGCTATATGGCACGAGCAGCGTTTGTCATGGACAGGCTGATGCAGGCAATCGGGTTGCCGGGGAAATCTTTTGTGCCCTTAATCGTCGGCTTTGGCTGTAACGTACCCGCTGTGATGGGTTCAAGAACTCTGGATGCCCCGCGCGAACGTTTGATTACCATCATGATGGCTCCGTTTATGTCCTGTGGTGCAAGGCTGGCTATCTTCGCTGTTTTTGCTGCGGCTTTCTTCGGAAAAAACGGTGTGAGTATCGTGTTCTCACTGTATATGTTAGGAATTGTTATCGCCATTCTGACCGGGCTTCTCCTCAAACATACCCTGATGCGTGGTGAAGCATCGCCATTTATCATGGAACTGCCGGTCTACCATGTGCCTCATGCCAAGACTTTATTGCTCCAGACCTGGCAACGTCTGAAAGGCTTTGTGATGCGTGCGGGTAAAGTTATTGTCGCAGCAAGTATGTTTATTGGTGCCCTGAACAGTTTCTCTTTCTCTGGTAAGACGGTGGATAATATCAACGAATCAGCACTGGCCTCGGTGAGTCGAGTGATTACACCAGTATTGGAACCCATCGGTGTACATCCCGATAACTGGCAAGCAACCGTCGGGCTTGTAACTGGAGCAATGGCAAAAGAAGTGGTGGTTGGCACCCTGAATACCCTGTATACCGCAGAAAACATCACTAAACAGCCATTCAATCCGCAGGAATTCAACTTACTGGATCGATTGAAATATGCGGTTGCAGAAACGTGGGACAGCCTGAAAGACACTCTCACCCTAAGTGCGCTTTCCAATCCGATTGAGGCCAGTAAAGGTGATGGGGATATGGATCGCAGTACTATGGGAACCATGAGCACCAAATTTGGCTCTGCCGTTTCTGCTTACAGTTACTTAATCTTCGTCCTGCTGTACGTGCCCTGTGTTTCCGTGATGGGCGCCATCGCCCGTGAAACCAGCCGTGGCTGGATGAATTTCTCCATTCTGTGGGGATTGAACGTCGCCTATTCACTCTCGGCACTGTTTTACCAAATCACGACGTTTTCAGCTCACCCACAGAGCAGCCTTATCACGATTCTGACAGTCATTCTGTTTAACGCACTGGTCTTTATTGGCCTGCGCCGTGCGCGCAGCAGGGTCACGGTAACACTCAATAATGATTAGCTTGCTGGAAATCAGAGATGCCGTTGCCCTTAATGGGCGTACTGATGCAAGGTCATTGAGCCATCAGTTTTCAGCACCTCTGCCAATGGTGGAAGCCATGCTCAAGCAGCTTGTCATGATGGGTAAACTGGAGGAAGTGGACGCTTCCTCCTGCCTCAGCGGTGGCTGCAAACAGTGCCCGGAAACGCAGAAGTGCGATACGAAGGTGTACAAATTGGCAGTCAAAAATTAAGGTATTGCCTGCTTTATCTGACGACCAGGGACACAACATATATTCTTTATTTATTTTAATTTCCATATCAAATTGCTTATCATCAAAAAAATAACATGATTTACATTCAGACAATCAATGTAAATCATGACTTAACTAAAAATATCTCATTCAATATAAAACAAAAAATAGATCAATGAAGGTCAAATTTATTCATCACTCAAAAATTGAAAAATAAAAATCATTTTATTATTATCTGATACGCTATTTATCAATATTAATAACCTGGGGATAGTAACATGCCTAAAGAGTTATTTACTGCAACAATAGAGTCAGTGGGCCGTCTCAAAATGAAATGTTCATCGCGGGATTTTACCTTTCACGTAGACGAACCTAAAAGTCTGGGTGGCACTGATGAAGCTATGAATCCTGTAGAAGCATTACTTTCTGCTTTTGGTGCCTGCCAGTGTATTGTGGCAAAAAGTTTTGCCCGCAAACATAAAATCAATTTGATCGATATTCAGGTCAAAATGGAAGGCGAACTGGATACCGATGGCTTCACTGGCAGAAATAAAAACGCCAAAATGGGTTTTTCCAAAATTACCTCAAAGTTTTATATCAAGGCAGATAATACTGAACAGGAGATTCACGATTTTATTGATTTTGTCGAAAGCAATTGCCCTGTTCTCGATACTATCGTTAATACGCCAGAAATTATAACCGAAATTTATACTGACAAATAAATTCGCTTATACCCATAATTGTTTAATGTTATGGGTAATTTACGTTTATACCTGTCGTCTTTCAAGATGCAGCTTTGTTGGCTGCGCTCACTCACCCCGGTCACATAGTTATCTATGCTCCCGGGGATTCGTTCCTTGCCGTCGCGCTGCATCTTGAAATCCATTGGGTATATAAATAATTATCGGCAATTACCACTCTATTCCGGCAGCAAAATTCGTTAATATCTCTATAAATTCATCAGGGTGAGAAATAAAAGGTGCATGACCGGCTTGGCGCATAATAACGGAATGCGTATTCGGCCACTCACTATCAAGCCGTTCTGCAATTTTGCGTGGCACAAGGCCATCAAAATAGCCATAAAGACGCAAAAAAGGTAATTGAAGATACGATAATTCAGCCCTTAAATCATCAGTACGCAGAATTTCCAAACCCGCATTGAGTACCTCCATCGCTGGCATCGGCTGATTCAGTATCACTGATTTCAATATACGGGCATCCTGACGGGCACTCTCTGTTCCCAATGTCTGCAATGCCAGAAAATGTTCGACTGTTTTCTGGAAATCAGCACTCAATTGATACTCAAAGGCACTCAATACTTCAGGTTTAATGCCCGGCCACTCTGCATCAGCGCTGAATTTTGGTGAAGATGCCACAGTCACCAAGCCTGCAATCTGTTCGGGATGATCCAGAGCAATCCGGCTCGCCACCAATCCCCCCAAAGACCATCCTAACCACAGCGCGTTCTCTGGCGCCTGCTGCCATACAATATCCGCCATTTCCGCCAATGACATGGCCGAATACGATTGGCTGCGCCCATATCCAGGCAAATCCACCAGATGCAAACGGAAATGCGAAGCCAATCGCATTTCTACTGAATGCCAAACCTCTGCATTCAATCCCCATCCGTGCAGCATCACAAGATCGCAAGGAGCATCACCGATTGTCTGCCAAAACAACTGTCCCATTGTTATTCTCATCTTATTTGTCGCCAAGGAAGGGAACTATGCTAACAATGGTTGGATACTGTTGGCTATGCCATCAAAATTTGTATTTTGCCTATCATGGAATCTGCCATGTATGCCATCAGAAATTAAAGCGGCTGCAAAATGTCTGTCCGCGTTGTGCTCAGCCTTCTGAATCCAAAGGGATTTCCTGTGGACGTTGCCTCAGGCATCCCCCTCCGTGGCAACAACTTATTGCCATTACAGATTATGCCCCACCGCTAAGCCAACTTATCCACCGCTATAAGTACCAGAATACCCCGCAACTTGCGACAGCGCTGGCCCGCCTGTTCTTGTTGCACTGGCTGCAAGGCTATCGTGAGGGACGCTGGCATAAACCAGATAGCATACTGGGCATTCCCCCGCACAGAAAAAAACGCTGGCAACGGGGGTTCGATCACATTGCGTTAATGGCCCATCCCCTGTCCCGCTGGCTACAATGCCCGTATCAGCCCGACCTTTTGCAACGTTCACGTGCTACACTCGCGCAGCGGGGCTTATCTGCCGCCCAAAGGAAAACCAATCTTAAGCATGCCTTTCTATTGCAGGGAGATTTTATCGATAAGCATGTCGCGATTTTCGATGATGTGATCACCACGGGCACAACACTGCATGAAGCCTCACAATTGTTGATTCGTGCGGGTGCCCGTTCCGTACAGGCCTGGGCTATATGCCGAACCTTGTAGTTCCTTTATAAATGGGCGTATTATAACCAACTAGAACAGTCAACTATTGAGCAAATGACATGATTAATATTACTGAAGCAGCGCAAGCGCACTTTGCCAAGCTACTGGCAAATCAAGAACCGGGCACGCAAATCCGCGTTTTTGTCATTAATCCGGGAACGCCGACCGCAGAATGTGGTGTTTCCTATTGCCCACCAGATGCTGTTGAATCCACTGATACCGAACTTAAATTTGATCAACTGTCCGCCTATGTTGATGAAATCAGCGCACCTTACCTGGAAGAAGCGGTCATTGATTTTGTAACCGATCAACTTGGCTCCCAGCTGACCCTGAAGGCCCCTAATGCCAAAATGCGCAAAGTGACCGATGATGCCCCACTGATTGAGCGCGTTGAGTATGTCCTGCAATCGCAGATTAATCCGCAGCTTGCCGGACATGGTGGCAAGGTCAGCCTGATGGAGATCACCGATGAAGGTTATGCCATTTTGCAATTCGGCGGTGGCTGTAACGGCTGTTCAATGGTCGATGTTACTCTTAAGGAAGGGATTGAAAAGCAGTTGCTACAGATCTTCCCTGAATTGAAAGGGGTGAAAGACCTGACTGAACATCAGCGTGGTGAACACTCGTATTACTGATTATTTTTCTGTTTCTAACACCTTCCACCCTCATTTCTGAGCCTTTCCAATGTAAACATTGGGAAGGCAATCAGGTCATACCAGACGACTATTAAGAAACGAATATATTGGAAAGGAAAATATTAGAAACTACATTGAGTATTTATGGACCATTTTCAAACGATAAACCCTGATCAGGCTTACCAATATTGGCTTGATAAAACCGCTCTCATGGTTGATATCCGTGATCCACAAAGTTTTCGTGCCGGACACGCAACAGGTGCATTTCACCTGACTAATGAGACACTCAATAACTTATTGCGGGAAGCGGATTTTGACCAGCCAGTCATGGTGATGTGCTATCACGGCCATAGCAGCCAAGGTGTCGCACAATATCTTATCAATATGGGTTTTGAAACCGTTTACAGTGTCAATGGGGGTTTTAGCGTCTGGCAGAAGGACTACCCTCAAGCTGTCCATACCCTATGAACCTTTAGCACACGAATACTAATTTCAATGCGATTAGCCCCTGTGCGATTAACTTCAACTTAAGGCAGAGATAAGACGAGTCATGATCCACGTAACCTCAATATCCAATCCTCGACTGGCTCAGGCTTTTATTGATTATATGGCAATGCAGGACATTCATTTGACCATGCAGCCCACCAGTGAACCCTCTCTGGTTGAACTATGGCTGGAAGATGATAGCCAGTTAAGTCTGGTTGAGCATGAGCTTCGCCACTTTGTCCGCGATCCACTCCATGAACGCTATCAGGAAGCCAGCTGGCAAACGGGCAAATCAGGCACTCTCTTTAAATATCGCAACAACTTGAACTGGAGTACCCTCAAAAACCAGTCTGGTCCCCTGACCATTACCATAACCGCAATTTGCACCCTCGTTTACCTCTGGATACAGATTGCCGGCACACCCGATGTCATGAATTGGCTGGCATGGCCTAACGGTGGTCAATATCTGGAATTATGGCGCTGGGTCAGCCACGCCTTACTGCATTTCTCACTCACACATCTTCTCTTTAATCTTGTGTTGTGGTGGTATCTCGGCAGTCAGGTAGAGAGGAAGATCAGCGCCGGAAAACTCTTTGAAATAACAATAGCTTCTGCGTTTTTCAGTGGATGGGCGCAATCATTGTTCAGCGGTTCTCATTTCGGTGGGCTTTCTGGTGTGGTCTACGCACTAATCGGGTATGTTTGGCTGACTGGTGAAATTTCACCCAAGCGCGGAATCAGTATTCCCAGAGGGTTAATCGCTATCTCTGTCATCTGGTTATTAGTTGGCTATTCCGATGTATTTTCATTAAACATCGCCAATGCCGCCCATATTTCAGGGTTAATCATTGGGTTATTAATGGGCCTGTGGGATAATTTACGTAAACAAAAAAATCAAGAATATTCCAAATAATTTTGGTCAACTATACCTGATAGATTTCAAGTTGTAGCACAACGGCAAGGGAACTGATCCCCAAGAACATGGCCACCTGTGTAACTGAGTAAGTGAGCATATCCACAAAGCAGCAACTTGGAAGGTGAAAGAATATAATCCATCTATGCAAACCATTAGGGGAATTTCGTGAAGCAAACTCAGCGACATGATGCAATAATCGAGCTGGTGCGCCTTCAAGGTTATGTCAGCACTGAAGAGTTGGTTGAATATTTTGATGTCAGCCCGCAAACCATTCGACGTGATTTAAATGATCTGGCAGATAAAAATAAAATCCAACGCCATCACGGCGGTGCAGCATTACCTTCCAGCTCGGTTAATACCGCCTATCATGACCGTAAGATTCTGTGGTCAGATGAAAAAGCCCGTATTGCGCGGCAGGTTGCCACTCAAATCCCAAACGGTGCAACCTTGTTCATCGATATCGGAACAACCCCAGAAGCCGT
The DNA here is from genome assembly GCF_900116635.1 of Xenorhabdus koppenhoeferi. Classification (GTDB taxonomy): domain Bacteria; phylum Pseudomonadota; class Gammaproteobacteria; order Enterobacterales; family Enterobacteriaceae; genus Xenorhabdus; species Xenorhabdus koppenhoeferi. Next base: position 30,785 of record NZ_FPBJ01000029.1, on the reverse strand, counting down.
AGCACATGCACTGCTCAATCATCGCGATTTACGGATTGTTACCAATAATCTCAACGTTGCAACTCTGTTCATGGGTAAAGAAGATTTCCGCCTGATTTTGGCGGGTGGTGAAGTTCGCTCCCGTGATGGTGGCATCATCGGCGAAGCGACACTGGATTTTATCTCTCAATTCCGCCTTGATTTCGGCATTCTTGGCATCAGTGGCATTGATAGCGATGGCTCCCTGCTGGAATTCGATTACCACGAAGTCCGTACCAAGCGCGCCATTATTGAGAACTCCCGCTGCGTCATGCTGGTTGCCGACCATTCGAAATTTGGTCGCAGTGCCATGGTTAATCTCGGAAATATGAACCTGATTGATTTTTTGTTCACAGATAAAGCCCCGCCGCCAAATGTCCAGAAAATCATCGAACAACATAGCGTCAAGCTGGAACTGTGCTAATTGTCTTTTGTTAACAAGGCGCTCCCCACCTGAAATATGGGTGGGGTTCTCCCTTCTGTCATCTCCTTCCTGTAAATGTCCCTCAGATTTGTATCCAGCAAGATCCTTATTAATCTTATGAATACGATACAAATTTGTTATCTATATCACATGAGTATGTTTTTTCTGAGTTAATAGTTGGCGATTGATGAATTTTTGATTACAATCAATGAGCGAAAACGAGCATTAAAGAACTATTTAGAACATTTCAGAGGGTATGCAATGGAAACCAAAGACTTGATTATCATCGGCGGCGGAATTAACGGCGCTGGTATTGCAGCAGATGCTGCTGGCCGAGGACTTTCTGTCCTGCTGTTGGAAGGTCAAGACTTGGCCAGCGCAACTTCATCTGCCAGTTCCAAACTGATCCACGGTGGCTTGCGCTATCTGGAACATTATGAATTCCGTCTGGTCAGTGAAGCGCTGGCAGAACGTGAAGTTCTTTTGAAGCTGGCTCCCCATATTGCATTCCCAATGCGTTTCCGCCTGCCACACCAGCCGCACCTGCGTCCAGCATGGATGATCCGCATTGGTTTGTTCCTGTACGATAACTTAGGCAAACGCGTTAGCTTACCGGGCAGCAAGGGACTGAAATTCGGTGCAAATTCAGTATTGAAACCGTCCATCTCCCGTGGCTTTGAGTATTCCGATTGTTGGGTTGATGATGCACGTCTGGTGGTTCTGAACGCGCAAGAAGTGCGAAAACACGGCGGCGAAGTGCGTACCCGCACTCAAGTCACACGCGCATGGCGTGAAGGTGGTTATTGGACGGTTGAGGCCAAAGATCTGGCGACTGGGGAAACCAACACATGGCGCGCGAAAGGTCTGGTCAACGCAACCGGCCCGTGGGTGAAAAACTTCTTCGATAACGGGCTGCAACTGAAATCACCTTATGGTATTCGCCTAATCAAAGGCAGCCATATCGTTGTTCCTCGCGCTCACGATGAACCGCAGGCTTATATTCTACAAAATGAAGATAACCGTATTGTGTTTGTTATCCCATGGAATGGCGATTTCTCTATCATCGGCACAACCGATGTTGAATACAAAGGCGATCCAAAAGAAGTCAAAATCGTCGATCAAGAGATCGACTATTTGCTGAAAGTTTATAATGACCACTTCAAAAAGCAGTTGAGTCGTGATGATGTTGTCTGGACTTACTCAGGCGTACGCCCATTGTGTGACGATGAATCCGATTCTCCACAAGCAATTACCCGCGATTATACGCTGGATGTGCAGGATGACGAAGGCCAGGCACCATTGCTGTCTGTATTCGGTGGCAAACTGACAACTTATCGTAAGCTGGCTGAACACGCTCTGGAAAAACTGACACAGTACTATCCAAGCGCAGGCAAGGCATGGACTAAAAATGGTCAGTTGCCGGGTGGTGAGCTGGAAGGCCATGACCGCGATGGTTACGCCCGTCTGCTGCGTCAGCGTTATAAGTGGTTGCCGGAAGGCGTAGCTCTGCGTTATGCCCGCACTTACGGCAGCAACAGCAACATCATTCTGAAAGGCGCAGACACGCTGGTCGGTCTCGGTGAGTTCTTTGGTCATGGTCTGTATGAGGCTGAATTGCGCTATCTGGTCGAACATGAATGGGTCAGACAATTGGATGATGCTATCTGGCGCCGCACTAAACTGGGTATGTGGCTGACAGATGAGCAGAAACAACGTGTGGCTGACTGGTTAGCCCAAAACACTAAATCAGCTCAATAATAAGACTGAGTTAGCATAAAAATGGTGATAATTTGTTATCACCATTTTTAGTTTAGCCTTTTTTTATCGCTCATCAATATTTCTAAAGAACATATTAAGTTTCGAAATCAACCATCCCTATTTTCTATTTTAATTCTCTTGTTTTTCATAAAATTGAACTGGCTATATACCCATTGGATTTCAAGATGCAGCGCGACGGCAAGGAACGAATCCCCTGGAGCATAGATAACTATGTGACCGGGGTGAGTGAGCGCAGCCAACAAAGCCGCATCTTGAAAGACGACAGGTATACAACATGCAATTTTTGATTGTCGTGATAATATTCTGTAAACAATTCTGCATGAATAAAACTCGTTATTCTGGAATAGATTGATCTGGAATAGATTGATGACGGCAAAAACCTATTTAATCGTACCGGGATATTAAGCACAGTAAAAGAAAAAATAATTTTTAATATATTTAAATAAAATATCTACACCCGATATTTTATTGATTCATGCAAAAATAAGGTGCAGAATATAGGCTAACTATTCTGTTCTGTGACGTGATAAATAGCGCAGCAAAAATCACTAACTAGACAGAAAAATATAGCAGGCAAATAGAGTCAATGTCCTTATCTCCCTGATATTCTTCCACAGAGATGATTTTTATATCTTCAGAGCAAAATTAAAATATACATTCAATATATTGATTATATTAGACTTTATTAATTTTTAAATTTTCATTTTTTTTGTAATTGTGATATTAATCCACTTTCTTTAATTCGCTTATTGCGATTTATGTTCAATTTTATGAAGATAAATAAGAATGGATAAGAACTTGCAATGATGAGTCAAGCATTTATTAAAAAGGAGGGGATTGCACAAGCATTTTTAGCTCGTTATCTCCTCTCAGAAAAATCTGGCAACCGGCTAAAAACCATAGAATTATTATCTAAAGAATGTGGTTTGTCCGTGGGTTTAATGCAGGCAGCATTAAAATCTCTCGAACAAGCACAGGCGGTTGGAATTAAGCGTCGAGGTCGTAATGGTAGCTTTCTTGCACAGATAAACCACAAGCTGCTTTTGGAGTATGCCAATATCGGCAATGTGGTCTGCGCGATGCCACTTCCTTATACCCGCGCTTATGAAGGGCTGGCGAGTGGTCTGAAAGCATTGTGTGCAGGAGTTCCTTTTTACTTTGCACATATGCGGGGCTCAGACATACGCATTGAATGTTTACTGAATGGTGTTTACGACTTAGCAGTAACATCAAGACTTGCCGCAGAGCAATACCCAGAAAATAAAGATCTATATATTGCGCTTTCACTAGGGACACAAAGTTATACAGACAGGCATAGGCTAATCTTTCGTCATGGCGAAATGGAATCTATTCGCCGCGTCGGGTTAGATAGTACCTCGGCAGACCAAAAAATAATGACAAATCAGTACTTTGAGGGAAAGAAAATTGAATTGGTCGAGGTCTCCTACCATGAATGCCTGAATCAAATAATAAAAGGCCACATTGATGCGGCTATCTGGAACGTTGGACAAGGCCATGAATTGCTCGCACAAGGTCTGATGACACAACTCCCTGACGATAGTGAGTGTTTTATCAAAGCCTCTGAAGCCGTTATCCTTGCCCGCAAGGATAATATCCCCATTCAGCAACTCCTGCATACTATGGTTGATCGGGATGTATTGCTGAGCCACCAACAAAATGTAGTCGCAGGCATCATCGAACCTATTTATTGAAACTCGATCAGCCAAAATAAACAGTTTATTAACACCTGCATATAACAAAAATCAATGATAGAACAACGGTTAACTATCCTGCTGCAAGGTGGCGTCATCGATCAAGATATCTACGATAACATGCTGGATGTTGTGCATATTCTGGAAGATATCTGGCTCATTCCTGTCCGCCATCCACAAGGTGAAATGGCACTGACCCACATGGCAAGTGCTTTCATGCGCTCGCGCCGTGGTGAAAGAGTTTCTCCGTTGGACAAAACGATACTAGCCAATATTGAACAATCCGAACTCTACGATCAATTAATCGCAATTCACCGCTCTCTCATCGAAAAATTTACAGTCACGCTGCACCCCCATGAAGAAGGCTATCTGTTAGTAAATTTATATGGTTTAATGCTTTCGAGCGAAAGAAATTAGCGTTTGATTCCTCCATAAATATTCAAAAAAATGAAGATTAATGAATCCACAGAACGTTTTGTTTTTACACAGCCTTGCAGTTTTGCAGATACGAAGGGAAGCCTATGTTTATTGATTCATTGAAAAAACAGAACCCCAAATTAATTGAAGTTGCAAAAAAACTTTGGCAACAGGGCGTAATATTGCCAGATACTTATATCATTGATGTCGATCAGGTTTTGGATAATGGTCGCCGTTTGCTGAAAGTCGCGGAACAATACGGTATCGAACTCTATTTGATGACTAAACAAATTGGGCGTAATCCGTGGCTGACTAACAAGTTGATTGAGCTTGGTTATCGCGGAGCCGTAGCAGTTGATTTCAGAGAAGCCTATAGCCTGAGCCAACATGGTATACCATTATGTCATATCGGCCACTTAGTGCAGATACCGACACACTTGATAGAAACCATGCTCAGGCATAACCCGGATATCATCACGGTATTTTCTCTTGAAAAAGCACAATCCATTTCGGACGCGGCGGAAAAATTAGGACGAGTTCAGCCCGTGATGCTGAAAGTATTTGATAAACGTGATACCGTCTTTCCCTGTCAGGAAGCTGGCATCACCTTTAGTGAACTTGACACTGTTGTAGATGCCTTAAAACAGATGCCAGGAATTAAATTGAGCGGCCTGACTCATTTCCCTTGTTTATCATGGAACGCGCGATATCAAACAACTCTGCCTACCACTAATTTACTCACCCTCATTCGTGCACAAAATCGGCTTGAGCAACTCGGTATTAAACTGTCACAAATCAACGCACCTTCAGCCTCAAGCTGTAGCACCATCCCACTACTGGCCAAATACGGGGCGACCCACCTTGAGCCAGGCCATGCTCTGACCGGCACAATTCCCGCCAATATCAGTGGTCGGGAGCCAGAACATATTGCGATGGTTTATGTCACTGAAATTTCACATCACTATGATGGCAACAGCTACTGCTATGGTGGTGGTTACTATAAACGTGGTCATATGAAACATGCCCTGGTTTTCCCTGAGTATGCAATCTCTCCTAAGACAGTGCACATATTACATCTGGGCGATCCTTACATTGACTATCATCTCCCACTGTCAGGCGTACTTCCTATCGGCAGTCCGGTGATCATGTGCTTCCGCACTCAGATTTTCGTGACCCGCAGCGATGTCGCCCTTGTTTCAGGGATTCAGACAAACTCCCCTAAACTTGAAGGAATTTATGACAGTCAGGGAAATTGGAAAAATAGTGGCTATGCTTAATAATCCCCAAGAAGGGGTATTACATATAATATTATTCCGCTATTAAATAATGCTATTTTAGCTATAGTAGATTTCCCGCATGATTCTGCCCAAATTCTGAAAATAATCATGGAATACTAAAAACAGACCGGGGATACACCCACACATTCCGCTTCGTATTCCTCATCCAGCATTGATGCAGTTGAAGGCACACTTGGGCAGCGGGATATTAAGTTGAACATCGGGGGTGACACACTGCAATCTTCATCAAAAAATCAGGCTGTTAATCATCATTCAGCAGTAAAAACAAATAGCAGCATTGACGCATCAGGCTATACCTATGTACATGAACATTTGCATATCGATCTCTCTGGTGTAAAAGGCAGTTTAGATTGCCGATTGAATCAATACGATCTTATCGTAGATGAGCTTCACCATCTCTACACCCTCGGGGTACGGAATATCGTGGAGATGACCAACCGTTACATGGGGCGCAATCCGGCTTTTATGCTGAATTTAATGCGTGATACCCGCATCAATATCATTGCCTCGACAGGCTACTATAAACAGCCATTTTTCCCCCCCCGTTTCAACGAACTGAGTGTACAAGCAATAGCCAATGACATGATCGCAGAAATAGAAATCGGCATTGATGGCACCAAATTAAAAGCAGGAATAATTGCAGAGATTGGTTCCAGCCTTGGGCAAATCACGGAAGATGAGAAAAAAGTATTTGCGGCGGCGGCACGGGCACATCTGGCAACAGGCTGCCCCATTTCTACCCATACCACATTAAGCACAATGGGACGTGAACAACTGGCTCTGCTGGCAGGATTTGGCGTACCTCCTGAACATATAGCCATCGGTCATTGCGATTTGAGAGACAATCTGGACACCATCATTCCATTACTGGAGGCTGGGGCATGGGTGCAATTCGATACGATTGGTAAAAATAATTACTATCCAGACAGTGGACGTATTGCCATGTTGCAGAAAATCACCCAGTGTGGATTACTTGACCGAGTCATGCTTTCCCAAGATATCACCCGCCGTTCTCATTTAAAACACAATGGGGGAAATGGCTTCGATTACCTGTTAACTGTATTTGTCCCCATGTTGCTGGATGCGGGGTTTTCACAAGTGCAGATAGACCAAATGTTACGTAATAATCCTGCGCGTTTTTTCCAACACAGCCCGTAAAAACTTAAATTTATAAAACATATACCCGATGGATTTCAAGATACAGCCAACAAAGAGGCAGTTTGAAAGACGAAGTGTATAAATTTCTAAAAACAATCCGATAGAAAATACAAAGAGAGGGATAACAGCATGAGATTTGTCGTTGGTGGACAAATAGAGAAAGAGGCGATCGCGGAAGGTATTCGTCAATTGGCAGGAGACAAAGCCATTTCCATTACCATCATGAATGACATTGAAGCGGCGATAGCAATTAAGAATGGCGATGCAGATTACTATTTTGGTGCATGTAACACGGGTGGTGGTGGGGCACTGGCGATGGCAATTGCCCTCATCGGTTTGAATCAATGTGCCACTATCGGTATGCCAGGCAAGATCCTATCTGATGACGAGATAATTACCCATGTAAAAGCAGGCAAAAAAGCATTTGGTTTTACAGGGCAAGATATTGATATCGTCCTGCCTGTGATCATCAATACCCTCATCTCACTGTAAGGAGCCTATTATGCAACACCTTCATGAGTTCCTGATGAGATTGATGGAAGTTGACCCTTTCAAGGCTGGACTATTGGCCACAATTGGTGCCATTGCCGCCATGATGGCAAACCGTGGTATCGCCGTTTTTCATGATGGCCTGCGTCCCCTCCTGCCAGAATACCTTGAAGGCCGAATGAGCCGAAAAGTGCTCGCCGCAACCAGCTTTGCCCTGAGCATTGGTTTAGTTGTCGGTTTTGGCATTCCTTTTTCTCTTACCGCACCGATTGTTCTGGTTCACAGTCTGTTACTTGGTACTGATATGATAGGTATCTGGTGTGCCAACAGCCGAAGAGGATTTGTTGCCTCTGGTGTCATCGGTGCCTTGTATGCCATCGCTTTGCTGGCTGGTCTGCGTTCGGTAGTAGAACTCTTTGCCATGCTGCCAGTAAATTTCACCGACGATCTCAAGAAAGTAGGCGATCCGATTATAGCCTGTTTTGCCCTGTTCCCGGCGATGGTTGTTGGTTACCAATATGGCTATCGCAAAGGGCTTTTGGTTATGCTCACCGCGCTGGTGGGCTATCTGGCGACCAAAGCGGTTGGCCCACTGAGTTTTGGCGGTATGATCGAAAAACCTGTCAGTATCGATCCTAATGGTGCAGCACTGCTGCTATCAATGATTGCCATGTTCTATTTTGCCATGCGTGAACGTCCTGCCAAATCCGCAGAACAAAAAGGCTCTAATGAAGTCTTGGTCGGACTATTTTCAACCCGTATAGAACGCATCCAGAAAAACAAATGGCTACTTATCCTGTGTGGCGGGCTGACTGCCAGTGCAACAACCATGTCCTTTAGCCTACTGGCGGAAGGCCCTGTTTCCCTGCAATTAATGGCACAAGGCGAGCAAACCAACGCATTGCTGGTAGCACTGGCGCGTGCTATTGGATTTATCCCATTGGTAGGAACAACAGCCATAGCCACCGGTGTTTACAGCCCGAATGGCATGAAATTCGTGTTTGTCGCGGGTCTGGCAACCAACAATCCGTGGATTGCCTTTGTCGCTGGTGGTATCACCATGTTCATCGAAATCCAACTGTTGGCAAAAATCGCAATCTGGCTGGATAAATACCCTGGCGTGAAAGCGTGTAGCGGACATATTCGTACCGCAATCACCAAAATGCTCGAAGTGGCCCTGCTGGTTGGTGCTATGATTGCCTCGAATGCCATTTTGCCGGGTATGGGCTTTATGATCGTAGCGGGTATCTATCTGCTCAACCGTACTTCCAAACGACCTTTAGTCGAAATGGCCATCGGCCCGATCGCGACGATTACCGTCGGTATTCTTGCAAACTTGCTCTTTCTGCTGGGAATAAAATAAGCAAATGAAAACCTACCCATTACAAAGTATGACGATGGCACAAGCACAACAGCAACAATTCAGGCTAGTGGATATTATCTGTCGTCACTTTCCGGGGGCTGATTTTCTTTCTCAAGGTGATCTGGGGTTAGTCCCAGACCTTCACCAGCCACGGATGACCCGACGCATTGAAGCAGTCATTGCAGAATTTTTCAGTGCTGAAGCAGCGGCCTTTGTCAATGGGGCAGGAACAGGGGCATTGCGTGCGGGGCTGGCTGCTTTAGTCAGCCCCAACGCTACATTACTTGTGCATAATGCGCCGATTTATCCCACAACTAAAGTGTCGATTGAACAAATGGGGATTCACATCGTCCGGGCAGATTTCAATCACACAGAACACATTGTGACTGCCATCCGGCAATACCAACCGGAAGCCTGTCTTGTCCAGCACACTCGCCAGCAGATGTCTGACCGTTATTCCCTGCAAGACGTGATCGATACCCTGAATCAGCACCACATTCCTTCGTTGGTGGATGATAACTATGCAGCCATGAAAACGGCACAAATTGGTTGTGAATACGGTGCGGCTCTTTCCACATTTTCTTGCTTTAAATTATTGGGGCCACAAGGCGTTGGGCTTGTTGTTGGAAAACAGGCCGCCATTGATAACCTGCGCCACAGCATGTATTCCGGTGGCTGCCAGATCCAAGGTTATCAGGCAATGGAAGCCTTGCGTGGCATGGTCTTTACACCAGTTACACACGCAGTGCAGGCAGAAGTTAACAACGAATTGGTCACTCGTTTGAATCAGGGCGAATTATCACAAGTGAAACAGGCGTTTCTTGCTAATGCACAATCGAAAATATTATTAGTGGAATTTCACCGACCCATCGCAGAAAGCGTGCTTACTGCATCCCATGCACTTGGGGCACTGCCTTATCCGGTGGGTGCAGAATCAAAATTCGAAATTCCCCCTCTGTTTTACCGTATTTCCGGTACTTTTCGCCAAACAGATCCCACACTGGAACAGCACATGATCCGTATCAATCCTAATCGCAGTGGTGCAGATACCGTGATGCGTATTTTACAGGAAAGCTGTCGATTAAAATGTTAGAAGCAAGAAACTCAAATAAACCTTAACATCAAGAGACCAATCATCTAAAGAATACCTATCTACTTCGGGTCCAGTGGAAGAACCCCCAGATCTGTAAACTTTGAGGGAAAACCCTGATCAGTCATCCCGCCAAAAATGCTATTCCAGGTGAGACTCCAATATCCTCGTCGCTGAGAGCGGATACGTTCGACATTAATCACCCCTTTGGGTTTGAGGATACCGGTATCATAATCCAGGGGTTTAGCTGAATAAATATCGTCAGCTGCGTGACGCACATTCTTGATGCTGGGAACATAATCCACATCAATGGAATCCAGCGTGACAAAATTCAGCCTGTTCAATGAGTGGTTATCTACTTCCATTCTGACGGCGGTGTACTGAAAATCCTTTTGATCGGCACGGATAATATTGAGTGTGGTGATACCGTCATCCCGCTGCACCAAAGCAACAAGTTGATCAATGATTACTGTGGGCAGCGAGGAAACCGCAACATTCAGGCGATTTTCCTCCGCAATAAATGCGTGGCTGAATATATCCTGTAATATTCGGTAGGACGGAAACAGTCAAATCATCCCGCGTCCGCCCAGATGATTTGCGGGCACCATTCGTTTGTGCAGTACACCAAATACAACCGGTTGCCGTTCATGGATTATGTAATAAATAACATGACTGACATGAGGAAAACTCAATACTTCCGCTCCCACGTCCGGCCTGCCTCTCCCCAGAGCGGGGGTAACCGCCAGCAAACGAAAGGTTTGTTGAAGTTCTGACAGGTATTTTTCCGATTGCATCTTACCCCATTGCTGTACAGTAAAACGGCGGATTTCAATAAGATCGGCCTGTGCATCAGGCGTTAAACGGTAGTTTGGTCTGTCCATTATAGTCGTAATACGTTTTCAGTAATTGCATATCGCCGGTCTCGGTAAGAGGAAAACGGGTAGCATAGTCGTGTATACGCTTCACCCGCTGTAATTGTTCTGCACTCAACCCGGCGACAGACATTTTTTTCTCCTTAACTTAATATGTGCAGTTCTAATCGTACAGACCTGATCTCAGTTCATTAAAAAAAGCTTCACCATCGGCGGTGTTACCGGATTCAATATCAACGCTGGCCTGTGCCGCTCTTGACTGTAATAATTTTAACCGGAGTGTTTCAATACTTTCGTACTCATCCATTGAGATAACCACCGCAACGGGTTTTCCGTTTTTATTTATTTGGATTGGGGCACGTTGTGCTTTGAGTAGCATGTCGCCAAACTGAGTTTTGGCTTCATTGGCAGAAAGAGCATCCATAATAATCCCCTCATTGAATAATGGTATGATTCAAACAATATAAACGAATCGAACGACTTGATCAAATTTAAGGCTATCAAAAAGTATACTTTTTGATAGCCTTCGAAGAATACTCTCAAAAGTCCTATCATAAGTGCTTAATCAAATCGTCTAAGAGATAATGATATACCCGTCGTCTTTCGCAGGATGTGAGCGTCTTTATCAGGAAAAGCGCAGTGGCCGGACAGCACATCGTCCATAATACCAAGCCTGTATGGATTACCTTCATGAAGGTGATACTCTGATAGTAACAAAGTTAGACAGACTCGCACGTTCAGTGGATCCTTATCGCAAATCGCCAGCCGCTTTCAGCGTGAAAAAATCGTACCATAAGAGCTTCCCCGGATAGTCAACACCAGTTTATTTTTTCCTGCTGCTTTATCACTGAAGTCAAGGGATAAAACTGCGGAACTATAAACGGTTATGATGAATTTCTCGATTACTTATAATCAACAGTAAAAGTGGCCGTAGCATTAACGCTACCGGCAGTTACGGTATTACTGGTTTGATAATACTTTGCCTTATATGACAATGTTTTCGAAGAATTTATCGTGCCAAGATCCTGCTGTTCACCAAATTTCACAGGATTGCTTTTGTCATCTAAAATCTGAATGCCGACTCCTGTTGCTGATGAGGTTGTATCAGCATTTATCACGCCATTTGTGCCAGTCTTTCCCGGCTCCCAGGTAATATTCGCGTTTGGAGAACCTTTGCATTGCACATTAATCTCGAAAGAACGTTCTCCGGCGGTATCACCTATGTTTTTAAAGTGATTTTTTAATACGGCTCCCATCGAAACATCAACATCTGGAATGTTTATTTTACAAGATCTTGCTATGACGTTAAATTCAGGGATTTTATATTCGTACAAAATCTCTCCGGTATGATTGTTATTCCGATCCAGACGAGCCATCGTTATTATTATCTCTTTGACTGTTCCGGATTTAACATCGTTACCGATCTCTAAATAAAATTTACTGCTAAAACCCTGGCCTCTGCCGATCCCTCTTGAGTTGTTCACTGCCATGTCATCAGCCTTCAAACCATCAGGTGTGAGGCTCAATTTAAATTTGACATTAGTAGGACTGGTAACATAAAACTTACTTGTGAGGGATTTACGCATTGCTCCCGTGATAGATTTTACATATATATGATGGCCACCTTTATGATCGCATTTTACATACACCCTATTGCCATCTATGGTTTTTTTATACTCTGTTTTATTAGAATCAACAGAAATATCACCAAATGTGACTGTTACCGTCTTCTTATCAGCATTACATACTGCTGCTGTAACCCGCGTTGAATAACTTCCCGCGACAATGACAATTAATAATATTAATAAAAAATTATTAGCTTTAATCTGCAAGTGATTATTACATTCAAAATTAAACATTATAAATTCCTTTTAACCGCGGCAGTCAACCGCCAGCTGTAATACGCCTGTCTTTTTGGGCAACACTGATAAATCTATTTTTGCATGACATTGTTGATCTTTATTTTTTCCCCACTGTACTTTTATTTCTGCCTGCTCAGGGACAGCATTCAAATACAGCTCACCGTCATCACCAACAATCCCGCTACTGTCACTGTTTATTAACGCTGCGCTGGCACCAAAAGGTACGGGTTTGCCGTTGTAACGTAATGTCACCAATATTCGATGCCCCTGACGGACGCTAAAATCAGCAGAAACCACAGCACCGCGAGTCGGTACAATGTGTTGCACTGAGTTGTCAAGGTCAATGCCATCAGCCAGCATTTCAGTATCCAGGGCAAGCCGGTTGTAAGCATATGGTTCAACCGACGGAATTACGGCATAACCACGTGAATCCGTTTTAATTCCACTGTGATTTAAAATTTTTGTTTCTGCTGCACCAGCCGCTTTAACCAGTGCCACGGTCTGACCCAATGATTGGGAAAACGTAATGCCGTCTTGATGGGCGACAATACCGCCAGACAACCCGTAGTTAAGCGATCGGCTATTATCGCCATAGCTGTAGCCCAGATTCACACGGCCAGAAGAATAGCTATATTCCAGCGAAGCACCGCCGCTCGTCCCTTCCATATTATTGCCATGCTCCCCGTGGATATGATATGACAAGGCATGATCATCCAATGCACTGCCACTAATCGCCAGTTGCTGACTTCCCTGACTACGGCCGTTTCTGTTGATACTGTAAGTTGCCCATCCATCAGGCAGCCACTTATCCAGTGGAATAGAGACGTTAAACGATGCCTGTATATCCTTATTCTTAATGGATTCATGACTGGCACTGTAAGAAAGATTCAACCCATAACTGATCCCGGCAAGGTTAATGTTATAACCCGCAGATAATGACTGGCTGGTGCCTTGTTTTCCCCAGTAATCCTGCTGATAGGCAGACACATAAAGACTACCAAAATCCCCCATCCCCTGGTTCAGGGTTAGCTGCAACTGGCTACGCTTATTTTGTGCACGGCTGGTTTCTTTTCTTACTGAATATTCATTCACCTCTGAAAGTGAATAGTATTCTGGTGTGGAATAGCGATAACCAGCCAAAGTCAGGGATGTCCCCGTTGTCTCAATACTTTTCGTATATTGGATTCGATACGATTGCCCTCGTTTGTGTTCATTCTTCGGCAATCTGGCATCAGCCAGTGTCATATCCAGAGAAATTGCCCCAAAATTACCTAAACCAACCCCCATGCCAGCATTAAACGCCCGGTAGTTTTCTGCTATCTGCATACCAGACAGCAAACTTAATCGGTTGGAGAACCCATAGATAAATGTCGCTTCGCTAAAATAAGGTTTATCAACGTTAGCATCGGAATAATGGTAACGCCCCAGGGTAATCTGATATTTTAATTGCCCTTCTCGCTGCATTATTGGCACTGATGAACATGGTTGCACGAATTTACGCTGTCGCCCGTCCTTTTCGGTGATCGTGACATCCAAATCACCGGAACCGGAAGTTGAATAAAGATCCGTGATAACAAAAGGCCCCGGCGGAACATAACTTTCGTAGATGACGTAATTATTCTGGCGAACCGTTACGCGCGCATTGGTTTGAGCAATACCACGGATAATTGGCGCAAAACCACGTTGGCTGCCGGGCAACATTAAGCTATCGGATGTCATAGAAGCACCAATAAACGGCACACTTTCAAATATATCTCCGTCAGTAAAGGTTTCGCCAAGAATTATTTGACTTTTTAGCCCATGGATGTCCCGCTGGATGTAGCTGTTAATGGATGAAAAACGACTCTTACCTTTATTTTTTCCAGAGTCATAATCATAAACCGATTGATTTCTTATACGCCACGATCCGATATTTATTCCGCTTTGTAAATTTAAAAAATAACTTTGGTTTTTTGCGTTTTTATTATAATTCTCTGACCCACTAAAATTATAGCTCATTAAGAATGCTGACTCTCCCTGTTGCCATAAATGTGATGCCACAGTATCTCTGGCTTGATTATCCAATGCTGCTTGTGGAATACTGATATCCAGACGTTGCCCATAGAAATCAAATGAAGCCGATGCCTGCGGAATATACTCGCTAATATCATCAATAATTTGTTCAGGAGAGAGTTCCATCAGCGCAGGAAAAGCTGACATTTTTACGCCGAACTGTTTTAAATTGTCGACCGTTAGCTGTGGCGATAGTTTTCCGTTTTCCAGTTTAATAAAATTAACCTGTTTTGTTTCTTTCTCTTTGCCGTTAAGAAATATGTTCACCTGATACTGACCCGGTAATTGACCACCGGGGGATGAAAATACGCTTAAATCAATCACCGGCTGAGTATCATCTAATTCCAGTGCTGATAATCGAAAATAATCCTGTGCCATGACGGGTAATGACAACAACACAGAAAAACATAAAATAAAGACCGAAAGCAAACATGTTGGCATAATTATTCCGCCACTTGTTTTATATTTAACAAATATGATTTTTAGTCCCCAATATTTATCTTTCATCTTCTTTTTAATTAAGGCAGATTTTTAATTATCTCTTTGCTCACGCCACCATAACTGTTAATGCTATTCCAGCTGACTAAGCCTGATGACTCAGATGGCAGGACGAAATGTGCTACCCCTTGTGGAGCGATCATGTCAGTACCCGTCAGGGTTTTCCCGGCCACTTTAAGCTGCCCAAGGGTTACGTAATAATTACTGGGATTTCTTACCTCAAGTTGGTTATCAATGCGACGAAATGTCAGCATCTTATAAGCTTCTTCTGGATCGCCTTCAATACCTTCAGGCCGATAAAACAATTTGATTCGGGTTTTCACCGTAATCAGTAACGTATTCTGTTCGTTTTCTTGTACGGCAGGGATAGATTTCACATTAAGGTAAAAAACCGATTCCCTGTCCTCAGGTAAATTACCGCCGATACGGACAATACGAAGAATACTTTCTTTGCCAGCATCCAGACGAAATAGCGGCGGTGTCACAATAAAAGGGGCTTTTTCTCCCTTTGAATCAGTACTGATAAAAGACTGAATTAAATAAGGCCGGCTTTCGTCAGAGTTTTTCACTGAAATTGAAGTTTCTTTTTTATTTCCTTTATAAATAACGCGGGTTCCACCAACGGTTACACCCGCCCAGGCCGGCAATATAAAAAACAATGAGAATATGAGCGTTATTTTTTTCGCCAGCATATACGATGTAAAGATTTTTTTTATTTTATTTTTCATTATTACATGACTATTTATGATGTTAATAGCTCCCAGCCGCAGCCATAAAAATGCCTCTGCGGCCAGGAAAGAAATACCTATAATTAATTTTTATTTGTAATGTATTACAAAACTAAGTGTGGCATTGGCCACTCCGGCTTTAATATCTTGTCCATTAGATACATAAGCCGCTTTTAAAGATATTTCCATATTTGCTGCATCGATTGAAACATCCTGTTTTAGTAGGTCAGAAGACAAATCTATTTGTGCATCTTTGTCGTTATAAAGACCAATACCAATCCCGGCTGCTCCAGATGTGTCTAATGCCAATAACCTGGTATCGTGGGTATCCTTATTACTCCCAGAAAATTTGACATCCATGAGAAGAGGTATAGTAACAGGGCAACCAGTTAATTTGATCTTAAAATCCTTTTTACTCCCCCGAACTTCAGCTCCTTTTCGTTTTGTTATATCTCTTGTGAGATATGTCTCCATCTTCACAGTATCGCTAGAAGCAGTACAGGTTGATTCTATGATATTCCCCTTGAATTTTACTTGCCCAGTTGTTGTCGCAGGGGCAGCATAAGAAATACTGCTTATTGAAGCCAATATTGCGGCAATAAAAGATAAAACAAAAATATTTTTCATTTACATATCCATAATGATCATAATATACAAAAACTTATTATGCATAACGCAAAACAATAATGCGGCATAACAAAAAATTTCGGACACGGGTTTCTGTGTACGGAAAAAAAATCTACCTTAATAATCAAAAAAGATCAATAAATTGATCGAAATTGACGATCAATTATCAATATATTGATAGAATTTATCAATCAAGGAAAAATGAAGCGATCGAGAGAAGCATTTTTACATGTACGTCATAATTGTATAGACTAACGTTAACAACTGACTGAGACAATTCTGGCTACCGTATCCCCCCCGACTTACCGTAAACTCCAGGACATGTTCTCAGAGGCCTTTGCCGTAGAGGAAGCCAGGATAAAACCAATTCTTCAATCCATTCCAGATTATTGGCGTGAACAATTATCTTCACTCATAGGAACACGAAAACGCGCTCAATCAACTGACCTTGCTTAAGGCTGATCAGAAGGATTTTCAATACACCGCAGTGAAATTCGAAATCGAGAAGTCGCAGAGCATGGAGGCGTTGTATCGATTTGCCGAAGGCTGAGTTAACATATTAAGTGCAATCGGCGGGATATTAAAAGGAGTGAATCAACTGTGATACATTTCATGGCTCTCACACCTGAAATCATGACCTGATATGCATAAACAAACCAAACTGAAACGGAATGCAAACAATAAACAATATTGTGCTAAGTCTGCTGAAATATTGAAGAATAATCGAAAAAAGACGGCGTTTAAGTTTAAAAAACACCATCCTCGGCATGAAAAGATCAGTCAATCAACGAAGGCGCAAATTTACTTTGCCCGACACTTATACCCAATGGATTTCAAGATGCAGCACGACGGCAAGGGAATGAATCCCCAGGAGTATAGCTAACTATGTAACTGGGGTGAGTGAGCGCAGCCAACAAAGCTGCAACTTGAAAGACGACGAATATATTGCCTATACCGACGCGGCAAAATCCCCCAATTGCCGTTCTACCAGAGTCAGGATACTGTAAAGCGCCACAGGTTGTTGCTCCTGATTGAGAATTTGTACATCCCACATCACGACGCCATGTGGTTTATCTTCTGGTGTTTTCTGGGCTTTTTTAATTTTCTTCTTGCACGTCAGGCGTACTTGAATAGTATCGCCAATTTTGACGGGTTCAATGAAACGCAAGTTTTCCATGCCATAGTTGGCAAGTACAGGGCCGACCGCGTCATCAACAAACAAGCCCGCAGCAGCCGATACAACAAAATAACCATGAGCAACGCGTTCGCCAAACAGAGATTCAGCCGCGCCAATTTTATCCATATGGACATAAAAATGATCCCCGCTCAGGCAAGCAAAGTTGACGATATCCGCTTCGGTAACAGTACGGCGCGCCGTCAACAGACTTTCACCTATCTCAAGCTGCTCGAAATATTTGCGGAACGGATGTACCGGATCTTCTTTCACTTTCGCACCACGGACCCACTCACGGCCAATCGCAGCCAACATGCTTGGGCTTCCCTGAATCGCAGTACGTTGCATGTAGTGTTTCACCGCACGCAATCCCCCCAATTCTTCACCGCCTCCCGCACGTCCCGGGCCGCCATGTACCAGCATGGGCAGTGGGGAACCATGCCCCGTGGATTCCACAGAAGCTGCTTCATCGAGAACCAGCATACGGCCATGAGCACTCGCGGTTGCACGGATGACCTGGACAGCCACCTGCTCATCCGCTGTCACCAGTGAGCCGACTAAACTCCCTTGCCCCATCATTGCCAATGTGATGGCCTGCTCAGTATCCTGATATGCCATCAGCGTAGAAACTGGCCCAAAGGCTTCCGTATTATGTACCACCTGATTTGTCATAGGATCAGCACAATGGAGCAGAGTAAGTGGATAGAATGCGCCATTACTGTTGCTGTTACCTGTCAGCACCCGTTTGTCCAGTGAACCGCCACATAAAAGCTTGCAGCCGCTATTCAATAATTCATTGACCTTCGACTGTACTTCATCACGCTGTTCTAGATTAATCAACGCCCCCATGCGAACTTCTGGCAAAGCAGGATCACCGATTGCCACACCGGACAACCGCTTGAGTAACGCTTCTTTTACTGTTTCCATCTGATCAGCAGGCACAATAATCCGTCGGATAGCGGTACATTTCTGCCCAGCTTTGACGGTCATTTCGCGGACAACTTCCTTGATAAATACCCCGAACTCCGGCATTTCAGGAGTCACATCCCCGCCTAAAATGCAGCAGTTGAGAGAATCAGCTTCCATCGTAAAGGGAATGGATTTCTCTATCAGACGAGGATGAGTACGCAGCGCCTGCCCCGTCCGGGCTGAACCTGTAAAAGTTATGGCATCCTGATAATCAAGATGATCAAACAGATCGCCGATACCCCCGCAGATCAACTGCAAGGCTCCCTCCGGTACCAGACCACTGTCGATGATCATTTTCACCATCGCCTGTGTCAATTGAGCGGATGCTGTTGCAGGTTTAATAATCGCCGGCATACCTGCCATCCACGTTGGTGCTAATTTTTCCAGCATTCCCCAACAGGGAAAGTTAAAAGCATTAATATGCAGAGCGACCCCGGGACGGGAAGTCAGTACATGTCGAGCCACAAACTGAGACTGTTTGGACAGCGGGATCATCTCATCTTCCGGCCACAGGGTATCATCCGGCAACTCCCGTCCTGCCAATCCGGCATAAGAGAACAGTGTCGCAACCCCTCCTTCAATATCCACCCAGCTATCTGAACGGGTCGCCCCCGTCTCTGTCGAAATAGCATATAATGCTTCTTTGTTGACAAGCAGATGCTTTGCAACTGCTTTCATCATCTGCGCACGTTGCTGGAACGTCATCGCCGCCAGCGCCTTCCCCCCTTTTTCACGGGCATATTCTAAACTCTTTGCCAATGGCAAACCTTCTGAAGAAACTTGATACAAGGCCTCACCGCTTACCGCATGATGAATCGTTCTGGTATTACCCTGCCCATAAGCCCAAGTTCCGCAAATGTAACTCGTTAACTGTTGCATTTTTTTCTCCATCAATCGCATTAATGAATCAATTATTAAGTAACAGCATGATATTTATGTATCATATTTTACGTTAACAAGACCACCAGAGAGAATAACAAAACTAAAACATTTTCATTCCATCCCCAATTTATATTATTACCCCATCTAAAAACAAAAAATAAGCAACTGTTTTTAAAAGAATTAAAAATAACATTGTGATGAGAGCCCCAAATATACAATATTAACATTTGATATTTTTGTTAACAGTTTATAAATTTACAGCTAAAAATGATTCGTTTTTTAATTTAAAAATATAAAATAAGAATCATAAATGGAGTCCAACATGACAACTGACCCACTTCAGGCTCATTTTGATGCCCGGATCGCAGCGGATCTATCCATTGAGGCTAAAGACTGGATGCCTGAATCCTATCGCCAGAACCTGATACGCCAGATCAGCCAACACGCACATTCGGAAGTGGTCGGCATGTTACCGGAAGCAAACTGGCTCACCCGGGCACCGACCCTGCGCCGTAAAACCGTGCTGCTCGCCAAAGTACAGGATGAAGCAGGGCACGGGCTGTATCTCTATAGTGCCGCCGAAACACTGGGGTGTACTCGTCAAGATATCTATCAAAGACTATTAGATGGCAAGATGAAATACTCCTCTATATTTAACTACCCCACACTTACCTGGGCGGATGTTGGCGTCATTGGCTGGCTGGTGGATGGCGCAGCCATCGTCAATCAGGTCGCCTTGTGCCGTGCTTCTTACGGTCCTTATGCCCGCGCAATGGTGAAAATCTGCAAAGAAGAGAGCTTCCACCAGCGACAAGGTTATGAAGCCGTCATGGTTCTGGCGAATGGCAGTGAAGCCCAACGCGCGATGTTACAAGATGCTATCAACCGTTTCTGGTGGCCGACGTTGATGATGTTCGGTCCCAATGACAGCGATTCGCCCAACAGCGCCCAAAGTATGGCGTGGAAGATCAAGCGGTTTAGTAATGATGAACTCCGGCAGAAATTCATTGATAACACGGTGCCCCAGTTGGAAGCGCTGGGTATGACCGCGCCCGACCCGGAACTGGCTTGGGATGAAGCAACCGGACATTACCGCTTTGGTGAAATCAACTGGGACGAATTCTATCAAGTGCTGAAAGGACAGGGCATATGTAACCACGAGCGGCTGGAAGCCAAACGGTGGGCTTGGGAAAACGGAAGCTGGGTACGCGAAGCCGCTTCTGCTCATGCCAAAAAAATAGCTGACAAAAACGGGCTGCACGGTTCACCTAACCAGTTCACCTAACTCGTTTTTTGCGTTATCTGAACAGAATCGGAACAGGAGAATAAAGCTAATGAACGATACCGATTGGCCACTGTATGAAGTCTTTGTCCGCAGTAAACAGGGGTTAGTTCACCGTCATGTCGGCAGCCTCCATGCGGCAGATGATCAAATGGCACTGGAAAACGCGCGTGATGCTTACACCCGTCGTAATGAAGGCTGCTCTATCTGGGTAGTGAAGTCCATTTATCTGGTGGCTTCACAACCCGAAGACCGCAGCGCTTTTTTCGAGCCATCGGAAAACAAAATTTACCGTCATCCGACTTTCTACACCATCCCTGATGGCATCAAGAACATGTAGGGGAACGGCAATATGAATACACACAGCGTTTCATCACTCAACCATGATTTGTTTAATTACGTGCTACGTCAGGGAGATACACCATTAATTCTGGCACAGCGCCTGTGCGAATGGTGCGGTCATGCACCAGAGCTGGAAATTGACCTTGCCTTGTCCAATATTGGTCTCGATCTGCTGGGGCAGGCGCGTCATTTTCTCAGCTATGCAGCTACTCTTTCAGAAACAGGATTCGATGAGGATCATCTGGCATTTTGTCGTGATGAACGTGAATTTCTCAACTTGCTGCTGGTGGAACAGCCCAACGGCGGTTTTAACGACACCTTAGTGCGCCAGTTCTTTATTGATGCCTATCATGTTTTGCTGCATCAGGCTCTGGGGCAAAGCCGTGATCCCCAACTGGCCGCCATCAGCAACAAGTCATTGAAAGAAGTGGAATATCACCTGCGATTCAGCCGGGGCTGGATGATTCGTCTGGGCGATGGAACGAAACAAAGCCACCAAAAAATCCAGCAATCGCTCGATCAACTGTGGCGTTTTACCGGCGAACTGTTCCATTGCGACGAAATAGAGCAGCGGCTGGCTGAAGAGGGTATCGCCGTTGATCCCCGAACCCTGCATAAACCCTGGCTGAAAATCGTCAGCGAAACACTCACAGAAGCCACTTTAGAAATGCCACCGGAATCACCTTACCGGCAAGGCGGCAAGCAAGGCCTGCACACAGAACATCTGGGATATATGCTGGCAGAAATGCAATACCTGCAACGTACTTACCCTGACTGTCATTGGTAATAAAACGCGGAGGGGACGATGGAACAGCAACTAAAAACATTACAGCAGCCGGAAGTCCATCAGATCTGGCAATGCCTGCACCAAATTGCCGACCCAGAACTGCCCGCGCTCTCCATTACCGACCTCGGCATGATACGCACTGTCACGCCCTTGCAATCGGGCTGGCGGGTGACATTTACCCCGACATATTCTGGTTGTCCGGCAACGGAGTTTTTGCTCAATGAAATCAGTAATACACTGACACAAGCAGGCTTTTCTCCCGTTCATATTGAGGTAAATCTGACACCCGCGTGGACAACCGACTGGATGAATGCAGATGCCAGACAACGCCTGCGAGAATCCGGCATAGCCCCACCCCAAGGGTTAGTTTGTGAAAAACTAACTGATGCGGAACCCATCACCTGCCCGCGTTGTGACAGCCATGAAACCGAAAAAATCAGCGAATTCGGCTCCACCGCCTGCAAAGCCCTTTATCGCTGTCAGCAATGTCTGGAACCGTTTGACTATTTCAAATGTATTTAACAAGGGAACAGAAAGATGGTTACTTCTCATCAAACACGTTCACATAGCTTTCACCGTTATAGCTTTCACCGCTTAAGTATCTCTGCCATTGAACGGGAAACACCGGAAGCTGTGACCGTCACGCTGCATGTCCCCAATGAGCTAAAAAAACATTTTAACTATCAACCGGGCCAACACCTGACACTCAAGGCCCGGATGAACGGTGAAGAGCTGCGCCGCTGCTATTCCATCTGTAGTTCACCGCTGGATGATATATTGCAAATTGGGGTCAAAGCCATCTATCAGGGGCGTTTCTCGACTTTTATCAACCAACAATTGAAAGTTGGCGATGAACTGGAAGTTATGCTGCCACAAGGCAACTTTGGCCATCGTCCCATTGCCACCCAACAAGGGCGTTATCTGGCTGTCGCCGCTGGTTCCGGTATCACACCGATTCTATCAATCATAAAAAGTACGTTAGCACTGGAACCGGATAGCACGTTCACCTTGATTTACGGTAACCGCACCAGCCGTTCGGTCATGTTCAAAGAAGTGCTTTCCGATCTTAAAAATCGTTACCTGAGCCGTTTTCAGGCACTGTACCTGTTCAGTCAGGAAACAACCGATAGCCCGCTGTTTAACGGACGCATTGATACCGGACACCTGCACCGCATCGGCAAAACCCTGCTCAATTTTTCCCAATTTGACCACGCTTTTCTCTGTGGGCCGGAAGCTATGCTGGATGATGCCCACTCTGCGCTGGAACAAGCGGGAATACCGGCCAAATGCATCCACAGTGAACGTTTCAATACCGGACGCGCCCAGATAAATCCACGCTCCATCAATCTTGCTGAACGCAGCGATATCCCTGTCGAAATTCACCTGGATGGGCGCACCTTCAACATCACCATGAACGCCGAAGATGACAGTATTCTCGATGCTGCCCTGCGCCAAGGCGCAGATTTGCCTTATGCCTGTAAAGGCGGCGTATGCGCGACCTGCAAATGCCAGCTTAAATCCGGTGAAGTGGATATGCATGTCAATTACAGCCTCGAACCCGATCAGTTGGCTGCCGGTTATATCTTAAGCTGTCAGTCATGGCCGAAAGGCGATGGCGTAGTTGTGGATTTTGACGTTTAAGTACGTTGCATAAATGAGGAACGAATATGAGTCAGGAATGGATTTTATGCCGCCAGCAGCAAAGAGTACGCACTCTGACCCTCAACCGTCCTGAAGTGCGTAACGCCCTCAGCAATGATTGCCTTGAACTGCTTGTCCGGCAGTTAGAACAGGCAGATGAGGATGAAGGCACAGGTGCTATTGTTATTACAGGCTCATCGCGCTTTTTCGCGGCGGGGGCTGATCTGAAAGAACTACAACAACAGACCGTGGCAACAGCCATGACAGACCGCCGTCCACAACTTTGGCAACGCTTAAACAACATTAACAAACCCCTGATTGCGGCGGTCAATGGCTACGCCCTTGGTGCCGGCTGCGAATTAGTGCTGGCCTGTGATCTGGTGATTTGTGGGGAAGGTGCCCGTTTTGGCTTGCCGGAAATCACTCTGGGGCTGATACCGGGGGCGGGTGGGACGCAGCGTCTCATCCGCAGCGTCGGCAAGGCGCTGGCTTCCCTGATGATACTGACGGGTGAGTCCATCAACGCCAAGCAGGCACAACAAGCGGGAATGGTCAGCGAAGTGTGCACCGATGACCTGACGTTAGAACGTGCCGAACAGATAGCCCAACGCATCAGTGAACTTTCCCCGCTGGCACTGCGGGCAGCCAAAACCGCTCTCAAAACCGCACAGGAAACCAGCCTGTCACAAGGGTTACTCGCCGAACGCCAGCAGTTTGTCGCCCTTGCGGGTACAACCGATCGTCAGGAAGGCATTGCTGCCTTTCTGGAAAAACGTAAACCAACATTTAAAGGATCTTGATAGATGGAAAACATGCCCGTGGTACTCACCGATATTGAGGCTGGGGTCCTGAGCATTACACTTAACCGCCCAGAATATCTCAATAGTTTTAACGAGGAATTGCACCAACAATTAAGTAAGGCAATGGATATTGCGGAACAGGATGAATCAGTGCGCTGTGTTCTGCTTACAGGAGCTGGGCGCGGCTTCTGCTCTGGACAAGATTTAAATGATAGAAACACCATTATCTCTGATGGCGGCATTCCCGATCTCGGCAAATCTGTTGAACGTTACTACAATCCGCTTATCCGACGCATGACTTCCTTGCCCAAACCCATTATCGGGGCCGTCAACGGTGTTGCAGCAGGGGCTGGTGTCTCCCTTGCACTGGCCTGTGACATGGTGATCGCGTCCCGCACAGCCAGCTTCATTCAGGCCTTCTGCCGCATTGGCCTGACACCAGATTCCGGCGGCAGTTGGTTATTGCCCTATAAAATCGGGCATGCCCGCGCAATGGGAATGGCATTGTTGGGAGAAAAAATCAGCGCAGAACAAGCCTTAGCATGGGGCATGATCTGGCAGGTCGTCGAACCTGAGGAGTTAGAGAATAAAACCCGGGAACTCGCACAACATTTAGCTGCCCAGCCTACAGTGGCACTTAGCTGCATCAAGCAATCCACTTACGCCGCCGCCAGCAATACCTTAGAGCAACAACTTGACCTCGAACGCGACTTACAACGTCAATGCGGACACAGTGAAGATTTCCGTGAGGGAGTGAGTGCGTTCATTGAAAAACGTCAGCCAAAGTTTCAGGGGAAATAGCGATGAAAACGCCACCACGCAACGGTCCCATCGCCGTCATTGGTGCGGGAACAATGGGCATCGGCATTGCTCAGGTCGCGGCTCAGGCAGGACATTCTGTCCTGTTGTTTGATGTGAGCGGCGAAGCTGCACGTCATGCGCTGGATAATCTCCACACCCGTCTGAATCAGCGGGTGGAGATGGGGAAAGCAGAGGCGGGCGCAACGCAGGCCCTGCTACAGCGTATCACCCGGGTCGATTCATTGCAGGCACTGGCACCTTGTGTGCTGGTGATTGAAGCCATCATCGAACAATTGGAAGCCAAACAAAACCTATTCCGCCAACTGGAATCCATTTGTTCAGCCCGAACCTTGTTTGCCAGCAACACTTCGTCACTGTCGATTACCGCCATTGCCCGTGAACTGTCTGCGCCACAGCGCATGGCAGGGCTGCATTTCTTTAATCCGGCCCCCTTGATGAAACTGGTGGAAATCATACAGGGTCTGGAAACTTCCCCCCAAACCGTGGAAACACTTAAGGTTCTCATTGCAGATTGGAAAAAACAACCCGTGATCTGCCGCTCCACTCCGGGGTTTATCGTCAATCGCATTGCCCGCCCGTTCTATGCGGAAGCCCTGCGCGCATTAGAAGAGCAAGTCGCCAGCCCCCCGACACTGGATGCGGTCATGAAAGAGTCAGGTGGCTTTGCGATGGGACCATTGCAACTGATGGATTTGATCGGGCATGATATCAACTACGCGGTGACCGAATCCCTTTTCCACGCCTTCTACGGCGATCCCCGTTTCCAGCCTTCACTGCAACAAAAAGAGTTAGTAGATGCAGGCTATCTGGGTCGCAAACGCGGTCGTGGGTTTTATGTTTATGATATAAAAGGAAATGATAAAAAGAAAGATACCCAGCTACAGCCTAAAATAGAGCCTAAACAGCCCAAAGGACAAAAACTGCCAATGCGGATCAGAGCAACGGGCAATTGGGTCGCTTTACCTCATTTTGTCAGCCTGCTACGGCAACCCGATTTACAGAAATATAACATCGTCTTTGAAGAACACAAAAATGACCGGTTCCATTCTCCCACCTTGCAGCTTGATGACGTCATCTTGATACTGACCAAAGGGAGAACATGTGCTCAGATCACTGACGAAATCAGAGTACCGGTGATGCAGTTTGATTTGTCTGCCAATCATCAAACGGCTTCCATTATCACGCTCAGTACTGCCTACCAGAATACACCCCAGCAAACAGCAAAAGTGATTAGTTTTATACAATCGCTGGGCAAGCAGGTGATCCTTCTGCCGGACTATCCCGGCTTGCTGGCAATGCGCACTGTTGCCATGTTGTGCAACGAAGCGCTGGATGCTGTCAATAAAGGCATCGCCAATGCGGAAGATATCGATCTGGCGATGCGTTATGGCGTGAGTTATCCCATCGGCCCACTGACGTGGGGTGAACAAGTGGGCTGGAAGCACATTCTCACCACGCTGGAAAACCTGCATAAATATTATGGAGAATCCCGTTACCGCCCTGTACCTCTTCTGCGCCAGCTGGCGGCAGATCATGCCAGATTGCAACTCTCCCGGCGGCACGAAGACCATAAACACAAAAACAATAATAAGGGGAGCAGCCATGCGTGATAACACCACCCACCAACAGGCCCGCCACCATATTGAAACCTTAATTCAGAAAAACAAGCCGGGAGAAAAATCATGACTCATGCGTTTATCTGTGATGGTATCCGTACCCCCATCGGCCGTTATGGCGGTGTACTTTCCGGCCTGCGGGCTGATGATCTGGCTGCCCTGCCTCTACGGGCATTGATGACCCGTTACCCTAAACTGGATTGGGGTCAAATTGATGATGTGATCCTCGGCTGTGCCAACCAAGCGGGGGAAGATAACCGCAACGTGGCCCGCATGGCGCTGTTGCTGGCGGGATTACCGGATTCAATATCGGGTACAACGGTTAACCGTCTGTGCGGCTCCGGTCTGGATGCTCTGGCCTTTGCGGCTCGCAGCATCAAAGCGGGTGATGTCCAACAGGTATTAGCGGGGGGTGTTGAATCAATGACCCGTGCTCCTTTCGTCATGGGCAAATCTGACAGTGCATTCAGCCGCCAAACGGAGATTTTTGATACCACCCTCGGCTGGCGTTTTATCAACCCACTGATACAACAGCAATTTGGCACAGATTCCATGCCGGAAACAGCAGAAAACGTCGCGGCCCAGTTTCAAATTAGCCGGGATGATCAGGATGCTTTCGCTCTGCGCAGTCAGCAACGCGCAGCCAACGCACAACAGCGCGGCGTACTGGCGGAAGAAATCATCCCCGTGACTCTGCCTTCGCGCGGTAAAAAAGGCACAGCAACGATCATCTCACAAGATGAACACCTTCGCCCTGAAACTACATTAGAACAACTGCAACGGCTCAAAACCCCATTCCGTACTGACGGCACCGTGACCGCAGGTAACGCATCCGGCATCAATGATGGCGCGGCGGCGCTTATCATCGCCTCAGAAACAGCTGCATTACGGCAAGGGCTGTCACCACGGGCGCGCATCATCGCAACGGCAACATGCGGAGTAGGACCCCGCATTATGGGGATCGGGCCAGTGCCAGCCACCCGCAAGGTACTGAAGTTGGCCGGCCTTGGCTTACATCAAATGGATGTCATTGAGCTGAACGAAGCCTTCGCTGCGCAATCACTGGCCGTACTGCGCCAATTGGGTTTGCCTGATGATGCAGAACATGTCAACCCGAATGGTGGTGCGATTGCGCTGGGCCATCCGCTGGGTATGAGCGGGGCACGCCTTGCTCTGACAGCGACACTGGAACTAGAACGGCGCGCAGGGCGCTATGCTTTATGCACCATGTGTATTGGCGTAGGACAAGGCATCGCCATGATTATTGAACGTATTTCATAGCACCAATTTATACCTGATAACTGATTAAAAAACTGAACCAACACCTGCATCCTGCACATAACGACAAAAGCAACCTGTTACAAACAAATCAACAAAAGGACAGGAAATTATGAGCAACAACGTACGTCAACTCGATCAACATTTAAAACAACACCTGCAACAACCTCTGGATCCGATGGAATTTGCTTCACGAGATGAAATTCAGGCTCAGCAAGTTGAGCGCATGAAATGGACTCTCAATCACGCTTATCACAGTGTTCCCATGTACCGCCGCAAGTTTGATGAAGCAGGTATCCATCCGAGCGATTTCAAACAACCCGGAGACATCCAGAAATTCCCTTACACCACCAAGCAAGATCTGCGTGATCACTACCCTTTTGATACCTTTGCCGTTCCAATGGAACAAATTGTACGCATCCATGCCTCATCTGGTACAACAGGACAGCCTGCCGTCGTGGGTTACACCCGGCAGGATATCGACAATTGGTCAAATCTTATCGCCCGTAGCTTGCATTTTGCAGGCGTAAGTGCCAAAGACAAAATCCACGTTGCCTTCGGCTATGGTCTGTTCACAGGAGGATTAGGCGCTCATTACGGTGCAGAACGGCTGGGAGCAGCAGTTATTCCGATGTCCGGTGGTAACACAGAAAAACAGGCGCAACTGATTCAGGACTTCAAACCTGATATCATCATGATGACCCCCTCCTACTGTCTGACACTGCTGGATGAACTGGAACGCCAAATGGGCGGAGATGCCAGCAAATGCTCATTGCGGGTCGGCATCTTCGGGGCGGAACCGTGGACGGCCGCCTTGCGCAACGAGATTGAAACACGCATGGGTATCAAGGCATTAGATATCTACGGCCTGTCCGAAGTCATGGGACCGGGCATAGCCATGGAATCGCTGGAATATGCCGACGGCTCCACCATTTGGGAAGATCATTTCTATCCAGAAGTGATTGATCCTGAAAATCTGAATGCCCTGCCGGAAGGAAAAACCGGAGAACTGGTTTTAACGACTCTCACCAGAGAAGCCATGCCTATGATCCGTTACCGTACCCGGGACCTGACACGCTTACTGCCCGGAACGGCACGCAACATGCGTCGCATGGACCGGATCACCGGACGCTCCGACGATATGCTGATCATCCGTGGCATCAACGTCTTTCCATCCCAAGTAGAAGAACAGATAATCCGCTTTAAAGAGTTGTCTCCCCACTATCAACTGGAAGTGAACCGCAACGGCAACCACGACTGCTTATCAATTAACGTGGAACTGAAAGAACCTGACCTGCTCAACCACGAGCAATGCCTTGAACTCTGCCACCAGCTTCGTCATCACATTAAATCGATGATCGGACTCAGTACCGATGTCAGTATCGTCAACTGCGGCGTGATCCCCCGCTCAGAAGGCAAGGCTGTTCGGGTCATCGACAACCGACCACATGAATGATCTTTTGCCACCACAAGTTCAATGATGCCGAATTGCGGTGGCACTTCAATACTGTTTTCCCTAAGAGCCTTTATATAGTTATGCTAATGTCATGACACACTTTTGAGCAAATGACAGAGAAATATGGCACAAAAACTCGACGACTTTATTCGGCATGCCCTTGATGCCCAACCTATCAGCGGAACATCGCTGATCATCTCCTTATATGGGGATGCACTCAGCCACCGTGGCGGGGAAGTCTGGCTTGGCAGTCTGAGTCTTCTGTTAGAACCGATGGGTTTCAGTGACCGCTTCGTGCGGACCGCTGTATTTCGCCTGCAAAAAGAGGAATGGCTTGAGGTAGAAAAACTGGGGCGGCGCAGTTATTACCGCATTACCGAACGCGGCATGAATCAATTCCGCCATGCAGAAAGCAAAATCTACCTCGGCGAGCCACCTGAATGGGACGGAAAATGGGATCTGCTGCTACTGGAAGGCAACAGCAAAAATGAACGTGCCCGACTGAAAAAAGAGTTGAGCTGGCTTGGATTCGGTCAACTCAACAACACTCTGATGGCGGCGCCAAGCAGTTCCCAAAGTGATATCCCTGCCTTGTTGGGAGAACTCAACGCCAGCGATTCCGTTATCTACTTCCGCGCCGATTATCCCTATCCACGTTCGGAACAGAGCCTGAAAGAGCGCGTCTCTGCCAGTTGGTCACTGGAACAGATATCACAGCACTACCACGAATTTATCGCCTCCTTCCGTCCCTTGACGGCACTGCTGCGGGATTGCCATCAAGAAGACCTGACACCAGAACGCGGCTTCCAGCTGCGCCTGCTGCTGATCCACTTTTACCGTCGGGTGGTGCTGCGCGATCCACTATTACCGGATGCCCTGCTGCCCGCACAATGGGAAGGGCAGATTGCCCGTAACTTATGCTTCAATATCTATCAGCGTATTGACCCTGCTGCGACACGTTACGTCAGCGAACGCTGTGAAACAACCATCGGTCAGTTACCTCCCCCTGCGGCGGCGTATTACCGACGTTTTGGTGGCTTACACAATCAAATAACCACCTGACCAAAATTGCTTTTACCAAACTGTTGCAGATCTCAAACAGTTTGGTAATTATTATCACGTTGAAAAACAGATATAAACGTATTATTGGGTTGAAACTTAAAATGTTTGGACGGTTATATTGCTACGAAAAATTATGAATTGAATGAAACTGATAAAAAACCATCTTATCATCATGCTATTTGAAATATTTCCTTGGATTCACATATTAAGCGCAACACCGTAATGGACGAAGTAAATGAGTGGGTATTCCTTTAAATAACTCATTCGGTGTTTTGTAATCTCGTGTT
>NZ_FPBJ01000047.1 GCF_900116635.1 Xenorhabdus koppenhoeferi | reverse complement strand
AGTAAAAGCTCCGCCTTGTGGTCACGTTCATACTTCGCTTGCACTGCTGGCGGTGCAACAATTGAAACGTTAAAGGCTTATGTGGAGAGTCAGGCAACCCCAGATTAAGCCGCTATCGCGTCTTACGCCTTATATCCCCGCCCGATGAGGGCGAGGGGTTACGGCGAAATTGCTAAATATGATTTCATTGAGTGGCATCTCGAAATTCATTGGGTATATAAGAAATTGTTGTTAATAAAGTTGTTCAATGAATTGGTTTGACCTAAAAAGCGATGGTGACAAATTGACACCACCTAAAATGAAAATAAATGAATGACACCATTAATCAGTGTTATTTTTAAATAGAATCAATAATGTCGCCGTTATATTTATTGGGGTTCTGTCGTAGTCAACTCCATTTCATAGTTGCTGACAGGGAACTGTCCATAAGTATCGTGTAAGAGTTGTTTGCAGCTTTCTTGTTTAATCAGGTTGCTGAGTTCATTTAATCGTTTTTGCAATAATCTTTTAGTTTCTTTTTCATTATCCAGGACAGTTTGCAAAATCTTGGTCAATTGCTGCTGCAATGAAATTGGTGCATCTGAGTTTTCTGATATTAACGTAACGACTTCTACTGCCTTCAGATAAGTGATTTCCATATCAACAAGTTCATCCCACTTTTCATTTTTAGCTAAATCAATCATTTGCTCACTTAAACTAAGGATCTGCTGATAAGATGACAAAAGATCCAGATCATTTTTCATTAAACAATATCCTGACTGGCGTTGTAATGAGAACCTATCTGCCGCCAAGAATCTGAAATCGCGGTAATTAAATCAACCACTTCGGTTATGGCTTTCTCATCATTGCGCAAATTGGCATGGAGTAGACGGCGGCTCATATAATCATATAAATCAAAAAGATTCTGAGCAATCTCACCGCCTTTTTCTAAATCTAATCCCTCTTTGAGACCATTATCGATGATATTGATCGCCTTTGAAATAGCTAAACCTTTTTCTGGGATATTACCCTGCTGCATCAGAATGATTGCACAACGTAGGGCGCTAAGCGCTCCATTAAACAATATCTGAATCAACTGATAGGGAGAGGCATTCATAATTTCGCTTTCAAGATCTACCTGAGCGTATAACTGGCTTGCCGAACGTTGATACATAATGTCCTTTATATTATCTTAAAAGCGGGGCTAGGGATTCACTTGAGTTACCCAGTGAATTCATAAACTTCTCAAGTGCTGTAAATTGGCGCTTATCGCGTTCTATTTTGGCATTAATGTTTATATTTGTCTGTTCCATTTGTTTTTCAAGGGATTTCAGGCTCTTGTTAATACTTTCGGTTGCTATGACGATAGTCCCTTCATGACTATCCAACGTTTTCTTCAATAAATTATAAGTCTGGATTGCAAAGCCGCTTTTTTCACTATCCCCCATAAAGAAAGCCTTAACGTTAGCCGGTTTTTCTTTCAGGTTTTTTTCGAGTGTTTCATTATTGATCTCGAGTGTGCCATCCAATTTCTGTTTAATACCCAATTTATTTAAGGTAGCAATACCCGCAACATCTTGTGCTGAAATGAGCTGGTGTCTTAGCTGATTTTGAATACTTTTTAATGTACTGTCACCGAGTAGGGTACCATTGTCTTTTGATGCCGCTTCACCTTTTCCAACAGGTTTATATTTGGTCAGCGAGTCGAAAGTAGTCTGTAATTCATTATAAGCATTAACCCATTTTTTAATCGCATCTTTCATTGGCTCGATATCGCGGGAAACGACCAGAGTTTCTGTTTTTGGTCTTGACGTTACTTTATCTCCGACTTTGATTTCTTCTATTTCAGAAACTTTTTTCAGATTGAGAATAACGCCTTCCGGGGCATCTTTTATCTCATTGGTCTGGCGTTCAATATTAATACCATTGATGGTTAATTTTGCGTTGGCAGCTTCTACCGTTTGCTTCATGACACTAGGGCCGCCGCTTTGACCACCGAATTTATAGTTCAGCAAATTGCCCAGATTATCATCACCTTCAACTGTGATGGTCATGATGGATTCTGTGCCGGCATTTTTTGAGGTCAGGATCAGATGATTTTTCTTATCTTCTGCCCTAAAGATGCTGGCATTAACGTTGCCTTCCTTTTTATTAATCGCAGCACGGATCTCAACCAATGAAGTTTCATTATCTTTCAGGGAAATCTTCATCGGTTCTTTTTCACCTGGTTGCGTGATGATAATGGTACGAGTACCTTTACCCGGTTCTCCTAGTTGTTTTTCTACATCAGCAACTTCCGGAGATTTCAACGATTGGGCTTTTGCAAGCTGATGAACCTCAATCACATAGTTACCCGGGCTGCCTTTGGAATCCGTACTCGGGGTAAATGTTTTATGATCTTCATTTGTTTTGGTGGTATTGAGTTTATCGAATTTTTTTAATTCTTCGGATGCACTCTTTAGTTTTTCTAGGCTGCCTTTTAATGTACCAAAAGCGGTCAGCTTCGCTTTATGGCTGGTTTGTTCCTGTGCTAATGGTTTTAAACGTTTTTGTTCATTTGCCCGAAGTATATCCAGTAGATAACTCATATCCGTCCCGGACCCGCCTCCTGCTGAGGAAACTATAGCCATGTTGACTCCTTTATTAGTAAAGCATTCACTGGACATGTTATCGGATTAATTTGCCAAAAGTTTACTGACAAAATGCTTTTTTTGATGGAGGGAATAATTGATGAGAACAGGCGCTGTTTAGGTTATCGGAAAAAAACGAAAAAAATAAAAAAGTTTTTTCAAGAAATATTAAAGGTTCTTTTTAAGGGGCCGATAAAACTGTTGTCGGTGATGAACACCGTGGGCAAATAGGCTCAAGCTAATTATATTTTGTTGATTTTAAAAGGAACTATACTATGGCATCAGTCATCAATACCAACTATTCATCTCTGCTGGCTCAGAACAACCTGACCAGATCTAAAGGCGTTTTAGGTTCTGCTATTGAACGTCTGTCCTCTGGTTTGCGTATTAACAGCGCGAAGGATGATGCTGCTGGTCAAGCGATTGCCAACCGTTTTACTGCCAACGTTAAAGGCCTGAATCAGGCTTCCCGTAACGCAAACGATGGTATCTCTATTGCTCAGACTACCGAAGGTGCTATGAATGAAATCAATAACAACCTGCAACGCATTCGTGAACTGACTGTTCAGTCACAAAACGGCAGCAACTCTAAGAGCGATCTGGATTCTATTCAGAAAGAAGTTAAACAACGTCTGGATGAAATTGACCGTATCTCTGAACAAACTCAATTTAACAACGTAAAAGTATTGAAAGAAGATACTAAAATGAAAATTCAGGTCGGTGCTAACGATGGCGAAACTATCGAAATCGATCTGAAAGAAATTAATAGCAAAAAACTTGGCTTAGAGAAGTTTAGTGTGGCTTCTGGGAGCCGCCCCCCTCATGCTGGTAATAAGTTAAGTAAACCAGCAACCGGTACCGCTGCGGCATTTAATTTAGGTGAGCAAAAGATTGTCGATTTGAAACTAGGTAACATGGAAGTATATCATGGACTTGATGCGAATGGTAAAGAAGATACATCAAAATATGTATTACAAGGTGTTAATGATAAAGGTGAGACTAAATACTACACTGTGAATGTTAATACATCGAATGGTAAACTAGATGATCCTAAGGAAATAGCTGCTAATACTACTACTACTACTACCGGTCCACTGAAAACGTTGGACAAGGCCCTCTCAGACGTTGACAGCCTGCGCAGTTCCCTGGGTGCAGTTCAAAACCGTCTGGAATCCACGGTTAACAACCTGAACAACACGGTTAACAACCTGAGCGCTGCAAGAAGCCGTATCGAAGATGCTGATTACGCAACGGAAGTTTCCAACATGGGCCGTGGTCAGATCCTGCAACAGGCGGGTACTGCTGTTCTGGCTCAGGCGAACCAGATCCCACAAACCGTTATGTCTCTGCTGCGTTAATTTTTATTTTCCGGTTGAGCATTTATGCAGGGCAATCTGCATAAACAACGCTTATAAAATAAGGATCGGTTCGCCGATCCTTATTTTTTGTTAATAGTCAAAGACAGCCTGAAACTTACTATGCATTTGGGCGGACATCAAAAATTTCGCATAGGTGAAAAAGAAGTGCTTTTACTTCATTGTTCAAACGATTGTACCGATTAGGGGATTGGATAATGGTATTCAGTCTCTTATCCAAAGGTGTCTGTTGTTGTGAGCGATTTGTATACCGCCGAAGGCGTGATGGACAAAAATAGCCTCTGGAAGCGCTATGTACCACTAGTTCGCCATGAAGCTCTGAGGCTACAGGTAAGATTACCTGCCAGCGTAGAACTCGATGACTTGCTTCAGGCTGGTGGCATAGGCTTGCTGAATGCAGTGGAGCGATTTGATTCCATGCAGGGAACCGCGTTTACCACCTATGCAGTACAGCGCATCAGGGGTGCAATGTTGGATGAGTTGAGGAGCCGTGATTGGGCTCCGCGTAGTGTGCGGCGTAACGCACGGGAAGTCACGCAAACCATCCGTAAACTTGAGCAAGAGTTAGGCCGTCCAGCCAGTGAGCAGGAAGTTGCTAAAGAATTAAAGATTAATCTGATAGAATATCGGCAAATACTGTTAGACACAAATAACAGTCAACTGTTTTCTTATGACGAATGGCACGAAATTCACGGTGAAAATTGTGAACCGGTAGTTGAGGAAGAGCATGAGACAAATCCTCTCCAACAATTACTGGAAGGCGACCTTCGTCAGCGGGTGATCGATGTTATTGAGTTATTGCCTGAACGGGAAAAGATGGTTCTTACGCTGTACTATCAGGAAGAACTCAATCTTAAAGAGATCGGCGCAGTGCTTAACGTGGGAGAATCCCGCGTAAGCCAGCTTCACAGTCAGGCGATAAAAAGGCTGAGGGCGCGTTTGAATCCAGAGAAGTAACTTTTTGCTTATTTGTTTTTTGTTAAGACTATACACAGGGCTTTATCTCTTATGTCTGTTACAACACAAAAGAAACGGCCTCTCAGCCGTTATATCAAGGACTATAAACATAGTCAGACTCATTGTTTGCACTGCCATAAAACACTTGATCGTATTTCTCTTGTTTTTAACGGTCAGGTCATCAATAAAGAAGCTATTTCTGAGATGACTGAGTTGGTAGATGACAAAACCTGGAATGAGTTACAGGGTAAATTTGTGGCGTTGTGCCGCTTTTGTAGTGAAATTTATTGTAATAGCCAGACTGATTATTTCGACATTATGTCATTTAAACAGTATTTGTTTGAACAAACGGAGATGAGCCATAGTACTGTGCGTGAGTATGTGGTTCGTTTAAGGCGTTTGGATGAATTGCTGACTTCAAGTAATTATCCGGCTAATGAGTTCACGCCAGAAAAAATTCAGGAACAACTCAGCGAGAAATTATCTCAGTCAGCTTTCAGTAATTATAATATTGCCCTGCGTAAATATGAGCAATATCTGAGTTGGCAACAAAATGGTCATTGATTAATTAGACCGATATATAACGTTAGCCCGATTGAACGGTTCTGGAGGGGAATGTATGATAATTACATTCCCCTCTCTATTTTTTACGTTATTTTCACTATTATATTTAAATTAGTTATATATTTATAATAAATTAATCTTAATTAAATTCTTTTAACCAATCGTCATCAAACTGGCATTTCCCCCTGCCGCCGCTGTATTAACACTCAATGAACGTTCATGCAGCAAGCGTTCCAACAACAGGTTAGTTTCACCACGGGCAAATCCCTGTACGGAGATAATTGGCCCTTTGCGTTGTGCAATCGCTTCACAAACATGACGTAATTGATCGCAATCACCGTGATAAATAACCGCTTCCATTATTGTGTCTTCTTTTTGCCAATCGTTGACCCAATGAATATGCTGGTGGATTTCTTCCGGTAATTGACGCTGCAACTCTTGATGCAGTTCATTCTTCTCCCAGATAGTCTGACAACCAACGGAAAGTACAGCCGCTAATTGTACCAGAGCATCTTGTTTATTATCAGCAAGGCACAGAACAGGGCCTCGAGGCAACAGGGTATAAGTATTGCGCTCTCCGGTTGGTCCCGGTAATAA
The DNA here is from genome assembly GCF_900116635.1 of Xenorhabdus koppenhoeferi. Classification (GTDB taxonomy): domain Bacteria; phylum Pseudomonadota; class Gammaproteobacteria; order Enterobacterales; family Enterobacteriaceae; genus Xenorhabdus; species Xenorhabdus koppenhoeferi. The sequence goes on along the minus strand of NZ_FPBJ01000047.1, from coordinate 13,242 downwards.
ACGTGTTGTTCCACCTTGTGCCAGCAAGCTGTATTCCTGAATGAGCTGTTTCAATGAATCATTGTTTTGTGCAGTTGCCCAGTCTGCCAGTTTGTTGAGAGGGGAGTGCAGAGCAACCCGAATTTTGGAATCCAGCTCATATTCTGCATCCTGACGTTCCAGTGTTTGACTGGCTGCATTGACAGGACGCTGTGACAGCAAACGGTACAAATACAGAGGCCCGCCGGCTTTTGGCCCTGTACCTGACAGACCTTCACCACCAAACGGCTGTACGCCGACAACCGCACCAACCATATTGCGATTGACATATAAATTGCCGACTTTAGCTTTGCCAGTCACTTGTGTGATGGTTTCATCAATGCGAGTGTGAATGCCCAATGTCAGGCCATAACCCGAAGCGTTAATCTGATCCAACAACTGCTCTAATTCATTACGCTTGAAACGTACGACATGCAGAACAGGCCCGAAAATTTCTTTCTTCATTTCGTCAAAACTTTCCAGCTCGATAAGCGTTGGTTTGACGAAAGTACCTTGTAACCATTCCTGATTGTCGGTGTCATTTTTATGTGCTGCCTGATAAATCATCCGGCCTTTGGTACGCATGGTTTGGATATGGCGTTCGATGTTGGTTTTCGCTTCTGCATCAATCACAGGGCCTATATCTGTCGATAAATGTTCAGGATTCCCCATCCGGCACTCAGCCATTGCACCTTTCAGCATGGTAATAGTTCTTTCAGCAACGTCTTCCTGAACACACAGAATACGCAGGGCAGAGCAGCGTTGGCCTGCACTGTCAAAAGCGGAGGCAACAACATCGGTGACAACCTGTTCGGTCAAGGCAGAAGAATCGACGATCATGGCATTTAATCCACCGGTTTCCGCAATCAATGGGGTTGGACGCCCTTGAGCATCAAGACGACCGGCAATATTGCGTTGCAACAAGCTGGCAACTTCAGTAGAACCGGTAAACATCACGCCACGTACGCGCTCGTCACCAACCAGTGATGCTCCTACGGTTTCTCCTTGTCCCGGCAGTAATTGCAGCACATCACAGGGAATGCCCGCCTGATGGAGCATTTTTACTGCAACGGAGGCAATCAATGGTGTTTGTTCTGCGGGTTTTGCCAGAACACTATTACCTGCTGCTAATGAAGCGGCGATTTGCCCGGTAAAAATTGCCAGAGGGAAGTTCCACGGACTGATACATACCACAGGCCCTAGCGGGCGATGTGTATCATTGGCGAAATCTTGGCGGACTTGCCCCGCATAATAATGGAGAAAATCCACAGCTTCGCGCACTTCGGCAATCGCATTATTGAAAGTTTTACCCGCTTCACGGACTAGGATACCGAGCAGTGATTGCAGGTTATTTTCCATCAACTCAGCCGCACGCACTAAAATTGCCGCACGTTCTGACGGTGGTGTTGCAAACCAAATTGCGCCGGCATCGGTGGCAACATTCAATGCATGGCTGACTTCTTGCTCAGTGGTTTCTCGTACATAACCCACCAAATCGGAGAATTTAGCTGGATTACTGACAGGCTTGATAGCAGGTAACTCTCCCTTGTGTTGGTAATCACCACCCAATAGTGGTTCACTGTTCCATGTTTCCATTGATGAACTCAGCAACGCACTAGAAAGAGAAGCCAAACGATGTTCATTGGAAAGATCCAATCCTGAGGAGTTAACCCGGTTTTTGCCGTATAAATCGTGTGGCAGAGGGATCTTAGGATGTGGCAGGCCGATTTGCCCTTCGGTTTGTGCCAGTTCCTGTACGATTTTTACGGGATCTGCGACCAGTTTATCAATTGACAGTGAAGTATCTGCTATGCGATTGACGAATGAAGTATTAGCACCGTTTTCCAGTAAGCGACGTACCAGATAGGCCAGCAATGTTTCATGTGTCCCCACTGGCGCATAAATACGGCATGGACGATTGAGTTTGCCGTCAGCGATCTTACCAACGACTTGATCATAAAGCGGTTCACCCATTCCATGTAGACACTGAAATTCATATTGACCCGGATAATAGTTCTGTCCGGCCAGATGATAAATTGCAGACAAAGTATGAGCGTTATGAGTAGCAAATTGTGGATAGATTAAATTTGGCACGGAAAGTAGTTTGCGGGCGCAGGCGAGGTAAGATACATCGGTATAGACCTTGCGGGTATACACCGGATAGCCCTCCAGGCCATCAGTTTGGGCGCGCTTGATTTCGCTATCCCAATAAGCGCCTTTCACCAGACGGATCATCAACCTGTGGCGGCTGCGCTGTGCCAAATCAATAATGCTGTCAATGACGAACGGGCAACGTTTCTGGTAAGCCTGAATGACAAACCCAATACCGTTCCAGCCTTCCAATTTTGGTTCAAAACAGAGTTTTTCCAGCAAATCAAGAGAAATTTCCAGACGGTCGGCTTCTTCTGCATCAATATTGATACCAATATCGTACTGACGTGCTTGTAAGGTCAGAGAGAGTAAGCGTGGATAGAGTTCATCAATAACACGATCATACTGAGCGCGGCTATAGCGAGGATGCAGGGCAGAAAGTTTGATAGAAATCCCTGGTCCTTCATAAATGCCGCGACCATTTGAAGCTTTGCCAATAGCGTGGATAGCCTGCTGATAGGAAACCATATAGGCCTGTGCATCTTCCTCAGTCAGGGCGGCTTCACCCAGCATATCATAGGAGTAACGGAACCCTTTCTCTTCCAGCTTGCGGGCATTGGCAAGCGCCTGAGCGATGGTTTCTCCGGTAACAAATTGTTCTCCCATCAGGCGCATTGCCATATCCACGCCTTTACGCACCAATGGCTCGCCGCTCTTGCTGATGATGCGATTCAAAGAGTTGGATAACTTGGCTTCATTATGAGTAGATACCAGCTTACCGGTGAACAGCAATCCCCATGTTGCAGCGTTGACAAACATAGAGGGGCTTCGGCCTAAATGGGAGTGCCAATTGCCGTTGCTGATTTTGTCGCGGATCAATGCGTCACGGGTGGCTTTATCAGGAATACGCAGCAAAGCTTCGGCAAGGCACATCAGTGCTACACCTTCCTGTGAAGACAATGAAAACTCCTGCAATAATCCTTGTACTAAACCTGCGCGCCCGACCCCTTGTTTTTGCTGACGTAGCTTTTCTGCAATGGAATAAGCGAGCTTGTGAGTCGCCTTCGCTTGTTCTTCTGAAAGTTGCGCGCGTTGTAGCAGCATCGGAACAGCCTGTGTTTCGGGCAGGCGATAGGCTGAGGTAATTGCAGAACGTTTCACCGTTTGGGGTAAAATATGCTCGGCAAAATCCAGAAATGGTTGATAAGGTGCCTCAATAGGTGATTCTTCTTCGGAAATCTTTTCTTCTTTGTTATTCTGATTCGCTGATATTTCTGGAATTTTTTCTTCATTTTCCAGACGTTCAAGATAATTAAAAATGGCTTGCTTAATCAGCCAGTGTGGTGTGCGTTCAATTCGTTGTGCAGCAGCTTTAATACGATTACGCGTTGCTTCATTGAGCTTCACGCCCATAGTGGTACTACCCATTCTTACTCCTTAATAGGCAAGATTTAGCCAAATTACATAATAATATCTGCCATGTTGCAACTTTGTGCAACTTTGTTAAAAGCAGTTATGCTAGATTTGTGAAATTAATCTTGTTTTTATTATTTTTTTTGTGAGTGTTATGAGGGCTACATATTTATATAATTGATATTAAATGGTTTTATTAAAATTATTCATAAGTGTCAGGCAAAACCTATTATTTAATAAAAGGTGCAACTTTTTAAATGATAAATGTGATTTAGCAAGCGTTTTTTATAAAAAACTGAGTTAATTTGTTGTTAAAAATGTTTTAAGTAAACTAGGATGGCATGTAATTTTTGAATAATCACATTCACAAATAATACATACAGAAATTAATGTTATCTTTGGGCACAACTTTCACAGCCTGACAGAACAGGGCCAGGTACTGAAGAAACTATTTACAGTACAGGTAACATGATTTACGCAAATCACGCATTTGCAGATACATGATTTATAAAAATACTATGGAGAAGAACCTGCATGACAGTAAATTCACCAATGCTTATTACCTTCATTATCTACATCACAGGGATGTTACTAATAGGTTTCATAGCTTATCGATCCACCAAAAACTTTGATGACTACATACTAGGTGGCCGGCGATTGGGGAGTGTGGTAACAGCATTATCTGCTGGCGCTTCTGATATGAGTGGCTGGTTATTAATGGGATTACCAGGCGCAATTTTTTTCTTAGGTATTTCAGAAAGTTGGATTGCATTGGGACTGCTATTGGGGGCGTACTTAAATTGGCGATGGGTCGCGGGTAGATTACGAGTACATACCGAAGTAAACAATAACGCGTTGACATTACCAGATTATTTTACGAACCGCTTTGACGACAAAAGCAAAATACTGCGTATTATTTCCGCACTGGTTATCCTGATTTTCTTTACTATTTACTGTGCTTCAGGTGTTGTTGCTGGTGGTTTATTGTTTGAAAACACGTTTGGCATTAGCTATGAAAAAGCGATTTGGTTAGGTGCGCTGGCAACGATTGCCTATACCTTCCTGGGTGGTTTCCTTGCTGTAAGCTGGACGGATACCGTTCAGGCGACTTTGATGATTTTTGCTTTGATTTTGGTACCAGTATTGATCTTGTTTAAAGTAGGAGGGATTGGTACGGCTATCAATATTATTGAGGCAAAAAATCACGCTTATTTAGATATGTTTAAGAACCTGAATATTATTGCCATTATTTCTTTAATGGGATGGGGTTTAGGCTATTTTGGTCAACCACATATTTTAGCTCGTTTTATGGCGGCAGATTCTCACCAAACTATTCATAAAGCTCGTCGTATCAGTATGACGTGGATGTTCCTGTGTCTTGCGGGCACTGTAGCTGTTGGATTCTTTGGTATAGCTTATTTTGAGATGAACCCAGATAAGGCAGCTCCAGTTTTACAAAATCGTGAACGTATCTTTATGGAGTTAGGTGAACTTCTGTTTAATCCGTGGATTACGGGAGTGTTATTGTCTGCGGTATTAGCGGCAGTTATGAGTACGTTAAGCTGCCAGTTATTGGTTTGCTCCAGCGCTCTGACTGAAGATTTCTATAAAGCATTTATACGTACTAAAGCCAGCCAAAAAGAGTTGGTATGGGTTGGTCGCATGATGGTTTTGATGGTGGCAATCATTTCTATTGTGATCGCAACTAATCCGAACAATAAAGTATTGTCATTGGTCAGCTATGCCTGGGCCGGTTTTGGCGCGGCGTTTGGTCCGATCGTTTTGATGTCGGTGCTTTGGAAACGTATGACACGCAATGGTGCGTTGGCTGGTATGCTGGTGGGAGCCATTACAGTATTGGTATGGATGAAATTCCATTGGTTCGATTTATATGAAATCATTCCTGGCTTTATCTTTGCGACGATAACTATTGTGGCGGTGAGTCTGCTGGGGAAAGCACCAAATCAAGTGATACAGCAGCGCTTCGAAGAAGCAGCGGCGCATTATAACAGTAAATAAACTTACTATGATAAAAAGCCTCTGATTTTCAGGGGCTTTGTTTTCAGGAGCTACTTTGTACTAAATGAATGAAATGTGCACAATGTGCTCTCTGCTAATAGGTTGAATTGTAACCGTCCTGTTTTTCATGTGAAATCCTTCTGTTAATACCGCTATTGTCTATGTCACAATATTCACTTAAACGCAGCTTGAGGGTATTAAGGCCATGCTGTGAGAATAAATTGGATATAACTATGGAAGAAAAAATACAACCCACTCACATTCCTGAAACTGAAGGTTTGCATCTACAGCGGAGTCTCACGAACCGACATATACAGCTCATTGCGATTGGTGGTGCCATCGGCACTGGTCTGTTTATGGGCTCAGGTAAAACAATCTCTCTTGCGGGGCCGTCGATCATTTTTGTTTATATGATCATCGGATTTATGCTGTTTTTTGTTATGCGTGCAATGGGAGAATTATTGCTTTCCAATTTGCACTATAAGTCGTTCAGTGATTTCGCAGCGGATTTATTAGGACCGTGGGCGGGTTTTTTTGTGGGCTGGACTTACTGGTTCTGTTGGGTAATTACAGGTATCGCGGATATTGTTGCCATCACTGCCTATGTCGGATATTGGGTACCAAACTTTCCAGAATGGGCGACTTCGTTACTGTGTGTGCTGGTATTGCTGACGCTGAATCTCGCAACGGTAAAATTGTTTGGTGAGCTGGAATTCTGGTTTTCCATGATCAAGATTATTGCGATTATTGTGTTGATTGTTACAGGCGGCATATTGATTGGTATTCACTTCCAATCTCCGGCCGGGCATGTTGCTGCGCTTTCTAATGTCTGGAATGATGGCGGCATGTTTCCAATGGGGTTGAGTGGTTTCTTTGCCGGGTTTCAGATTGCTATATTTGCTTTTGTTGGTATTGAGTTAGTAGGAACTGCTGCGGCGGAAACTAAAAACCCAATAAAATCTTTGCCAAAAGCGATTAATGCCATTCCAATCCGTATTATTACATTTTATGTTTTAGCTTTAATTGTGATTATGTCGGTTACTCCGTGGCGAGCCATCATTGCGGATAAAAGCCCTTTTGTAGAATTATTTGTCTTGATTGGGCTGCCTGCTGCTGCCAGTATTGTCAATTTTGTGGTTTTGACTTCTGCCGCCTCATCGGCGAACAGTGGTGTTTTCTCCACCAGTCGAATGTTATTTGGCTTGGCTAAAGAAAAAAATGCACCAACGCAGTTTAGTCGTCTTTCCCGTCGTTCAGTTCCTGCGTCGGGGTTGATCTTTACTTGCCTATGTCTCTCTTTTGGCATCGTTCTGATCTATTTTATTCCCGATGTAATGCATGTTTTTACTTTGGTGACAACTGTTTCTGCAATCCTGTTTATGTTTATTTGGAGCATGATTTTATGTTCCTACCTCGCTTATAGAAAACGTCGTCCAGCCTTGCATCAGGCTTCAGTGTATAAAATGCCGTTTGGTATTGTGATGTCTTGGGTATGTCTGGCTTTTTTTGCTTTTGTCTTGGTATTACTGTCTTTACAGCCAGATACCCGCCAAGCATTAATCGCCACGCCAGCTTGGTTTATTATTCTGGCGATTGGATTCCAGATTGTGAAAAGACGTAAAGCTCGTTTTACTCATTGAATGATAAAAAATCCCATTAATTAACTCTCAATGGCCCAAATATTGGGCCATTTTTACCTTAGCATGGCATGAGAGTGCCCTGATGAAATCTCAGTTGCCATTTTTTGTCCGAAGATAATTGCCAAATTGATGAGCGAAGAGCTTGGTTGAATAGGTTACCAACCTCATCAATTTCATAAGATTGATAAGTGAGTAAAATAATATTTTTACTCAGAAATGAAAGAGCGATTATTCATCAATTATCATTGATAAAAATAAAAACTAACATACAATCAGCATGGTAACTAATTTATTAGTGGAGGTCTTAGCATGGAAAAATTTACTGATAAATTAATTAGTTTGGATCGATTTATTTTGCGAATATTGCGTTTCTTTTTTCATGCATTTATTGTTTTTTTGATAGGTATTATTCCTGGTGTATTAGGTTTTTTCTTGATTGAAAGCCATGCCATACCTGATGCTATATTAAATTCTGTCTCAATGATTGGAACTCAAAATTTGCATATTGAACCAGTCAGTAAATTAGGGAAATATTTTACAGCTATTTATGGATTGTTTCTTCAGGCAATTTTTTTTATCGCTGTTGGGATGGTGGTAACGCCTTTTGTCCATCGAATACTGCATAATTGGCACATCGACGATGATGATGAAGATCAAGAGGAAAAATGATGAACCAAGGTCGTTGCTTATGTGGTAGTGTTGGCGTGAAAACTCGCCAGAGTATTGAGAATATTAACGCATGCCATTGTAAAGTTATGATGAGGGAAATTTCTCTTCATCTTGTATAGATTAAATAGAACGTTACGAACAACATATTTATATATTGTTTTAAAAATATCATACTAAAATTTTGGGAAATTATATTTTATAACTAATTTACTTTATTGATATGTAACAATTTTCTTTCTGTTTTCCACTAATGTTAGTATAATCCCTTGTCTCATCAAAAAGATCTTGACATCACCCGAAAGAGAATGTTGTCTTCTTTTAGATTATCTTATGAAAATCATGAAGATAAACTCAGTATATCCGCTTGGTTTTGGATCTTATTCACCTCACCACCATTTAAGTGGATATCACGTTAGTGGAGATATTGTTTGATTAATGTTTTATTAGTTGATGACCATGAACTGGTTCGCATTGGTGTCAAAGGTATCCTTGATGATGTTAGAGGAATCAAGGTGATAGGAGAAGCCAACAGCGGAGAAGATGCGATAAGATGGTGTAGATCAAACAGCGCTGATGTTGTCATCATGGATATGGAAATGCCGGGGATAGGGGGGCTTGAGGCCGCGAAGAAAATTATTCGCTATTCACCTGACACTAAGGTAATCATGCTGACCATTCATACTGAAAGCTTTTTGCCGACGAAAGTGATGCAAGCGGGGATCAGAGGATATTTGAGTAAAGCCGCAACTCCCCAGGATATGATTAATGCAATTCGGGCTGTTTATGCGGGGCAGCGTTATATCTCTTCAGATATTGCCCAGCAAATGGCACTCGATCAACTATTACCTCAAAAAGAAAACCCGCTGGATGAACTCTCTGAACGAGAGTTACAGATCATGATAATGATAACTCAAGGTCGCAAAGTTAACGAAATTTCTACTCTGCTTAACCTAAGCCCTAAAACAGTGAATAGCTATCGTTATAGAATGTTCAGTAAACTAAATATCAAAGGTGATGTAGAATTGACCCATATGGCAATTCGTTGTGGTTTGCTTGATGCACAAAATATGTTAGCCCAAGGTGGGTGATAAATCTGGTGGGTGATAAGCCGTGGCAGAGCAATTTAATTCGAAGACATTTTTAAAAACAGTGACCAGCCAACCGGGTGTCTATCGTATGTATGATATTGCTGGTGATGTGATTTATGTTGGTAAAGCCAAGGATCTAAAAAAACGGTTATCCAGCTATTTTCGAACACAAGTCAGTAGCCGCAAGACAGAATCACTGGTGAAAAATATTGCTCAGGTTGACGTCACTGTTACCCATACCGAAACTGAAGCTCTCCTGCTCGAACACAACTACATCAAACTCTATCAGCCCCGTTACAATGTATTATTGCGGGATGATAAATCCTATCCTTATATTTTTTTAAGTGGTGATACTCATCCTCGCCTGGCCTTATACCGAGGCACTAAGCGCGCAAAAGGTGAGTACTTCGGGCCATTCCCTAACTCTCATGCAGTGCGTGAAAGCCTGGTTTTATTGCAGAAATTATTTCCTATTCGCCAATGTGAAGACAGCGTGTATCGCAACCGTTCAAGACCTTGTCTGCAATATCAGATTGGTCGCTGTCTGGCTCCCTGCATTAAAGGATTCGTGACTGATGAAGAATATCAACAACAAGTTGAATATGTTCGCTTATTTCTGGCGGGTAAGGATAAACAAGTACTGACTGAATTGATCAATAAAATGGAAGAGGCGAGTCAACAGCTAAAATTTGAGGACGCAGCCCGTTATCGTGACCAGATCAAAGCAGTAAGACAAGTAACGGAACGGCAATTTGTTTCTGGAGAAGGTGATGATCTTGACGTTATCAGTGTTGCTTTTGAGGCAGGAATAGCTTGTGTGCATGCCTTATTTATCCGTCAGGGAAAATTATTAGGCAGCCGGAGCTATTATCCTAAAATACCTGCTGATACGAAATTAGATGAAGTAGTACAAACTTTTCTTGGCCAATTTTACCTTCAGGGCAGCCAAAAAAGAACATTACCGACAGAAATTTTGCTGGACTTTGCACTACCCGAAAAAGAGTTGCTGGAAGTATCCCTTTCAGAATTATTAGGTAGAAAAATCCATATCCAAGCACAGCCAAGAGGTGATAGAGCACGTTACTTAAAATTAGCACGTACCAACGCTGCAACGGCACTAACTACAAAATTATCACAACAATCAACAATTCATCAGCGCTTAAAATCACTTGCCGTATTTATAGGTATTGAGAAAATTCACCGTATGGAATGTTTCGACATTAGCCATACGATGGGAGAACAGACCGTTGCATCTTGCGTTGTTTTTGATGGTAATGGTCCTGTGCGTGCGGAATACCGCCGCTATAACATTACAGGCATCACACCGGGAGATGACTATGCGGCGATGAATCAGGTCTTAAGCCGTCGGTATGGTAAGGCGATTGATAAAACCAAAATCCCGGATATTATCTTCATCGATGGTGGTAAAGGACAACTTGCACAAGCAATTGAAATTTTCAATTCACAGGAGGTTGAATGGGATAAAAATCATCCCAAACTTATTGGTGTTGCAAAGGGGAGTGATCGTAAAGCGGGATTAGAAACTTTATTTTTCCAAGCCGCAGGAGAAGGAGAGGCTCTTCCCCCTGATTCCCCAGCATTGCACGTAATTCAACATATTCGTGATGAATCTCATAACCACGCGATTACCGGACACCGCCAGCGTCGAGAAAAAGTGAAGAAGACCAGTACACTGGAATCGATAGAAGGGATTGGGCCAAAGCGTCGACAAATGTTGCTAAAATATATGGGTGGATTGCAGTCTTTACGCAGCGCAAGTGTAGAAGAGATCGCAAAAGTGCCTTCTATTTCTTATGTGTTGGCAGAAAAAATCTATAATGCGTTGAAACACTAAGAGTATTGATGCACCATACTGATAAACCTTATATGACCAGATAGTTACTAAGCATTATGCAATTAAATATTCCAACATGGCTTACTCTGTTTCGTATTGCCTTAATCCCGTTCTTCGTTTTGGCATTTTACTTGCCATTCCAATGGGCACCGATGTTATGTGCCACTATTTTTGTTATCGCTGCCGCAACAGATTGGTTTGATGGTTTTCTTGCCCGTTTGTGGAAACAGACAACGCGCTTTGGCGCATTTCTTGATCCTGTAGCGGATAAAGTCATGGTAGCTACTGCGTTGGTGCTTATCGCAGAGTATTATCATTCATGGTGGATTACCCTGCCTGCTGCGACAATGATTGCCCGTGAGATAATCATATCCTCTTTACGCGAGTGGATGGCAGAGTTAGGGAAACGCAGTAGCGTAGCTGTTTCTTGGATGGGAAAAACAAAAACTACAGCACAAATGGCAGCATTAGTTGTTTTATTATGGCGTCCCTGTGTTGAACTTGAAGTGGGGGGATTCATCTTATTATATGCTGCTGCGATATTGACGTTCTGGTCAATGTTTCAATATTTGAGTGCTGCATGGGATGATTTGCGTGAGGCTTGATCGAAATGACGCAAAAATCATCGAACAAACGAGTGTTCTAAATAATTGTGTTGACTCATTTCGGGAAATAAGTAGAATGCAACGCATCGAACAACACATGAGGCTTACAAAGTAAGTTAAGTAAATCAACAAGTTCGAAGACAAAGCGGGAATAGCTCAGTTGGTAGAGCACGACCTTGCCAAGGTCGGGGTCGCGAGTTCGAGTCTCGTTTCCCGCTCCAAAAAAAGGCGCGTTGGCAGAGTGGCCATGCAGCGGATTGCAAATCCGTGAACCTCGGTTCGACTCCGGGACGCGCCTCCAAATTTAGCCCAGGTGGTGAAATCGGTAGACACAAGGGATTTAAAATCCCTCGGCTGTAAGGCTGTGCGGGTTCAAGTCCCGCCCTGGGCACCAGATATAAGTTTACTGACGTCTACTCAAGTAAACAACTCCTTAGAAAGACCTGACAAATCAATCAGGTCTTTTCTTTTTACGTCTACTCTAGTCCATTGCAATCAACATGCCTCTGGGGGCATAATCAGGGGCATCTTAACTTCTATTTTAAATGTGCCCCCAACATGAAGCTAAATGCGCGACTAATCGAGACTGCAAAATCCAAGGATAAAACTTATAAACTTGCCGATGGTGGTGGGTTATATCTGGAGGTCACTTCACGCAGTTCTAAATACTGGCGTATGAAATATCGCCGTCCAACAGACAAAAAGGAAGACAGACAGGCTTTTGGTGTCTATCCGGCGGTGTCTTTGGCTGATGCCCGAACCAAACGAGATGAAGCCAAGAAATTACTTGCGCAAGGAATTGACCCCAAGATAGAGAAAAAAGGGGGGCTACCTAAGTCGGCAGGAGCATATACCTTTGAGCACATTGCCCGTGAATGGCATACCAGTAATAAACGCTGGAGCGAAGATCACAGCAACCAAATTCTACGCAGTCTTGAGCAATACATTTTCCCTCATATTGGCAGGCTTGATATTTCCACTTTAAGAACAAGCCAGCTTTTAGCGCCTATCAAATCCGTTGATGCGGATGGTAAACACGATATCGCCCAGCGATTACAGCAACGTGTTACTTCCATCATGCGATATGCTGTTCAGAATGATATCCTTGAATCTAATCCCGCAAATGATATGTCTGGTGCGCTTTCCACAGTAAAAGCCAAACATCACCCAGCACTCCCCCACGAACGCTTACCTGAATTCCTCACCCGCCTTTCTCACTATCGCGGGCGTTTAATTACCCAAATTGCCGTAGAACTGACTTTATTAACGTTTGTCCGTTCCAGTGAGTTGAGATTTGCCCGTTGGGAAGAACTTGATCTTGAAAATGTAGTCTGGAAAATTCCCGCCACAAGAAAACCTTATTGAAGGCGTTAAATTCTCTGAGCGTGGCATGAAAATGAAAACTGAGCATATTGTGCCGCTGAGTCGTCAGGCCGTATCTCTCTTTAAAACCTTGCAGGGTTTGAGTGGAGAATGTGAGGTGATGTTTCCTCATGACCATAATCCGGCAAAAGTCATGAGCGAAAGTACCGTAAATAATGCCTTACGCGGTATGGGATACGACACCAAAACAGAAGTTTGTGGGCATGGGTTCAGAACAATGGCACGTGGTGCGATGGGCGAATCTGGATTGTGGAACGATGACGCAATAGAACGCCAGTTAAGCCATGTGGAAAGAAAAAACGTCCGTGCTGCGTATATTCACACATCTAAGCATCTGGATGAACGGCGGTTAATGGTTCAATGGTGGGTCGTGACTCTAATTTATTGATAGTGATGAATGTTCAGATAATATCCTATAATTCTGTCATGCATTTCGATGGATTTTGAAAAAGACAATGTTT
>NZ_FPBJ01000052.1 GCF_900116635.1 Xenorhabdus koppenhoeferi | reverse complement strand
GACTTCCCGCCGCGGCATGTCTCAGCGCAGCGTCGGTCAGTGGTGGCGCATTATAGGGAGTTTTCCGCCGCTGACAAGAGTTTTTTTCAAAAAAATTACCGACAGCTGATTATTACGGCAAATCTCACTTAAATTGGTAGTTTTTTCAGCACAGGGAAACCATATTCACGTAAAACGGGACGCAAAGCTTCACTATTTGCTTCTATTTTTGTGCAATAAGCCAAGTTATTTTCAGTTGTTAAAAACAAATCACCCTTATTTTTAACCAACCATGCCGTTCGGCGAGCAATTGCAACCCCTGAATCAACTAATCTTGTTCCAGCGGGTAAAATTTGCGAGAGTTCTTCTGCTAACAGGGGAAAATGAGTGCAACCCAAAATAACAGTATCCGGTGGTTCTTTCATTCTCAGCCATGGCTTCAATATTTTTTCCAACTCTTCTAGTGGAACATCATTGCCGTGCAACTTCCTTTCAGCCAATTCTACCAATTCAGCAGATCCTATTGAATGTACCTGACAATCTGCAGAGAATCGGGTAATTAATTCTTTGGTATAGTCACGATTCACTGTAGCACGTGTCGCCAATAAGCCCACAATACGGTTACAACTCAGTTTTGCCGCTGGTTTGATTGCAGGAACAACACCAACAATAGGAAAGGGAAAGTGTTCGCGTAAGGTGGGTAAACTGACTGTACTGGCAGTATTACAAGCGATAACAACAACTGCCAAATGGTGTTCTTTCTGAATAATATCAATAACCTGAATAACTCTTTCAATAATCACTTCAGCTGTTTTTTCGCCGTAAGGAAATGCTTCATTGTCGAAAGCATATATATAGTGGAGATCTGGCAATAACTGTAGAACCTCTTGATAGACAGATAAACCACCCACTCCGGAATCAAAAACCAGAATCGTTGGACGGGCGGTCCTATTTAAATCAGAAGTTGTAGCTGCCGATGAGGTAGTATTCTCTTCCTGGAGTGCGATAGCCATAGGCTGTCTCATAATTTTTATCAAACAGATTAGCTATTTTAGCACGAATTATAAGGTGGTCAGTGATTGGATATGAGGCGTTGATGTCCCATAGACTTACACCTGCCAATTTCACTGTTCTCGGAGGGAACCCTCTATAATCTTGATCATAACGCTTACCAATATATTGATAAGTTATCCCCCAATCAACATTGAAAGTTTCCCAGTCTAATTGGTATTTAACTTGCTGTTTAGCTCTGCGAGTTAATTGCTGATCATTGCCATCACGCGGATCAACATACTGTAATGTGAGCTGATGTTGAAATATGCCAGTATCTATTGTCCCCGTCCACTCAACACCTTTTATTTTAGCCTTACCAATATTTTCATAACGGTCATTGCTAAAATTTATCAACTGTTCAATTTCATTATGATAAACAGACAAACGCCAATTCAGTGGACCTGTCAATCCTTCAATACCACCTTCCCATTGTTTACTTTTCTCTGGTTTAAGGCTTTCATTGCCCCATTGGCTATAAAGTTGGTGCAAAGTCGGAGCTTTGAACGCTGTTCCATAGGCAACGATGAAACGATAACCATCAATGAATTCCCAGCTCGCTCCAGTTTGCCATGTTGTATTCCAATCATATTCAGAATGATTATCTGAACGCACTGCGCCTTCCAATGTGAAATCATGAATTCTTTGCTGTGCCGTCAAGTACAATCCTGTGTTATCGACATCTTTTTGGACGGGGATGCTATTGGAACCTGCGGCTACCGATTCCCGCTTCCAATCCACGCCACTACTGATCGCGCCATGACCAACTTGCCATAGATTTCCCCATTGAACATTATATTGTTTGGAATCACTCAGGCTGGTGTTTTTGCCATAACGCCCGTCGTCAGGAGCGTGATTATAATCTTTCACATGGCTGTAACTGGCAATTAGTTGTGAAGAGTAAATACCTTGGTTAAATTGAATTCCGGCATCATAAGTACGGCTGAATAATTCGCGAGTATCGGTATCGCCGATACTCCATGCATCATAAGCTGTCCGGTTATTAAACCCATAGGTTCGAGCAAATCCACTAACTTGCTCATTTACTTTGTGATCTATTTCCAGCCACAGCATTTTACTCATAAAGCCATCACGATCCGGCTGACGATACCCTCCTGTTTTACCATCAACAATCACATCAAACCCTTTGGTATAGGTATAGCCTGCCGCCGCTGTTAATAAGGTATCCTCACTGAGTTTCTGCTGGGTTGAACCGTTATAGTTCTGATATCCATTCGAACCAATACCGGCATTCAGTGTGGTTCCCCGTTGTTCTCTCTTTGTGATGATATTGATTACACCACCGATGGCATCAGAGCCATATACAGCAGAGCGAGCGCCACGGATATATTCTATCCTTTGCACCATTGAGATAGGGATCTGGCTAAAATCAGCAGAACCCGTAATACCAGCCTGATTCAAACGAATACCATCCACCAGCACCAGAGTATGATTTGAATTTGTGCCACGAACAAATAAGGATGAATGCTGTCCAATGCCACCATTCTGTGCAATATCAACACTCGGCAAACGGCGTAAAACATCGACTAAGCTACTGGATTGCCACTTATCTATATCTTCACGAGTCACTACCGTCATTGGTGCTAACACTGAGGAAATCGGCTGCTTAAAACGATTGGCTGTAACGACTATCGGATCTTGATTATCCGCAACTGCAACATGACTCCAGCCAGGAAACACGGTCACAGACACAACAGAAAAAAGGATATGTTTTTTATTTGACATAAGATTTGTGATGAGAGAATGTGTGGTATCTGACTTTTTATGCATCCAATATGCGCCTAACTATAAAGGGTCATGCTACGATGAAGATCTTAAGGTGTCCAGAACCCTTTCCCATCAAAAAAAGAAGCTGATAAACCAGAAAACTGGACATCCTTTACGCTTCACCTACAATGCCGCTCGGAAATTTTTCTTAACGCGACCATACGAGAACCAGATAATGCAGAGTGCTTTGTCAACGGAAAATTATGAAAATCAATTGATGGAGAAGGTCCATCGTCTAAAAGGAATGATGTCCCCCTTTAGTGTACCTGAGCCTGAAGTTTTCCGTTCTCCGGCATCACATTACAGAATGCGGGCCGAATTCCGTATCTGGCATGAGGAAGATGACCTCTATCACATTATGTTTGATCAGCAAACCAAGCAGCGTATCCGCATCGATCAATTTCCGGTTGCCAATCAACTCATCAACAGCATGATGCAGGCCATCATTGCGGGTGTAAAAGATAACTCTATATTACGCCACAAACTGTTTCAGATAGATTACCTTTCCACTCGTAGCAACAAAATCATTGTCTCCCTGCTTTACCATAAAAAGCTGGATGATGAGTGGCGTGAACAGGCAATCGCTCTGCGTAGCCAATTAATGGCAAAAGATTTTGATGTCCAACTTATCGGACGCGCAGCAAAAACCAAAATCATGCTCAATCACGATTATATAGATGAAGAGTTGCCTGTTGCTGGTAACACCATGATTTACCGCCAGGTTGAAAACAGCTTTACGCAACCCAATGCCAGCATCAATATTCATATGCTGGAGTGGGCGATTGATGTCACTAAAGGCTCAAAAGGCGACCTGCTTGAACTATATTGTGGTAATGGCAATTTCTCTCTGGCACTGGCGCAGAATTTCGACCGAGTACTGGCAACGGAAATTGCTAAACCTTCAGTTGCTGCCGCACAATTTAATATCACAGCCAATCAGATTGATAATGTCCAAATTATCCGTATGTCAGCGGAAGAATTTACGCAAGCGATGAATGGTGAGCGGGAATTTAATCGACTGCAAGGGATTGATTTAAAAAGTTATCAATGTGAAACCATCTTTGTTGACCCCCCACGCAGTGGATTGGATGAGGAAACTGTCAAAATGGTTCAAGCGTACCCACGCATCCTGTATATTTCCTGCAATCCAGAAACGCTCTGCCAGAATCTGGAAACACTGACACAAACTCACCATGTCAGCAAACTGGCACTGTTTGATCAGTTCCCATATACCCACCATATGGAATGTGGTGTACTACTCGAAAAAAGAGGCTAGTCGTCGTCAAATTGTCCAAAAATAAAAACGCCACAGAGCTATTCTTGTGGCGTTTTTATTGAACCATGAGGCCAGAAACGATCAGTTTTGGCTTTCTGAAGTCAGTATCGCCTGCTGTTTACGCCCTTTCACCTTTAGATAAATCCAGAATATCAGTGCAGTACCAATGACAACAGGAAAGAAATTAGAGCCAATTTCCGGATATTCCATCCGAATAAATGCGCTGTACATGAACATTCCTAAAAAGAAGCATCCTATTGTTAGTTTTGGTAATCCTTCGGCCATTGGATAATTCAAATAACGTTGATGGAGACAATACAGAGAAAGTACCAGTGCAATAATTGGAAAAATGGAAAAAGAAATATAAGAATTGAAAAATGTTGAGAAAGTTCCGTGTGTTGCCAGACCAACGATAAGAGCCAGCAACATTGTACTTTTATCTTGGCGGTATTGTTCCATCGTATTATTCTCCTTTCATTATTATTCAGAAAGTTCAGGGATCGTTTTTAGGGACAGTGTTTTTTTCTTGCTCACGACGATACCAATAATAAGCGCCCTTGGAAATCATGCGGAGTTGTAAAACTAAACGTTCTTCGAGACGACATCTTTTCTCCTCATCAATATCCAACGCTTCTGCGCCTGCGCTGAATACAATGGTTACCATCGCCTCGGCTTGTATTTCAGTAAAATGACGTGGCATATGACCCGCTTGCTCGAGGTAGTCTGCCAGTTCAGCAATAAAATGTTGGATTTCTCGTGCTACAGCCGCACGAAATTCAGCCGATGTACCAGAACGTTCACGCAACAGCAGGCGGAATGCATTAGGATTGTTGCCGATGAATTCCATAAACGTTGAGACAGACGTTCGAATGACACTGCCACCCTTTGCAATACGCTGGCGAGCCTGACGCATCAATTGGCGTAACATCAAACCACTTTCGTCCACCATCGTCAGCCCTAATTCATCTACATCCCGAAAATGACGATAGAAAGAAGTCGGTGCAATACCCGCTTCCCGAGCCACTTCCCGCAGACTCAAGCTGGTGAAACTACGTTCAGCGCTAAGTTGACTAAATGCCGCTTCAATCAGGGAACGACGGGTTTTTTCTTTCTGTTTTGCTCTGATTCCAGTTACGTTACTCACAAAAATCCTGATCTGTCTCAGCTCGATAATGGGGCAAATATAACAGATTCTGCTTAGTTTGCTGTGATTGTTCTCTTAAAGATATTATTCGGGGTATTTCTATTTTATTTCTAAATTCTATTTTATTTCTAAACAATGAGATAAAAACCATATGCTCATTGGGTTATTACTCCAACTAATGTTAAGATAGCGTTGTTATTTTGTGTAAAAACAGGTCTTTCCTCTATGCAATATACTCATTTTGATGCCATTGTGATTGGCTCTGGTCCCGGTGGGGAAGGAGCAGCAATGGGGCTGGTAAAACAAGGTAAAAACGTTGCAGTTATAGAACGTTATAATAATGTCGGTGGTGGATGTACCCATTGGGGAACTATTCCGTCGAAAGCTCTCCGCCATGCCGTCAGTCGCATTATCGAATTTAATCAAAACCCTCTCTACAGTGATAGCTCCCGTATTCTTCGTTCCTCGTTTTCTGAAATCCTGCGCCATGCTGAAGTGGTGATTAACCAGCAGACCAAAATGCGCCAAGGGTTTTATGAACGCAATCGGTGCCGAATGTTTTCCGGAGAGGCAACTTTTCTTGATGAACATCGGGTAAGTGTGCGTTATGCTGATAATAGTGTTGATGTATTAAGTGCGGACAAAATAATCGTTGCCACAGGTTCTCGTCCCTACTGCCCTCCTGATGTCAATTTTACCCATTCCCGTATTTATAACAGCGATACCATCCTGCAACTGGATCACGAACCACGCCACGTGATTATCTACGGTGCAGGAGTCATCGGCTGTGAATATGCTTCCATCTTCCGGGGATTGGGCGTTAAGGTTGATTTGATCAATACACGTGATCACCTGCTCTCTTTCCTTGATCAAGAGATGTCTGATGCCCTGTCCTATCACTTCTGGAATAGTGGCATTATCATCCGCCACAATGAAGAATACGAAAAGATTGAAGGTGTTGATGATGGTGTGATTGTTCACATGAAATCCGGCAAGAAAGTTAAAGCAGACTGTCTTCTGTATGCCAATGGCCGAACGGGTAATACAGATACGTTAGGGTTGGAAAATGTCGGATTGGAAACAGACAGCCGTGGCTTGCTCAAAGTTAATCGCGTCTACCAAACCAACAATAAAAATATCTACGCAGTTGGTGATGTCATCGGCTATCCAAGTTTAGCTTCTGCCGCCTACGATCAGGGTCGCATTGCGGCAAAAGCAATGACAACAGGCGAAGCTGATCTGCATCTGGTGGAAAATATCCCCACGGGAATTTATACCATTCCTGAAATCAGTTCCGTCGGCAAAACAGAGCAGCAACTGACCTCAATGAAAATTCCTTATGAGGTAGGACGCGCCCAATTCAAGCATCTGGCAAGAGCACAGATTGCAGGTATGAATGTTGGCAGTATCAAGCTCCTGTTCCACCGTGACACAAAACAGCTTTTGGGTATTCACTGTTTTGGCGAGCGGGCCGCAGAGATCATCCATATCGGTCAGGCCATAATGGAACAAAAAGGTGAAGGCAATAATATCGAATACTTCGTTAATACTACCTTCAACTATCCAACAATGGCGGAAGCTTACCGTGTTGCAGCACTCAATGGGCTAAATCGGCTATTTTGATGTTTTTTCGAGTTCGTCTAAATAATTGCCCATTTTAGTTCGGATCGCCTCTGCCAATTGCTCATAGCTACCACGCAGAGGTGAACCGGGACGATAAACCAATATAATTGAACGTTGAGGTTCCGGCCCTTTGCATTCCAGATAACAAATACCATCACGCTTACCCTCTTTTGGAACTGCTAAGACAGGCAGCAAGGTAATGCCACCCCCTGCGGCCACCATATTACGCAGCGTTTCCAAACTGGTTGCCCTGAAATGCATATCTTCTTTAGCACCTGCCTGAAAACAAAAACCCATCGCTTGATCACGCAAACAGTGTCCATCTTCCAGCATCAATAATCTCTCGCCAGACAGTTCATTCATTTTGATTTGAGTTCTCTCTGACCACTTATGGCCTTCATACACCGCTAATTTCATCGACTCCTCAAAAAGCGGTACCTTAATAAATGCTTCTGTTTCTTTCACCAAGGCCAAAATCACACAATCAAGCTTTCCACTATCTAACTGTGCCAGCAGATTTTGGGTTTGAGCTTCATACAGGTACATTTCCAATTTAGGAAATAATTTATGCAGCGCAGGAATGATAAGGGGCAGGAGATAGGGACCGACTGTCGGGATAAGGCCAATATGCAGCGGCCCAAACATACTTTCCCCTTGAAGGGAAGCCATCTCCTGCAAGATCTTCACTTCCCGCAATACAATTTTGGCCTGTTCCACCAGCAACATACCCTGTTGGGTAAATAATACCTTGCGGCTCGTGCGCTCCAACAGCATCACGCCCAACTCATCCTCCAGCTTGCGGATTTGACCGCTCAGTGTTGGTTGGCTGACATTACAGGCATTAGCAGCTCGACGAAAGTGCCGATATTCAGCAAGTGCTACAAGGTATTCCAGATCTCGGATATTCATTCCCAACCTCAGCATTTGATATCAATGATAGTATTGATCAATGAATCATTATATCCACGAGCACAAAAAACTATCAACAGATTGTGTTATTAGTTTTTTTACCTAAATCGCTGCTTCGCCTGAACAATCGCTTGCTGCACTTGCTCATGTGCAACACCACCTTTTGCCAGACGCTTATCCAGACAAGA
The DNA here is from genome assembly GCF_900116635.1 of Xenorhabdus koppenhoeferi. Lineage (GTDB taxonomy): Bacteria > Pseudomonadota > Gammaproteobacteria > Enterobacterales > Enterobacteriaceae > Xenorhabdus > Xenorhabdus koppenhoeferi. Next base: position 5,968 of record NZ_FPBJ01000052.1, on the reverse strand, counting down.
TTGCAGTGATAAAATATCATAAACATCCACAGAAATGGCATCACTGAATTTTTGCAATTCAAACAGAGAAAGCTCTTCCAGCGCCTTACCTTTAGCAATGGCAACCACTATAGTTTCACCGACGATATGGTGTGCCTCACGAAATGGAACCCCTTTTGCAACCAGATAATCCGCTAATTCAGTCGCATTGGCATACCCTTGCTTCGCAGCCTCTTCACAGCGAGAACGTTTCACTTGAATACCATCCAGTACCAATGCAGCCATATGCAGGCAAGCCAGCCATGTATCCAGTGCATCAAACAAGCCTTCCTTATCTTCCTGCATATCTTTATTGTAAGCGAGGGGAAGCCCTTTCAACGTCATCATCATACCGGTTAAGGAACCCTGAACCCGGCCACATTTACCACGAATAAGCTCCAACGCATCAGGGTTTTTCTTTTGTGGCATCAAAGAAGAGCCGGAAGTGACCCGATCTGATAATTCAACAAACCCTGCTTCCCCACTGTTAAAGAAAATCAAGTCTTCCGCGAAACGGGAAAGATGAATCATGCTAATACTTGCACCTGACAACAACTCCAAAACATGGTCGCGATCAGAAACACTGTCCAGACTGTTATTTGTCGCCGAAGCAAAACCAAGCCATGATGCCAATTGTTCCCTATCGATATCATAAGCAGTTCCAGCTAGTGCACCACATCCCAACGGGCTGACATTCAACCGTTTCAGTGCATCTTGCAAACGACTTTCATCACGGGCCAACATTTCCACATAAGCAAGACACCAATGAGCAAACGTGATGGGTTGCGCCCGCTGCAAATGGGTATAACCCGGCATTACTGCATCCTGATTATTCTCAGCCGTGATCACCAACGCCTGTTGTAACTCGACAAGTGCTTTCTGAATATGGACAATCTGATCTTTGCACCATAATTTTAAATCCGTCGCAACTTGATCATTACGGCTTCTCCCCGTGTGAAGTTTTTTACCCAAATCTCCCACTTTCCCGATAAGTTGCCCTTCTACCCAACTATGAATATCTTCCGCATCGCTTTGTAAAATGGCCTTGGGGTTGGTTCGCACTTCATCCAATAGCTCGTTCAAAGCCAGTTCCAGCTTTTGTTGCTCTCCTGAAGTTAATACTCCTACCGTAACTAGTGCTTTTGACCATGCTACCGAGCCTACAATATCCTGCTCTGCCAAACGATAATCAAAACGCAGTGAATCGTTGAATTGCTTGAATTGCTGATCGGCTTCCTGACTGAAACGCCCGCCCCAAAGTGCCATAATATCGTTCCTGTTATATACCCGTCGTCTTTCAAGTTGCAGCTTTGTTGGCTGCGCTGCATCTTGAAATCCATTGGGTATATCTAATTACTGTTGATTGCCAAGAATTGGTTCACTATTTTTTACTGTTCAGCGCACGAATGCGTGAAGAAAGCGAATACAGGCGGATAAAACCTTCGGCGTGACTGTGGTCATACACCTCATCTTCACCAAAAGTGGCAAACTCTTCAGAATAGAGGCTATAGGCAGATTTTTTCTGCACTGCGGTCACCTGTCCTTTATACAGTTTCAGAACAACTTCACCGCTGACACTGACAGCCAACGTTTCAGCTGCGGCTTGAATTGACCGACGCAACGGAGCAAACCAACGCCCGTCATAAACAACATAAGACATCTCCAATCCCAGCTGCTGACGCCATTTGAAGCTATCACGATCCAGAACCAACTGTTCAATACCACGCAACGCCTCCATCATGATGGTTCCCCCCGGTGTTTCATAACAACCACGGGATTTCATGCCCACCAAACGGTTCTCTACAATATCAATCCGGCCAATGCCATGCTTAGCCCCTAACTCATTCAGCGCGTTAAGGCACTGATACGGTGAGAATGCCTGACCGTTCACACCAGCCACTTCACCTTTTTCAACTGTCACCGTAACATATTCTGGTTCATTCGGTGCATCTTCGGGTTCTGCTGTCCATACCCAACAATCTTTATTGGCCGCATTCCATGTGCTTTCCAAAACACCACCTTCGGTTGAAATGTGCCATGCGTTTTCATCACGGCTATAGATTTTTTCCAGCGTCGCGGTAGTGGGGATATCACGCACTTTCAGGTAATCCAGCAGTGCCTCACGGGAACGCAAATCCCATTCCCGCCACGGGGCAACCACTTTCAGATGCGGTGCCAGCGCGGTATACGTGCTTTCAAACCGAACCTGATCATTACCTTTACCGGTTGCACCGTGGGCGACAGCATCCGCTCCTACTTTCAGCGCCAGTTCAACCTGAGCCTTGGCAATGATTGGGCGAGCCATTGATGTGCCAAGCAGATAGCTACCTTCATATAACGCACCCGTTTTCAGCACGGGATAAACATACTCTTTGATAAACTCTTCACGCAGATCGACAACGTGACATTCAGAAGCACCGGAACGCAATGCTTTCTGCTCCACACCATCCAAATCTTCACGACTTTGCCCAACATCAGCAACAAATGCGATGACTTCACAATTACCATAATTCTCTTTCAGCCACGGAATAATGGCGGAAGTATCTAAACCACCTGAATATGCCAGAACGATTTTTTTAATATTTTTAGTCATAGAAGTAACCTTTTTAATTACGCCAGAATTCGTGTGCCAACGGGTATGCCATTAAATAAAGCAACCAACTGCTCTGCATGTCGCCAACTCGCAATATCCACGGGTTGCCCAAGTGTTTTTGCCGCATCTAATGCTGCTTTTACTTTCACTATCATGCCGTCGGTAATAATGCCCTGTTCAATTAACTGTTCGATCCTTTCCGCCGTGGCTTCCGGGATTTTTTGACCTTTTCCGTCCAGAATTCCGCTGACATCAGACAAAAAAACCAAATCCGCATTTAACACCTGAGCGATGGCAGTTGCCGCTTGATCGGCGTTCACATTCATTAATTCACCATGTTCGGTGATACCGATTGAGCTGATAATCGGAATATAGCCCACATCCAGCAAAATTTTCAGGAGATCGGGTTTCCCCGGCAGCGCTTTTCCTGTGTGCCCAAACTCTTTATCAAGTTGGGATACCTTCACAACGTCTCCGTCTCCCAGACATAACCCAATAACGGGTAAACGGAGCTTTGTTGCCCATGCCAACAACTTTTTGTTAGCAGTCCCTGCCAATGTGCCTGCAATAATGTCGATTTGATCTTCCGGTGTGACCCTTATGCCCTGTTTCTTTAAAATCGGCAACTGCAATTTCTGCATCAGCTTATCAACCAAAAAACCACCACCATGCACAATAATCAGCGGACGCTGATGAGTTTTTCGGTATAACTGCAACGTAGTAAATAACCGCTCCAGCGCTTCTTCATTGTCTAATAACACACCACCCAACTTGATAACTAACGGAACCATCGGCTTTATCCTCTGTCAGTATTAAAATTTGTCGGAATCTTAATTTTTCGGCATGAACTTAAAGCAACGCCAGCGTTTCTTCATACCCAAAACGAATATTCATGCACTGCACCGCCTGTGCCGCTGCACCTTTCAACAAATTATCCTCAGCACCCACAATAATCAGATGTTGCCCCTGAACAGCAAAACCAATATCGCAGAACGGCAAACCAACGACAGCTTTCAACGCGGGGAATCCTTCGCTGTATAAACGAACCAATGGTTTATCGTGATACGCCTGCTGATAGGCTTCACTAACCTGTTCTTCTGTTACACCGGATTTCAATTTGCAAGTGATTGTGGCCAAAATCCCACGTGAAAAATTGCCCAAATGAGGTGTGAAAATCACTTCAGTGCCTAAATGCGTTGCAATTTCAGGTTGATGACGATGATTAAAAACACCATAAGGCTGCAAACTCACTTCACAAAAGCTGCTGGTGATTGATGCCTTCCGCCCTGCACCGCTGACACCACTGACCGCATTGATGACAGGCCAATGCCCGGTATCCAGTAAATTTTTTTCAAGCAATGGCTTCAATGAAAGTTGGGAAACAGTGGGATAACATCCGGGAACCGCAATCAATCGAGCTTGCTTGATTTCTTCTGCCTGCCACTCTGCCAGCCCGTACACAGCTTGCGCTAACCATGCGGCATTTTTATGCTCGAACCCGTAGTATTTTTTATAAAACTGTGTATTTTGTACTCGGTAGGCACCTGATAAATCAAACACAATACAGCCCGCTTCCAGAAATAACGGTGCAATGTCATGACTGACTTCATGAGCAGTTGCGAGGAAAACTACATCAATACCTTTCGCTGCTTCAAATACATCAGTCAATGGTTGTAAGGACAAATCAAGGATGCCCTTATATTGCGGATGAAGTTTTGAAAAAGACTTCCCCGCATCTGAGCTTTGAGAAGAAACCATCAAGCCACAGATGTGGGCATGGGAATGACGTTGCAGATATGCGGCTAACTCAGCTCCGGTATAACCACTGGCACCAACTATCAGTGTATTCAGCATGGAATTTATTCACCTTATTAGGGTTAACCAACGAATTAGTGTTAACCAACGATACAATTGCATTTATATGCAATTAATTTGCATTAATATTGATACTATTATGAGTAAGGGCTGTCAACAGTGAATATGAAATTACCGTCATTTATTAAGTTATATCATCAGCTCATCGCAGCTCCATCTATCAGCGCAAATGATGCTGAACTAGACCAAAGTAATGAAGTTGTTATCAATCTACTGGCGGAATGGCTAAAAGAGATTGGTTTTTCGATTAAAGTTCAACCCGTCCCTGAAACCCGGGGCAAATTCAATCTACTGGCAACATTGGGTAGAGGTTCAGGTGGTTTGCTGCTATGTGGTCATACGGATACTGTCCCTTTTGATGAGGGACGCTGGACACAAGATCCATTCACACTGACAGAGCGCGATGGCAAGTTATATGGTCTCGGCACGGCGGATATGAAGGGCTTTTTTGCCTTTATCATTGATGCAGTGCGGGATATTGATGCCAGCAAACTGTCTCATCCCCTCTATATTCTGGCTACTGCTGACGAAGAAACATCAATGGCAGGTGCACGTTATTTTGCTGCCAATGCCAACATTCGGCCTGATTTCGCTATCATAGGCGAACCCACATCATTACAGCCAATCCGCGCCCATAAAGGGCATATGTCCCAAGCAATCCGCATAGAAGGAAAATCAGGGCATTCCAGTGATCCGGCACGGGGCATCAATGCTATTGATCTGATGCACGAATCCATCACCCAGCTGATAAAACTACGTAATACTTTGCGGGAGCGTTATCACAACCCGGCTTTCGTCATTCCTTATCCCACCATGAATTTCGGCCATATTCACGGCGGAGATGCCGCAAACCGCATTTGTGCCTGCTGTGAACTGCATATGGATATCCGCCCGCTTCCCGGACTGACCTTGCAGGATTTGAACGGATTGCTGAATGACGTACTGGAACCCGTGAAACAGCGCTGGCCGGGACACCTGAGCGTAACAGAACTTCACCCACCCATTCCGGGTTATGAGTGCCCGACAGACCACAAACTGGTTGGCGTGATTGAAAAATTGTTGGGAACAAAAACGGATACAGTCAATTACTGTACGGAAGCGCCCTTTATTCAGGAACTGTGCCCAACATTGGTCTTGGGACCGGGGTCGATTGAACAGGCGCATCAGCCCGATGAATTTTTGGACATGGCATTTATTGAACCAACAAGAAAACTACTTTCACAGCTTGTAGAGCATTTTTGTTTGGATGGTGGTTAACTTTCACTACATATAATAACCTCAGTGAGTACATTGAGGCTTTTCGTTTTGTCTCTATTAAGAGTGGGCCGAAAATGTAGTAGTACATTAAATCCGGACACCTCAAAAGCCTGCTAATGTTATTAACATAATAATGAGGTATGACAATGAAATTGAAACCGACCAAACCGACCAAACGCCACTATTCCGTTGAATTTAAGCTGGAAGCGGTTCAGCAGGTTGTTC
>NZ_FPBJ01000043.1 GCF_900116635.1 Xenorhabdus koppenhoeferi | reverse complement strand
CGGCTGCAGTAAGGCCGGATATAGAGCTGCAACCTACCGTCAATGTCTGAACAACGAAAGCCTTGCAAACGGGATGCGTTCATATAGGTTATATGACAGCATTACATTCTAGAACTAAAAAAACTGTTAGCGTAACTGTGTCACCTGAGTTGTATGAACAGGCAAAACAACTAGGGCTAAATTTTTCTGCTATTTTGACTCAGGCATTAATTGCAGAACTTAAATCTGCGGCGGCTGAGCAGTGGAAACGTGAGAATAGAGAGGGATTGGAAGAACTCAATCGCATCACCCGTGAACATGGTCTACTGTCCGATCAATACAGGACATTCTAAGATGCAGTATACAGTTTACAAAAATACAGGTAATCCTGATTATCCCTACCTGTTGGATGTTCAGAGCGACATTATTGACGTACTGGAAACACGATTAGTTATTCCATTATTCCCAAAATCAAATTTCAACGGGAGAATTCCAACCCGATTATGCCCGACCCTGAACATTGATGGGAACGAATATCTCGTTATGACCCACGAGATGGCTAGCATCAGAGTCTCTGTGTTAGGTGATGAGATGACAAATGTCTCATCCCACAGAAAACCAATTAAAGATGCTATGGATTTCCTCTTTGACGGATTTTGAACAAATGAAACCGGAGGCGGTGCTTTTCCTCCGGTTTTGCAGAATGTTATGGGCTTTTAGTAATTGAACAGTGCCTTCAGTCTCTTGTTAGCTTGTTGTTTATCAAAAGGTTCAGGCTGTTCATCCGGAGACAAACCTGCCCACTCTAATTGCTCTGCTTCATCTTCTGTCAGGATTTTCTTTTTCCTCAATTTGAGCAGATGATTCCAATGCCAGATACCGCCGGAGTCTTCAGCCGGACACATGCCATTACCTGCGGTGACTTCGGGTTGGAAAATATCTTTCGGAAGTATTTTTTCGACGGTTACCTGATGGAACCAACCATCACCAAAGTCATACTGGTAGTTGAGTGTTGCGCCAATATCATTCAGGAATACCCCGATACGTATTTGGTCATTATGTTCTTCCGGAATTTCTATTCCGCCAATATCAAAACTGTACAGGTGGGCATTTTCCCAACCCATGACATCTTGTATTACCTCATGGAGTTCACTGAGTGTCAGTTGATTACTGATACGGATCCGACGCCATACTGCAGGGCTCGCATCAAGTAAGTTCACCTTGATCACTAATCCTTGTGGTGGTAGTTCGGCATGGGTGGGTTCCATCATCATGGAAAAGTACTCAAAACTTATTTCTGATAAAGTATCAAATAGCGAAAATTTCTTCCGGTTCAATGCAGGATCGTAGAGCGTATGAGCCAAATCCAAATAGTCATTTGTTAAACGCTGAGTTTGTGTCGGTAGTTTATATCGTTCAACTGTAGCTGAGTAAGTCAGGCGCTCTGTAAACAGCTCCCGGTTTGCGTAGTAATAGTTTTTCAATAAGTCTCTGGGCTTTTTCGCTGTCAGTAAATATTCTTCTGGAGCCAGCCAACTCATCAGTAACGGCGAAAAATGTTCCATATAGATGGAGCTGAGACGATTCCGTTCTTGTCGTTTAGGATCTTCCTGATAACCGAGTTTTTTGTTCCAGACCTCAAATGCAAACGTTTCTGGTTGTGTCCATTCGAAAGGTAATTGCGATAACCAATGAAGAGAATAGAGATCGATTGGGGTATTTTTATTGAGCTGAACTGAAAGTATCCATGGCAAGATTTGTTGCAGCCAGTCCGGGGAGACGGGGGTGAAGTCAACACTGTCATCCAGTTGTGCCATCAGTTCAGTGAGTGTTTGGTCAGGCGCTAAATTCAATAACGTTTCCCGGATACCAGACTTAAAATCCAACATCATGTTTAGCTGGAGTATCTGACCATCCAGAGTGATTTTCATCATCATGCTGGCGCAATCATTGCCATCAACATGGGAAACGTATAATTCATGTATTACTGGCGTCGTCGGAGCTTTACTGTGCTTCATTGCCAGTTTTTTCCAGCGTTTTAGATAACGCTTAATCGAAGGATGGCGGTTGAATCGGGTACACAGGTTGATTAGCTGTTGGTAGGATAAATGTGCCCATGCGGAGGAGGGACAACTATCCAGCACTTGCGCACTGGCAAGTGCAACCGGCTCTTCAAAATACTGGGTTAACAGCAGCAGAGCATCTATGCCCCATGGATATTGGGTCACTTCTGACAATAAATAGGGTAAGGCTTCGTGAGGTATAACAGAAAAACCATTTTCAAAGCACTCAATGAATTCGATGCCCGATTTAAGATCAAATTGATCAAGTAGCTGGTTTAATTTGAACGGTTGTTGAGGAAAGCTGGTGACATTAGTGTCGTGATCATGTTTTGGTGTTTTCAGCAGCTGAGTAATGTCAGCTTGGATATGAAACTGATGTTTCTTCAATATTGATAAAAATAACAAAATACATTCATTATTGAACTCGACGTTTTCTTTGGTATCAACCAGAATTTGCTCGATAGTTTCTTCAAATTGTTGTTTGGCTTCCGCTGGCAATTTGGTTGCGGTCAGGGCTAGTCCAGCGATAGCAACTTCAGCCCAACTATTGATAGCATCGCCTATATCGTCCATAGCTTCTTCAGGTATCGTTAACGCTATGTTTATCAGTAAAAATACGTTCTCTGGATCAGTAAACCATTGCATTTGTTCCGGGGTTAATTGGCGCTGTTTCTCTGGTTTATGAGAATATTCGTTTATTGCTGAGCATAATTTTTCAGGTGTGAGTTTCATCATAAGTCTCTTCACTTATCGAGTTGCAAATCAAGAAGAGTGTTTATGACTGATGCGACTAAATTCACCCTTCCTCCTTTGTACCCGCCATCTTTCAAGTTGCCGCTTTGTTGAACACATTTTGAAATTTATTGGGTGTAATAACACTGACAGTCTAACCTGAATAACAGTTTAGTCTGGATTGAATATGTAGTATTTGTAAATTTGTATTGAAATTAATCGCAATGCTATTCCACTGACTGGAAAGGTCAGTAAGATGATGGCGTATTATAATAATAACGGGGGGAAGTTAAAAGAATGAGTATTCGTATTGTTCCTAAAGAACCGTTGGGCAAAGAACGAATGAATGAAAGAAGTGCGGGTTTTATTCCACCATTGCTGTTTGCCAACCTGAAAAATCTGTATCAGCGTCGTGTTGAGCGCCTGAAAATGTTGGCGACTGAGGACAACCCATTTTCAAGCTATCTGAATTTTGCTGCTGAAATTGTTCAGGCACAGCAAAAGGCGCTGTATGATAATCCCTTGAGTGTGGAATTGGATGAGATCCTCTCTCACGCCCGACAAGTAACCTGTGTTCCGCTGGATTGCAAAACCCTGAAGCGTACCCGTCACTGGCACAGTGTCCTGCATTCCCTGATTGCGGAATTGCTGCCTGCCGTGCCTGAGCATGTGAAACCCGCCCTCGAAAATCTGGCGAAAAATTCAGAGCAAGAGTTAGAAGGGATGGCAAGTGCATTGCTTAATAGCGAATTCAGTAAAGTCAGTGCCGATCAGTCAGTGTTTGTCTGGGCTGCACTGTCTGTTTATTGGGCGCAAATGGCCAGTTTGATCCCCGGCAAAGCGCGGGCGGAATATGGTGAGCATCGCCAGTTTTGCCCGGTCTGCGGCAGTATGCCTGTTGCCAGTGTCGTTCAGATTGGGACTGGTCAGGGTCTGCGTTATTTGCATTGTCATTTGTGTGAAAGTGAATGGCACGTTGTGCGGATTAAATGCAGCAACTGTGAGCAAACCGGCGATCTGAATTATTGGTCACTGGATAGTGAGCAAGCGGCAGTCAAAGCAGAAAGTTGTGGTGATTGTGGCAGTTACCTGAAAATCCTTTATCAGGAAAAAGATCCGAATGTGGATGCGGTGGCTGATGATCTGGCATCACTGATTCTGGATGCCAAAATGGAAGATGAAGGTTTTGCCCGCAGTAGCCTGAACCCTTTTCTGTTTCCCAATGAATAAGTGATTAAGGGGACTGAGATGACACAGGAAATAAACTCGCTATACCGTCAGTTACCTTCCATCGATAAATTATTGCGGGAATCTGAAATCACTCCGCTGATTGAGCTGCACGGGCAAACGCGAGTAGTGGATATACTGAGGGAAATGCAGGAGCTGGCGAGGGTCAATATTCGGGAACATCAAAACTTGCCGGAATGGAATGGTAACTGGGTTGCTTCATTGCATCAAAGAATCAAACAAGAGAGCATGTCAGCTTTGAGACCAGTATTTAATCTGACTGGCACGGTACTCCATACCAATCTCGGACGGGCTGTGCTGGCGGAGTCAGCGATTGATGCGGTGACACAGGCAATGCGTTCGCCAGTGACATTGGAGTACTCCCTTGATGGTGCTGGTCGGGGGCACCGTGACCGTGCCTTGGCAGATCTCCTGTGCACGCTGACAGGGGCAGAAGATGCCTGTATCGTCAACAACAATGCCGCAGCGGTTTTATTGGTATTAGCAACGATGGCCCGGGGAAAAGAGGTCGTTGTTTCCCGTGGGGAATTGGTGGAGATTGGCGGGGCATTTCGTGTTCCTGATGTGATGGTACAGGCGGGCTGTCGTTTGGTGGAAGTGGGCACCACAAACCGGACGCATCTGAAAGATTACCAACAGGCAATCAATCCAGATACGGGTTTGCTGATGAAGATACATACCAGTAATTACAGCATCGAAGGCTTTACTGCTGAAGTCTCGGGAGAGGAATTGGCGACGCTGGGCGCGGGTTCTCAAATCCAGACAGCCATCGATCTTGGCAGCGGTTCCATGATAGATATGACACAATATGGTTTGCCTGCCGAACCCATGCCCCGGGATTACCTGAATCACGGCATTGATTTGGTGACTTTCTCCGGTGATAAATTACTGGGTGGCCCGCAAGCCGGCATTATTGTCGGCAAGAAACAGTGGATTGATGCTATCCAGCGTCATCCCCTGAAACGTGCATTGCGGGCGGATAAAATGACGCTGGCTGCGCTGGAAGCAACTTTGCGCCTTTACCAGCATCCTGAACAACTCCATCAAAAATTACCGACGCTGCGTCTGTTGTCTCGTACACAAAATGAAATCCATGATATGGTGCAGCAGCTCCTTCCCAAAATTCGGGATCATTACGGTGAAAAGTTTATTGTCCGTGACGAACCTTGTTATTCTCAGATTGGCAGTGGTTCTTTGCCTGTCGATCGCCTTCCCAGTTGGGCGCTGACTTTTGCTGCGATTGATGGGCGCGGCAGTACATTGGAAAATTTAGCCCACCAGTGGCGCAATTTGCACAATCCAGTGATAGGGCGTCTGTACGATGGGCGATTATGGCTGGATTTACGCTGTCTTGAAGATAGCGCCGCATTATTGCAGGCGTTGTTGTTATAACAGTTGTTGTTGTAACAGTTGTTGTTGTAACAGTTGTTGTTATGACATTGATTGTTATAAAAATGAATGCCATAAAAATTGTCGTTATAAAAATCGTTGTTATACAAATGAGCTGAATTACTATGATTTTTGCCACAGCAGGACATGTTGATCACGGTAAAACGACACTGATTCAAGCAATCACAGGAGTTGATACAACTCATTTACCGGAAGAAAAAAAGCGCGGCATGACTATCGATCTTGGTTATGCCTATTGGCCACAGTCGGATGGTTCTTCGCTGGGATTTGTCGATGTACCAGGCCATGAGAAATTTCTGTCCAATATGTTGGCGGGGATCGGGGGCATTGAACATGTCCTGCTGGTTGTCGCCTGCGATGATGGTGTGATGGCGCAGACACGCGAGCATCTGGCGATTTTACGTTTAATCGGACGGCCTGAAATTACGGTTGTACTGACCAAAGCGGATGGTGTTGAACCTGCCCGGATTGAGGAAGTCCGGCAACAAGCTGCACAGTTACTGGTATCACAAGGGTGGCAATCCGTTCCTTTGTTTGTAACAGCCACCACCACAGGGGAAGGTATTGCACCACTCAGGGACTATTTACTTTCTGTCCATCAATCACAATCCGCCCACCAACACCATTATTCTCGTCAAAATTCGTATCATGAAAAATTAAACCAGCGCTTTCGCTTGGCTATCGATCGCGTTTTTACCGTTAAAGGTGCGGGGGTAGTGGTGACAGGAACCGCGTTGGCGGGGAGTATCTGTGTCGGTGATACCTTGTGGCTCACCGGTAGTGAGCAAACTGTTAGAGTACGTGGTCTGCATGCCCAGAACCGGCCAGCCGGGCATGCGCAAGCCGGGCAACGTATCGCATTGAATATTGTCGGAGATATCAGTAAAGAACAGGTTTCCCGTGGCGATTGGCTATTATCACAACAGCCCATGTCTGCGGCTGTCAAAGTGTTAGTGGAGATTGAAACTGATGCGCCGCTGCAAAATTGGCAGTCCCTTCATATTCATCATGCTGCAAGCCATATCACGGGACGAATTTCATTACTGAATTCCCTGACAGATACGCCAGTATTGGCTGAACTGGTGTTAGATCACCCTTTATGGCTGGTGGAAAATGATCGCCTGATATTACGTGATATCAGTGCCAGAAAGACACTGGCGGGAGCGCGGGTCATTAATTTGAATTCTCCGCGCAGGGGAAAACGTCAGCCCGAGTTTCTTGATTGGTTATCCCAATTGGCGAGAGCGAATACTCATGCGGAAAATCTCGCTTCTCATTTACCACGCGGAGCGTTATCTCTCAGCCACTTTGCATGGGCGCGTCAGTTAACAGAAAGCCAGCTCAACCACTTGTTGATAAAGATGGATGCCATCATTGCTGGGGACTGGGTTCTGTCAAAGCATAATGCAGTGCTGGCAGAACAACGGATATTGCAGATTCTGGCGGAATATCACGAGAAACATCCTGATCAACTTGGAGTGGGTAAAGCCCGATTGAAAAGAATGGCATTACCTGCACTGGATGAAACGCTGGTTTATACTCTGTTCAATCGATTACTTGAACGGAAAGCACTGAAGCAAACTTATGGAAGTTTGCATTTACCTGAGCATGGATTGGCATTTACTGCTGAGCAGGTGAGCCTTTGGTTAAAAGCGGAACCCTATTTCAGGGCCGAAGCGTGGTGGGTTCGCGACTTGGCTACGCAGATGGGGGAAGATAAAGATGTCGTGCGCCATCTTTTGCGAACAGCGGCGCAATTGGGGATTATTATCGCGATCGTGCCAGATCGTTATTATCACCGTCAGCGCATTCAGCAATTTGCTGATTTGATCCGTCAATATTATCAGGATAACGGAGGCATAACGGCTATGAATTTCCGCGATGAATTTAATATCGGTCGAAAATTAGCGGTCCAAATACTAGAATTCTTTAACCGCACCGGCTTTACCCGCAGAAAGTCTGATTTACATGTTTTACGGGATGAAGGCATGTTTTAGCCGTGGTTTTTTAATGCCGTACCGATTGAACTCCTTTGAGTCAGAGGTGTCTTCATTGAGCGAATATACAGAATTTTATTTTCTGCATATTTGATAGCCTATGTTACTTTTTTTGGGTGAAGTCAAACTGAACTCATATATGGAATTCAATCAAGTATGAAGAAAAAAATAATCTCGGGGGTTTATCTTGGATTGCTGTTGATTGCCTCCTTGATATTATTGTTTGAAAAAGGTAGTGATATTTACCCTGCCCTTGTGTCCGTTGGCGTATTCGGCGTTATCTTTGGTCTGGCTTTTTTCGTGTCAGCGCGCTGGCTATTTTCGGTTGTGTTGACTGGAACCCTATTTATCATCCTCAAATTCCTTAACCAGATAAAAGTTCATTACTACAAAGAGCAGCTGATGTTTTCTGATTGGAATGTCATTCTGGACCCTTCCAATCAGGAAACCTTACGCCATTATTGGCTGGCAGGTATTGCGGTAGCGGCGATGGTTGTCTGGTTAATATTCAACATAATATTGAGCTGGAAAGCGGTTCCTCCCACACAGGGGATCAAATGGCGGCTTATCAGTATTATTCTGGTGGCGGCCAGTGTCTGGGGGATCAATCTGACGGTCAGAGCCTACCATGCTCAATGGCAGGAGGAATTACCAAAGGGACGGGGAACAGTGACCAATATGGTGATGTCAGCGATGGATGCACAATACCAACCACCACAATTTGGTACATCTGCTGACTATTTCTTACAACAGGCGAAGAAAGTGACGTTGCCGGAACCACAGTCAGATGTGAAACCCGATGTGGTTTTGTTATTGCAGGAGTCCACCGTCAATCCCTACCTTTATCAGTTACCTGCTAATGTTAAGTTGCCAGATCTTTATATGTTCCAACATGATGAGAATGTCAGTGCCCAAAGTCCGCTCAGGGTACAAACCTTTGGTGGCGGGACGTGGCTATCTGAATTCTCTGTTTTGACCGGATTGAATACAGATGATTTCGGCGTTCGTAAAAACGCGGTGTTTTATTTTGTTGTCGATCATCTGAAAAACAGCTTGTTCCGTGCGATGAAAGACAATGGTTATTACACGGTTGTGCTGACTCCATTTAATAAATCGGCCTATCATGCAGGGCATGCCTACAAAACATTGGGCGTTGACCGGATTATCCAGCCACAGGAACTGGGCTATCCGGCAAGCATTGATGAAAATCTGTGGACAATTTCGACACAGGATATGTTGTCTTACGTGAAAACTATTTTGGCGAAGGAAACAGACAAGCCGATCTTTATTTTCTCGCTGACCATGTACGAGCATGGCCCTTATGAAGAGAGCCACTTTGATGACTATGGTTTGACTGACAAAGTTGATAGTTCAAATGCGGTAGGTAAGTTCAGCCATTATATGGAAAAAATCACGGTTTCTGATCCTGCCATCAAGGATTTCAGTGAATTTGTTGCCAAGCGCGATAAACCAACTGTTTTCCTCTATTTTGGTGATCATCAACCGAACATACATTTTGATCACTACAATTCTCCGTTATCTGATCCTGCACATATCACTCAATTTACTATGCGGGATAATCTGAAAGACGGAACTCCAATTACAACGGGCAATCTGACCGATATCTCTTTCCTTGGCGGGATGATTCTGGAACGAGCGCGCTTATTCACACCTGAATTTTATCAGGCGAATATGATCATGCGGCATTTGTGTGATGGTGAATTGGATGATTGTCAGGATAAAGCTCTGACAGAGAGCTACAAGCATTATATTTACCAACAGCTGGGAGTGGCAGGTAAGACGTAACGCGCCGCCATATTCTCTATTATCCCTTCTGTCAGACAATAATTGCTGACAGAAGAGCATAATTTTAATTTATAGATAAATCTTAATTTCCCATGCAATATCGCTCCATTCCGGTGTTGCGCTTAATATGCGAATCCAAGAAGATTTATCTTGTTTAATTTAGTCTAAGATTTTTCACAACTCAACCTGTGTTCAGTGCAATAATTATGATAATGACTGAGGAAAACCGCTGGAGGGATCTTTTTTCCAGCAAAAATACATCGAGTGCAATAGTACTTTCACTGAGTGTGGGATTGATGGCGATCAATACCTTAATTGCGATTACTATTTTACCTTCCATTGTGAAGGAGATAGGCGGGTTAAATCTCTATGCCTGGAATACGACATTGTTTGTCATGGCATCAATTATTGGTTTCAGCCTTTTTGTGAGATTACTCAGTGTGTCAGGCGCAAGAAATGCTTATCTCTGATTAGCGACGGATAATTTCATCAAAAATTCCGCCTGTAGCAAAATGTTCCTTCTGCGCTTTACCCCAGCCACCAAAAACTTCATCAATCGTAAAAAGTTTCAGTTCAGGAAAAACAGCACGGTATTTTTCAGCGATGGCCTTATCGCGAGGACGATAATAGTTTCTGACTGCAATTTCCTGTCCGGTCGGGGAATAAAGATATTTCAGATATTCCGTTGCCAATTCACGTGTTCCCCGTTTATCAACCACTTTGTCGACAACAGCAACAGTAGGCTCTGCCAGAATAGAAATGCTTGGTGTAACAATTTCAAATTTACCTTTTCCCAAGGTATTGTTCGCCATTAGCGCTTCGTTTTCCCACGCAATCAGCACATCACCAATTCCGCGCTCCACAAAGGTATTTGTCGCACCACGAGCACCAGAATCCAGCACTTCAACATTTTTATAAAGTGTTTTTATAAACTCTTTGGCTTTATCTTGATTCTGATTGTTATGCTCTAACCCATATCCCCAGGCTGCCAAATAATTCCAACGTGCGCCACCGGAGGTTTTGGGATTCGGTGTAACGACAGAGACATCAGGACGAATTAAATCAGACCAATCTTTTATCTGCTTGGGATTTCCTTTTCTTACTAAAAAAACGATGGTTGATGTATAAGGTGCTGAATTATCTGGCAGGAGTTTAAGCCAATTTTTATCAATGCGCCCACTCTTTGCAATGGCGTTTACATCATATGCCAGTGCTAAAGTCACCACATCCGCCTGAAGGCCATTGATAACCGAAGTTGCTTGTTTACCTGAGCCACCATGTGATTGGCGGATCTTTACATTATTTCCGGTTTTTTGATGCCAGTATTTGCTGAATGCTTCATCATACTGCTGGTATAATTCACGGGTCGGATCATAGGATACATTCAAAAGTTGAACCTCTTTCGCCCATGCATTGCTTGTCACAATTGCCAAAGTCAGTAAAAATACCGCCGATGCGCAATATCTTCTTATATTTAACTTTATAACCCATGCGTTCATGATCACGGTGACATGCTCCCCTAAGCTGTTATCATTTTTCACCATAAAAACTGACAGAAAGCGTTATGACACTGAAATAATTTAAAATTTCTGCTTATGCGTAAGAAGAATATGCACGATTTATTTTAACATGCAGCGTAGCCAACAATGCTGCATCTTGAAAGGCGATAGGGGATGATAGGGGGATATGAGAAATAAGACAGCCATATTATGTGGCTGTCTCAGAAGATGAATTTTGCAGATTAATAAGAACGCTGATGAAAGGATTAATAGAGTTTTTTCGCTGTATCCAGCCAGTCTTTCTTGAAGATACGCTGCATATTCTGAACCGCGTCAATGATATCGTGATGAACAAGTTTCTCGTTCTGAATACCAACACACCGGCCTCCGTGCCCTTCCAACAGTAACTGGACAGAGTAAGCTCCCATGCGGGAAGCAAGAATACGGTCATAAGCTACCGGAGCACCACCACGCTGGATATGCCCCAATACCGTTGCCCGGGTTTCATGGCGGGTTTCTGCTTCAATATATTTCGCCAACTCTGCAATATCACAAACATGCTCAGTAATGGCAACAATCGCATGACGCTTTCCTTTTTGAATCCCAACCTTAATTTCAGCCAGCAGTTCTTCTCGATCGAATGGTGTTTCACCTTCAGGTAGCACAATAAACTCACATCCACCCGCAATTGCCGCTGATAAGGTCAAATCACCGCAATAACGTCCCATAACCTCAACAATCGAGATACGTTTGTGGGAAGTAGAGGTATCACGCAGGCGGTCGATTGCTTCAACTACCGTTTCCAGCGCCGTGAAATAACCAATGGTGTAATCCGTGCCTGCGACATCATTATCAATCGTTCCCGGTAAACCGATGCAAGGGAAGCCCGCTTCAGTCAGTTTTTTCGCGCCTAAATAAGAACCATCACCCCCAATTACCACCAGCGCATCAATATCATTTTTACGCATATTTTCAATGGCAATTTCTCGAACTTTATCATCCCTGAATTCAGGAAAACGGGCTGAACCCAAAAATGTGCCACCACGATTAATCATGTCAGAAACACTAAAGCGGTCGAGCTTCTTCATGCGGTTTTCATACAACCCCAGATAGCCATCATAAATGCCGTAAACTTCTAACCCTTCGGTTAAAGCGGCACGAACAACACCACGAATAGCGGCGTTCATGCCAGGGGCATCCCCGCCACTCGTTAAGACTCCGATTCTTTTAATCTTGTTGATCATGATGACCTCTGACTGGTAGATATATTATTTGCGAAACCTGATTGTCACTTCAGGGCCTGATTGACGGGTTCGGAGATTATGCCCACCTGATATGCCAGGATAATTTTGGATAATCTCGATAATCTCTTGCCGCTCTTCATCCGGCAAAGCGCGATCAAGCAAAGACTGTACAGCATCATACCCCATTCTTAACGCACTATAGAGGATATAGCTCCCAATCCCCAAAGCAAATAGTGCATCTGCACGTTTAAATCCATACAGGCTTAAAAGCAGCGCGCCCAAAATTGCCCCATTCATCAATAGATCGGATTTATAATGCAACATATCCGCGCGAATGGACTGACTTGGAATGTCACCAAACATAACGTTGTAATCAGGGCAATGACGATCACCCAGATACCTATTCAATTCTTTTATTGATTAAAAAATTACGCCTGAAATTTCGTGAGGTAAAACTCAAAAACCTCCTGAACTTATACCGTGTTATAACATCGAATTTTTATTCGTGCCTGTATGATGAAAATGGGACAAAATACCAGCCAGAAATCCACTTTCCATTCTGGTAAGGCTATGTTTAAAGAAACCATTAAAAATCACTTATCCTGGAGTACATTTTGTGTCGGTGGTTACATCGCACTGGTCTATGTAACCGGTATTACGCGCTATAAGAACCTATTTTTTGCCCTGATAGCATTAACCGCGCTCTACTTTCTTATTAAAAATCCCAAAGAATGCGTTGCTGCACTGAAGAATAATATTGTGTTAGCTTTGGGATTATTAATCTTGACTTATCTCTATTCGATAGTTATTTCTCCTGATCCCAGGCTCAGCTTCAATGAGCTCAAAACACCTTTTTTCAGAGATGTCGTTCTCTCCAGTGTTCTGATTACGTTAGCATTAAGCCATACGGATAAACTTAAAATCCAGAAAATGATTATTGGCTCATTTTTGCTTGGATTGTTATTTATCACGCTAAAAGAAATGTACCTGTTTTATCAGGATTATCAGAATAATATCATGCCCTTCACGACCTATAACCACCGTAATATATCAGATGGCATAGTATTCTTCTTCCCCGCACTTGTCGCTCTTTGGTATTTTCAAAACCAGAAAAATTATGTTCGTTTTGCGCTGACTGCTCTGCTTATTGTATCTGTATTTTTTGTATTACTTGGGACGCTTTCCAGAGGTGCCTGGCTTGCAGTTTTTGTCATGTTTTTCATGATGATTGTTATAAACAAAAATTGGAAAACCTTAATTATCAGCATTGTTATTATTGGCTCTGCTATATTTATCATCAAATCTGACTATTTCATGAAAGGTTCTGTTTTGACTTATAAGTTGGAACAAACAGATAGCAGCCATCGCTATAGCAATGGGACACAAGGATCTGCCCTAACTTTAATTTTAGACAATCCAATCAAAGGCCATGGTGCGGGTAACAAAATCTATGACCAAATTTATAACGATAACGTTCAAAATTATCCTGATTGGACCTTTAAAACATCAATTGGTCCCCACAATATTTTCCTCACTGTTTGGTTTGCGGCTGGAATATTCGGGTTAATTGCCTTTTTATTTTTAATTTTCTCGTATCTGAAACAATCTATTCAAGAATGGATAACAACTAATAACGGCAATAATCAGGCCGCATTAATCTTATTTATCTCTTTCATTGGATATTTTATTGTCAGAGGGAATTTTGAAAGTATTCATTTGAATATCTTAGGCATCTATATTGGCTTACTGGCTGCGTTGTGTCAGCAAAGATGGCGTGAAAGAAAACAGAAAACAGAAAACAGAAAACAGAAAACAGAAAACTGAAGCATAAGTTAACTACTTTGAGGGCTATTCAACACTTTTGGATAGCCCATTAAACCTAATGATGGTTAAAATCACTCAGCCAGAGCTTCTGACAGAGACATACTGACATTAGTCCAATCATATTGGTTTATTACTGTTTCTCTGGCATTCTCAGTGACAACGTTTAAATTATACTCAACAAGATAGACAAAAAAAGTGACTATTGTCCCCAATATCAATAGAAATAAATAACAGGAACGCCAGCTAAATCGGTGAGTAATCAGACCACCAATCTAAAAGTGTACATATCAACCCAGTAAATTGGCAGAAAACCAGTTAATCGAACTGTAACACATAATCGATAATGCTATTTCAGGCAATCACGTAGAATCAATACAAAAAATCACCAATTCATACAGTATCAATCCGCATTATATTTATTCTCATCCATTGTGTAGAGAGGTTAATCGTAATGGCAAACTGGGTTACAGGAAAAGTTACCGACATAACCAATTGGACAGATTCACTCTTCAGTCTCAAGATTCATGCACCGATTGAAAAATTTACCGCCGGACAATTTGCGAAACTTGCATTAGAAATTGAAGGAGAGCGGATTCAGCGTGCATACTCTTACGTCAATTCGCCCAATGATAACAATTTGGAATTTTATTTAGTCACTGTTCCCGAAGGAAAACTCAGCCCCCGATTGGCGACATTAAAAACCGGTGATGAACTGCTGGTCACGGAACAAGCCGCTGGCTTTTTCGTGCTTGATGAAATTCCTGATTGCCAGACACTTTGGATGCTTTCAACCGGCACCGCCATTGGGCCTTATCTTTCCATCCTTCAACAAGAAAGTGGTCTGGAGCGATTTGAAAATATCGCATTGGTTCATGCTGTCAGATGGGGAAAAGATCTGAGTTATTTACCGATGATGCAAGAATTAGAAGCAGCATTTCAGGGCAAATTAAGAATACAGACCATCGTCAGTCGAGAAAACCGACCGGATTCACTGATGGGCAGAATTCCAGTATTAATTGAGAGTAACGAATTAGAAACGGCGGTTGGATTGCCAATGCAAGCAGAAAACAGCCATGTCATGCTGTGCGGGAATCCCCAAATGGTCAGAGATACCCAACAATTATTGAAGGAACAGCGCAATATGACAAAACATTTGCGCCGTAGACCGGGGCATATCACTAGCGAGCAATACTGGTAATCACCATATTGATAACCAAAACACCCGAAATTAACTGATCAGTTTTTTTGAGTCGGCTCATTGGCAGAAATATGATCAACTGTTTCTGCCATCTCACCGAAACGATTAGCGCCCTCAGTTCCCCGGAAGACACCACAATCAAGCATTATCATAACGAAAATCAGTGTTGGAACAAAACGACCAATTCCCCATTGCCATATCGGTGCCATTGCGCTCCAATCAAGAGACAACAATATCCAAGCCAGTGCGAACAACAATATCCAGCCGCCGTGTTTATCCCTGTCATGCAAGCGCTTCAAGAAAATCGCCGCAATCGGATACAACAGCAAGACAACACTAATCGCCGCATAATTCATGGAGAGCACATGCATTCCATGCAGTGTCAGAAGTATAAAAATCAAAGCGAAACAGATACTGATACCAATCCAAAACTCCCGTCGCCCAATTCGACCTTTGAATGAGAATCCCCATTGTTGTAATGTCATGTATTCTTTTCCAATTGTGGATGCTGTTTTTCCAGTATTTAAACTCAGTGAATAGCAAAATGAAAACAGGCATGAATAAACTTCTGGTGACAATATTAATCGCTTTTGGTATCGGTTTACCATTATCAGCCGTTGCGGATGAGTTTTCTATCACACCAGAAACAAACTCATCGTTGATATATCTACTACCTGGCTCTCCGACTTTTGAAGATACCATCCCTGTTTTTCGCGAAAAATATAACAAGAAAAACCCTAAAATCCACCTATACGAATATAAAGTCGTTGCAAGCAAGGATATTTCCCAGCCTTTTATCCGTGCCGCCAGCAGAATCAATGACAAAATATATTCTTCGGCAATACTGGAACGAGGTAGCGAAAAGATCAAAAGCCTGCAAATTACGCTACTATCATCACCAAATGCACCCAAAAATGAGCAAAACTTTATACTGGCAAAACAGTATATGACCGCGCTTATCAACGAGTTTGAACCGACATTCTCCCCTGACCAGTCTAAAGGCCAATTGGAAAAACTTTTGCAGGCTGCGGAGAAACATCCAGCTTTCAGTCAGAAAATGGGAGCTATACGCTATGTCATCGTAAACAGCAACGAAAATATAATGACCTTCGCAATTGAACCGATTAAGCTATCGCTATCTGAAGTTTCCTCAAATGAAAATTAGTGGCACAGCGCAGAGCTATTCGCGTTGATGATCTTTATAATGTTCATCCATTTCGCAATTTGATTATTTTCTGGTTGGAGGGAAAAATATGCGACATCCATTAGTTATGGGTAACTGGAAATTAAATGGCAGTACTCACATGGTTAACGACCTGATTGCAGGTCTGCGTAAAGAACTGAGCAACGTTGACGGCTGTGGCGTCGCTATTGCACCACCAACAGTTTATGTTTCTCTGGCAAAGAATGCGTTGGCAGGCAGCCGCATCATCCTCGGTGCACAAAATGTTGACGTTAACCTTTCTGGCGCATTCACTGGCGAAACTTCCGCAGAAATGCTGAAAGACGTTGGCGCGCAATATATCATTATCGGTCACTCTGAGCGCCGTACTTATCACAAAGAAAGCGATGAGTTCATTGCAAAAAAATTCGCGATTCTTAAAGAACAAGGCCTGATCCCAGTTCTGTGCATAGGCGAAACCGAACAGGAAAATGAAGACGGTCTGACCGAAGCCGTTTGCGCGCGCCAAATTGATGCTGTCCTGCATACTCTGGGCGCAGAAGCATTCAAAGATACCGTTATTGCCTACGAACCGGTCTGGGCAATCGGCACTGGTAAATCTGCAACTCCTGTTCAGGCACAGGCTGTTCATAAATTCATTCGTGAGCACATCGCGAAGCAAGATACAGCTATCGCTGAACAAGTCATCATTCAATACGGCGGTTCTGTCAACGCCAGCAATGCTGCAGAATTGTTCACTCAGCCGGATATCGACGGCGCGCTGGTCGGTGGCGCATCATTGAAAGCCGATGCTTTCGCAGTCATCGTGAAAGCCGCAGCAGAAGCGAAAAAAGTCTAATTGTTTCTCGCCAAAATGAATTAACCGCCACGAACTCCAATTCGTGGCGGTTTTTCTATTGAATTGTCCACTGGCTCCCGTAAATGCTGCGCTAACTGGTTAACGGTCTTCTCACCCGTAGCAGCTTCTACCGTTAAATTTTCCAGCGTATTGTCGTTATCACGGATCTTGATACCATTGCGGTAGAGAAAGGTCATAGTAACGAAAAACGCTGTACGCTTATTGCCGTCATTAAAGATGTGGCCACGAGCAATTGCCACCCAATAAGTGGCGGCCAGTTCAAAAACATCCGTAACGCCTTCATAGTGCGCGCGGTTTTGCACCCGATAGATGAGTGCTTCCGCTCTGCCAGGATCCGACATACCAGCAACGCCGGGAAGCTGCTGTAATATACGGTCATGGAAAGCAATAACTTCCTGTGCGCTGACCCATATCATCGATTTGTCAGTGCCTCGATCGTATGCCCATGACGCTGCATAATCACATCAAACTCCGCATCCAGCTTAGCGTTTTGGTATGCATCGAATTCAGCTTTGCTGATAACTACCGCTGAACTACCGTCTCTGCGAGTGATTTCAACTGGTTCGCCGCGGGTAGCTGCATCCAGTACTTCTGAGATATTGGCACGGGCTTGTGTTGAGGTGTATGTACGCATAATATGCCTCCAAATATGTACAGATTAATTGTACATTTCTTGGGGGATTATTCAATTTAATCAACAACACAGATCTCGGTATGGATCACCTTTAACTATGACCTTTTTATGCTCTATATGAACGCAATCGCTCGCTAAGCTATACAGATATCACCTTGCGGAGCTGGTGGTTTATTTGGATCACGTTCTGCGCCTGACAATTCTGGCCAGAAAATGTTGATGCTAATTCTTAGATTGCTACAACTTCAATACATGATTACTTGGATCTTGTATCAACTTACTGTGACGTATCGAGTGTGAGAAACTTAAGGTTAAAACGTATATGTCAGGGTGTTTCTAGCGAGGAAGTATTTGGCGCTCGAAGTATTCGGCTGCTGGATCTATTCATTGAGTAGGCGGTGTTAAGCCTTGTTGTTACTGGGTTAGTGATATTCAATATTTTCTAGGGGTACACCCTTTGGTACACGCTAAATCGGGGTGCTCAATGATTTATCATGTAGTAAGGCATAATTTATGGCTATAAGGGTTTATACAGGAATTCCGTAGTAATGGCAGATAGCATTAGTAAGTAGAGCAGGGGCGGCAGTACCAGCGATTTTAAGACTTCCTGAATAAGCTTTGCCAATCATGTTACCGATCCATCCCCCAATTTTGTCACCAAAATTGTCTGATGAGATTGGGATGGGTGAATTTTGAACGATTTCTTTCAATTCAGAGATATCATTATCCTCAACACCATAATCTTTTAGTTGGCGTTCAAGAGAGTTAAAATCACCTGCTGTGATTGTATTTTGTTGATGAATGTCGCCTGTATTGCCAGCACCTATAGTGCCAGCATTATTGACATTTCCATGAAAATTATTCGTATTGTTGACCGTCATTCCTATAGCCTCATTTTTTTCTTCAGAAGAAAATAGCAATCCTTCACCTAGGATATTTTTACTCTCAAGTAGCAACGCCCAATCTAAAATTCTTGATTTAATATTAGAAAACACGTTAATGATCTGAGCTGGATTAATGCACCAAGCCACACGGAAATCAAGACCACTTGTTTTTTGCAACAAGGTAGCCATAAAGGGTGGTAAATCACTATGTAATATTGTGTCACTTTTAGAAAATTCAGTTAGCATTGATACGGGATTATTAATGTGAACAGTGGTCAGCATTTCATATAATTCAGCATTTGAATTTTCAAGATTACCAAGTTGAGTAGGAATCCATCCAATGTATGGATTGAATGCCTTAATTGGAGCGTGTTTTAAAATTCTATAACTCGGAAGAACGTCAATCGATGGATACCCGTTTAACTCATGCTCTATCCACTCAGAAATATCCTTTAGACCAAGTTTGACTGATATCATTTTTGCTCTTGATAATAACTCTCCAATATCAGTTGAGCTTGAACTAGCCATATCCTGCAACTTAAGAACAGGTGAGTTATTCATTGATTATCCTCATTATGTCGTCAAGCTTCTATTCTATCCATTAGCCCACCAATTGTAAGCATGGTATTGCTTGCATTTATCACAAATCTAATACCGTCCACAGAGTAAAATAATTATCCATCAAGAGGCAGCGTTAACTGTGACCTTTTTGCATACTCATAAAACGCAATCAACTGCACGCTAAACTACACAGATATCACTTTGCAGAATTTGGTGGTTCATTTGGATCACGTCCTTACATCAATTCCTGCACCCCACAATCCCTACGAAATAAAAGTAAACCAGACGTAAAACGCACTACACCGCACCCGCCTGCACGTTTTGGATCAAAAAGTTTTTTCAGTTTTAAAATTCTACAAACCAAATCGCCAGACTGCGCCAGTACTGGTTGTGTGAAAAAAATCACAAACTGAAATGAGTGAAAAGAATTTCAGTAAATTTCAGTTTCTTATTCAGTTGCATTCTGGTGGTATGATTGTATTTATTTGAAATTAAATGATTTTTCTATTTTACGTGAGATTTTTACTTGGTAGGAAACCCAACATAAAAACTGAGAAGCCAGTCTTTATGCGGGGTAGGAGGAAGTGTGAACTGAAATTGTGTGAAAAATTTATTGTCACTGTTCACGTTCTGCGTCTGACAATTCTAGCCAGAAAATGTTGATGCTAATTCTTAGATTACTACAACTTCAATACATGATTACGTGGATCTTGTACCAACTTACTAGGACGTATCGAATGTGAAAAACTTAGGGTTAAAACGTATGTATGGCCACATTCAATATCATTACAGCAACAATAAAGTTCCGGTATGTTATTCAATCCTTCCGTTTTGATTTTTTTGATGGTTGCCTGTCCGTCACATTCTGGGCAATAAACTTTTAATACTTTCATTATCTATAACCCTCACATCAATTGCCTGCCAGAATAAAGCCAGTTAAATAGCTACCTTTCCATTTTCAGTGGTAACACTGGTAACACTGGTAACAGCGTTGATTTAAAAGAGATTAATGTGTTACCACTCCAAAAAACGAACTGGTAACAAGTGGCAACAGCCTATTTTTGTTACCAGTTGTTGCCACTCCCAAAAATTGACTGGTAACAGTGGTAAGCCTTGGTATGACTGGTTGTTACCAGTGTTACCACTGTTACACATTAAATATAAGACAGTCAGTTTTATCCTGATTATTCGGCAGAACCTAAGACGTCACTATTAAATAAGTAAACCCGTTTAAGCCCTATTTCTGGTAGGCGTATACTCGTTTGTATCCTGCCGTCCTTGCCTGCTTCTAACCAACCCTTTTCAACACACAAACGGGCTACTTTGCGCGAATCAAAGCCCTTGCATATCTCTTTCCATGCGGAGGATAAAACATAAAATTGGACTGTTGGATCTTGATTTGCAGTGCCTTTTTCAACGCGACGAAAGCCCATCATATTGAGAGGACGACTATTCTCATCGTACCAATCCGCAAAGCGGCTGAATTGGTTACGTGAAATAAAATCGGTCACTTGCTCCAATGCCGTAATATCTTCCTGATTCGCGGTGTGTCCCCGCTCTTTCATCCATGCCGCTAAACATTTTTCAGCCGCTGCATACGCTTCCCCTTGTTGCCAGCCTGTAATTCCTGCTCGTGTTGCGATTTCCCCCGCCATAGCAACAAGGGCAAAACGGGTAATTGCGCGACCAACCTGATTACCTGCATTCTCTGGCATCATGTTTGCGGTATATTCTTTCAATAAGGCTTTAGCCGTTCCTGAGATAGATGTCAGATCATGAGTGAGGTATTTCAGCCAGTCGCGGAACGGTGAGCCATGATATTTGGTCACGGCCTGTTCAAGGTACTCAGCCAGTGATTTACCGCTGGCAAACTGGTGCAATTCTTCAAACACACCGTGTTTACCTGAATCACTCGGAATTTGGATCATACGGACTTCCACACCAGCATAAGTGCGTTCACCTGCATTTGCCGCATGTTCAACTAAAGAGAGTTCCCCTGTTGATAAGAAAAGTAAATTCCAGCGGTTGGTTTCTCTGACACTTCCGTCTGTTTTCGCTCTGGCCTTACCCTGACCATTTGCCAGCATATAGGCAATATTACCCGCCTCACGCCCGTCAACTTCTCTGATTTCGTCCAGCATCAACGTTGCATCATTGCGGCGGCAGGCTGTACCTTCAAGTGCATTGCCGGTTGCCCGCCATGTATACCAGTAATCTGTGCCACCACAGACAGACGCAGCCACTTTCATTGTGGTTGTCTTACCATCCGTGGATTCACCTTTTAAATGATAGCCACCGCCACCTACACCAACTAATTTCAGTAATGATGAGGCAAAGGCTAAACTAACGGAAAAGGCGAGTCTTGCGTTTCCTGTGCAATATTTGCCTATGTGTTCTCTCCATTCTTCACTTGAGCCTGATACTCTAAAGTCTTTCCCTTGGACACTGGACGTTTGAAGAATAACGGAATCCGCACCTGTGCCGACAACTTCATCCTGCAAAACATACACATTACCGTGCCATCCGGTTTTATTTACACAAGTGACCTTTCTCTCTGGACGGCATAGCGAAATGTATTCCATCAAGTGCGCTCGCGCCTGTCCTGAAATATTGATATAGGATAGTCCGTTGACCAAAAGCACCCGGCGTAATTCCTCACCGCTTCCGCTTAACATTTCCATCGGCATAGCCCACTTACGGCAATTACCGTAAGTATCTTCCCATTCTAATAAACGTCCGTAATTACTGCTGTCAGCATCACAGGTAATTGCAGTCACTTTTATCGGGCTACTAATTTTGATGTTCCTGACTTCGGTATCACCATCCGATTTATTGACAAGCTTGTCATACCATAAATATTCTTGGGTCAGACGAAAGCCTTGAGGCAAGTAGGCTTTATCTTTTCCGCAGTAGATCATTTCTTCAAAGAAAGCTTCTTTTACCTTGCCTGCATTGTTTTCTTGTCGATAATCATCCCAATCAGCCTTATAGTGAGTAGGTGGCAGAGTTACCCAACCATCGACCGCCTTAGCCGCTTTTTCTGCCCATAACTTGCCCGTGTTTTCCTTGCCATCAATAAAATCGTTATCACCGGCAATAATAATTTTTGCCTGTGGCCATCGTTCTCTCAACTGTTGTGCGACTTTAACCAGATTAGTGGCAGCAACCGCCGCCACAATGAAAGCATCAATCACTTTTGACAGGCTTAACCCTGTGGCAAAACCTTCTGTAATCACCACCTGTTCAATGTTTTTATCCGTCTTATCAGCGACGACAATAAATGAACCTGAAAGCACAGAACCGGATAACAGGCTCTTTTCCCCTTTAGGGCTGATTAATTGCCCGCCTTTAATTGAAACTTGGTTATCAACTAATGGCAATAACAGTGAGCCAATCGGAAAAATAATGTTGCTTTGTGTGTATTGTTGTTGAGTAATTAAATAATTATGATGGGTTAAGCCTTTATTTGAGAGATATTGGCTTTCGCCTGAAAGACATAAGGCTTTCAGTTTTTCAAATAGCTCGATACCTTTTTGTGCGCTAGCCTTTTTTATTCTGGTTGGCGTTATTTTTTTAAACTCAGGTAAGAGGAGTATTTTATTGATTTCGAAACACGTCGTTTTAATATCTTGACCTGTCACCAGTTTAATTAAATCGAGTCCGTCACCGCTGCCACAGTGATTACAAAACCACGTTCCTTTACCGTTTTTATCATCAAATCGAAAGCGATCTTTGCCACCACATTTAGGGCAAGCTCCATGCTTGTTATTTTCGGGTACAGATACCCCTAAATTGCTTAAAATATAATACCAACGCCCGTTGGCTGCCTTAACGATATCCGTCACGGAAGGTATGCTTGTTGGTATCGTTGAAGCGTCTGGATAGTTTTGATTATTCATTATTTAATATCCCTGTTCATTAGGCTGCTTTCCTCAATAATGAGTTCAACTTGTTCTGATAAACACTCCATGACGACTGCCATGCCTTCGCTTGAAATAGGCTTCCCTTCGCTGTTATTTAATAATTCGGCGAGAAATGCCGTCATCTGCGCCACTCTTAATAGCTGCTTTTCGCCTGTAGCAGAAATGACGGCATTTTTATGGATTGTATTTGTCATGATCAATTCTCTCTCTTTGGCTGCACAGGTAAACGCCCTGCAAACAAGAGAACAAAATCATGAACCAGCAGTATTCTTGCGTTGTGTTCATTGGCCGCGGTAGCCTCTATACGGCAGGGTTTAGCGGTAATATCAGAATGTTTTACGCACAGGAATAGAAATTTAAATTGAGTTTGGGTAGGGACTGCCATCATAAAGATGATCTCCTTTACTTTATAAAAGTGATCACCGCCAGAGTTTCCACGCTCAATAGGGGCGGTGACGTTATCAGAGGTGGAAATACTGGTAGTAAAGGACACCAGCCACCCTTTCGGGTGCTCCGACAACGCCACCATTGAATTCAGATAGGCGTAAGCCGCCATTAGGTAGGCATTATTTACGACACAAAAAAAGACGCATGTGGCGTCTACTGTCGCCTTTACTATTCTCAGGTTTCCACGCCTGACGTTAGATTTTGCTAACGTATTTCCAATATAGCCCAACCGTTCAGACGGATGCAACCTTTTTATTTTCATGATTAAAATCGACTTAAACTGCGAAATTGATAGGGAATGGGAAAATAGCCCAGCCTAAACCGGGTAAAAGCGTTAACCTGCGGAGATTGCGGTAAACCAACGATTTTTCGTATTCTTGAGTCCATCCGAAAGGTTAAATACGGCCGGTGAACTAATCGAAAACTTACTTTTCTTTCGGGAAAAGTGAGAACGGTTAATACTGAATTTTAATCTGTCGGTTCCAACACTCGCAGGGCTGTCTGTAACAGCAAGACCCCCCAAATAAAAAATACCCTTTCCTTGGAAATCTTCTTCAACCTCGATAGAGCAAAATAATTTTTGTCCCTGCCTGTTATATTCCATGAGCTTTAGATTCGGTCTTAATCGCAGGTAGAGCCGTGCTTTTCCATCAATAACATCGGTTCGGGCTGCGAGGACTTCCCCTAAATTATTGAGATCGCGGTTATGCTCTTCCCAGATTAATGCGGTGTAATAGTTGGGATCGTAGGTTTCTGCAATTTCATACAGCCATTGTGCTTCGATAGTACGTCTATCAATGGTTTGTCCCTCAGTCGCAACACAAATCCAAGTCGTCATTAAATGTGATTCATTCATAGGGAAAATATCCCTTCTTCAATGTGGATCGCATTTTCATCAACGGCCGCATAAAGGTTTCCATCCCCTAAGCCATAACCCTCATTACGCAAATAACTGTGCTCATACACCTGTCTTTCATCGACAAATTCCGCGCGGAAACGCCGGGTATTTTTTTGCGTATAGATATGCAAATTATCCAATGTCGTCACAACCAATCGACGACCTGGCATAAACGGCGGAATAAGAGCAAAGCGTCCCGCAATGGTACTTAATGCCATTTGGCTGGCTTGAATATCTGCCGCCTTATCCGAAGCACTAAATAATTTTTCTCGATAGAGTGCCGCCAGTTCTGAACCGACCAAGACCACTAAGCGAGGATCTTCGCGGAACTCTTCAGGGATTTTTTTGATGATAAGATAATTTGCGATAGCATCTAAATTAGGGAAATCCCCATTTTTGCCTAAGGCAATTTTATCGGTGAGCACTTGTGAGCCCTGATTAAATTCTTTTGCGATTGCGTGCCAGCCCCGATTCACATCCTGCCCGCGTTTATAGACCTCGGGTTGAGTCGGATAGGCACAGAATTCACCATTAAAGCCGATTCTAACCATGTCTAACGAAACCGTTTTAGAAAACAAGTCAGACATCACTTTAGTGAAGTGTTCATCATCCCCACTGCCACTGTTGGCAATGAGTGACATTTGTTCATAAGAAATTGCCGCGCAGGTATCCGTTTCTTCTAAAGCATAAGGTGCGCCTTCCATGTTGATACGTTTATGGAATCGGCCGTCAATGACCCTTCCCGTATGGAGGGTATTATCCCCTAAATTAACCGTATCGCCGTTTTCTTGGCTCACATCCGCTAGCGTCAATTTATTTAAAAACCAACTTGAATCTGAAATAGCAACGCGTAATAAATTTTCAGAGGGCGGAGAAATAGCAAAAATATTACTATTGCTAGAGGTGTATTCAGCCCCGCGGGTAAAATTGGCATGAAAAGTTCTGGCCACATCAGGAATGGCGGTAATATATAGCAGAATCATAATACTGTGTCATAATACCTAAATCCCAATGACAAGGTAGAATTGAGATGGGTTACAGTCTAGATTTTCGAAGAAGAGTACTGGCATACAAAGACAAGCATGCA
>NZ_FPBJ01000028.1 GCF_900116635.1 Xenorhabdus koppenhoeferi | reverse complement strand
TATAGGCCATAGCGCATTTTCCTTTGGCGAGAAAGATGCCTACTATAGCAACTGACCGCCTTTCTTAGAAATTGCACTTATTAGGCGAATCCAAGGTCTTTTTTTATATTGTCATACCTCGGTTAAGTACAGTAAAATAATAATTTTACATGCGAAATAATTATTTTTATCATTGGAGGAACCATTATTATTTTATAAAAAATAAAAATAGAGCAGACTAGTAAACGCGTTTTTCATAAAAGCGAATTTGATTATAGTAGACTATTAGGTTGATTCAGAATTGTTAAATATGATCTTTCTTTTATAGTCGCCATTTTTTAAGTTCCAGTTAAGATAATTCCCCGTAGTTTTACGGGGGATTATTTTTTTAAAATTGACAAACAAGCGCTGTATCAAGGCAGTTTCGTTGAAAATCATTCCAATAACCGGGAGGCTGACTTACAATATCACTTTCCATCAGCATCGGTTTATGCCATTCAAAGTGTTTGAAACCCGCCTTATTGATAGCATCTTCATACTGTTCACGGCTCCAACGGTACATTGTGAAAGGACTGCGGGGAATAGTAAGAAATTCAGCTTTCACAAGCGTCGTATCTTTTACCGCCTCTTCACTAAGTACTTTTATGGAATAATTCATGTAATTGCCTTTTTCCAATCGGAAGTCTGGTTCAAATGTATAAGCTACAAATTTACCGGAAGGCTTAAGATGATCGGCAATAACACGAAACATTGTGCTAAGGTCTTCAAGGGATTCGGCATGGCAGAATAGCCAGGCTGCGACAATGAGATCATATTTTCCGAATGATTCCATTTTGCAGACATCTCTTATGTGAAATTCGATACCGTCGTTATATTGTTGCGATTTATTTCTGGCAATTTCTATCATTTGATCAGATATATCGATACCAATAACTTTTGAAGCACCGAGTTTTTTAAATTTCCGACTAAAAAGACCATATCCACAGGCTAAATCTAACACTGATTTCCCTTGTACATCACCGGCCAGATTGAGCATAGTACGAATTTCTACGTCGATATGGGGGGTTGAGTCTGAAAAGCTTTCATAAAGATGTGCAATCGGATTATATAAAATATTATCGGTCATTACTTTTATCCTTAATTAAATTCAAAATGTTATATTTACTTGTTTAACACGGGTGTAATATTTAATAACTGTTTTTTATCAGTGTATATTAAGAGGTTGTCAGTGGAACAGGTATAACTATTTTTATACTGGTTATACACTTCGTCTTTCAAACTGCCTCTTTGTTGGCGGCGCTCGCTGCTGGCGGCGCTCGCTCACCCCGGTCACATAGTTATCTATGCTCCCGGGGATTTGCTCTCTTGCCGTCGCGATGCAACTTGAAATCCATTGTGTATATACTTTGTTAGGAAGGTTAAAAATAAAAATGAAATTATTTTTGAATGGAGTGATTTTTCAGTAATTTTGAAAGAATATTATTTTTATCAACCCACATTCGGTGGGTTGATATCATCATTATTCTGTTCCTAAAAATCGATGAATTGCCCTGAGCACAGTTTCAGGTTTTTCTGCGTGAACCCAATGTCCACAACCGGCTACAACCCATGCTGTAGCTTGTGGAAACTGGCTGCTAATATCGTCCCGATATTCTTCAGTGATGTAATCAGAATTTCCACCACGAATAAACAGGGCAGGTTTGTACCATGCAGGAATAATTTCCCAACCGATAATTTTTTCATATTCTTTTTGTAAAACAGGCAGATTGAATTTCCATTTTCCCTGGCGGAATGATTTCAGCAAAAACTGAATAACACCATCTTCC
Source organism: Xenorhabdus koppenhoeferi (assembly GCF_900116635.1). GTDB lineage: Bacteria > Pseudomonadota > Gammaproteobacteria > Enterobacterales > Enterobacteriaceae > Xenorhabdus > Xenorhabdus koppenhoeferi. The sequence goes on along the minus strand of NZ_FPBJ01000028.1, from coordinate 38,524 downwards.
CGAATATCCTGACGCATGATGTCTGCCGCTGTCTGCCGGGTTTTTGCTCCTGCTTCTATAACGTTGTTCAGTGCTGAGAAAATATTGTCGTGACGGCGGATTGCATAAGCAACAGGAGCCATATCAATAACTACTATTTTCTCAATGCGTTCTGGTGCAACCGCTGTCATGGTCATGGCGATTTTTCCGCCCATGGAATGCCCGATGATTGTAGCTTTTGGCACATTAAGCTCATCAAGGAGAGTCAAAACATCCTGCGCCATATCGTGGTAATCCATGTTCTCCATTCGTGGTGAAATACCGTGATTACGCACATCGATTTGAATTACTGGATAATATTGCTGTAAATCGCGCCCCAATATTCCAAGATTGTTTAAATCCCCAAAAAGGCCATGAATCAAAACAATGGGCGTGGATGATTTCGGATTTTCCGGTGTGTGAAAATGATAATTTAATTGATTGTTTGACTTCATGATTTGCCTGAACTTAATGTCATTTATGCAATGTTTAATATTGAGATGCTTAATATCATGACACGCGGTCAGCGACAAATCCAATGGGATGAAAATGAGATGAAATAGTTGTAACTGATTGATTTATTTTAAAGGAAAAATCACTTTTTTTAAAATGACTAATTTTAGAAAGAGTCACTTTAAGTTATTGAAAGTTTAATTGTTTTGTTTTTTGGTATTATATCTTATAATCGCAAGATAATTTTTTCATTAAGAACAGTACTGGATAGAAATGAAAACGATAGAAGTTGATGAAGACCTTTACCGCTTTATTGCAAGCCAAACTCTGCATATCGGTGAAAGTGCATCTGATATTTTACGGCGCATACTGAAATTTGATGCCGGGCAGCCAGTACAAATTACACCACCTGCCAATGATCCCGCACCTGCTGTTAAAACTCCCGTATCCCGCTCCCGTGATGCTGTTCGCGTTGTTCGCGAGCTATTGCTTTCCGACGAATATGCAGAAAAGAAAAAATCTGTTGAGCGCTTTATGCTGATCCTGTCTACGCTGTATAGCCTGAACAATGAGAGTTTTTCTAAAACAACAGAAGCGATGCATGGCCGTACCCGCACCTATTTTGCTGGAAATGAGCATACATTACTGGCCAGTGGCAAGCAGACCAAGCCACGTCATATCCCCGGTACTCCTTTCTGGGTAATTACCAATACCAATACTGACCGTAAACGCAGCATGATCGAACATGTTATGCAGGATATGAAGTTTCCGGCAAATTTGATTGAAAAAGTGTGCGGCACTATTTAGTTAGCTTAGTTAGCATTAGTTTAATTAGCAGCTCTAACCCGCTGAACTTATTTATACTGCCCTGGCGGGTAAGCCAGTGCAGTCTCGCAGGAGAAATAAAGTGGCAATTCACCCAAGAGCCGGGCAACTTGCCCAGCAGTATGATTTAATTAATGTTGCTCAGCTCACATCACAGTATTACACCCTACAACCACACCCTGAAAATCCGACACATAAGGTCAAGTTTGGTACTTCTGGCCACCGTGGCAGTTCTGGACGCAACAGTTTTAACGAAACTCATATTCTGTCTATTACTCAAGCGATAGTGGAAGTCCGTTCGCAGCAGGGGATTACCGGGCCATGTTATGTGGGTAAAGATACTCACGCACTTTCTGAAGCGGCATTTATCTCTGTATTGGAGGTATTAACGGCGAATGGCGTAGATGTGATTGTGCAGGAAAATAACGGTTTTACACCAACTCCGGCTATTTCTCACGCCATCTTATGTTATAACCGTCAGGGAAAAAATCTGGCGGATGGAATTGTGATCACACCATCGCATAACCCGCCAGAAGACGGTGGTATTAAATATAATCCACCTAATGGCGGGCCTGCCGATACTGATCTTACTGCCATCATTGAGTGTCGTGCCAACGAATTACTGGCGGGTGATCTTAATGGCATTAAGCGATTGCCTTATGAACAGGTATTGAAAAGTGAATATCTGCATCCACAAGATTTAATTGATCATTATGTTACCGCATTAGGTGAAGTTGTCGATATGGCCGCTATTCAGAAAGCGGGGCTGAAAATTGGGGTTGATCCATTAGGGGGTTCCGGTATCGCCTATTGGCAGCGGATTGGTGAGTACTACAATCTCGATTTGACACTGGTTAATGATAAAGTCGATCAGACATTCCGTTTTATGACACTGGATCATGACGGTGTGATCCGCATGGATTGCTCATCCCGTTGGGCAATGGCGGGTTTGCTGGAGTTACGTGGTAAATTCGATTTGGCCTTTGCCAATGATCCTGATTATGACCGCCACGGGATTATCACACCAGCTGGCCTGATGAATCCTAACCATTATCTGGCAACGGCAGTGGATTATTTATTCCGCCACCGCCCACAATGGTCTGAAAAGGTTGCTGTAGGCAAAACGTTGGTTTCCAGCGCCATGATCGACCGCGTTGTTGCTGATTTAGGCCGTGAATTGCTGGAAGTTCCTGTCGGCTTCAAGTGGTTTGTAGATGGGCTATATAAAGGCGAATTGGGCTTTGGTGGCGAAGAGAGTGCGGGCGCATCTTTCCTGCGTTTTGATGGTACACCGTGGTCAACCGATAAAGATGGCATTATCCTTTGTTTGCTGGCGGCTGAAATGACCGCAATTACTGGTGAGAACCCACAGCAGCGCTATAACAAACTGGAAGCTCGTTTTGGTACGCCAAGCTACAGCCGCATTCAGGCGGCAGCGACTCATCAGCAAAAAGCATTGCTGTCCAAATTATCACCAGAAATGGTGAAAGCCGGGACATTGGCAGGAGATCCAATCACTGCTCGCCTGACAACCGCATCGGGGAATGGTGCTTCTATTGGTGGTTTGAAAGTGATGAGTGATAACGGTTGGTTTGCTGCTCGCCCTTCTGGAACGGAAGAAGCCTACAAAATCTATTGCGAAAGTTTCCTCGGTGCTCAACATCGAGAGAAAATTGAGCAAGAAGCACAGGAAATCGTTAATCAAGTATTTGCTGCGGGTTAATTAATTCCTGATTTAAACAATGCCATAATGACTGCACAAATGGCAGGTTGCGGTATCGGCATCCAGATTCTGTAGCCCAATTTTACCAAAGATAGCTACCAGTGCTGCTGTTAGTGCGGAGAGTAAGGCATAAAGCAACCATGTACTCATATGCAATTATCCTGTGTGTTCCATCAGAAAAATAATTCATCCTTTATTCTCCTCCCATATTTATTGATAAAAGGATGAGGTAAGAATTTTCAATACAATATTTAATTATTATTCCCATTTTTATTAAAAATAAAATGGTCGATGTTATCTTTTTTGTTAAAAAGGGTTGGCAATGACATCTCACTTTTGGAAAAAGATTTATCCTATTTTATTCAATGGATTACTTATTTTATTACTTGCAAGTTGCTCCCAAAACAAAAATGATTTTTTCAACATTCAGGAGAAACCGATGGCACAAAATTTGAATCAGGTATTGGGTGGGCAAATTTATCGGCACACTGAAGCCTCTGACTCAGAACCAGAAATTTCTCAGGCATCTGCACATTGGGTTGACAGACAAACATTATTATGGTCGGAAGGTGCTGGTCAGCCCATTGTCCGCTTATACCACAATCAAAACAAAAAAGTAGAAACCAATAAACAAGGTTACTTTACTGATGACTATCTGATACTCACACCGACAATTTTGAGTCAGGAAACCGCAAGAAAGTTTCCTCATTTGGCTGAATGGACAGCGTTCGGCTTGCCAGAAAATGTGGAAATTGATCGGCTGCTGACAGGGGATTTAGTTGTTCTGGCTGCTAATGAGCAAGGTGAATTACTTTCATCGGCTCAGGTTCAGACAGCGGGAGTGCTGGATGACCGTTTTGCTGATGCTGCTGAAACGTTAAAATATGGTGCATTAGTCAATGATAAGGGAATACTTTTCCGCCTCTGGGCACCTAGTGCGCAAGAGGTCAATATATTAATTTATAATCAAAACAAACAGATTATTGCTAATCATATAATGCAACGTGACGCAGCAAGTGGCTCTTGGTCATGGCAGGGTGATAGAGCATTGATGGGTTCCTATTACCGCTATGCATTAACTGTGTACCATCCCCAATCCCGCAATGTCGAACATTATGAGGTTACTGATCCCTATTCGTATAGTTTGTCCAGCAATTCGGAATATAGTCAGATTGTCAATCTGGATGATGGAGCATTGAAACCGAAAAACTGGGATAATTTGCTTACTCCACACTCGCAAAGCACATCCGCAGATATTGCGCGTATGACCATTTCTGAAACGCACATCCGCGATCTTTCTGTTGCAGATAACACGATCCCAGAAACTTGGCGTGGTAAATATCTGGCTCTGACTGCCAATAACAGTAATATGTTCAAGCACCTAAAAATGCTCGGGCAGTCAGGGATAACCCATCTGGAATTGTTACCTGTATTTGATATCGCTTCCATTAATGAATTTAACGACAAAGTGGCTGATATTGATCATCCATTTAGTCGTTTGTGCCAGATTAACCCGATAGTGAAAAATAGCCGTTTTGCTGATTATTGCCAGAGTTCATTGACGGTAAGAGAAGTTTTACAACTATTGCAACCCACAGACGATATCAATAACCCGCAAGTGCAAGAATTGAATGCGATGGTGGCAAATACAGACTCCTATAATTGGGGTTACGATCCATTTCACTATTCAGTGCCGGAAGGCTCTTATGCCACTGATCCAGAAGGTTCAGGGCGCATAAAAGAGTTTCGTGCAATGGTGCAGGCTATCAAACAGCAATTAAGTATGAATGTGATTATGGATGTTGTTTACAACCATACTGATGCTGTTGGTCCGACAGCCCGAACATCGGTACTGGATAAAATAGTACCTTGGTATTACCACCGTTTGAATGAAATAACGGGTCAGGTTGAAAAAAATACCTGCTGTTACGATACCGCGCCGGAGCATCGAATGTTCGCCAAACTTATTGAAGACTCACTGGTGACCTGGGCTAAAGACTATAAGATTGATGCGTTCCGATTTGATTTAATGGGGTATCACCCCAAAACACAAATTCTATCAGCACTGGAAAAAGTCCGGGCTGTTAATCCATCAGTCTATTTTTTCGGTGAAGGCTGGGATTCAGGACAGGATGATCGGTTCGAAACCGCCTCACAAATTAATCTTAGGGGGACTGGCATAGGTACTTTCTCTGACAGATTGCGGGATGCGGTACGGGGGGGTGGGCCGTTTGATTTTGCTGATAATATCCGCACCAATCAGGGGATTGGTAATGGTGCAGGAACATTGCCTAATGAAATTTCGCGGTTAGATGCAAATGAAGTACGCCATTTATTGGATCTTGTGCGTCTTGGTATGATCGGCAATCTGGCTGATTTTGTCATGATTGACAAAGACGGGGCAGTGAAAAAAGGTCATGAAATTGATTATAAAGGCATTATTGCAGGATATGCGTCAAATCCCACTGAAGTACTTAACTATGTATCCAAGCATGATAATCAGACATTGTGGGATATTATTAGCTACAAGGCTGCATATCATGCAGATCTGGCAACGCGGGTACGTATGCAGGCAATCTCTCTTGCCACCGTATTCCTTGGGCAAGGGTTGGCTTTTGACCAACAAGGCTCAGAGCTATTACGCTCAAAATCGTTTACCCGTGATTCTTACAATGCGGGTGATTGGTTTAATCGTGTTAGCTATGACTATAAGGATAATAACTATGATATGGGAATGCCGGAGTGCAGCAATGATGGTAAAAATTATCCGTTGATTAATCGTGTGAAAAATTGGGTTCAAAAACCAGCCCGAAGTGACTTATTGCAAATGATGGCCTTTTATCAGGAATTATTGCGTTTACGTCGATTTTCACCATTGCTGGCTCTTGGTGATGGAGCTGCGGTTAAGCAACGTATTGATTTTTTGAACGTAGGCCCACATCAGCAAATCGGGTTGCTGGTGATGACTATTGACGACGGTAATACGACCTTTCACGATCGTGATTGGCGATTTGATGGCTTGGTCGTGGTTATTAATGCTGCCCCGTGGCCTGCTGCTGTCAAAGAACTTAATATCAATGGATTGAAGTTAAATGATATTCAGCATGAATTGGGCAGTAACTCTCTGGCTGCGGGAGTGAAAATAAAGGGAAATGGTGAGGTTATTATGCCTGCATGGTCAGTAGCAGTATTGGTTTTACCACAGGAAGGAATTCGAGGAAAAGGGATACCTGTCCGTAAGAAATAATACCTGTGCTTGCTCCTTTCAAATTAATTGTAGCGGCGGAATTTGTAGCGGTGAAATGACTCAGGGGGTAAGGTTAGTCAGATTGGGTACCTGAAAAGTGAGTGATGGGGTTGAATTGATTTGCTCTATGCTGATGATAAATATGCTGATGATAAATATTGTATTGTTTTTGTCTGTACTTACATGTCCTCTAGAGCACATGCAATTTTTGGTGACTCCCCCAACGGTAAAACAAAGTGAAAACTTGCCCCACCTCTTTTATTGTTAGTCACCCATATCTTGCCGCCATGAATCTCAATAATGGCTCGGCAGATGGCTAATCCCAACCCAATTCCGGGTATGGCAGATTTTTTACTGGTGCGTGAAAATTTATTGAAAATAAGTTGTTCTTGCCCTGATGGAACTCCAATTCCAGCATCCCAGACTTCAATATTTATTTGTTTTTGTTCAATGATGGCTTGTATGCCCAAGAGTGTTTGTTCATGAGTATATTTAATGGCATTTTCCAGTAAATTGATAAAAACACGTTCCAGTAAGGTTGCATCGCAATGCAAGAATAAATTGGCAGGTAGGGAAAGTTCTACATTGTAGCGTTGAAGGCTATATTCCAATGAACGTAAAGCACCGCTGACAATTTTTTCCAGCGGATACCATTCAAGGTTAAGCTGAATCCCCCTCGATTGGATGCGTGCCATATCCAGTAGATTATTAACCAGCCGAAAAGTACTGAGAATTTTCTGGCGAATTTGATTGATTTGTTGAGTGTGTGGTGAATTTTCAGCAGATAAATTTAACATTAATATTTCTGTTTGCCCAAACATAACGGTCAATGGAGTACGTAGATCATCGGATAATGCTGCCAGCAGAGAATTGCACAGTTGCTCTCGTTCAGTTTCCAGTTTGGCAGATTCTGCGCTGCGTGCCAGATGTAAGCGCTCCAGTGCGTTGGCAATAATACCTGTGAATGTTTGTAATAATCGCTGTTGTTCCGGCACCAGTAATTGGCGCAGGTTAGAAGATTCTATCGCAAGAACGGCGAATACCTGAGAAGGTGTGGTGATGGGAAGTAATTGGTAAGGCACTCCCGGTAAAGTATCAGTACCAGCCCCAGCAGGTTGTTTTTTGTCAAAGCACCATTTTGCGATAGCTTTATCGATTTGCATTTGGCCACCGTTATTGGATTTTACTTGATATAAACGATGGCTGCTGTCTGGTAGCAACAGCCCGGTTTTTGCCTGAAAGCTATTGGATAGAAAGTGATAGCTGACACGGGCTACATCTTCTTCATTCAACGCTCGGCTAAGTTCCCGGGTAATTTCATACAGGTACCGTGTTCGTTGTTCCCGATGGCGGGCAACTCTGGCCTGATAGCGTATTCCTGCGGTCAGGTTTCCTACGACAACGCCCACAATCAGCATGACAGTAAATGTGAGCAGGTATTGCATTTCTTTGACTGCCAATGACCAATGCGGTTGGACAAAAAAGAGGTCAAAGCTAACAACATTGATAAAAGCAGCAAAGACTGAAGGCCAACGACCATAAAATAAGGCGATGATGACAACGCCAAGCAGGTAGAGAGTGACCAGATTGGCTTTATCAAGGGTAAGCAAAAATGTTCTCGAAAAGAAAGTGGTTAAAGTGCAAAGCACGATAGCCATAATGAAGCCCTGGATCGGCACTCGCCATTTTTCATAGAATGGGCGATGATCTTTTGATTCTTTATCCCAGGGTTTCCGGTCCTTCAATGCAACAATAATTAAGTCCAGATCAGGGCCGAGTTTACCCAGTCTTTCAGCAAAGTCAGGTCGCCATTTATAACCAAATAATTTTGAGTATGCACCGTAATAACGGCCAATAAGGATTTTGCCCAGATTATGTTCTCTGGCATAGCGCAGAATCGCTTTTTCTTCATGGGAATCAGAGAGCGTTGCAGTTTCTGCGCCCAGATCTTGCGCCAGTTTCAATGCATTTAAAATGGTACGCCGTTTGCTCTCTGGCAGGCGGTGTAATTTAGGAGTTTCAACGTAAACAGCATGCCAGACACAATCTAACTTTGCTGCCAGACGAGCTGCTGTCCGGATCAATTTTTCATTGCCTGCATTGCAGCCAATGCACAAGAGTAAATTATCCCGCGTATGCCATACGGGTTTTTGTCCACGGGTATCACGAAAAGCCCGCATTTGATCATCTACGCGGTCTGCCGTGCGGCGTAGTGCTAATTCGCGCAACGCAATCAGGTTTCCTTTCCGGAAAAAATGTTCAATGGCACGCTCAGCCTGACCAGAAATATAGACTTTGCCGTCTTTAAGCCGCTGGCGCAGGTCATCAGGAGGGAGATCGACCAGAACCACATCATCGGCCTGATCAAATATATGATCGGGAATAGTTTCGCGGACGCGGATACTGGTAATTGCCCCGACAACATCGTTCAGGCTTTCCAGATGTTGCACATTGATTGTGGTCAGCACATCAATGCCTGCTTCCAGTAGCTCATCCACATCCTGCCAGCGCTTGGGGTGCCGACATCCCTGAGGATTACTGAATGCCAGTTCATCCATCAGAATAATGGCAGGATGACGGGCAAGGGCAGCATCAAGATCAAAGGCTGTTACCCTGCGGTCATGATGGTGAAGATATTTTGGCGGTAATTGAGGCAGGCCTTTTAGTAAGGCAGCGGTTTCTTGTCTTTCATGAGTTTCAACAACCCCAATAATAATGTCTAATCCCTGCGCCAGCAGGCGTTGGGCTTCTTGCAGCATGGCATAGGTTTTACCAATACCCGCACAAGCACCAAAGAATATTTTGAGCTTGCCGCGTGGTTTTTTATTTGCCAGTGTCAGTAAATCATCTGGATCGGGGCGTTGCGATTCATTTTGATCCATATTTTATCTGCCTTTTGGATGTAGATTATCAAGAGCCAGATTAAGTTCTAGTACATTCACCACGGGGTTGCCTAAATAATTCAGTAAGGGATATTCAGTGTGCTTCTGAATTAATTCATTAACCGTCTTGAGTGGCAAGTGGCGGGATTTAGCAACACGTTGCGCCTGAAATTCAGCAGCTTCGGGGGAAATATGGGGATCTAGCCCACTACCGGATGCCGTTACTAATTCAACAGGGATCGGAAGGCTTTCGGGATAATTAAATAAACGTACTCGGATAATGTTTTGGTGCAATTTGTTGGTCAATACTGGATTAGTGATTGAAAGATTGCTGCCTCCAGATGCCAGAGTGTTATACGGCTTTTCGGCTGTCATAGAAGGGCGCCCATGAAAATAGATGGCCTTGGTAAAATTTTGACCAATTAACTTAGAACCAGCCCATTTGCCATTTTGTTCTATTAATGACCCTTGAGCCTGGTGGGGAAATAAGGCTTCAGATATTCCTGTCACCAGTAATGGATAGGCAATACCCGTGATTATCGCAAGAAATGTCAGCAAAACAATCGAAGAACGTAACCAAATCATTTTTATCACCTTTGTACAGGCTTAGTTATTTAACAATAAGTTATTTTAGAACTAATACAGTTAGCAGCATATCAATGAGCTTGATGCCGACAAAGGGAACAAGCAAGCCACTGAAACCATATATCCATAAGTTTCGGCGCAGAAGTGATAATGCATTCATTGGCTGGTAACTGACACCTTTTAAAGCTAAAGGAAGCAGGAAAATGATGATGATTGCATTGAAAATAGTTGCGGACAGTATTGCCGACCCCGGTGAATGAAGATGCATTAAGTTCAGGGTATTAAGCTGGGGATACGTCACGGCAAAGGCTGCGGGAATGATGGCGAAGTACTTGGCTATGTCATTGGCGATGCTGAACGTGGTCAAAGAACCACGGGTCATCAACATCTGTTTACCAATATGCACAACTTCAATCAGCTTAGTGGGATTAGAATCCAAATCCACCATATTGCCCGCTTCTTTTGCAGCCTGCGTACCTGAATTCATCGCAACAGCAACATCTGCCTGCGCCAGTGCTGGTGCATCATTTGTACCATCTCCCGTCATGGCAACCAGGCGCCCTTCGGACTGATATTGGCGGATAAGAGCCAGTTTCGCTTCCGGGGTAGCTTCTGCCAGAAAATCATCAACACCCGCTTCGGCTGCAATCGCAGCAGCGGTCAGGTGGTTGTCCCCTGTAATCATTACGGTTTTTATGCCCATTTTGCGCATTTCACTGAAACGTTCTTTGATTCCGCCTTTGACTATATCTTTCAAGGCAACAACTCCCAGAACTTGCTGATTTTCAGCAACGACCAACGGGGTCCCCCCTTTGTGTGCAACTTGTTGTACTAAAAGATCAATCGCATCAGGGAATTGACTGTGGTTAGCTTTGATATAACGACGAACGGCATCAACTGCACCTTTGCGAATCATGCGATTGCCAATGTTAACTCCGCTCATGCGTGTCATCGCTGAGAAAGGAATAAATTTGGCATTCAGTGCCAGAAGATCGCGTTCACGCATATTAAAACGCTGTTTTGCCAAAATCACGATACTGCGTCCTTCCGGTGTTTCATCAGAGAGAGAAGATAGCTGGGCTGCATCGGCCAACTGTTGTTCTGTTACGCCGGGGGCGGGTAAAAATTGAGATGCCTGGCGATTCCCCAGCGTGATTGTTCCAGTTTTATCCAGTAGCAGAACGTCCACATCGCCAGCGGCTTCAATGGCGCGCCCACTTGTGGCGATTACATTGGCACCCAGCATGCGGCTCATGCCTGCAATGCCAATTGCGGAAAGTAACCCACCAATAGTGGTAGGAATAAGGCAAACCAGCAGGGCAACAAGCACAGTGAGTGTGAGAGGAGCACCGGATTGGTTGGCATGAACACTGAAGAAGGAAAAAGGAAGCAGGCTTATACAGACGAGCAGGAAAATAATGGTTAATGCAATAAGTAAAATGGTGAGGGATATTTCATTGGGTGTTTTGCGCAGTTTGGCACCTTCGACCATTGAAATCATCCTATCCAGAAAAGTATCTCCCGGATTGACGGTACATTCAATAATCAGCCAATCTGATAAAACCCGGGTGCCACCAGTAACTGAGGCAAAATCTCCCCCAGATTCGCGGATAACCGGAGCAGACTCTCCTGTAATAGCACTTTCGTCAACGGAGGCACCTCCTTTGAGGACTTCACCATCACAGGGAATAATTTCGCCTGCTTCTACCAACACAATATCGCCTTTGCATAAAATATCAGAAACCACCTTTTCTTTTGTGGCTTCACGATTGGGCGATGTCAGTTTAGTTGTCCAACTGGTTTTTTTTACGTCTTTTAGGCTGGATGCTTGCGCCTTGCTGCGTCCTTCCGCCAAAGCTTCTGCAAAATTGGCAAATAGCACAGTAAACCATAGCCAAAGGGCAATTGAGCCAGTAAATAGAGCGTTACCGGTGAGCTGTCCCACTAATATTCCAATCCATAAGGCGGTAGTCAGGCAGCTTCCCAGATAAACAACAAACATAACGGGATTACGCCATTGGAGAGTGGGATAACATTTTTTTAGTGAATTGATAAGTGCATGGCGAATCAAAGTAGATTCAAATAATGCTTGTTGTCTGTTTTTCATGAGTTACCTCACACTCTTATTGCCAAAGTTGTAAATGTTCTGCAATGGGACCAAGGGCCAGAGCGGGAATAAACGTGAGTGCGCCAATTAATAAAACAACCAGAATTAATAATCCAGTGAAGAGAAAACCGTATGTCGGTAGGGTACCACTGCTGATAGGCTGGCGTTTTTTTCTGATCATAGAACCAGCGATCGCAAGGATCAGCACAATGCTGCCAAAGCGTCCGAGAAACATCACAGTTCCCAACAATAAATTATAAAAAACATTATTGGCACTCAGTCCAGAAAACATACTCCCGTTATTGTTGGCGGCAGAGGAAAAAGCATAGAGTACCTCGGTAAAGCCATGAGCACTGGGGTTGGTAATTGCATTGCGACCGACATCGGTTGAAATCGCCAAAGCGGTCCCCAGTAAGACAAGTGAAGGGGTAATCAAAATTGCCAATGCGACCATTTTCATATCATAGACATCGATTTTTTTACCTAAGTATTCTGGTGCGCGGCCAATCATCAAACCTGCAATAAATACAGCCAGAAGGACGAACAACAACATGCTATAAAGGCCAGCACCTACACCGCCGAATATCACTTCACCGATTTGTATTAACCAGAGTGGCACCATACCTCCCAGTGCAGTGAAAGAATCATGCATGGCATTGACAGCACCACACGAGGCGGCTGTGGTAACTACGCTATAGAGAGAGGATGCAAGAATACCAAAACGGGTTTCCTTCCCTTCCATATTGAAATGACTGCTGATGCTGGGGGATACAAGATGAGGATTACCATTTATTTCGGCATACATCACAGCGATTGTAGCGAAAATAAAAATAAGACTCATAGCCCAGAGCAAGGTGTAACCCTGGCGGTTATCTCCAACAACTAGACCGAATGTGAAACACAATGCACTGGGAATCAAGAAAATAGCCAGAACTTGAATAAAGTTACTGAATGCGGTTGGATTTTCAAATGGATGTGCAGAGTTTGCCCCAAAAAATCCTCCACCATTTGTTCCCAATATTTTGATTGCCTCTTGTGAGGCGACGGGTCCCATAGGGAGTAATTGTTGTTGATTTTCAATGGAATGAATCAGTACATAAGGAGAGAGATTTTGGATAATCCCTTGGCTGACAAAAAGTAAGGCAATAATGACTGCCAGTGGTAGCAAAAGATACAGGGTGATGCGCGTAATATCGATCCATGCATTTCCCAGTGTGTTAACCCCTTGGCGGGAAAATGCCCGTATAAAGGCAAATGCTACTGCAATTCCTGTTGCCGCAGACAGAAAGTTCTGAACAGTCAATCCCGCCATTTGGCTTAGATAACTAAGCGTATTTTCTCCGCTGTAAGCCTGCCAATTGGTATTGGTGACAAAGCTAATAGCGGTATTTAAAGCCAGATCCCATTTCATCCCAGGAAAATGCTGTGGATTCAATGGCAGATGCCCTTGGCTTATCAGCAGGATAAATAACAGCAATAATCCTGTAATGTTGAATATGAGGATGGTGATAAAATAGTGCCACCAGTTCATCTCTTTAATGCTGGTGCCGGGTTTTTGTAGTCCACAGCAGCGCCACAGATTGGTTTCTGTTTTGGTCAGCCAGTGTGGTAGTTCTCCTTCGACTAAACGGGCAATCAGACTGCCAAGAGGTTTACTTAATAGAAACAGAAGTAACAGAAAACTGGCAATCAGTAGAAAAGCCGATGCTGCCATTTAAAAGTCCTCCGCATTTAATAGCGCATAAATCAGATAAATTAGTAATAGCACCACCAGAAAAATACCAATGATGATCAATACGTTCATGGTGTATCTCTCCTTGCTTATTTCTTTAAGAACTAGCCAGTTATTGCACATATCCGTTGTCTTTCAAGTTGCAGCTTTGTTGGCTGCTTCATTTACCCAGTCACCGTTTTTATAAATATACGGTTATCTAAGTTGTTGGGGATTTGTTCCCTTGCCGTCGCGCTGCATCCAGAAATCCATTGGATATAGATATGATCATGTAAGTAAGTTGTTAAAAGAGAAAGTTGTTAAAAGAGATCCGGAAATGTCAAAAATGTATAAAAGGAAAACAGAATTAGTTAATAAGCGTTATTAAGGCAAGTGTAGCAAACAATAGAGGGTTAATTTTTTGTTTTTAAATTGTTTGTTTTGTTTCTGTTTAGGTATTTTTTTGTAATTAAATTACGCACACAGGAAAAAAGAGTGATTTATAGCCCGAATTTACAGCTACTTGCATAAAGTATGGCTGAAAACCAGTGATAGGCCCGTGTGGCTGGAAAGTTCAGAAACGGCCGCAGGTATTCGAAACCGTTGAAATTCCATTATGACAGCGCATGACTGCATTTTCCGTCTATCAGGTTTGCTTTTTTCATCTTAGCGCTTTCTGCCTGAACAAGTACTTTGATTTTAATATAGCATTTTGACACCTCACTGGTTTACTCTGGCGAGGTGTTTTGTTTTATATGCAGTATATATAATATGCAATCTATATCTAATGGGGTTCGAATTGCCACAGGAATGTAAAAAAACAGGTAATTTGGCGGGTTAATTGGCTTAGTTATGGCAGATATGTATTTTATGTTGAAAAAACTAAGTAATAGGGGGAATGTGATGAACAATGTTGAATTGGAACATGTGCTCAATACGGAATTGAATGTCCTTGAATTTCAAGACCATGCCCCCAATGGACTGCAAGTGGAAGGCCGTCCCCATGTTCAGAGGATAGTTACAGGTGTGACAGCCTGTCAGGAATTGTTGGACGAAGCGGTTCGCCTCGAAGCGGATACCATCATCGTGCATCATGGGTACTTCTGGAAGAATGAATCATCGGTTATCCGTGGCATGAAACGCCGCCGTTTACAAACTCTGCTTTGCAATGATATCAACTTGTATGGCTATCATCTTCCGCTGGATGCTCATCCTACATTGGGTAACAATGTCCAGCTGGCTCGAAAAATGGGCGCGAAGATTATCGGCAATATTGATTCTCTGCTTCCTCATGGTGTTTTTGATCAGCCCATTACTCCCGCAGAATTGACAGACCGCCTTGAAAAAGAGTTGGAACGAAAGGTCTTGCACTGTGGCGACAATGCATCGGAAGAAATTCGCACACTGGCATGGTGTACAGGCGGTGGCCAGAGTTTTATCGAGCAGGCGGCTGAATTTGGTGTTGATGCTTTTGTGACAGGGGAAGTATCAGAAAAGACTATCCATGTTGCCCGTGAGATGGGGCTGCATTTCTTTGCCGCCGGACATCACGCCACAGAGCGTTATGGCATCAAAGCACTCGGTGAATGGCTGGCCAATAATCATGGTTTGGATGTAACTTTTATTGATATTCCTAATCCGGCTTAATGTTTGATATAGCCCCCGGTTGATTCCCGGAGAAAGAAGCTGGGGTGTGTTTATATTTTGATGGAAACGGTCTTTACTTTCATCGGTTGATACATAATTTATACACTTCGCCTTTCAAGTTGCATCGCGACGGCAAGAGAGCAAATCCCCGGGAGCATAGATAACTATGTGACCGGGGTGAGCGAGCGCAGCAAACAAAGAGGCAGTTTGAAAGACGAAGTGTATAACTAAATTACTTTTTTAATTGGCTCGCAAAGTCACGTTTGCTATGACCAGTATAAAGCTGGCGTGGGCGAGCGATCTTCAGGCCTTCATCATGCATTTCATTCCAGTGCGCAATCCAGCCGATGGTACGGGCAATGGCGAAAATCACAGTGAACATGGACGATGGAATACCCATGGCTTTCAATATGATGCCAGAATAGAAATCAACGTTCGGGTACAGTTTCTTCTCAATGAAATACGGGTCGTTCAGGGCGATACGCTCCAGTTCCATTGCCACTTCCAGCAGGCTGTCATTCAGGCCGAGTTCATTCAGCACTTCATGGCAGGTTTCGCGCATTACTGTCGCGCGTGGATCGTAGTTTTTATAAACACGGTGACCAAAGCCCATCAGGCGGAAAGAGTCGTTTTTATCTTTAGCGCGAGCAATGAATTCAGGAATGTGCTCGACAGTTTGGATCTCTTCCAGCATACGCAGACAAGCTTCGTTTGCGCCGCCATGTGCTGGTCCCCACAGGGATGCGATTCCTGCGGCGATACAGGCAAACGGGTTGGCACCAGAAGAACCCGCAGTACGCACTGTTGAAGTTGAAGCATTCTGTTCATGGTCTGCATGCAGAATGAAAATACGATCCATAGCGCGTTCCAACACAGGATTAACTTTATATTCCTCACAAGGTGTTGAAAACATCATGTGCAAGAAGTTAGCCGCGTAGGACAGTTCATTGCGTGGGTAAACGAAAGGTTGTCCAAGGGAATATTTGTAACACATTGCCGCCACAGTTGGCATTTTGGAGAGCAGGCGATAAGCGGTGATTTCACGATGGTGAGGATTATGGACATCCAATGCATCATGGTAGAAGGCAGCCAGCGCGCCAGTAACACCACAAAGTACAGCCATTGGATGGGAATCACGGCGGAAACCGTGGAACAGGCGGGTGATCTGTTCATGGATCATCGTATGGCGGGTTACCGTCTTTTTAAACTTTTCATATTCTTCGGGAGTTGGCGGCTCGCCGTACAGCAGAATGTAACAGACTTCCAGATAGGTTGATTCCGTTGCAAGCTGATCGATGGGAAAACCACGGTGTAGCAAAATGCCTTCATCGCCATCAATATAGGTGATTTTCGACTCACAGGAGGCAGTGGAAGTAAAGCCAGGATCGTAGGTATAGAAGCCCTTTGAGCCGAGAGTACGAACGTCAATCACTTCAAAACCTAGGGTCGGCGTTAGTACGTCTAGTTCGATAGCAGCTGAACCATTTATGTTCAACGCAGCCTTTTTATCAGCCATTTACATCTCCTTAGCGCTTATATTTATAACCCCTAACAACCAGATAGGCGCAATTTATACTGTGCCGAAGGCATTGTGCTACCGGAGAGAATTTAAAATCAGGCTGGTATCACATTTAACGCTGAAATCTCATTACGGATGACAATGGTTTTCAGGTTGTTAAAAAGTTTCTGGGAATTATGTTTAAAGTATTCTTGACATAAAATGTTACCATTTTGTGCTTAAACAATACTTTTCCATAACTTCTGTTTTTCGTTAAGTTTATTTTTTCATCGTGGAACGACGGCAAACAATATATAACGACATATATGTAAGATAAATGTTTAATATTTGTCAAACAAGATAATGTTTTTTATAGTAAAGGTTTGAAGCGTGATCTTTCTCACTGTTCAAGCTAAATGTTAATAATCATATTGTGTGGTAATTGTAATAACAATGTGAAGTACTTATACTTCCGTCAGGTCTCCGGATTACCCTGATGTAGGAGCACCCAGCGTAACCAAATCACAACTTTATGATGAACAGTAAGGATTGTTAGTTTTATTATGTTGTGTCTTTGTATCCTCTTAGCGCTGTCTGATTCCCGCCCAGGACCGGAGGATGGAAAATAAAAAAAAGCTTTGTGGGCAAAATTGTGAAAAAACAAAGACCTGTCAACCTTGATCTGCGGACGATTAACCAACCCGTCTCCGCAATAGCATCGATCTTGCACCGTATCTCAGGCGTCATCACCTTTATCGCAGTCGGCATTTTGCTGTGGTTGTTGGGTATGTCACTATCTTCGCAGGAGGGATTCCTACAAGCATCTGAAATCATGACTGGCTTCTTCGCCAAATTTATCCTGTGGGGGATATTGACGGCGTTGGCTTACCACGTTTGTGGGGGTATTCGCCATGTATTGATGGATTTCGGCTTCTTGGAGGAAAACCTTGCTACCGGTAGTGCTTCTGCCAAAGTAGCAATAGTGATCGCGGTTATTCTGTCTATTCTGGCTGGGGTATTATTATGGTAAGCAACGCATCCGCATTGGGTCGTACGGGTATTCAGGATTGGCTGCTGTTACGTGCATCTGCAATTATTATTGTTTTGTACGTCCTTTACCTCGTTGGTTTTGTCGCAACAACGTCGGATATGACTTATGAAGTCTGGCGCGGTTTCTTCTCTGCATCTCTCACTAAAGTGTTCACAGTATTGACGTTAATTTCCATTCTGGTTCACGCATGGATCGGTATGTGGCAGGTGCTGACAGATTATGTCAAGCCTCTCGCACTGCGTCTGGTGCTGCAACTGGTAATTATTGTGGCACTGTTATCTTATTTGATTTACGGAACAATTGTTGTGTGGGGTGCATAAATGAAACTGCCAGTAAGAGAGTTTGACGCTGTTGTTATCGGTGCTGGCGGCGCAGGTATGCGTGCCGCACTACAAATTTCACAAATGGGTTTATCCTGTGCCTTGATTTCCAAGGTATTCCCAACCCGTTCACATACTGTTTCAGCACAGGGCGGAATTACTGTAGCTCTGGGCAACACCCATGATGATAACTGGGAATGGCATATGTATGACACGGTGAAAGGCTCCGATTATATCGGTGATCAGGATGCCATCGAATATATGTGTAAAACAGGGCCAGAAGCCATTCTGGAACTGGAACACATGGGCTTGCCGTTCTCCCGTCTGGATGATGGCCGGATTTATCAGCGTCCATTCGGCGGGCAATCCAGGAATTTTGGTGGTGAACAGGCTGCTCGTACTGCCGCTGCCGCTGACCGTACTGGTCATGCTCTACTGCACACTTTGTATCAGCAAAATTTAAAAAATCACACGACTATTTTCTCGGAGTGGTATTCACTGGATCTGGTTAAAAATCAGGATGGTGCGATTGTTGGTTGTACCGCTATTTGTATTGAAACGGGTGAAGTCGTCTATTTCAAATCTAAAGCAACCATTTTGGCAACCGGTGGTGCAGGCCGTATATATCAATCCACAACCAATGCGCATATTAATACAGGTGATGGTGTTGGTATGGCTCTGCGTGCTGGTGTCCCTGTGCAGGACATGGAAATGTGGCAATTCCACCCAACGGGTATCGCTGGTGCGGGTGTATTGGTTACAGAAGGCTGCCGTGGTGAAGGCGGTTACCTCCTGAATAAAGATGGTGAGCGCTTCATGGAGCGTTATGCACCAAATGCGAAAGATCTTGCCGGTCGTGATGTGGTTGCTCGTTCCATCATGATTGAAATCCGTGAAGGTCGTGGTTGTGATGGTCCATGGGGACCTCATGCGAAATTGAAACTGGATCATCTGGGCAAGGAAGTGTTGGAATCCCGTCTGCCGGGTATCCTCGAATTATCCCGTACTTTCGCTCACGTAGATCCGGTGAAAGAGCCGATTCCGGTTATTCCGACTTGCCACTATATGATGGGTGGTATTCCGACGAAGATCACTGGTCAGGCATTGACAGTCAACGAAAAAGGCGAAGACGTTGTGATTCCGGGCTTGTTTGCCGTGGGTGAAATTGCCTGTGTATCCGTTCACGGAGCAAACCGTCTGGGTGGTAACTCATTGCTCGATTTGGTGGTATTCGGTCGTTCCGCAGGTTTGCATTTGAAAGAGTGTCTGATGGAGCAGGGGACCAGCCGCGATGCCAGTGAATCTGATATTGATCTTGGATTGCAACGTCTGAATCGTTGGAACAATACCCGTTCAGGTGAAGATCCAGTTGAAATCCGTAAGACTCTGCAATCCTGCATGCAGAATAACTTCTCGGTATTCCGCGAAGGCGACTCAATGGCGAAAGGGCTGGATGAACTGAAAGTGATCCGTGATCGTTTGAAAAATGCTCGTCTGGATGATACTTCGTCAGAATTCAATACCCAGCGCATCGAATGTCTGGAATTAGATAACTTGATGGAAACTGCTTATTCTACCGCAGTCGCTGCGAACTTCCGCACAGAAAGCCGTGGTGCCCACAGCCGTTTTGATTACCCAGAACGTGATGATGCTAACTGGCTCTGCCATAGCCTGTATTTGCCGCAAACTGAGAGCATGACTCGTCGTGAAGTAAATATGCAGCCAAAACTGCGTGAAGCTTTCCCGCCGAAAGTGCGTTCTTACTAATTGCGTTGCTGATATTCCAGTTGCGGAGAAATAGATTATGAAACTTGAATTCTCAATTTATCGTTATAATCCAGATGTAGATGATGTGCCCCATATGCAGGACTACACTCTGGAAGCTGAGGAAGGGCGTGACATGATGTTGCTGGATGCACTTATCCAGCTAAAAGAGCAAGATCCGACCTTAGCATTCCGTCGTTCTTGCCGTGAGGGAGTTTGTGGCTCTGATGGTGTGAATATGAATGGTAAAAATGGTTTGGCTTGTGTTACGCCGATTTCAGCACTGCGTCGTGGCAATAAAAAAATTGTTATTCGTCCGTTGCCGGGCTTGCCTGTGGTTCGTGATCTGGTTGTTGATATGGGGCAGTTTTATGCGCAATATGAAAAAATCCGCCCTTATCTGATTAATGATGATAAAAATCCTCCATCGCGTGAACACCTGCAATTACCAGAACAGCGTGAAAAATTGGATGGCTTGTATGAATGTATTCTATGTGCTTGCTGCTCGACATCCTGCCCGTCATTCTGGTGGAATCCTGATAAATTTATTGGTCCAGCGGGTCTTCTGGCAGCGTATCGTTTCTTGATTGATAGCCGTGATACTGAAACAGCCTCACGTTTGGATAATCTGAATGATGCTTTCAGTGTTTTCCGCTGCCACGGGATCATGAACTGTGTCAACGTATGTCCTAAAGGACTGAACCCGACAAAAGCGATTGGTCATATTAAATCTATGCTGCTGAAACACAGTGCATAAATAAAATTTTGTGCATAAATAACACATAATTTGCGTGTGAATAATGCATATAATGTTGCCCTCCACAAATTTGAAATAAATACCAAACCAGTGGAGGGCATAAAGAATGAAAAATGATAAATTGCCTACTGTAAAAGATTATGCATATTTCTAAATATAAGGAACCCTTAAAAACTGTATTCAGTTTTTAAGGGTTCCTTGAGGGTAGAAAAACCCAAATTAAAGAACATGCATTAAGCACGTCCAAATGAACCTTTTGTCAACACCGCTAATTAAGCGGTATTTGTTAACCACGGCGAAAACTAAAGCTTTTAAAGCTTAAGGGATCACAATGCAGAACGGCGCAATGAAGGACTGGCTGGACTCGAGCTTTCTGGCTGGTGCAAACCAGTCTTACATAGAGCAACTCTATGAAGACTATATAACCGATCCTAACTCTGTTGATGCAAGTTGGAGAGAAATTTTCCAACAATTACCGGATGTAGGACTTGGCGGGGAACAACTTCACTCACAGACACGCGATTATTTCCGTCGTCTGGCAAAAGATGCCACGCGTTACCACTCTTCGGTCAGCGATCCGGCAATGGATGCAAAACAAGTCAAAGTCTTGCAGCTCATCAACGCATTCCGCTTCCGCGGACACCAACATGCGAACCTTGATCCATTGGGATTATGGAAACAGGAATCTGTACCAGATCTTGATCCTGCTTTCCATAATTTAACAAAAGCGGATTTTGAAGAAACGTTTAATGTGGGCTCTTTTGCCATTGGTAAAGAGACAATGAAATTGGCTGATCTGTATGACGCATTGAAGCGCATTTATTGCGGTTCAATTGGTGCGGAATACATGCATATCACCAATACAGAGGAAAAACGTTGGATTCAGCAACGTCTGGAATCTGTGGCGGTAAGTTCACAGTTCAGTTCAGAAGAAAAACGTCGTTTCCTGAAAGAGTTGACGTCTGCGGAAGGTTTAGAACGTTATCTTGGCGCTAAGTTCCCGGGGGCGAAACGTTTCTCCCTTGAAGGTGGTGACGCTCTTATCCCTATGCTGAAAGAGCTGATTCGCCATGCGGGTAAACAGGATACCCGTGAAGTTGTGTTTGGAATGGCACATCGTGGTCGTCTCAACGTTCTCGTTAACCTTCTGGGTAAAAAGCCAGCCGATCTATTCGACGAATTTGCGGGTAAACACAAAGAACACCTTGGTACTGGTGACGTAAAATACCATCAGGGTTTTTCTTCTGATTTCGAAACTGAAGGTGGCTTAGTTCATTTAGCACTGGCCTTTAACCCATCTCACCTTGAAATTGTCAGCCCTGTCGTTATCGGTTCTGTTCGTGCCCGTCGTGATCGTCTTGATGAAGGTCGCAGCAATATGGTTCTGCCTGTTACCATCCACGGCGATGCAGCAGTCACAGGGCAAGGGGTTGTTCAGGAAACACTGAACATGTCTCAGGCTCGTGGCTACGAAGTTGGTGGTACAGTTCGCATTGTGATTAACAACCAAGTTGGCTTCACGACTTCTAATCCGAAAGATGCACGTTCAACACAGTATTGTACTGATATTGTGAAGATGGTTCAGGCACCTATTTTCCACGTTAATTCAGATGATCCAGAAGCAGTTGCATTTGTTACTCGTCTGGCACTTGATTTCCGTAATACCTTTAAACGTGACGTGATGATCGACTTGGTTTGTTATCGTCGTCACGGCCATAACGAAGCTGATGAACCAAGTGCAACCCAGCCACTGATGTACCAGAAAATCAAAAAACAGCCAACAGCCCGTAAAATCTATGCTGACAAGCTGATAGAGGAAGGTTTGCTGGCTGCCAATGATGTCACTGAGATGGCTAATCTGTATCGTGATGCGCTAGATCATGGTGATTGTGTTGTTGATGAATGGCGTCCAATGGGACTTCACTCATTCACATGGGAGCCTTACCTGAACCACGAATGGGATGAAGAATATCCGCATAAAGTGGATATGAAACGTCTGCAAGATCTTGGGAAACGTATCAGTTCCATTCCTGCCGAAGTTGAAATGCATTCACGTGTTGCCAAAATTTATGGTGATCGTGCCGAAATGGCTAATGGCAATAAACTGTTTGACTGGGGTGGAGCGGAAACACTGGCTTATGCAACGCTGGTTGATGAAGGCATTCCTGTGCGTCTTTCCGGTGAAGATGCGGGTCGTGGTACTTTCTTCCACCGCCATGCAGTAATTCACAATCAGACCAATGCTTCTGTCTATGTGCCGCTGGAAAATATTCACAATGGTCAGGGTGCATTCAACGTATGGGATTCGGTACTGTCAGAAGAAGCAGTGCTGGCATTTGAATACGGCTATGCAACAACAGAACCTCGTGCCCTGACGATTTGGGAAGCTCAATTTGGTGACTTTGCTAATGTAGCTCAGACCGTAATTGACCAGTTCATCAGCTCCGGCGAACAAAAATGGGGTCGCATGTGTGGTCTGGTTATGTTGTTGCCACATGGTTATGAAGGTCAGGGACCAGAGCATTCATCAGCGCGTTTGGAACGTTATCTGCAGCTGTGTGCAGAGCAAAACATGCAGGTGTGCGTGCCATCGACACCAGCTCAGGTTTATCACATGCTGCGCCGTCAGTCTCTGCGAGGTATGCGTCGTCCGCTTATCGTTATGTCACCTAAATCACTTCTGCGTCACCCATTGGCTGTATCCAGTCTGAATGAAATGGCTGACGGCAAATTCGAACCAGTGATTGGTGAAATTGATGTATTAGATCCAAAGGATGTTAAACGTGTTGTACTTTGTTCCGGTAAAGTTTATTACGACCTTCTGGAACAGCGCCGTAAGAATGAACAGACTAATGTTGCTATCGTGCGCATTGAACAGCTGTATCCATTTCCACGTCAGCATTTGCAAGCTCAGCTTGAGCAATATGCTCACGTTCATGACTTCGTCTGGTGTCAGGAAGAGCCATTGAACCAAGGGGCCTGGTATTGCAGTCAACATAATTTCCGTGAAGCGATCCCATTCGGGGCATCTTTACGTTATGCAGGTCGTCCAGCATCTGCTTCCCCGGCTGTGGGATATCCGTCTGTTCACCAGAAGCAACAGAAAGCACTGGTTGATGACGCACTGAACGTTGAATAAATAAGGATAGAAAATGAGTAGCGTAGAAATTCTGGTTCCGGACCTTCCTGAATCTGTTGCAGATGCCACTGTTGCAACATGGCATAAAAAACCGGGTGACACCATAGAGCGTGACGATGTGCTGGTTGAAATTGAAACTGACAAAGTTGTTTTGGAAGTACCAGCAAGTGAAGCTGGTGTTCTGGAAGCTATTTTGGAAGAAGAAGGCACCACTGTATTGTCCAGGCAACTGATTGGTCGCATCCGTTTGGGTGACAGCACAGGCATACCTGCTGAAGTGAAAGAAAAAACAGAATCAACACCAGCACAACGCCAGTCTGCCTCTCTGGAAGAAGAAAGTAATGATGCTCTGAGTCCAACGGTTCGTCGCTTGATCGCAGAGCATAATTTAGATCCAGCTGCAATTAAAGGCAGCGGTGTAGGTGGTCGTATTGTTCGTGAAGACATAGAAAGATATATCGCTGCGAATAAAAAAGAAGGTGATAAGCCTGCTGTATCGGCACCTGCGGCACAGAAATCTCCACTGCCACATCGCAGTGAGAAACGTGTTCCAATGACTCGCCTGCGTAAGCGTGTTGCTGAACGTCTGCTGGAAGCGAAAAACAATACGGCAATGTTGACGACATTCAACGAAGTCAACATGAAGCCAATTCAGGAACTGCGCAAGCAGTACGGCGATGCGTTTGAAAAACGTCATGGCATGCGTTTGGGCTTTATGTCTTTCTATGTGAAAGCAGTGGTTGAAGCATTGAAACGCTATCCAGAAGTGAACGCTTCTATTGATGGCACTGATGTGGTTTATCACAACTATTTTGATATCAGCATTGCAGTATCTACACCACGCGGGCTGGTTACACCTGTATTGCGTGATGCAGATGCACTCGGCATGGCTGATATTGAGAAAAACATCAAAGAGCTGGCTATCAAAGGCCGTGACGGTAAATTGACTGTTGAAGAACTCACTGGCGGTAATTTTACCATTACTAATGGCGGTGTTTTCGGCTCGCTGATGTCTACACCTATCATTAACCCACCACAAAGTGCAATCCTCGGCATGCATGCCATTAAAGATCGCCCAATGGCAGTGAATGGTCAGGTTGAAATCCTTCCTATGATGTATCTGGCACTGTCCTATGATCACCGACTGATTGATGGCCGTGAATCGGTGGGCTTTCTGGTGACCATCAAAGAAATGCTCGAAGATCCAACACGTTTGTTGCTGGATGTATAGCACCACTATCGGCGGAGGGTGTTAAGCTCCGCCAAGTCTGAAGTAGTACGACGTTGATGTAAAAATGTATATACAGGCCAGCCTTCGGGCTGGTCATATCCAGAGCAACAAAATAGAAGGTAGTTTACCTTTCTTAGATAAAATTATGGATAGAACATCATGAATTTACACGAATATCAGGCAAAACAACTTTTCGCACGGTATGGTTTACCAGCACCTGCTGGCTATGCTTGCACAACCCCGCGCGAAGCAGAAGAAGCAGCATCCAAGATTGGTTCAGGCCCTTGGGTCGTTAAATGTCAGGTTCATGCAGGTGGCCGGGGTAAGGCTGGTGGCGTGAAAGTCGTCAATAGCAAGGAAGAGATCCGTGCTTTTGCTGAACAATGGCTGGGTAAACGACTGGTCACTTACCAGACAGATGCACAGGGACAACCTGTTCATCAGATTTTGGTGGAAGGAGCAACCGACATTGCCAAGGAGCTGTATCTCGGTGCTGTTGTTGATCGTGGTACGCGTCGTGTAGTTTTCATGGCCTCAACTGAAGGTGGTGTCGAAATAGAAAAAGTGGCGGAAGAAACGCCCGAGCTGATTCATAAAGCAATTATCGACCCACTGACTGGCCCTATGTCTTATCAAGGCCGTGAATTGGCGTTTAAACTCGGTTTGACTGGTAAGCAAGTTGGTCAATTCACCAAGATTTTTTTGGGATTGGCAAACCTGTTCCTGGAGCGTGATCTGGCTCTGGTTGAAATCAACCCGCTGGTTATTACTACTCAAGATGACCTCATCTGTCTGGACGGGAAATTGAGCGCTGATGGTAACGCCATGTTCCGTCAGGCTGAACTGCGTGAAATGCATGATTCTTCACAGGAAGATTCACGTGAAGCTCAGGCTGCACAGTGGGAACTAAACTATGTTGCGCTGGATGGAAACATTGGTTGCATGGTGAATGGTGCTGGTCTGGCAATGGGAACGATGGACATTGTCAAACTGCACGGCGGTACCCCGGCAAACTTCCTTGATGTGGGTGGCGGTGCGACGAAAGAGCGTGTTACCGAAGCATTCAAAATTATTTTGTCAGATGAAAATGTCAAAGCTGTTTTGGTAAATATCTTTGGCGGTATTGTCCGTTGTGACCTGATTGCTGACGGCATTATTGGCGCTGTGGAAGAAGTAGGCGTTAACGTACCAGTCGTTGTTCGTCTGGAAGGAAACAATGCTGAACTGGGTGCGAAGAAACTGGCAGACAGTGGTTTGAACATCATTGCAGCGACCAGTTTGACAGACGCAGCTAAACAGGCAGTAGCAGCGGTGGGGAATAAATAATGTCTATTTTAATCGATAAAAATACCAAAGTGATTTGTCAGGGCTTTACCGGTAGCCAAGGTACTTTCCACTCAGAACAGGCGATTGCTTACGGTACTCAAATGGTTGGTGGTGTGACACCAGGCAAAGGCGGTACTGAGCATTTGGGATTACCCGTGTTCAATACTGTACGTGAAGCTGTTGAAGCAACGGGTGCAACCGCTTCTGTTATCTATGTTCCAGCCCCATTCTGTAAAGATTCTATTTTAGAAGCGATTGAAGCAGGTATTAAACTGATCATCACTATTACAGAAGGTATTCCAACGCTTGATATGCTGACAGTGAAAGTAAAACTGGATCAAGCGGGTGTTCGCATGATTGGCCCTAACTGTCCGGGAGTGATAACTCCTGATGAATGTAAGATCGGTATTATGCCTGGTCACATTCATAAATCCGGCAAAGTGGGCATTGTCTCGCGTTCTGGTACACTGACTTATGAAGCGGTTAAACAGACTACTGATGCTGGATTAGGGCAATCTACCTGTGTCGGTATTGGTGGTGACCCAATCCCGGGTTCAAACTTTATCGATATCTTGAAGCTGTTCCAGGAAGATTCACAGACTGAAGCCATTGTGATGATTGGTGAGATTGGTGGCACAGCAGAAGAAGAAGCGGCTGCTTATATCAAAGATCATGTGACTAAACCTGTTGTTGCTTATATTGCGGGTGTAACTGCACCTAAAGGTAAGCGCATGGGACATGCGGGAGCAATTATCGCTGGCGGTAAAGGCACAGCAGATGAGAAATTTACTGCGCTGGAAGCGGCAGATGTTAAGACTGTTCGCAGTCTTGCTGACATTGGTGATGCCGTAAAAGCACTATTGGCGTAATCAATTTCAAAATAAGCTATTTTTATAGGAAAAGGCTACCTCAGGGTAGCCTTTTATTTTTATTTATAAGATTAACAGTAAGTTAGTGTATTTATAAGAGATGGTATTTTTAAATTTAATTTAACCTATTTTAGAATATTCTATTTATTTTATGAATTTAATTCGAAATATTGAAAAATATATCTTTTAAGGAATGAAAATGAAAAGTTAATTTTATAATGTTTTTTACAGCAAAAAATAAATTACAGCTCATTGAAAATAACAATTTATTAACACTAAACAAACTAGAATGAAATAATAGATGTAATGCTTAACAAAACAAGGAAAAAACTGACTAAAATCAACTTATTACCATGAAATACATTCGCTAAACTTGATTAAATTGATCTAATATATATAGATATTAGCTTGGGAATCTACGCCATTGTTGACCTATATTCAGAATTCTAAGCTGGGTCACGTAAAAGCTATTTATTGTGTGTGAATATAAGCGTAATATTATTGTGGTATCTATTTATTTTTTGATTTAGTTAATAATTTATTATTGTGTTTGAGGCATTTATTGCTGGTAGTTACGAGACTTTTATTTTGTAAAGTCGGGTTGCCGCAAGTCGGTGTCTTCTTGCCAGGAGCTAGGAGTCAAGATGTTTGATATTGTCGAACTGTCACGATTACAGTTTGCCTTAACTGCCATGTACCACTTTCTGTTCGTGCCTTTAACGCTCGGTATGGCGTTCTTGCTTGCGATCATGGAAACGGTATATGTCCTTTCTGGCAAACAGATCTACAAAGATATGACAAAATTCTGGGGCAAGTTATTTGGTATTAACTTTGCTCTGGGAGTCGCAACAGGTTTGACTATGGAGTTCCAGTTCGGGACTAACTGGTCATATTTCTCACACTACGTTGGTGATATTTTTGGTGCGCCGCTGGCCATTGAAGGTCTGATGGCATTCTTCCTCGAATCTACATTCGTTGGCCTGTTTTTTTTCGGATGGGATCGCCTGAGCAAGAAACAACATTTAGCGGTTACTTGGCTGGTTGCATTAGGCTCTAACTTCTCTGCATTGTGGATTTTGATTGCGAATGGTTGGATGCAAAACCCGATTGCATCTGATTTCAATTTCGAAACAATGCGAATGGAAATGGTGAGTTTCAGTGAATTGGTACTGAACCCGGTAGCTCAGGTGAAATTTGTTCATACTGTTGCTGCGGGCTATGTAACAGGTGCCATTTTTGTATTGGGCATCAGCTCTTACTACTTGCTTAAAGGGCGCGATCTTGCGTTTGCCAAACGATCTTTTGCAATTGCTGCAAGTTTTGGTATGGCTGCGATATTGTCTGTGATTGTTCTGGGTGATGAATCTGGATACGAAATGGGTGATGTGCAGAAAATTAAACTGGCTGCGATTGAAGCTGAATGGGAAACTCAGCCGCCTCCGGCCTCATTCACACTGATTGGTATTCCTGATCAAGATAAAATGGAAAACAAATATTCCATTCAAATTCCTTATGTTTTGGGTTTGATTGCTACTCGCTCCACAGATACGCCAGTTGTTGGTTTGCGTGATTTGATGAGCCAACATGAACAACGAATTCGTAACGGTATCAAGGCATATGAGTTGCTGGAAGAGTTGCGTTCAGGCAATACTGACCTAAGTGTTCTCAACGCATTCAACGAAAGTAAAAAAGATCTTGGTTACGGCATGCTCGTGAAACGTTACACTGAAAACGTTATTGATGCGACAGAAGAACAAATTCAGGCCGCAACGAAAGATTCTATTCCACGTGTAGCGCCACTCTACTTTGCATTCCGTATCATGGTCGCCGCAGGCTTTATCATGCTGCTGGTTATCGGTCTGTCATTCCTGAGCGTTATCCGCAACCGTATCGGTCAGAATAAATGGTTGCTGCGCGCTGCACTGTTCAGCATTCCTTTACCGTGGATCGCCGTTGAAGCAGGATGGTTTGTTGCAGAATATGGTCGTCAGCCATGGGCAATTGGTGAAATTCTGCCAACCGCAGTTGCTGCTTCAACACGCAGTGTCGGGGATCTGATTTTTTCAATGGTACTGATTTGTGGTCTGTACACTTTGTTCTTGATCGCAGAGATGTTCTTGATGTTCAAATTTGCCCGTCTTGGCCCAAGCAGCCTCAAGACTGGTCGTTATCACTTTGAACAGAAAACAGCTTCTTCAGCGAACAATATTGAGTAAGCAGGAGTCCACTTATGCTTGATTATGATGTATTACGATTTATATGGTGGCTGCTGATTGGTGTGTTGCTGATCGGTTTCACAGTGACTGATGGTTTCGATATGGGAGTGGGTATCCTACTGAGAATCATCGGTAAAAATGATACCGAACGCCGTATCATGATTAACTCCATCGCCCCACACTGGGATGGTAACCAAGTTTGGTTAATTACTGCTGGCGGAGCTTTGTTTGCAGCATGGCCAATGGTATACGCAGCCGCTTTCTCTGGTTTCTACGTGGCGATGATTCTGGTATTGGCTGCCCTGTTTTTCCGTCCGGTTGGTTTTGATTACCGCTCAAAACTGGAAAACAGCACATGGCGCAATATGTGGGACTGGGGACTGGTTATCGGTAGCTTCGTACCTGCACTGGTCATTGGTATTGCATTTGGTAACTTGTTGCAAGGTGTACCGCTAGCAGTGGATTCCTACCTGCGTGTTTCCTATGAAGGTTCATTTTTCGGCTTGTTAAATCCTTATGGTCTGCTGGCTGGCGTGATCAGCCTGATGATGATCGTGACACAAGGTGCCACTTACCTGCAAATGCGTACAATGGGTGAGTTGCATCTGCGTTCCCGTACTGCAACGTATATTTGTGCGGCGATAACAGCAGTTGCTTTCCTGTTGGCTGGGGTATGGCTGATTTATGGTATCGATGGTTATGTTGTAACGAGTGGTCTGGATGTGAATGGTGTATCTAACCCACTGCATAAAGAAGTTGTTCAGCAGGCGGGTGCGTGGCTGACTAACTTCAACAATTATCCGATCCTGTGGACAATACCAGCTTTAGGTGTACTTCTCCCTCTGTTGACTATGCTGGCAACTCGTTTGGATAAAGGCGCCTGGGCTTTCTTCTTCTCATCATTGACAGTAACTTGCATTATCCTGACCTCAGGTATTGCTATGTTCCCATTTGTGATGCCATCAAGCATTGATCCAAATGTCAGCCTGACTATGCGGGATGCGACTTCTAGTCAGTGGACGTTGCAAATTATGTTCGTTGTTGCTCTTATTTTCATTCCTATTATTCTGTCTTACACCATCTGGTGTTATTACAAAACCTTTGGGCGTTTGGATAAGAGTTACATTGAAAACAACAAACACTCACTGTACTAAGGAGCATGGACATGTGGTATTTTGCTTGGATTCTCGGAACGCTCTTGGCTTGTAGTTTTGCTATTATTGCAGTATTGGCACTTGAGCATAGCGAATCAAAAAAAAGCGACTAAGAGTGACGAAA
Source organism: Xenorhabdus koppenhoeferi (assembly GCF_900116635.1). Taxonomy (GTDB): domain Bacteria; phylum Pseudomonadota; class Gammaproteobacteria; order Enterobacterales; family Enterobacteriaceae; genus Xenorhabdus; species Xenorhabdus koppenhoeferi. Next base: position 7,877 of record NZ_FPBJ01000028.1, on the reverse strand, counting down.
AATAATGTTGGCTGATAAATGTTACCAACTTATGGATAAGGGCCCATTGAGGGCCTTTATAGTTTATAAATACGGTGACTAAGGTAAACGAGTATAGCTAACATATACCCAATGGATTTCAAGTTGCATCGCGACGGCAAGAGAGCAAATCCCCGGGAGCATAGATAACTATGTGACCGGGGTGAGCGAGCGCCGCCAACAAAGAGGCAGTTTGAAAGACGAAGTGTATAGTTGTGGTTTGAAAGACTATGATTTAGATAATTAATAAAAATAAATAATAGAAAAGTAAATTTCATTAGTTTTTTATTTAAAATAAATAATGTATTTCAAATAATTATTTGTTAATTTCTTATTTTGGTTGATTTTTCTGTGAATATTTTCCTTACCAAGTGATTTGGGATTTATTATTTCAATTTTATCTATAAATAATAAAGTTATGCTTTAAAATTTAGTATATTATGTTAATTATTTAAATTAACATTAATTTTAGTGTATTATCTTTTTATGTAAAATGTGCATTTGTATAGATAGTTACTATTTATAACTTTTTGAATAAAAATAAATTATATTATTTTAATCGAACTCAGTGATGATGGGTTTCTGTTTTTGACTGAAGGCATTGTCTTCTGAGCTGACTAGTAAATTTTATGATTAGTTTGATTATTGTACAAATTGTTTTAAAGGTCATCTATTTTGGTTCTAAGTTTATGCATCGTTGGTCTGTAATTTTTTTAACTTCTTTTACTGACAAGTCATTCCAAAGCGCTATTGTCTTGAGTATAGTGACAACGTCAATTCGCCGAATATAGGATTATATGAGTAAGATGTTATTCCGTTGGCCTATCCGTGTTTACTATGAAGACACAGATGCTAGTGGTGTAGTCTATCATGCACGATATTTGTTCTTCTATGAAAGAGCCCGTACAGAGATGCTGCGTGAAAAAGGCTACAACCAACAGTACATGCTGGATAAGCAAGTTGGTTTTGTTGTCAGCCGTATGACTATTGACTACCGGAAACCAGCGAAATTAGATGATCAGCTGGTTGTTGAAAGCGAAATTATGAGTATACGTGGCGCTTCTCTGACATTTATTCAACGAATTGTTGATTGCAAGGGTCTAGTTATCAGTAACGCAGAATGTCTGGTTGTCTGTGTGAATTCATCTCAAATGAAGCCTATTGCGCTTCCAAAGTCTATTGTCGCGGAGTTTAAGTAGTGACTGACATGAATATCCTTGATTTATTTCTTAAGGCAGGTTTCTTAGTTCAGCTTATCATGCTGATTTTGATCGGTTTTTCTATCGTTTCTTGGGCAATCATTATTCAACGAACAAAGATACTTAATGCCGCAAGTCGTGAGGCGGAAGCATTTGAAGATAAATTTTGGTCGGGTATCGAATTATCTCGTCTTTATAAAGAAAGTCAGTCTCGTCGTGAGTCGTTAAGTGGTACTGAACAGATTTTTCATTCTGGTTTTAAAGAATTTTCGCGTTTGCATCAAGCAAATAGCCATTCTCCAGAGGCGGTTATTACAGGAACTTCCCGTACTATGCGCATTTCACTGAATCGTGAGCTGGAAACATTGGAAAATCACATTCCGTTTTTAGGAACGGTTGGCTCCATTAGCCCTTATATTGGTCTGTTTGGCACGGTTTGGGGAATAATGCACGCTTTTATCGCATTGGGAGCGGTTAAACAGGCCACTTTGCAAATGGTTGCGCCTGGTATTGCGGAAGCTCTGATTGCGACTGCCATCGGTCTATTTGCTGCGATTCCGGCAGTGATGGCTTATAACCGCTTGAATCAACGTGTCAACAAATTGGAACAGACTTACGATAACTTTATGGAAGAGTTCTTGGCCATTCTGCATCGTCAGGCTTTTGCTTCCAATACTAATAAGTCGTAATCAATCGTAAGGGGAAATCAGCGAATGGCGCGCACTCATAGTCGCAGACGTGAGCTAAAATCCGAGATCAATATCGTCCCCTTGCTGGACGTGTTGCTGGTGTTGTTGCTGATCTTCATGGCAACCGCACCGATTATCACGCAAAGCGTAGAAGTCGATTTACCTGATTCGGTGGATTCAAAAACAGTTTCCAGCACTGATAATCCACCCGTTATTGTGGAAGTTTCTGGGGTAGGAAAATACAGCATGGTTGTTAATCAGGAACGTTTGGAGTTGTTACCTGAACAACAAATCGTCGCCGAAGTTCAAACTTTAATAGAATCCAATCCGAAAACGGTTTTCTTGATTGGTGGTTCTAAAGAAGTTCCTTATGATGAAATTATCAAGGCGTTGAATATGCTTCGTCAGGCGGGTGTAAAATCGGTAGGTTTAATGACCCAGCCTATCGGAGCCTGACAGCGACTGTCACTTAAAGTTTCTGGATGTCGAGAGTGGAAAAGACAAGCGAGCAAAACAATAAGTTGAATCGCGCCATTATCATTTCGGTAATATTGCACATTATCCTGATCGGATTTCTGATTTGGGGATCGTTGGTGCAAAAAACGGAAATGGGAGGTGGTGGACAAGATGGTACTGTCATTGATGCTGTTATGGTCGATCCGCATGCGGTTGTTCAGCAATATAATCAACAGCAACAGCAGCAGGCTAATGCAAAGTTAGCCGAACAACAGCGAAAGAAGAAAGCTGAACAGCAGGCTGCTGAATTGAGGGCAAAGCGGGCTGAAGAACAAGAACGTCTGAAAACGGCTGAAGAAGAGCGAATTAAAGCTCAGCAAGCGGCTGAAATCCAGAAAAAACAGGCTGATGCTGCCGCCACTAAAGCGCGCGAAGATCAGGAACAGGCTGCTAATGCTGCTGCTAAGGCACGTGAAGAGCAAAAACAGGCGGAAGACGCGGCTATAAAAGCGCTGGCAGAAAAAGAAAGAATTTTAAAAGAGCAAGCTGAAACGCGACAGGAAGTGGAGGCTCAGGCGAAGAAAGAGGCCGAAGAAGCTGCAAAACATAAAGCGGTTGCTGAGGCAAAAGCTAAAGCAGAAGCGAAGGCAAAAGCCAAAGCTAAGGCAGAAGATGCGAAACAGGCTCAAGCAATTAATGATTTGTTAGGTGGATTGACATCCAATGCACCTAAACCGGGTGGGGCGACTGCGGTAGGAAAAGGCGGTGGTAAGAAAAGCGGTCCTTCCGACTCGGATATCAATAATTATAAAGGGCAGATTCAGTCTGCAATCCAGCAAAATTTTCGCGACCCAGACCTATATATCGGTCGTACCTGTGAGTTAAAGATAAAACTGGCATCAGATGGATTGCTGATTGATATCAAAACAGGAGTCGGTGATCCGGCATTGTGTCGTGCTGCGCTTACAGCAGCTAATTTAACCAAGAAAATGCCACGCCCACCAAGCAAAGAGATTTATGAGCATTTTAAGGATTTCACACTAGACTTTAAACCTCAGTAAGGTAATTGTTTGGTACAGAAATTTTATTTTCTAGGTAAAATTTAGAATAATTTATATGAACAAACAAAATTATTAGATTTTATTTAGGTATCTAGTTTTGTTTGTTAGCGTTTGTTAGAATCCGCGGATTATTGCGGGCATATAAGTGATCGCAATAAGGGAGAAATGATGAAGCAAGCTTTTAATCAGATGTTTAAAGTCGTACTGAGCTTTTTGATGATGTGGGCAGCACTTGCTCATGCAGAAGTTCGTATTGAAATTACACAAGGTGTTGATTCTGCTCGCCCTATTGGGGTTGTCCCATTTAAATGGACTGGAGTGGGTGGGGTTCCTGAAAACATAGGTTCAATTATTGCTGCGGATTTGAGAAACAGTGGAAAATTCAATCCTATTGACTCAACCCGTATGCCACAACAACCAACTACCGCGTCAGAAGTAACACCTGCGGCATGGTCTGCGCTTGGAATCGATTCAGTGGTTGTTGGGCACATTCAACCGAGTGCAGATGGGAAATTTCTTGTTTCTTACCAGCTGGTTGATACTGCTGGTGCACCAGGAACGGTGTTGGCTCAGGATCAATTCTCAATAGAGAAAAAATGGCTGCGTTTTGCAGCGCATACAGCGAGTGATCAGATTTTTGAGAAACAGACAGGAATTAAAGGGGCGTTTCGTACTCGTATAGCTTATATAGTTAAAAATACCAATGGCGCGAAATTCCCATATGAGTTGCGTGTTTCTGACTATGACGGTTATAACCAGTTTACTGTACATCGTTCACCTGAACCATTGATGTCACCAGCATGGTCACCAGATGCTTCCAAACTGGCTTATGTGACATTTGAAGGTGGTCGTTCCGCTTTGGTTATTCAGACACTGGCTACGGGGGCAAAACGTGAAGTAGCATCGTTCCCTCGTCATAATGGAGCACCTGCATTTTCACCGGATGGAACTAAATTGGCCTTTGCTCTATCTAAAACAGGCAGTTTGAACCTTTATCTGATGGATTTAGCTGCTGGCCAAATCCGTCAATTAACTGATGGCCGCAGTAACAATACTGAACCAAGCTGGATGCCAGATAGCCAAACACTGGTCTACACCTCAGATCAGGGTGGTCGCCCCCAGCTGTATAAGATCGATATTAATGGCGGTGCTCCACAACGCCTAACTTGGGAAGGACCACAGAACCAAGATGCAGATGTTAGCCCTGACGGCAGTTTTATCGTGATGGTTAGCTCGGCAAGTGGTAGTCAGCACATCGCCAAACAGGATCTGGCAACGGGATCTGTCCAAATTTTGACAGATACGTTTCTAGATGAAACGCCGAGTATCGCACCTAATGGCACTATGGTGATTTATAGCTCCACTCAAGGGTGGGGAACTGTATTGCAGCTAGTTTCGACTGATGGGCGTTTCAAAGCGCGTCTTCCGGCTACTGATGGACAGGTAAAATTCCCTGCCTGGTCGCCGTATCTGTGATGCATAATAATATGTATGGCAAACTATAAAAGGATCAAAGAGATGCAACTGAATAAAGTGCTAAAAGGGCTGATGTTGGCTTTACCAATCATGGCCTTAGCTGCGTGTAGTGCTAATAAAACTGGTAACCATGATAAGTCTAATGTAAGTACTGTTGATAATTCATCTAAAGCTGGTTTGTCTGCTGAAGAATTAGCACGTCAGCAAATGCAAGAGCTGCAAAACAACAATATCGTATACTTCGGTTTCGACAAGTATGATATCAACAGCGAATTCGCTCAGATTCTGGATGCACACGCTGCATTCCTGCGCACTAATCCATCTGTTAAAGTGACTATTGAAGGTCATGCTGACGAACGCGGTACTCCAGAGTACAATATCGCGCTGGGTGAACGTCGTGCAAATGCAGTGAAAATGTATCTGCAAGGCAAAGGTGTTTCTGCTGACCAGCTCGCTATCGTTTCTTACGGTAAAGAAAAACCAGCTGTACTTGGCCATGACGAAGCAGCATACGCGAAAAACCGTCGCGCTGTAATCGTATACTAAGAGTAATGCATGAACAGTAACTTCAGACGTTATGTGTTAGGTCTGTCGTTATTGGTTGGCGTAGCGGCTCCTTGGGCCGCTACCGCCCGATCGCCAATCAGTAATGTCGGCTCAGGCTCCACCGGTGAGCGCCTTTCCCAATTAGAGCGTATTTCTGATGCTCACAGCCAGTTATTAACCCAACTCCAGCAACAACTTTCTGACTCTCAACGTGATATCGATACGCTCCGTGGTCAAATTCAGGAGAATCAATATCAGTTAAATCAGATCATTGAACGTCAGAAGGATATGTATCTGCAATTGGATAAAATTATTAATCCATCAGCTGCGGAAAGTTCAGAAAATAAAGATGCTAACCCTTCGACACCGACCGGAAATAAACAATCTGCTGCGTCGTCAAGCACGGGAAGTGAAAAGGGTGATTATGATGTAGCCATTTCTTTGGCAATTAATACCAAAGAATATGATAAGGCGATTGCAGCATTTCAAAATTTTGTCAAAGCCTATCCTAAGTCCAAATATTTATCGAATGCTAATTATTGGTTAGGACAGTTGAATTACAATAAAGGTAAAAAAGACGACGCAGCTTATTACTTTGCGACTGTTGTGAAAGACTATCCTAAGTCACAAAAAAGCAGTGATTCCCTGTATAAAGTTGGTCTAATTATGCAGGAAAAAAGACAAAAGGGTAAAGCGAAAGCAGTTTATCAACAAGTAGTTAAGCAATATCCTGGTACTAATGCGGCAAAAATGGCCGAGAAAAAGATTTCTGGGATGTAATAATTATCCCCAAAAGGTCATATATTGGTCTTTTTGGGGATAATTGGGTGATTAGTAGTCATGTGAATTAATTTTCTAAAATAAATATTGCGCTGTTCTGAAAAACCAGTAATATAAGCCGCCGTTGGCAGGGATAACTGCCAAACGGATTTAGATGGGTCGTTAGCTCAGTCGGTAGAGCAGTTGACTTTTAATCAATTGGTCGCAGGTTCGAATCCTGCACGACCCACCATCTAAATCTCCAAACCAAACTTATCCTCAGATGGGTCGTTAGCTCAGTCGGTAGAGCAGTTGACTTTTAATCAATTGGTCGCAGGTTCGAATCCTGCACGACCCACCATCTAAATCTCCAAACCAAACTTATCCTCAGATGGGTCGTTAGCTCAGTCGGTAGAGCAGTTGACTTTTAATCAATTGGTCGCAGGTTCGAATCCTGCACGACCCACCATCTAAATCTCCAAACCAAGCTTATCCTCAGATGAATCGTTAGTTCAGTCGGTAGAGCGGTTGACTTTCAATCAATTTGAAACATAAAAAGATTGAATAGCCAATTTGGCTCGCAATTCTACCTTTATGGTGTAAATATACTAAACATTAATTTATGGTAAGGATAAGAAAGCGTGGATTTTTTCGATATCACTGACAGATTAGTACATATTTCATTAGGAACGGGTGGTTATGACCTTTCATATATTGAAGCGACAGGTACGATAGCAGGTTTATTATGTATTTGGCTCGCTAGTCAGGAAAAAATCATCAATTATCTATTTGGATTAATTAATGTCTCATTATTTGCCATAATCTTCTTCCAAATCCAACTCTACGCAAGCCTCATCCTACAAATCTTTTTCTTCGCTGCTAACATTTATGGTTGGTATGCCTGGAGCCGAATGGATGACCAAAAACAAGTAGAACTTAAAATTCGGTGGCTTAGTCCCAAACAGATGATCATTGTTGCAATAGTATCCATACTTACCATATTAGTCATAACGTTCAATATTGATCAAATTTTTGGTTATATGGCAAAAGTTGTGGTACTCGCTTTACAGGCCATAGGCTTTAATATAGTCATGCCTAAATTGGAGCCTGATGCTTTCCCATTCTGGGATTCGGTGATAACAGTATTATCGGTAGTGGCAATGATATTGATGACCCGTAAGTATGTAGAAAACTGGCTGATATGGGTCATTATTAATGTTATCAGCGTAGCTATCTATTATCACCAAGGTGTTTTGTTGATGTCATTGCAATATATTATTCTGATGGGTATTGCACTAAATGGTGCACGTTTATGGATCAAGGCAGCTCAACATAACGAACAACCACCGAAAAAAGTGTAAATTAAAACTGATGACAGGCCAGAGATAATCAATCAATATGCTGATGGCCTGTCATAACTTATACCCAATGGCTTTCAAGATGCAGCGCGACGGCAAGGGAATGACAAATTCGTCGGGAACGAATTTGCCCAGCCAAAGGCTGGCCTCCGGTGAAAGGCAGGAGCCTTTCATTAATCCCCAAGAGCATAGCTAACTATAGCAGAATCATAATACTGTGTCATAATACCTAAATCCCAATGACAAGGTAGAATTGAGATGGGTTACAGTCTAGATTTTCGAAGAAGAGTACTGGCATACAAAGACAAGCATGCA
>NZ_FPBJ01000024.1 GCF_900116635.1 Xenorhabdus koppenhoeferi | reverse complement strand
CACTCTTCAAGACTTGGTTATCTTTTTCGCCTTTCGGCGTGAGATACAGTCCTGCGAGTGCCCACACAGATTGTCTGATTAAGTTGTTAAAGAGCGGTGGCAACCGGCAAGTTCTTCCGGGTTGCGAGGCGGCGTATCTTACGCTTTTTGCCTCCGGAGTCAAGCGTTTATTGTCGCTCTTTTCCGACTTCCCGCCGCGGCATGTCTCAGCGCAGCGTCGGTCAGTGGTGGCGCATTATAGGGAGTTTTCCGCCGCTGACAAGAGTTTTTTTCAAAAAAAATTACTGCTCGCTGCATTACACAGCAAAACGCCAGTTTATACCATATTACACACAAAGTTATCCACAATTTGATATTTTGCTAAAATTTGTCGAGCATCACGCAAACGTTTGCGCTATAATCTGCCGGGAAAAAATCACTATATGATTTTTTTAAGTTGTTTTGAAATGTTATTGCAGAAGCTATTTCTCTCTTAGATTAGTGGTTTTTTTCTCAATAACACATTCTTGTTTTATGAAATCCAAGGGATCACACCAATGCAACAGCTTCGTCCAATCCGTCGTGCCCTGCTGAGTGTTTCTGACAAAGCGGGTGTTGTTGAATTTGCCAAGGCCTTATCCAGCCGTGGTGTTAAACTGCTTTCAACAGGAGGAACTGCTCGTCTGCTGTCCGAAGCTGGACTTAATGTCACCGAAGTTTCGGACCATACAGGATTCCCAGAAATGATGGATGGACGAGTCAAAACGCTGCATCCCAAAATTCATGGTGGTATTTTGGGTCGTCGTGGGCAGGATGATGATGTAATGGCAAAACATCAGATTGCCCCGATTGATATGGTGGTCGTTAATCTTTATCCCTTCGCCCAAACCGTCGCAAAACCAGACTGCTCCCTGGAAGATGCCATCGAAAATATTGATATCGGTGGCCCGACAATGGTTCGCTCTGCGGCTAAAAATCACAAGGATGTTGTGATTGTTGTCAATAGCCAGGATTACAACAATATTATTGAGGAGATGGATAGCAACCAAAACGCACTGACGCAACCTACCCGCTTTAATTTAGCCATCAAGGCATTCGAGCATACTGCCGCTTATGACAGCATGATTGCCAACTACTTTGGCACACTGGTTCCCCCCTATCATGGTGAGACAAGCCAACCATCAGGGCGTTTTCCCCGCACTCTGAATCTGAATTTCATTAAAAAGCAAGATATGCGTTATGGTGAGAACAGCCATCAAGATGCGGCTTTCTATATAGAAGAAGAAATTACTGAAGCTTCGATTGCTACAGCAACCCAATTACAGGGTAAAGCGCTTTCTTATAATAATATTGCGGATACCGATGCTGCGTTAGAGTGTGTAAAAGTATTCTCCAAACCTGCCTGTGTGATTGTCAAACACGCCAATCCTTGTGGTGTTGCAGTGAGTACTGATATTCATACCGCTTATGACCATGCTTTCAAAACTGATCCTACTTCCGCATTCGGTGGCATCATTGCGTTTAACCGAGAATTGGATGCTGATACCGCGAAAACTATTATCGAACGCCAATTTGTTGAAGTCATTATTGCTCCTTCTATTAATGAAGCAGCCTTGCCAATTCTGGCGACCAAACAAAATGTCCGTGTTCTGGCATGCGGAGAATGGCACTCACCCGTTGCAGAACTCGATTTCAAACGTGTTAACGGTGGATTACTGGTACAGGATCGCGATTTAGGTATGGTAGACGAGGATGATCTGCGGGTTGTCTCCAAACGCCAGCCAACGAAACAAGAAATGCAGGATGCGCTGTTCTGCTGGAAAGTGGCAAAATTTGTCAAATCCAATGCTATTGTTTATGCCAAGAACAATATGACAATTGGTATTGGCGCAGGGCAAATGAGCCGTGTTTACTCAGCTAAAATAGCGGGTATTAAAGCGGAAGATGAAAGATTAGAGGTTAGAGGCTGTGCCATGGCTTCAGATGCCTTTTTCCCGTTCCGGGATGGCATTGATGCCGCAGCCGCAGTAGGTGTGAGCTGTGTCATTCAACCGGGTGGTTCCATTCGGGATGATGAAGTTATTGCTGCTGCTAATGAACACGATATCGCAATGATCTTCACTGGCATGCGTCATTTCCGCCATTAACAATCTTTCGCCTGAATAATAGGAGCCTTAAATGAATGTATTGATTATCGGCAATGGTGGAAGAGAACATGCGTTAGCATGGAAAGCGGCACAATCACCTTTGGCAGATAAGGTTTATGTCGCACCGGGTAATGCAGGCACTGCGCTGGAAGCGAATTTAGAAAATGTGAACATTACCGCGACCGATATTGATGGATTACTGAAGTTTGCCCAAAGCCATAAGATCGGTTTGACCATCGTGGGGCCTGAGGCCCCACTGGTTATCGGCGTAGTTGATGCTTTCCGGCAAGCAGAGCTAACTATTTTCGGCCCGACAAAAGCTGCGGCTCAACTTGAAGGTTCCAAAGCCTTCACCAAAGATTTCCTCGCCCGTCATCATATTCCCACCGCAGCCTACCAAAATTTCACGGAAATTGAGCCGGCACTGGCCTATTTGGAAAAAGCGGGGATTCCGATTGTCATTAAAGCGGATGGCCTGGCTGCTGGTAAAGGTGTCGTTGTCGCCATGACCATGGAAGAAGCGCAGAATGCCGTTAAAGACATGCTGGCAGGTAATGCGTTTGGTGATGCAGGACATCGTATTGTCATTGAAGAATTTTTGGATGGCGAAGAAGCCAGTTTTATTGTCATGGTTGATGGTAAAAACGTGGTTCCTATGGCTACCAGTCAGGATCACAAACGTGTAGGTGACGGCGATACCGGGCCAAATACCGGCGGTATGGGCGCTTACTCACCAGCCCCTGTCGTCACGGATGATATTCACCAACGTGTCATGGAAAAAATCATTTACCCTACTGTCGAGGGAATGGCAGCCGAAGGGCATACTTATGTCGGCTTTCTCTATGCTGGCCTGATGATTGATAAACAAGGTGAACCCAAAGTCATCGAATTTAACTGCCGTTTTGGTGACCCTGAAACTCAACCCATTATGATGCGTTTACACTCTGATTTAGTCGAACTTTGTCTTGCAGGGGCACAAGGCCAATTAAGCGGGAAAATATCCTTATGGGATCCCCGTCCGGCATTAGGTGTTGTACTGGCGGCAGGAGGATACCCCGCCAATTACGCTAAAGGTGATGTTATCAGCGGGTTAGCGCAAGATACAGAAACCGATGAAAAGATCTTTCACTCAGGAACAGATTTTAAGGATGAAAACGTTGTCACTGCTGGCGGGCGTGTTTTGTGTGTCACCGCTTTGGGCAACGATATTGCCGAGGCACAGAAAAAAGCCTACCAGAGAGTGGGACACATTAACTGGGAAGGGTGTTTTTACCGCAAAGATATCGGCTATCGAGCGATTGCTCGCTTGAAATAAGTCAATCTACACCGACGAAAGTAACAGCTTTACAGCTTATCTTTCGTCGGTTCCCAACGACAAAAATCATCATTGGCGACCAACAATAACTGCTTTCCCGTTGACGAATCCAGCCAAGCAATAGTTAATGAGCCAGAACTATTACTTTGCCTCTCCTTAAGCCATTTCTGATCATCAGGTTCAAACTTAATGGATAATTTTTTCCCCGAACAGGTAGTAACCTGACCATGCTGCCAATGCCCCTGTAACAGCTTACTTCCTTTTGCAATTAAGGAGTTACTGACGTCCAGTATCTGCCTGGCATCAAGCTGTAGACGTTTCACATCATTATCGGCAATTATTTCATTACGCTCTTTTAATTGCCGAAGTTTAAAAATGACTGCGTTGTTTTGATCGATACGCAATGTTTCCTCAATTGGCGTTTTATCACTTAAGGAATTACCAAGCACATTGCGGCGGATTTGCCACAAGCTGCCATGACGATACTCGTAGAAAGTAACAATGGTATTTTTATTATGGTAGGGGCTGTAAACGCTCATAATAACCTGAGGCTTACTATTTTTTTGATCATTCAGTCGCCATAAACGGATAACACCGTTATCAGTTACAAAACCACTGGCGTTGAAAAGTGGTGTTTTGGGCTGAATCGAGCAGGCGCTGAGCAAAGAGATGAACCCTAATGCTAACAGCCCCTGTAGAATCAACAAAAGGGGTTTTAAATATCCCCCTCTCATTTTTTTTCGCAATGCGATTACTTAACTGCGTCTTTCAGTGCTTTACCAGCGGAAAAAGCAGGTACGTTTGCTGCTGCAATTTTAATTTCTTTACCAGTCTGTGGGTTACGACCAGTACGTTCTGCTCGGTGGTTAACTTTGAAAGTACCAAAGCCTACCAGCTGCACTGCATCACCATTTTTCAGGGAGTCAGTGATTGCATTCAAAGTTGACTCCAGAGCAGCTTTAGCCTGAGTTTTAGTCAGATCTGCACCTGCTGCAATTGCATCAACTAATTCGGTCTTATTCATAGATTATCCTTACAGTGTGTTTATCGTTTGCAAAGCATCGAGTGCGACGGATATGCCGATTTGACAGCACCCCTGCATACACGCACCGATAGCCACTTCTTTTCGCCCCCCAATGTAGAACAGAGTGAGGGCAAATGTGAAGCCTTTAAATACGGCAAATCAAGCATTAAGTCACGTCTTTATGAGTTATTGCTTCAAATTTATGCCGATATTACTAACCTCCGATTCACGGAGATCAGCTTTTAATCCTTTAATTAGTTCAATGTCCCGTTCTTCGCAATTAGCCAATAAACGGTAAATTTCCCATTGAATGTCCCACTCTTCTTCAATGGCAGGTAATACTTTTAATTCATCCTCGGTCATTTCCCTGCCAGCCTGCGTCATTTCCAGCATAGCAACAGTACGGACGGACATTTCACTGACAGCTATTGCATGTTCTAACGTCGAACCACTCAAACGAGAATGAATTACTTCACTCAATGCAATGCACGCATCAATCGCTGGATACACACCATAAATATCATAACTCTCTGATGATGGGATAATGGCCTCTAACTTTTCCAGCTGACTATCAAAATTCACTTTTGCATCTTTAACGACCAATACTTCCCACACAAGATCCAAAATGCGGCGATACTGTAAGGGGTCTGCAAACCCACTCTGGAGACAAAACACCTGATAGTTCGGATACATCCGCTCACATAGACTAGCCATAAAAGTCAAATGTTGCCAACTTTCAAGCTTCTCCAGCCTCAGGTGGATAGGGTTTCTTAACATTGATCGTTACTCATAATGCTTAATTTGCGCCGAAGTTTACCTGAAAAACAAGAATATCCACACAGTTCCGCCACAATTATAGATTTTTCTGCATTGTTTGCTTAAAAAACGGTCTATTTGAGGCGATCCCATCCGCCCAACGAGTCGGTTCAGGGAGTCTATAACCTTTCATACACTGTTCAACCCAGAATACCGCGCTGTTAATACTGATCTGATGACCGATGGAAATATAGAGCAGATTACATCTTTTTTTGCTGCGTAATACGACACCGATCTGTTCACCACGATCCACCAACGGCTGACGACTTCCCGGAGCATCTCCAACAGGTGCATGTTCACCACACAGGCGGCTTTTTGCCACACCGATTGTTGGAACATCCACCAGCAATCCAAAATGGCTGGCTATTCCAAAACGTCGGGGGTGGGCAATCCCCTGACCATCCACCATAAGCAAATCAGGCCGCAGTCTTAATTTTTGCCATGCAACCATCAATGCAGGATATTCACGAAATGAGAGTAAGCCGGGGATATAGGGAAGTACTGTGTCAATTCTGGCGATTTGGTATTCGATCAATTCTAACGAGGGATACTGCAAAACCGCAATAGCGGCACGCGTCACCGCACCGCCATCTTCAAACCCAACATCAGCACCCGCAATCAACTTTGGCGTAAAAGACGTAGAAAACACATCATGGCGGATAACCTGCCGTGATGTCTCTATCTGTTCCTGACGTAGTGCTTTTGTGTCAATCATAAAGTTATTGATGATATTTTGCTGAAAGTCTGTGTACTACTTCGACAAAGGTGCCGGCGTGCTCTGGTTGAACATCCTGATGAATGCCATGTCCCAAATTGAAAACATGCCCGTTGCCTGCACCAAAATCTTGTAAAATTCTTGAAACTTCTTCTTCAATTCGTGCCGGTGCAGCATACAGCGTGGATGGGTCCATATTACCCTGTAAAGCAACCTTATCTCCAACACGACGGCGGGCATCAGCAATATTCGTCGTCCAATCCAACCCAAGTGCATCACACCCCGTTGCCGCCATCGCCTCAAGCCATTGGCCTCCCCCTTTGGTAAACAGGGTAACAGGCACACGACGGCCTTCGTGTTCACGGATCAACCCATCTACAATTTTATGCATATATTGCAGGGAAAACTCCAGATAAGCGCGATGAGATAAGACTCCACCCCAAGTATCGAAAATCATGACAGATTGAGCGCCCGCTTTAATTTGCGCGTTCAGATATAGAATAACGCTGTTTGCCAATTTATCCAGTAACATATGCAATGTCGCAGGTTCAGCATACATCATGGCTTTAATTTTGGTAAATGCCTTGCTGCTTCCTCCTTCAACCATATAGGTTGCCAGTGTCCACGGGCTACCGGAAAAACCGATCAGAGGAACCTGACCTGCCAACGCATTGCGGATCGCACGAACAGCATCCATCACATAGCCCAGCGCCATTTCTGGATCAGGGACAGGCAACTTTTCCACATCAGCATGATTAAGAATCGGAGATTGAAAACGTGGCCCTTCGCCCGCTTCAAAATAAAGCCCCAACCCCATCGCATCAGGAATAGTCAAGATATCAGAAAACAGGATCGCAGCATCCAGAGGAAAACGGCGCAGGGGCTGAAGAGTGACTTCGCAAGCCAGCTCAGTATTTTTACATAACGAGATGAAATCTCCCGCCTCCTGACGTGTCGCTTTATATTCTGGTAAATATCGACCGGCCTGACGCATCATCCACACAGGTGTAATATCAACAGGCTGACGTAATAAGGCACGCAGATAGCGGTCGTTTTTCAACTCATTCATGACAGGCTCCCTTTGATTATCGACAAAAAGCGGGCGCATGATAACACGTCGGAAACCGAACTTCCGTCTTGACCTCCAATAAATAAACGTTCAAGCAGCAATACCCGTCGTCTTTCAAACTACGGCTTTATTGGCTGTAACTCGAATCCATTGGGTATATAACGAACGACATCGGCTGAAAAAATTTATGGGCAGAGTCACAAAACCCGGAACAAGGGCTATGCCCAACAGCTTATTGCCCCCATTATATTATTTTTATGTTATTAATGTGTTATGCGCAGGGAAGGGTTTCTCACGTTGCCATCATCCTTCATTGTTCTCGCTATTATTGTTCGCGCTCTTCAGTTAATCGTTAAATGAATTGATTTACATTAGTTAATTGACTGCATCAAAGTACTTATGAAGTTATTTTCATTGATAAATAACCTATTAGACCTACATGGAGGAGTTTCAATTGATACGTTTATCCACTTTAGTACTGGCTATTAGCTTGGCGCTAGGCACTCAGGCGCAGGCCGAAGAAAATAAACCGGGATCTGACCACACGAACGCATCAAGTGATCAGGTAAAGGAGATGAATGTGAGCGGTGAATCTAATCAACAGCAGTACAAGCACAAAAACCCTTTCTTCTCCACAAGCAAACTACCATTTCAGGCTCCTCCGTTCGATAAAATAAAAGAAACAGACTATGCACCCGCAATTGCTGCCGGCATTAAACAGAAACTGGAAGAGATCGGGAAAATAGCCAATAATCCCGCCACACCTGACTTTGAAAATACATTTGTCGCACTGGAGAAATCAGGCGCAATGTTGACACGGGTAATGAACGTATTTGGAGCGATGACATCAGCTAACAGCACTGACAAACTACAAAAACTGGATGAGGATATTTCACCAAAGCTGGCGGCGATGAAGGATGAAATTATGTTGAACAGTAAGCTGTTCAACCGTATCAAAGCTGTTTATCAGCAGCGCGAAACGTTGAATCTGGACCCGGAATCGCGCCGATTGGTGGAAGTGACTTATCAACGCTTCGAGTTAGCAGGGGCCAACTTGCCTGATCCGGATAAAGTAAAGTTAAAAGCTTTGAATCAGGAAGCAGCAATACTCAGTACCCAGTTCACCAATAAATTGCTGGCAGCAACCAAGAATGGCGCGCTGGTGGTTCAAGATAAAACCTGGCTGGATGGGCTATCCGATGGCGAAATTGCTGCGGCTGCTCAGGCTGCCAATGAGCGTAAGCTAGACAACCAATGGCTGTTGGTATTGCAAAACACCACTCAGCAGCCACGTTTGCAAGACCTGAAAGATCGCAAGACACGTAAGGCGTTATTTGAAGCCTCGTGGAGCCGAGCCGAAAAAGGTGACGATAATGACACCCGTCAAACCCTGAGCCGACTAGCGAAGCTCCGTGCTGAGCAGGCTAAGCTGCTGGGCTTCCCGGATTATGCATCGTGGAAACTGCAAAATCAGATGGCAAAAACGCCTAAAGACGCGCTGAAATTTTTGCGCGATATTGTACCAGCAGCAACGGCACGCGCTGAGCGCGAGGCCAAAGACATTCAGGCAGTGATTGACCAGCAAAAAGGAGACTTCAAGCTGGAGGCTTGGGACTGGTCGTTTTATGCTGAACAGGTACGCCAAGCAAAATATGATTTGGATGAGTCACAAATTAAGCCGTATTTCGAGCTGAATAACGTTCTGAACAATGGCGTATTCTATGCTGCTAATCTGCTGTATGGCATCACTTTTAAAGAACGTAAAGATATTCCGGTTTATCAACCCGATGTCCGAGTGTATGAAGTTTTCGATAACGACGGGAAGCCGTTGGCGTTGTTTTATACTGATAACTTCAAACGTGACAATAAAGGGGGTGGAGCCTGGATGAATAATTTTGTCGGTCAGTCAAAGCTCATTGGAACCAAACCGGTGATTTACAACGTCACCAACTTTACCAAACCTGCGCCGGGCCAGCCCGCACTATTGTCGTATGATGAAGTGATTATCCTGTTCCATGAGTTTGGGCATGCCTTGCACGGCATGTTTGCCGATCAGAAATATCCAAGTCTGTCCGGTACCAATACCGCCCGTGATTTTGTGGAATTTCCCTCACAACTTAATGAGTACTGGGCGCGTGATCCAAAGGTATTTGCCCATTACGCCAGGCATTACCAAACCGGTGAAGCCATGCCACAGGCGTTGGTGGATAAGATCAATAAGGCTGACAAATTCAACAAAGGTTACCTCATGACCGAGATGCTGTCAGCCGCATTGTTGGATATGCACTGGCATATGCTGGCCACTGATCAGCCACAGAAGGATGTAGATAAATTTGAAGAGGAGTCTCTGCAACAAGACAATATCGCTCTCAGCTACGTGCCGCCGCGCTATCGTTCCAGCTATTTCAAACACATTTGGGGTGGCGGCTATTCTGCCGGCTATTACGCTTATCTGTGGACAGAAATGCTGGCAGACGATGCCTTTGTCTGGTTTACCGAACACGGAGGACTGACACTAGAGAATGGCCAACGTTTCCGCGATAAGGTGCTGTCACGTGGCAATAGTGAAGACCTGGAAAAGCTGTATATCGACTTCCGCGGTAAGCCACCAAGTATTGAGCCTATGCTAAAAAAACGGGGCCTAAAGGAACAAAAAGAATAAGGTATATTGCCATACCCTATGGGATTTAAAATGAAGGGGATATACGGTCACAGTTGTATTAGCCGTTACCGATTATCCCCTTGCAGATCCGGACATATTTTTAAAAGCCCTTTCTCAACTCACTGAGCAATTAACATGACTGCTGGCGACACAACGCAACCGTATCGTCAATTAAACGACGGGAAATCGTATCAGAAGGAGGGATCAAAGGAAGGTTATCGTAGCGATACCAGTCTGCACTGATAAGCTCGACGGGATCAATTGTAATTTCACCACTATCATAATCGGCCAAAAACCCCACCATCAATGAGTTCGGGAAAGGCCATGGTTGAGAAGCGACATATCGCAAGTTACAGATTTTAATTCCACTCTCTTCCATCACTTCGCGATGCACCGCTTCTTCCAACGTTTCACCGACTTCCACAAACCCAGCAAGCACAGTATGAATACCGTTTCGGCTACGCTGGTGCTGTGCCAACAAAATATGCTCATCACGACGAATGCCAACAATAATACTGGGAGCAATTTGTGGGTAATAACATTCCTGACAGTGGTTGCACAAACAGGCCCATTCATGTTGGCTATGCTGCATTTCATGACCACAGTAACCACAGTAGTGATGTGAACGATAAAACTCAGCCAATTGCACAGCACGCCCTACCAATTGAAATAATTTGGTTTCCCGATCAACAAATAAACGGTGAGAAGACATATCTGAAGCCATTTTATGGCGGATCAGCCACACTGTATTCCCCAACCATTCTCCGATGGGCTGCGCCATGTGGTCCTGCAATGACCATTCGCGGGCAGTCCCTGTTGGTAACTCCCCCTGCGGTAGCCAGATTTGATTCTCAAGACTGACAATCCACCAGCCCTGTTCTGTACCTGTCAATTTTTGCTGTATCATCTGTATCTATCCATCATGAGTTGTACGATTGTCTTCAAGGATATAATGTTCATTTATACTCTTCGTCTTTCAAGTGTTTAGATGAAACATTAATTTGCGAAGATTCCGGCCAGTTATGGACACAATATCTATGGGAGAAAAATATCATTACTGATCCCCGTTTTCTTGAGGCAGATCAGAAAATGATAGCTGACTACTGTGCAGGTAAGCTGAATATGCACAAAGTCCCACAAGAACAAGTAGATATCTGCCAAAAGATTACAGTTAAAGGTTGTAGTTTTTATAATCCCCTTTTATACTCTGGGATGTTTTTTCTTGTCGGAGTGCCTAGCGTTCAGCGTATACCACGATGGACACAGGCTGAGACCGTTTATTCGGGATCCGCAGAACCTGATCGGGCTAATACCCGCGAAGGGAACAAGAGTAATCACCTCGCTGATATATTAGTACACCTATGACAGCATCGTGTACAAACCATATTCAGCAACAAACCATTACTCCCTGCGAGCTCCAGACAAGCAATTTTCTCAACTTAAGCCTGATCAGCAATGATACAGGTGATAACACAGTCAGGAATTTGCTATGTCTAAGTCCAATAATACCGTTATCTCAAATACCGCTATTCCAAATGCCATTATCCCAACGGCTGATATTTCGCCAAAATCCCATCAGGCAAGGCCGCGCAAGGCTCAACGAGATGCCGCACAAACGTTTATCAACACCGTTCAAGGGGTGACTTTCCCCAATTCAAAACGTATTTATCTTGAAGGCTTACGCCCTGATATCCAAGTTCCGATGCGTGAGATCCAACTTTCCCCTACACTCACCGGCGGCACCAAAGAAAATCCCCAATTTGAGGAAAATGAACCCGTTCCGGTTTATGACACTTCAGGCCCTTATGGCGATCCTGCTTCCGTACTGGATGTACAAACGGGATTGCACAAAATCCGCCAATCGTGGATCGACGAACGCAATGATATTGAACCCGTTTCAGTTCTTAGCTCCGACTTTACCCAGAAACGCCTCGCAGACTCAGGGCTTGATCACCTGCGTTTTCACCATCGCCCGCATCCGCTGAAAGCCAGGCAAGGCAAGCGCGTCACCCAGTTGCACTATGCGCGCCAAGGCATCATTACACCAGAAATGGAATTTATCGCACTGCGCGAAAATATGGGACGCGAACGTATCCGCAGTGAGATCCTGCGCCAACAACACCCGGGACAAAATTTCGGTGCCAATCTACCTGAAAACATCACACCAGAATTTGTTCGTCAGGAAGTGGCGGCTGGTCGCGCGATTATTCCCGCCAATATTAACCACCCGGAATCCGAGCCAATGATTATCGGCCGCAATTTCCTGGTTAAAGTAAATGCCAACATCGGTAACTCCTCGGTCACCTCATCCATTGAAGAAGAGGTGGAAAAACTGCTTTGGTCTACCCGCTGGGGTGCAGATACCGTGATGGATCTCTCCACCGGACGCTATATCCATGAAACCCGCGAATGGATACTGCGCAACAGCCCGGTTCCTATCGGCACTGTCCCGATTTATTAGGCACTGGAAAAAGTTAACGGAATAGCGGAAAACCTGACATGGGAAATGTTCCGCGACACTTTATTGGAGCAAGCCGAGCAAGGAGTTGATTATTTCACCATTCATGCCGGTGTATTGCTGCGCTATGTTCCAATGACCGCCAAACGGCTGACAGGCATTGTTTCCCGTGGTGGTTCCATCATGGCGAAATGGTGTCTTTCCCATCATCAGTAAAACTTCCTCTATACCCACTTTCGGGAAATCTGTGAACTCTGCGCCGCATATGACGTTTCCCTTTCTTTGGGGGATGGACTGCGCCCTGGTTCAATTCAGGATGCCAACGACGAAGCACAATTTTCAGAACTGCATACGCTCGGCGAGCTGACCAAAATCGCATGGGAATACGATGTTCAAGTCATGATCGAAGGGCCGGGGCATATCCCGATGCATTTAATCCGCCGTAATATGACGGAAGAGCTGGAGCATTGCCACGAAGCGCCATTCTATACCTTAGGGCCACTGACAACCGATATCGCCCCCGGTTATGACCATTTTACTTCCGGCATCGGGGCTGCCATGATCGGTTGGTTTGGCTGTGCCATGCTGTGTTACGTCACCCCCAAAGAACATCTCGGCTTACCCAATAAAGAAGATGTGAAGCAGGGGTTGATCACTTACAAAATCGCGGCCCATGCCGCTGATCTTGCCAAAGGCCATCCCGGTGCTCAAATCCGTGACAATGCCATGTCAAAAGCACGTTTTGAATTCCGCTGGGAAGATCAATTCAATCTGGCACTTGACCCTGATACCGCCCGCGCCTATCACGATGAAACCCTGCCGCAAGAATCTGGCAAAGTCGCCCAATTCTGTTCTATGTGCGGACCCAAATTCTGCTCCATGAAAATTACGCAAGATGTACGCGATTATGCAGCAAAACTGGAACAGAATTTTGCTCCGACAGCGCAACGCTTGGGGCTTTATCCTGTCGTGGATTCCCTGATATGGATTGAGCGCTTACTGGAAGCAGGCGTCAGAACCTTGCAACTGCGTATCAAGGATCAACCAGAAAAGCAGGTAGAGAAAGATATTCAAACTGCCATAACACTTGGCCGCCACTACAATGCCCGTTTGTTCATTAACGATTACTGGCGCTTAGCTATAAAATACCAAGCCTATGGCGTTCATTTGGGACAAGAAGATCTGGATATCGCTGATCTCAATGCCATCCGGCAAGCGGGGTTGCGTCTGGGTATTTCCACCCATAACCAACAGGAACTGGCGCGGGCAAAAGCCCTGCGTCCTTCTTATATCGCACTGGGGCATATTTTCCCTACCACCACAAAAGAGATGCTTTCACCACCACAAGGACTTGTCGCACTCAAACATCAAGTGGAAATAACACCGGAATGCCCTACCGTTGCCATTGGCGGCATTTCACTGGAACGCGTACCGGATGTTGTTGCAACCGGTGTCGGTGGCGTGGCACTGGCCAGTGCCATTACAAAAGCGAAAGACTGGCGGCAGGTAACAACCCGTTTACTTCATTTAGTTGAAGGTCAGGATCGGGGGCTTTTATGTTAAACGATCAAGAATTTATACGTTACAGTCGCCAATTATTACTGGAAGACATTGGCCCTGAAGGCCAGGAAAAACTAAAAATCAGCAAGGTACTGATTGTTGGCCTCGGTGGATTAGGCTCACCTGCTGCACTCTATCTCGCAGCAGCAGGAGTCGGTACTCTTTATCTTGCGGATGATGACCAATTACATATCTCCAATCTGCAACGCCAGATCCTCTATCGCACAGGTGATATTCCCGCCAATAAAGCAAAGTTGGCAGTAAAACAACTGACAGGCCTGAACCCACTGATCACGGCAACAGAACTGACCAAAAGGCAAGATAATGAATCTTTGTTGAACACGGTCAGGAAGGCAGATTTAGTACTGGATTGTTGCGACAACATGGCAACCCGCCATGCCATCAATGCCGCTTGCGTTGCAGAAAACAAACTACTTATCAGCGGCAGTGCCGTCGGTTTCAGCGGGCAACTGTTAGTTCTCTCCCCTCCTTATCAGTACGGCTGCTATACCTGCCTTTATCCCGATCAGGAAGAACCGCAACGCAATTGTCGGACAGCCGGAGTATTAGGTCCCATCGTTGGTGTGATCGGCACATTGCAAGCATTAGAAGCCATCAAGATGCTGGCTGGCCTTCCCTCTCCCTTAAACGGAAAACTCCGGTTATTTGATGGCAAACAACAGAGCTGGAGTACGTTACAGCTTACCCGGTCACCACAGTGCCCGATTTGCCGAACGGTTGCCCAACAAGCCACTATTGCAAAAAATGAGCCTGAAAACGCGAATAGCGGCAAAAATGAGACAGGAAAAGAAGTTGCATGAATATTATCGTCAACGATCAACCGATCACACTCAGTGCGCCCATCACAATCGGACAGTTGCTTGAACATATACAGCGCACTCAAACAGGTATCGCCTTAGCCATCAACCAGGCCATTATCCCGCGTTCAGAATGGCATACCCATCATGTTAATGATGGGGACAGTATCCTGCTGTTTCAGGCCATTGCCGGTGGTTAATGTGGCGAATATTGTCGGAGATTAATTATGTTAAAGATTGCTGATTCTCACTTTCACTCCCGCCTGTTTACCGGAACCGGCAAATTCTCGAATGCAGGATTAATGATCGAATCGATCCGCGCTTCTGGAAGTCAATTAGTAACAATGGCGATGAAACGAATCGATCTTCATGGCAATGAAGATGGCATTCTCGCGCCGCTGCAACAGTTGGGTGTTAAGCTGCTCCCCAATACTTCTGGCGCAAAAACCGCAGAAGAGGCGATATTCGCCGCTCATCTTGCGCGGGAAGCATTGGGAACCAACTGGGTAAAGCTGGAGATCCACCCCGATGTCAAATACCTGCTGCCCGATCCGATTGAAACGCTGAAAGCGGCTGAACAATTAGTGAAAGAAGGGTTTATCGTCCTGCCTTATTGTGGTGCGGATCCCGTCCTGTGCCGTCGGCTGGAAGAGGTTGGCTGTGCTGCTGTCATGCCATTGGGGGCACCTATCGGCTCAAATAAGGGCTTGCTGACCCGCGACTTTCTGCAAATCATCATCGAACAGGCTAACGTTCCCGTCGTTGTTGATGCAGGTATCGGGGCGCCGAGCCATGCTCTGGCCGCCATCGAAATGGGCGCGGATGCGGTGCTGGTCAATACCGCGATTGCAGTTGCCCGCAATCCGGTAAAAATGGCATTGGCGTTCAAAACCGCCATTGAAGCCGGCGAACTGTCACATCAGGCGGGCGTAGCAAGCCAGAAATCTCACGCTGAAGCTTCCAGCCCGCTGACTGATTTTCTGGGGGCATTATGAAATCCGCCACTTTTCGCCGGCGCTGGGAACAATTGGATTGGGATGACATCACCCTGAGCATCAACAGTAAAACATCACAGAATGTTAAACGCGCACTAATGATATAGCGACCGTCTGACTCTGGATGATTTTATGGCACTGCTTTCCCCCGCCGCTCTGCCGTATCTTGAGCCGCTCGCCCAGCGTGCGCAGCAACTCACCCGCCAGCGTTTTGGTAATACCGTGGGATTTTTTATCCCACTCTACCTTTCCAATCTGTGTGCTAACGACTGTACCTATTGTGGTTTCTCCATGAGTAATCACATTAAACGCAAGACGCTGGATGAACAGGAAATTGAGGCGGAATGCCTGGCACTGAAGAAACTGGGATTTGAGCACATCTTGCTGGTAACAGGAGAGCATCAAAACAAAGTTGGCATGGATTATTTTCGCCGCTATCTTCCCTTGATACATCGCCATTTCAGTTCAGCCTCAATGGAAGTCCAGCCATTGGCACAAGAAGAGTACGCCGAACTAAAAACTCTGGGGCTGGATGGCGTGATGGTCTACCAAGAAACTTATCACCAACCCAGCTATCAGTTGCACCATTTAAAAGGCAAAAAACAGGATTTCCACTGGCGGCTGGAAACACCAGAACGCCTTGGACGGGCAGGTATCGACAAGATTGGATTGGGTGCTTTGATCGGGTTATCCCACAATTGGAGAACCGATTGCTATATGGTAGCGGAGCATCTGCTTTTCCTGCAAAAACAATTCTGGAAAAGTCGTTACTCCATCTCCTTCCCACGGCTACGCCCCTGTGCAGGCGGCATTGAACCAGCTTCCATCATGAATGAAGCCGAATTGGTGCAACTGATTTGCGCATTTCGCCTGCTGGCACCAGATGTAGAACTTTCACTTTCCACCCGCGAGTCACCTTTCTTCCGCGATCACGTTGTGCCACTCGCGATCAATAGCATCAGTGCAGGTTCCAAAACCCAACCGGGCGGCTATGCCGATGGGCATCACGAGCTGGAGCAATTTGCTCCCCACGACAATCGTCCCGTTTTTCAGGTCGCTGAGACTTTAGCCAGAGTCGGTTTGCAACCCGTCTGGAAAGATTGGGATAATTATTTGGGTCGGTAATTATCTTAAAGAACCGTTCTTTGAGGTGCTGCAACCGCAGCACCTTATCTTTTAATACACCAAAATAAGATCATAATTGGATAAAAAACCATTAGTACGTCGTAACACACTAACTCAAATCATGCAGGTGTTTTTTCATTGATGGCATCAACCTGAAATCAGAAAATTTCACCTGTAATCCTTCACGCTCCGGCGAGCAACACATTGCGCCAACAAAAATGCGCCGATTACTCACCTTAAAAGGAGACAATCTCAGTAACGGCCATGTCACACCATCAGTGGAATACTGTAACCGGATAGCATCCTCTCCATAAGTGAGCCGCAGCCAAAACTTATCGGGATTACCCGGAAAAATTCCCATCGCCCAGTCTGAGCCTCCATTTGTCAGCACACTACCAATGGTTGCCTGCTCGTCAGAATGCTCGATTCCGGCTTTCAGCCAATGTTGCTCATCCACCAGCAACATAATGCCAGCCTGATCGTATAACTGCTCAAACTGGCCTTCAATGCAAAACTGAACGGTAAAACCGTCTTCAAGCTCAAAATCATCAATATAGCCACCAAATACATGACCACTATGACGCTGAAAACCATACCATGTATCACGCCAGAAATCGGTTTTATGATCCGTCATAACATGAAGTTCATCTTCCTGATGCCACCATGAGGCAGGCTCATTCAACCACTGACATTCCTGCAAATTCATCAATATTTACCCTGTTATTTTTTGGGGGGATTAATCAAACCGTATCCCGCTAATAATGAAAGAGACAGCAAAGCAATCCAGCCAAAAGCACCATGCAATGTTATTTGATGGGCTAAACCTCCGATAATTGCCGGGCCAAGCAGTATCCCCGAGTATCCCATTGTCGAAACGGCAGAAACTGCTAACGCATCAGGCATTACTTTTTGCTGCCCGGATGCGGTGAAAAACATCGGTGCCAAGTTAGACAACCCTGCACCTATCATCAGGAAAGCAATTCCCAGCTGAACCATGCCAGTAGCCAGATAGATAAGAACAAAACCTGATGTTGCTAAAATTGCGCTGCCCAAAAATACACGCCGGTATCCAAAAGCCGCAATAATTCTATCGCCCAAAAATCGGCCGCATGTCATCGTAATGGCGAAGAGTGTGTAGCCAAAACCAGCCTGATGGAGACTCATGTCATGTACGCTACTTAGCAAGATCCCGCTCCAATCCAGCATGGAACCTTCCATTAAATAAACGACAAAACAGAGAGAGCCAATCAGAATAACAATGCCCCGGGGTAAGGCAAAAAATGGCGTTTCCTCCGTTTCAGCGTTATCCAGTAACCCATTCCACGTCGGCAGCAACAACAGGATAATGAATAACGCCACAGCAACGGTGACCTGAAATGGAGGAATGCCCATAAACAGCAATAAGCTGACAAGACCTGCACCGGCAATCCCCCCCAAGCTGAACAACGCATGGAAACCCGACATAACCGGTTGATGCACCTGTTTCTCAATATTGACCGCGTGAATATTGATTACCACATCAGTCGCGCCAATGCCTGCACCGAATACAAACAAGGCACAAGCCAGTGTCAGTGGTGTAGAGAGCACACTAAGCCCCGGCAATATCAAAATTGCCAGCAAGGCAAAGAAGGTAAAAACCTTCCGGCAACCAAAACGAGTCGCCAGCATGCCTGCAATCGGCATCATAATGAAAGAGCCGATACCAAATATCAATATCAGCAACCCCATTGAGCCATCACTCAACCCCAATCGTTCCTTTACCAGCGGGATCAGTGGTGCCCAACTTGCAATGCTGAATCCGGCAATAAAAAACGAAATCCGTGTTGCCATGATCGGCTGCTTTATCGAAGAGGCTACATATTCTTCAGACAACTTAATTCCTCCAAATTATATTCTTTTAAAGCTATTCTTTTTTAAAATCATGCCCTCCCCTAAATTTATCGAAGGGCACCAAAAAGACACCCAATGTTTATCATCAAAGCATCACATTAACTTGGTACTAATACCTTCAAGCAAGATCTTCAAACAATACCTTCAAACTGGGGAATATCCGCTAACTTCACAATAACGCCGGTAGCCTGCTCATATTGCTCTGTCAAAGACAAAGCGTGAGGCCAGGCATATATCGACGGAATACCAGCCTGTTTTGCCGCCGCAATCCCCAAATCAGTATCTTCAATCACTAATGTTTGATGAACATCCATCGCTTTCAGCCTCAGCATAGCCAAATAAGGATCAGGAAAAGGCTTGGTTCTTTCTACGTCATCACCCGAAATCAAGGCTGGCAGTTCATACAGATCCAGCAAACCAAGATTGGTTAAACACACATCACGCGGTGCCGTGGAAACAAATCCAAAATTAGTACCATTTTGTTGCAAGGCAGTAATCAGATTAGTAATTCCCGGACGCAGATAATGCCCTGACAATTTTGTTTTATAGCGCGAAATAATTTTTTGGGTAATGTCTTGTTGCATTGATGATGGACACCCAACCTTATCCAAGGTTTCCTCCAGACTGAGCCCTATCAATTGCTGTGGTTGAATATCCGCTATTTGGTCTGGTGCTTGTTCGCCTAATGCATCAGACAGTACATCAAGTAATACGTCAAAGTGCAGTTGTTCACTATCAACAATAACGCCGTCGATATCAAAAATGACATTCCATTTATCCATCAAAAATAGCCTTCAAGAAATTCATTATTTTAAGTCGGATATGCGTATCAATACCTTGCAGTTTGGGGTACTAAGCGGTATTTGAGTTTTTGCCGCGATATCACAGCCAACTGTGAGGAAAGCTTGTTGATAATCTTTGAAATCAAATACATGACTAATTAAGCGTCCTACAGGAATGATACCATCACGGATCATGGCATAAGCGCGTTCAAAACTGTTGTTCAAAGAGTCAATAGAGCCGATAACAGAGAGGCTTTTATCGGCAATCTTCATAATATCTAAGCTGGCATGTTTATCTTTCAGGGCTACATTCAGTAACTTTCCACCCGGAGCCAGATGGTCAAAAATATATTCAGTCAATTGCCCTGTTGTATCCACGCATAAATCAAGCAAAGTTGTCTTATCGCCATATTCCTGAATCAATGCTTCATCAAAATCGGAATATAACTGACATTCTGACGGCAAATTATTTTTGGCAAACTGCCTCCGGCTCTCATTTTTCTCAACCATAAATGCCTTAACGCCCCGCTCATGCAATGCCCAGATATACAGCATTCCCATAGGGCCGGCACCCGCTACTGCCGCACGAATATTCGTGTGGGTGATCCCAAGTTTATCCACTCCCGTCAGTGTGCAACTCAATGGCTCTGTCAACGACGCGTCTTCCATGCTGACATGTTCATCCAGCTTGATTAGCAGATTTTCTTTTGCCAGATATTGGCCCGCAAACGCCCCATCGTAGGAAACCCCTGCTTCCGTCCCCATTTTTTTCTCGCAATGATTAGGATTTCCTGTTTGGCACATCCGGCAATGCCCGCAAGAGTATGTCGGGTTGATGACAACACGATCCCCAACTTGAAACTGAGTCACACCTTTGCCAATTTCAGCCACTACACCCGTAGTCTCATGACCCAATGTGGTTCCCGATACAGCAACCGGGTAAGAGTCAGTAATAATGCCCACATCGGTGCCACAAATGCCACATACCGCAATATCAACAACAACGTCATCAGCTTCAATACAAGACAACGGTTCAACTTGTTGGATCTGGACATTCCATGCCTGATGGTATTTAAGTGCTAACATTACGCAATCTCCCTATATACTGGTGAAGTAACCGTTAATTCTGCAAAAGTCAGATCCAGTTTGTATAAAATTTCGTCCAGATGAGCCGGTGTACAAATCAGCGGTGGGCGAACTTTAATTGTTTTTCCTTTTCCATAGCGGGAACCACGTAAAATCAAATGGTGGCGGCTGGCAGTTGCAATCGCCCGGGCTGCAAACTCAGGCGAGGGCGTATCAAAACCATACATATATCCCACTCCCCTGACTCCCGTGATTTCCGGATATTTATGCTGTAACTTCAGCAATCCATCACGTAAATGACCTTCATTTTGCTGTACATTTTCCAGAACATGGTCATCTTCAATAATATCAATGACTTCGTTGAGGGCGACTAAAGAAAGGGGATTGGCACCCGAAGTACTGGAATGTTCAAACGATTCCAACACATCCAGTGAATGACGCATCAACACACCGCCGGTCGGGATCCCAATACCTCCCGCACCTTTGGCGAACACAATAATGTCCGGCTCTAAATCCTTAGCATAACCCGTTGAGGCGAAGAAGGTTCCTGTGCGACCAAAACCGGTCTGTACTTCATCCGCAATGATGATAATCCCATGCTGATGACAGATATCCCTGATCTTGCGGTAGAACTCTACCGGAAAAACGTTGTTCCCCCCATTTCCCTGAATCGGTTCAATAATCAGACATGCGATATTGTCGCTAGAACCTAATTGAATAAACTGTTCCAGATCGACAAACGGCACTCTTTCCGACTGTGATTCTGATTCGGCCAAGACACTGGTTGGCGCTGGAATTTTTATCGAACCATCAATGTTGATATGGAAATCTTTTATTCTGAACGCATTACCAGAAATCTGTGCTGTCGCCAGAGATTGCCCGTGATGAGCAAGGAAAAATGAGATAATACCGGAACGACCCGTAGCTTTTTGCGCTATACGGATGGCACATTCAACCGCCCCAGAACCAGAAACATCCCTCAACCAAATATGATCTATTCCTTTTGGTGTATGTTTCACGAGTTTACTTAAAATAAACTGTGACATTTCATGTGTATAAGCTGAACTTAAATGTGTACATCTATCAATTTGCTGTTTGAGCTTTTCTGCAATTCTTTGATTTGTATACCCAAGTGGTAAATTAAATGTTCCTGATGCCGCATCAATATATTTTTCGCCATCAATGACCAAATAAGGACCTTG
Source organism: Xenorhabdus koppenhoeferi (assembly GCF_900116635.1). GTDB lineage: Bacteria > Pseudomonadota > Gammaproteobacteria > Enterobacterales > Enterobacteriaceae > Xenorhabdus > Xenorhabdus koppenhoeferi. Next base: position 30,581 of record NZ_FPBJ01000024.1, on the reverse strand, counting down.
ACCAACAAAACGAGAAAGTGTGTCTTCAAGATGGTTTTTATTTTCCATAGCACTCACCACTATTAGTTACATTCAACAATGAAAAAATACCCTGCTGTGATGAGAATTAGATTAATCCCATTTAAATTAGATTACGATCACAAAAAGACAACAAAAAATATTAAATATTTTTAAAATTTAATATATATCTTAAATGCATATACCCCTTGATTAATATTTATTAATAATATTAAAAATGAACAAATCACATTCAGAAAGAGTATGAGAGAAAGTCATTAAACTCCCAATCCCATCATCTGCATTAAGCTCTGGGCCTGCTGAATAGCTTCCTGCCGGTGCGTAATCCCCATTTTTTGGTATAAGTTTCGTATATGGGTTTTAATCGTAGTCGCCGCCACATCCAATTCTGTTGCTATCTGATCATTGCTATAACCAGAATAAATCAAACCCAAGACCTGCCATTCACGCTGGGTAAGCGGACTATTGCGGATAAGTTCCGGCACATAAGGATGCGTGAGTAATTGCTCAACAAATACCTCATCAAAATGAGCAAACTTATGTCGATGCTGGCGGTTGATTTCCCGCAGAATGCGCTGTGCACGATGCTGTTCCATTTCAGGCAATATATTGAGCTGAATGAGCTGGCGAAGTTGCAAAGCCATTAATTCCCCTTCGATAACAAAATGGCTAATGAACCCTGTGCGATTAGCTAAGCTCAATGCTTCCATCAAAACATCCTGAGCCTCCGCTTTGCGTCCAAGCTGCCAGTACAGCAGATTGCACAGAAGAAGATTACGGTTCAAGTCGCTGATAAGCAGTAGTTTTCTCGCGTATTCACTCAACTTATTCAATATAGACTCAGCTTCTTCATACTGACCCAGCAGGATTTGTGCGCGGGCAATATTACGCCACTGGTTTTGGTTAAAATGGTTACAGAAGCTTTCTGGTCTTTCCGCCTGTAGCAACCATTGAGTCACCGCGTTGCTATCTTCCAAACTCTGCCAGATGACGACACGCAGTTTGTCGGTATTTGTGCGCCAATCTTGGTGATAATTCCCATTACTCAACAGATTTTCACAACGGGATAAGTAACGACGGGCATTATCAATATCCCCACGGCTCAAAGAACATTTAGCCAATTGGGTCAGACATTGCAATTGTTGCTGTGGCTGGAAATTGGACAGCACTTCCAGACCTCGACGTGCTGCTTTTTCAGATTCATCAATGCGGGCCCAACACCACAGAAGCTGCGAACGGATCCTTAGCAGGAATTCATGCATTGGCAACTGTTCCAGATGCTGTTCACGTATTAAATCAAATGCATGGGTCTGAGTATCATAGGCAGCCTGTAAATAACCTTGCGCCAGCAAAATCTCACTTTGCTGCAACAATGCCCATAACGCATAGTGATAAACATGGCAAAGTCGGGCGAGTTGCTCCGTCTGCTTCATCAGAGCCAGTGCACTCGCCAGCTGCCCATTACAATGCAATACTTCTCCTTTCACTGACATTGCTACAATGCGACCATATTGATTATCGGGCAGCAACGTCATTAGCGCCTTCTCAGCCAAAGCTTCTGCATCGTCTGGCCGGCCATCGTTGATTGCCACCTGAGCTCGCAGGGCATCAAATTCCCCCAATAATTCCGGCTCAATCGCTATCTGTTTTTGCTGCAACGATTGCTCAGCTTGGTTCAATAGCGCATTCACCTCATAGTGACGATGCTGACTCTGTGCCAACCATGCTTGCAACAATACCAGACGAGGACTTTCCAATAACTGTTCATATGGCAGTGCATTCATGCACTCTTCCAGCAAAGACAGTTTGCTGTGATTGAACAGTTCCCAGGCATGTTGCAGCAAAATATCTCTCAACAACACGGAATCTCCGGCAGCAAGGGCATGGTGAATAGCCTCCCCTGGGAATCCTTGCATCAACCATCCTTTTACTGCCGCCCTGTGTAATTCAGGCAATTTCGTTGCCATTTCCCATTGGCAGCGTTGACGCAAAAATGATGCAAACAAAGGATGGAAACAGAACCATTCTCCAGAATCATCCATTCGCTGGATAAACAACCCCTGCCGTTCTATATCTTCAAGACGTTGCTGACCGTTTTCCTCCCCCGTCAGACAAACAATCAACCCATCATTCATGGAACGCAGAATAGAACTGTGCAGCAAAAAATCACGTGTCGCCTGATCCACGCGATTTAAAACCTCATCGACAAGGTAATCAGCCAGATGAGTTGCATTAATCCCTGAAAGACGCTTGGCTGATATTTCAGCCGCATTGCCCGATTGGCGGGCTGAAAGAGCAATAAGCTGCAAAGCTGTTGCCCATCCCGCAACATCGTTGCATAGTTGCTTGCAATTATCAGCGTCCAACGGATTTGCCAAACGGTTGGCAAAAAACTGATGGGTTTCCTGATAATCAAATGCCAACTGCTGGCTATCAATCTCCAATAACTGTTCTCGTACCCGCAGGTTGGCAACGCCTAACGATGGCAGGTGGCGTGATAGAATCATCAATGTTAAATTTTCTGGCTGGTGGCGGAGAAAAAAACGCATCGCTTCATGGATCAAACCATTAACTATCAGATGATAATCGTCAATCACCAGCAAAACCGATTGCCGCCATTCACTGAGTTCAATAAACAGTTGAGCAAACAATGCCGATAAGTTGGCATATTGATGTTTCTGGGCCAGAATCTCACTTTTCACACAGTGCCCCTGTGTTGCCTGCTGAATGGCCGTAATCAAATAACTGGCAAAACGTTCTGGCTGATTATCGCTGTCATCCAGTGAATACCACCCCAAATTATGCTGTCTGGCAGCCCACTGTGACATCAGGGTGGTTTTACCATATCCGGCAGGACTGGTTATCAATACAAGCTTATGATCCTGTGCGGAATTGAGCTTGTCTAGCAAACGCTCCCGCATGACCATATTACTCAGACGAAGGGGGCGACTGAGTTTCGATGGGATAAGCATTAATTTCCTCCCTTCACAAGCAACGAAATCAATATACCCTTGGTATTTCAAGCTGTAGCTTTGTTGGCTTAAACCCGAAATTCATTGAGTATGAAAATTTTGACCGATGCTATTTGATCACTTACATCATTAGCATTTATCAAATGCCCAACCAAATTTAGAGAAACGCCCATCTTTTGCAAACAAGTTGATTGATTACATTGTGTTAAATTGCACCCTGTCACATTCTGGGATTGTAACCTTTCCATTTCTCAATGAAATTGCGAAAAGATTCGAAAGAAATAGCTACGCCCTTGCACTCCTCCCCGCGAATATTTTCACGGGATGATGTTTCACTTCTCTCTAGCCCCCAGCATATCCCGTTAAATAATCCCCCACATTTCCCTTATTCAGTGACAGGATAACAACGCGATGCAACTATCCGAATTCGATAAAAGATCCGCAACAGATAAAAATCCCAAATTAGATAAAGCTGCGTTTCAGTCTGCATTCATACGCCAATGGCAACGTTTTGGCCTTGATTCAGTTCAGGAAATGACCCTGCATCAGCGGTGGCAGGCTGTCAGTTCCGCTCTTTCTGAATTACTCCCCTTTTCTTCTCAGCAAAAGCACGCCATACCATCCCCTGATGGTCAGCGTCACGTGAACTATATCTCAATGGAGTTTTTGATAGGGCGTCTGACAGCTAATAACTTACTGAATCTTGGTTGGTACGATGATGTACAAACTTATTTAGCGGAATATGGCATCATTTTAAGTGAGGTATTGGAAGAAGAAGCCGATCCCGCATTAGGTAATGGCGGATTGGGACGGCTGGCAGCTTGTTTTCTCGATTCAATGGCGACGCTCAATCAACCGGCTACGGGATATGGTCTAAATTATCAATATGGACTATTCCGCCAGTCTTTTGAACACGGGCAGCAAATTGAAGCACCCGATGATTGGGGAAGAAGCAGCTATCCGTGGTTTCGTCATAACACACAATTAAAAGTTAATGTCAGTTTTGGTGGCGAAAACATAAAAACCGCCGATGGACATGAAAAATGGGTTCCCGCATTTACTCTCATTGGTGAGGCCTGGGATTTACCGGTAATTGGGTATGGTAATGGAGTTATTCAGCCACTACGCCTATGGCAAGCGACATATGATAATCCCTTTGATCTCTCGCTTTTCAATGATGGGCAGTTCCTGCATGCCGAACAGCAAGGCATTGAAGCAGACAGCCTAACCAAAGTGCTCTACCCAAATGACAATCACCAAACGGGTAAACGCCTTCGTCTGATGCAACAGTATTTTCAATGTGCCTGTGCCGTGGCGGATATTCTGCGCCGCCACCAACACGCAGGGCGAAAAATAGAAACACTGCCGCAATTCGAAGTCATCCAGCTTAACGATACCCATCCCACAATCGCCATTCCTGAAATGATGCGGCTTTTGCTTGATACACACCAATTAAGCTGGGAAACCGCATGGGAAATTACCGGAAAAACTTTTGCCTATACCAACCATACTTTGCTACCAGAAGGTTTGGAACGTTGGGATGAATCCCTGATCCGAGAACTTTTGCCACGCCATCACAGTATTATTCTCGAAATTAACCGACGCTTTAAAAAAACCGTGGAGCAGACTTGGCCTAATAACCAACAAGTCTGGGAAAAACTGGCGGTTATCCATGATAATCAAGTCAGAATGGCTAATCTCTGCGTTGTCGCCTGCTTTGCTATTAACGGGGTCGCAGCACTACATTCATCCTTGATCGTGACAGATCTATTCCCCGAATATCACCAATTGTGGCCGACAAAATTCCACAATGTGACCAATGGAGTTACCCCTCGCCGTTGGTTAAGACAGTGTAATCCGGCACTTTCTTCACTGATTAGCCAGACATTAAATAGCAAATGGGTTAATGACCTTAGTATTATCAAACAACTTGAACCTTATGCTGATGACAGCGTATTCTGTTCAGCTTACCGAACCATCAAACAGGACAATAAAATCCGCCTGTCCAACTATGTCAATAAAGTCATGGGACTCAAACTGGATCCCCATGCTATTTTTGATGTGCAGATAAAGCGCCTGCATGAATACAAACGCCAACACCTGAACCTTCTCCATATTCTGTCACTTTACCGACAGATTCAGGAAAATCCGGAGCTGGATATTCATCCCCGCGTGTTCCTGTTTGGCGCTAAAGCTGCACCGGGCTACTATCTGGCAAAAAACATCATTTCTGCAATTAATCATGCCGCCAAGAAGATCAATCATGATCCGATTGTCCGTGATCGCATCAAAATTGCCCTTATTCCCGATTACAACGTTTCCGTAGCAGAATTAATGATCCCAGCAGCAGATGTGTCTGAGCAAATATCCACGGCAGGCAAAGAAGCCTCTGGTACAGGTAACATGAAATTAGCCTTAAACGGTGCGCTGACTGTCGGAACATTGGATGGCGCAAATGTTGAAATCGCTGAACAAGTTGGAAATAACAACATCTTCATCTTCGGAAAGACGGTAGAAGAAGCCAAGGCCTTACTAAATAATGGCTATGACCCACAAGATATTCTGCGGCAGGATCACCACCTGAAAGGCATACTGAATACCCTTTCCAAGGGTGAATTCAGTCATGGAAATACGCACGCATTTGATCTTATGCTGCATAGCCTGACTGACGGAGGTGATCCTTATTTAGTACTGGCTGACTTTGCCTCATACTGCCAGGCTCATCAACAAATTGACACTCTGTACCGAGATACTCAGGCCTGGACACACAGTACTGTGCTTAATACAGCCCGAATGGGGAAATTTAGTTCTGACCGCACTATTCAGGATTATCAACAGCGCATCTGGCAGACCCAGTAGAGGTTGAAAGATTGAGGGATTGAATATGAAAAATAAAAGCCTCAATGACCTGGCAACTGAGGCTGGCATTGCCAGCGAATACATTAATGCCTATGGCAAACCACAGGCCATTCCGACTGAAATCAGGCACCGAATACTGGAAGCTATGAGCATGAATATACCGGTCGAAAGGCCTGTTTCTTCTCATATGCCTGCTTTACCTAACGTAAAAGTGATTACTCAAGGACAAACAGCCACCCTGCCTCTGAATGAGGCAGGAAATTACCAATGGCAGATATATACTGAACAAGGCGAAATATTTCATGGTCACTGCCAACAGCAATTCACATTGCCAATCGGGCTTCCTTTGGGATACCACACGCTGACACTCATACCAGAAATGGAACAAGAAAACCGTCCTCAGCAACAATCCATACAACTTATTGTTGCTCCCGAACGTTGCTACGAACCCCAGGCATTAACACAAGGTGGAAAACTCTGGGGGGCCTGCATTCAGCTTTATACCCTACGTTCAGAAAATAACTGGGGGATCGGTGATTTTGGCGACCTCAAATACATGCTGCAAGAACTGGCGCAACATGGAGGCGCTTTTGTTGGCTTAAATCCCCTGCATGCCATATATCCCGCAATGCCCGAAAGTGCCAGCCCTTACAGCCCGTCTTCCCGCCACTGGCTCAATATTATTTATATTGCAGTGAATCAGGTAGAAGACTTTAGGCAGAATGCCGAAGCACAAATATGGTGGCACTCGCCAGAAACACAAATCAAACTCCAGCAAGCCCGTCAAGCTGAGTGGGTCGATTATACTACCGTGATGGCATTGAAAATGGACGCACTTCGTCTGACTTATCCACAATTTAAGAGTCGGCCCGACGATGATATTCAACAAATCGATTTTCAGAAATTTGTGCTTAAGGGTGGTAAAAATCTTTACTCTCAAGCAACTTACGATGCACTTCACCATCAACTCTACGAAGAAAATAATGCTTACTGGGGCTGGCCTGTATGGCCGGAAAAATACCGTGAGCCAGAAAGTGAAACAGTTAAAGAATTCTGTCACTCACATTTACAAGAAATCGAGTTTTTCCTTTGGTTACAGTGGCTGGCGGACATACAGCTTAGAGAATGTTTCACTGCAAGCCAGAGCAATCACATGTCAATTGGTATTTATCGTGATCTTGCTGTGGGTGTAGCACAAGGCGGTTCAGAAACATGGTGTAACCGAAACATCTACTGCACTAAAGCATCAATAGGTGCACCACCCGATATTTTAGGGCCACGGGGACAAAATTGGGGACTTCTACCAATGAATCCACATGAATTAAAAGCTCAATCCTATCAGCCTTTCATTGAATTGCTACGCAGTAATATGAGCCATTGTGGTGCATTGCGCATTGATCATGTCATGTCTCTACTCAGGCTCTGGTGGATACCACAAGGCGAAACAGCAGATAAAGGTGTTTATGTCCATTATCCGGTTGATGATCTGCTGGCAATACTTGCGCTGGAAAGTCAACGTAATCATTGCATGGTAATTGGCGAGGATTTAGGAATTGTACCGCAAGAAATTGTCGATAAATTACGGGAACGAGGCGTTTACTCTTATAAAGTATTTTATTTTGAGCGCAACGAACAAGGTGAATACCGTTCTCCAGAAGAATATCCTCAACAAGCCATGGCAACCATTACCACTCATGACTTACCTACTCTACGTGGTTTCTGGCAAGCCAGAGATCTGAGCCTGGGTGAGTCCATCGGTTTATATCCTGATAAAACACTTCTCGCTGAGTTACATACTGATCGTAAACGCTGTAAACAGGAATTATTAGCTAATTTAATCCGCCACGGTTATCTGCCAGAACCTGAAACACAGCCTACAGAGGATGCCCAAGGTGCATCGCAGCAAACTACATTATCGAAGCAAGCTGAGCTGCCCATGTCAGTCTCTATTAATCAAGCTATACATTGCTATATTGCCCATAGCAATTGCGCCCTATTAGGATTACAGCCTGAAGACTGGCTGGATATGGCAAATCCTGTCAATATCCCCGGCACTACGACGGAATATCCCAACTGGCGGCGAAAACTCACCACTACATTGGAAACAATGTTTGCAGATACGCATATCAACCAACTGCTGCAAGCAATAGGAGAAGCCAGAAAGCACAGTTTATAACTTGTTAAATTGTGTAGAAGGGAAAAAACAGTTTTCAGTTAACACATGGCTATAATCAAGACCAGAAAACTCACTTATATACTCTTCGTCTTCCAGATTGTAGCTTTATTGGCGACGCTTACTCACCCCAGTCACATAGTTATCTATGCTTCTGGGGATTTTTAGCTTTAACCAACGATCAGCCCTTCACGCCTCCCGAAGTCAATCCTCCGACTAACCAACGTTGGGCAAGTAGAAAAACCATAGTAATAGGAATGGCAGAAAGCACTGCTGCGGCGGCAAAATCGCCCCAGAGATAGTTTTGAGGGTGAAGATATTGCTGCATACCAACAGCTAACGTGTAATTGTCTACGTCCTGTAGTAACAACGAGGCAACGGGGACTTCAGTAATTACACCAATAAAAGACAAGATAAACACGACAGCCAATATCGGCACAGAAAGCGGCAGTAATATCAAACGGAAAACTTGCCACGATGATGCCCCATCCAACATAGCGGCTTCTTCCAGCGAGCGATCTATCGTTTCAAAATAACCTTTGATCGTCCATACATGCAGAGCTATCCCCCCCATATAGGCAAAAATCACCCCGCCGTGGGTATTGAGTCCAAGAAAAGGAAGATATTCTCCCAACCGATCAAACAGGGCATATAGTGCTACCAACGAAAGTACCGCGGGGAACATCTGAAAAATCAACATACTTTTCAGTAAAACACTCTTACCGCGAAAACGCATTCTGGCAAACGCATATGCACAGGTCGTTGATAATGCAACAATTCCAGTCGCAGTAATAAATGCAACTTTCACCGAATTCCACAGCCACTGCATAACGGGAAATGGCGGGGGTATCATATGCCCATCAGAAGATTCTACACTATAGCCAAGTGCGAGCTTCCAATGTTCCCATGAAATAGCGTCTGGAATGAGACTACCTGTCGCAAAATTTCCCGGACGCAAAGAAATAGCAATCACCATCAACAAAGGAAATAAAATCAAAGCGATAAAAGCCAACATAAATAGATGTGTTATCCATACCCGCCAGCGTTGCGATTTGGGTTGCACCATCGCCATACTTTTATCTCCTTAGTCAAATTTAATGCGAGTGGTTTTCAAATTGATGATGGCTAACGCACCCACTAACAGGAATATTAGTGTCGCAATTGCTGCTGCCAGGCCAAAATCCTGCCCGCCACCCCCTTCAAACGCAATACGGTAGGTATAACTCACCAAAAGATCGGTATAACCCGCTGGAGTGGTTGTGCCAATATGATCTGGCCTACCATTGGTTAACAACTGAATCAGGACAAAGTTATTAAAGTTAAAAGCAAAGCTGGCAATCAGCAACGGAGTCAAAGGCTTAATCAATAATGGAAAGGTAATTTTGGTGAAGTTTTGCCATGGCCCTGCTCCATCAAGCGCCGATGCTTCATAGAGATCATTCGGGATCGCCTTTAGCAGCCCCATACAGAGGATCATCATATAGGGATAGCCCAACCATGTATTTACGACAATCAACATCGTTCGAGCCAATATCGGATCTGCAAACCAATCCGGTTTAAGACCAAACAACCCATTCAGCACCAGATTTATTTCACCAAAACTCTGATTAAACAAACCCTTGAAAATCAAAATTGAGATAAATGAAGGAACCGCATAAGGCAAAATAAGCAGTACACGGTAAATTGCTCGCCCCTTAAGGGCTTCCCACTGCATAATACAAGCGAGGATCATGCCTAGCGCAGCCGTTAAGCTAACTGTCAGCAAAGAAAAAAGCATCGTCCAGACAAAAATAGACAAAAAAGGTTTTTGAATACCTTCATCCTGTATCACCCGTAAGAAGTTTTTCCAACCAATAGGAACTGTGAATCCAGGACTCAATATTTCCTTATTCCATGCCCCCTCAGCGTTAATGGATTGATAGAACCCTGTCTCCATATTTGGTCGATATTGTATGCCCGTTTGTTTATTCGTCAGTGTTGTCCCATCTTCGCTAAGGGAATAAAGAGGGTGTATAGCTGAAAACTGACGCAGGGAACTCATTCTCAACTTACTGCCATCGGGAAGAACCGCCACTAGTTGACCTAATACCTGCCGATGCTGGGTAATGGTACGAAGTGTCGCAGCATCACCTTCAAAATTTATTTCCTGTTCATGTAAAGGTAAAGTAATTTCTTCCGTCCCAGAGAGTGAAAAAGGAGAAGATACCAGCCATTGAGAACTATCAGAGACGTTCAGTACTAAAACCCACTGCTCAGATACAGAATAAAGTTTGAAATTAAATGGCTGTCCTGCCTGATATTGACGACTCATTAGCAGAGTTTGAGCACGTTCAAAAGTTAATTGATTAGTGCTGCTGTAATTTGTAAAGGCAATGGCAATCGTGCAGATAAGCGGAAACAGGATAAACAACCCTATTCCAGCAATTCCTGGATAGGTATAACGCCAAGCATAAGCCTTACTATTGGAAAAAATATAAATACCACTTCCCAGTAATACCAATGTCAACATGGCGAACAGATATTCTCCCTTCGCATACATCAGTACAACCAAATAACCAGTACAAAGCAGACACAAACCAATAGCAAACCATTTCAGGACAGGACTCTGCCACCATACTGTTTTTTCTAATGTCGCTGACATATTGCACGTCCTGTTACTATTTCTTTCCGGTAATTAAGCCCCTATCCAGATAGGCGCTAAGGCTCCTGATTTGAAAGGAACCTGTCATCCGTTTATTTTGTTATTCTCGCTTCGGCATCATTGAGGGCGGCATCAACCTTTTGACGGCCGCTAACCACGTTAAGAACCGCGCTACGCATTGCGTACCAAAAGCTACTCATTTGTGAAATGTTCGGCATAATTTCGCCCTTTTGGGCATTTACCATCGTAGCAGCAATACGAGGATCTTTTTCCAGGATTGCCTGATAAGATTTCAACGCCACAGCTCCCAACGGCTTATCTTTATCCATCATTGCCAGACCTTCGTTTGTGAGCAGATAGTTTTCCAAAAACTCTTTCGCCAGTTCTTTATTTGGACTGGCTGCATTTATTCCTGCGGTTAAGATGCCAACAAAGGGTTTAGAAGGATTTCCTTTGAAAGTTGGCAATAAAGTAACTCCGTAATTAATCTTGCTTTTATCTATATTCGCCCATGCCCACGGCCCATTGATAGTCATCGCTGTTTTGCCTTTATTGAAAGTGGCTTCAGCAATAGAATAATCAATATCAGCATTGAGATGTTTATTTTTGATTAAATCAGCCAGAAACTGCATCCCTGCTTTAGAACCTGAATTATTAACACCACTATCTTTAACGTTATAGGTGCCATTTTCTGCCTTAAATGCATATCCGCCATCAGCTGCAATTAACGGCCAGGTGAAATAAGGCTCCTGCAAATTAAACATAATTGCACTTTTATTTTGCTTTTTCAGTTCATTATCCAGGGCAGGAATTTCTTCCCATGTTTTTGGAGGGGATTTGATCAAATCTTTATTGTAGATAAGGGAGAGTGCTTCAACTGCGACAGGATACCCCATCAATTTTCCATCATAACGAACAGCATCCCATGTAAAAGGAAATAGCTTATTGATAAAAGAATTATCAGGTGTAATTTCAGTGACCAAACCTGATTGAGCATAACCACCAAAACGGTCATGAGCCCAGAAAATAATATCCGGCCCATCTCCGGTCGCTGCAATCTGGGTATATTTTTCTTCCAGTTTATCGGGATGTTCAACAACGACAGGAATTCCCGTTTCTTTTGCAAATTTTTCACCAACCTGTGACAGTCCGTTATAGCCTTTATCGCCATTAATCCAAATCACCAGCTTGCCTTCTTCAAGCTTTGCAACAGCAGGAGCAGACAGCATCCAAGTCGTCAAAACGGAAAATATCAGAGTGCGGGTACCCACGCTCAATATTTTTTTTGTCATTATTCCGTCCTTTTTATCAATTGTCAGTTCAGGATGACCTACTTTATTACTAACTGTATTACTAACTGTATTACTAACTGTTTCATTACTAGTTGCTTCACTACATGACTAGAAAATAGTTTCCAGTGTGCTACCAACGAGGAAAATATTCATCCTCCCTTGCTCTACGCCTTAAACAAAATGAGTGTGAGCCAGCTTACAAAAATATTTAAAATCAGAATGTTAATACTAATATGGCATCATTTTATGCGACTCAAATCACATCTTATTTAATAATTTATTCTTCCAATACCTAATCGCCTTAATCTCGTCATCCTGATTCCTCCCCCCACAAAAAACTCTGGGATGGAGGATTCTCACGCCTGTTATTTTGTACACAATTCTGCTATCAATTTTACTCTGGATGCCTTATACGGTGAATAGGAAATAAATAGAAGACTGAGGTGGCAAATCCTAGGGAGGGAGCACATGTCCAGCGTCATATTCCGCAATGTATCTAAATCATATGGTGAAACAGTCATCTCTAGAGATCTCAATCTTGATATTCAGGAGGGAGAATTTGTCGTATTTGTTGGCCCGTCTGGGTGTGGAAAATCGACACTACTCAGGATGATCGCGGGATTAGAAGACATCACATCCGGTGATTTGCTTATCGCAGGGAAGCGAATGAATGATATCCCACCAGCCAAACGCAGCATTGGCATGGTTTTTCAGTCTTATGCGTTATATCCTCATTTATCCGTTGCAGACAACATGTCATTTGGCATGAAGCTGGCAGGGGCCAAAAAAAACGATATTCAAAAGCGAATGCAACAGGTCGCAGAAACCCTCCAGCTAGCCCATCTGCTGGATCGTCGTCCCAAAGCACTGTCTGGTGGGCAGCGTCAGCGGGTTGCTATTGGCCGAACACTCGTTGCCGAACCAAATATTTTTTTGTTGGATGAACCTCTTTCCAATCTGGATGCTGCTTTACGTGTGCAGATGAGAATTGAGATTTCGCGCCTGCATAAACGCCTGCAACGTACGATGATCTATGTAACTCATGATCAAACCGAAGCGATGACTCTGGCAGATAAGATTGTTGTGCTGGAGGGAGGAAATATTGCTCAAGTTGGCAAACCCCTTGAAATCTATCACTATCCTGCCAACCGCTTTGTTGCTGGTTTTATTGGTTCCCCAAAAATGAATTTCCTGCCAGTAAAAGTATCTGCTATTGCCGTCGATCAAGTACAAATTATCCTGCCTAACAACCAGCCAGTTTGGCTGCCTGTTGAAAGTAAAGGACTCACTATCGGAAGCAATGTATCTTTGGGGATTCGTCCCGAACATCTTTTGCCTAACGATGTCGCCGATGTTACGTTAGAGGGGACAGTTCAGATCGTGGAACAACTGGGCAATGAAACTCAGATCCACATCCGCATACCTGCCATTCATCAAAATTTGGTTTACCGCCAGCCTGATATTGCTCTCGTGGAAGAAGGAGTGAACTTTACTATCGGGTTAGCTCCTCACCGCTGTCATCTTTTCCGTGAAGATGGAAGCGCATGTCAGCGTTTACATAAAGAACCCGGAGTCTAAAGCTGCGGCTACCAAAAATAACAGGAGAATTATTATGCGTATACTATCTCTCTCATTGACTATATTCACTGGTTTATTATCCATACAGGCTGCTGCTGTGGATTTCCACGGCTACGCCCGTTCAGGCATTGGCTGGGCAAGCCGTGGTGGTGAACAGAAATGTACCCAGACCACGGGTGCCCAAAGTAAGTACCGCCTCGGCAACGAATGCGAGACCTACGCAGAACTTAAGTTAGGACAAGAATTATGGAAAGATGGTGACAAACGTTTCTACTTTGATACCAATTTAGCTTACTCGGTCGCTCAGGAAAAAGATTGGGAATCCACTAACCCCGCATTTCGTGAAGCTAACGTGCAAGCAACCAATATCATTGAATGGTTGCCTGGCGCAACAATGTGGGCTGGTAAACGTTTCTACCAGCGACACGATGTACATATGATCGATTTCTATTACTGGGATATTTCCGGACCCGGTACAGGTTTGGAAAATATCGATCTTGGTTTTGGCAAAGTATCCTTTGCAGTAACCCGCAATACGGAAGCCGAAGGTTCGAATGGCTGGATTACTAGCAAGCATAAAGGAATTCCAATCTCAAATGATGTTTTCGATATACGGTTAGCCAACTTACCTGTCAATGCTGGTGGAACACTGGAGCTTGGCATTGACTATGGGCGTGCTAATGCGCGCAAGGGATATCAATTTGATAAAGACGCATCCAAAAATGGTGTGATGCTGACTGCCGAACATACGCAAAGCATGTCAGGTGGCTTCAACAAGTTTGTTTTGCAGTATGCAACTGATGCAATGATCTCCAGCAATAATGGACGCGCCGAAGGTGCCAGTGCCAATAATAACGGGCATATGTTGCGCGTTCTGAATCATGGCGCCATCAGTCTCACAAATAAATGGGATCTCATGTATGTTGCCATGTATCAGGATATTGACCGTGATAATAATAACGGCAACACATGGTACACCGTGGGTGTCCGCCCAATGTATAAGTGGACGCCGATTATGAGTACCTTGATGGAAGTTGGCTATGACAATGTGAAATCCCAACGCACCAAAGCCAACAATGATCAGTACAAAATCACTCTGGCTCAACAATGGCAAGCTGGCGATAGTATCTGGTCACGTCCTGCTATTCGTGTATTTGCTACTTATGCCAAATGGAATGAAAAGTGGGGTTATACCAACGGAGTAGCTTACCGTGATACAGCAGCACAACAATTCAGCCGTGGTAAAAGCGATGAATTTACATTTGGTGCCCAATTTGAGGCTTGGTGGTAATGAAAAATAAATTACTTTCGCTTTGTTTCGGCGCTTTGCTTTGTAACCTAATACCTTCTGTAAGTTATGCCGTATCAGATACGGCTGAATCTGATACAGTAATGGTTAATAAAACAGGATCTGGCATAGAAACAAGTGCTATTGCTCCAGTTTTGTCCCTGCCAACCTTACAGAAGTTGCAATGGCAGCCAATTAATACTCAAGCTACACAAACTATTAGCCTCAATGGTTCATCGCAACGGCTCAATGCTGAAAATATTCGTGGGGCAATAGCTACATTTGCTTTACCGGCTAATCAAGGTTCGTTGGAAGTCACGCTAAATAGTCTGGTTAAGGATAAACAGGTATATTCACCAAATGTTTTAATATTTGATGAACAACTACGCCCTGCTGCCTTTTATCCAAGTCATTATTTTCGCTATCAACAACCGGGTATTATGTCTGCCGACAGACTGGAAGGCACATTAAAACTAACACCTGCATTGGGACAACAGAGAATTTATCTGCTGGTTTATACTACCCTTGCTGATTTAAAGACCTCGACACAAATAACCGACCCTGCTAAAGCCTATGCTCAAGGAGTCGGAAACGTAGTCCCCAATATTCCTGACCCCATCGCCCGCCATACAGAAACCGGGACCTTAGCTCTACAAATTAAATCAGAACGTGATGCGGGCAATATATTGATTGGGCAAATATTTTCTACACCAGCACCAAAACCGCTCACTGTCGGCTCTGCACAAACATTATCTGCACCTGTGATAACACCGGCTACAGTTACGTCGCAACCTGCTACTACCACAATTAAGCCTGTACTGAACGATACCGAACAGTATTTTAATGACGCCATTAAGAAGGCAATTAGCAATAGTGATATTGATAAGGCACTGAAGCTTTTGGATGAAGCAGAACGCCTTGGTTCCCCAACTGCACGGGAAACTTTTATCAAGATGATAAAAAACAAAAAATAGATTGAGTTACCAAATAATTATATTCTCGTTGTACTTCAATACACATTTATTATCTCCCCGCGCTGCGGGGAGATAATAAGCAGTTTTCGTCTTACGAGCCGCAACTTGAAGTTTATAGGGTATAAAGAAATATTTAACTTGAGATCCTAGAGAAATAGGCTATTAAAAGACTTTCTTATTCAAATATCTTCTTATTTTTCCACGGAATTTAAAAACCAAACAAATGAATATCAATAATAACAAGATATTGAAAATAAACTTAGGCATTATGAATAAAAATATAATGCAGCATAAAACACTTATAGAAAGCAATGAAATAACAATATCCTTCATGGTAATCTCAAATATCCAGGCAAAAAACTTGATAATACACTTTATAAAGTCATAAAAAATTTCCAATATTAATACCAAGAAATCCATAATTTCCATCCTCAGAAAAAATTATCACATTAAGAGTGACCAACTATTATTTATCGGCTAAATGATTTTATATCTTACATTCTATTATCAATCGGTTGCAAAGACATTGGATCTGGATTATTAGCAATCATTCTTGCCATTTTTTCAATGGGATCTATCCGTAATATATATAACCGTTTCAAAGAAAATGGATTATCTCCCAGTTTTACTTTGCCTTGTATCGTAGTGACAGCTAAATGAAACCCAGCTTTTTCAGCAGCTTTCATTGCTTTTAAATTGTATCCACCAAAAGGGTAAGAGAGATAAAGCACATGCGGATTAAATTGTGACAAGGCACGTCTCGAACGTTCAAAATCATATAAAATAGTATTACTCGACCGACTAAATAATATGGGCTGTTTCTCTTTTCCTAAACGATGCAGAAAATGCGTATGAGATTGGAAATCAAACACATCCTGCATAGCATATAATTCAGAAAGGCTAGTAAATTGTAAACTATCAGGATTCCATTTCTGTGGATAACGTTTAATTCGGGATGAAATAATAAAGAATGTCGCTTTCTGATTATTATTTTTCAAAATAGGGTAAGCATAACGATAAACAGATTTCAGACCGTCATCAAAGGTCAAACCAACCACTTTTGCTGGTAAATTAATCGTACTATTTAAATAGCCTTCCAATTCATACAATGAAATTGTTGTGTATCCCTCCCGTTTCAAGTAATCCATCTGCTCACGAAAAGCCGTCAGAGATGTCGTTGTTGAGGTATGGAGAAAACGTTTATTCTCTTTATCACGAAGAATATGGTGATAAGTTAACAGAGGAATACCATTGTCCAGTTCAGCATCCCGATCACTAATGTAACCCAGTCGATCCCCGAAATTAATTTCATACCAAGTATGGTATGAATGATCACGTAATTTGTCTAAAACCGGGTAGCGGAGATTTCCCGTCAAAACTGTAATTGGTTTGCTATCAGTTTCAGGTGTGCTGTGGACTTGAGCCGCTTTAAAAATCACCAAATTTTGAGAAGCTTTTTTATGAAGAATATCGAAGGGATCACTGGGAAATGCAGATTTCTCTATTTCCTTTAAATTTCCTTTGGCAATATAGCCACTACCATTACCAAAATGGAATTCATAATAATCACTTTCTTCTCCTGTTTCTTTAATAGCTTGTAAACTTTGTCCTTTTTTGATTACTCCAACCTCAATAACTTGCTCTCCTACCCAAGCATAGATTTCACTATCTCTTGTCATCTCCATATAACGGTAGCTTGGCTGGCTATGATGTTGCGCTAAAGCCGGATTGGAAAAACACATCAAAAACGGTAAGGAAATTATTGCAATAACATGAACAATTCGTCTCATTTTTATTTTTCATCCAAAAAAATGCCCTCTACCAAGAGAGGGCATTTCACGATTAGCTATACATATAGAGTATGCTACTCATCACGATATTACTCGTTAGCGCTGCTGTTACCGAAACCTGCATTCAACAATTCAGCAAGGTTTGCGGTTGCTTCATCAACGCTAACTTGTGGCGCTTCTGTCACTTCGTTTTCGTGACGGCGGCGGATACGATCCTGATGGTAAGCATAACCTGTACCGGCAGGGATCAAACGACCAACAATGACGTTCTCTTTCAGGCCACGCAGCTCATCGCGTTTACCTGCAACAGCAGCTTCAGTCAGTACGCGGGTTGTTTCCTGGAACGACGCCGCAGAGATGAAGGATTCTGTTGCCAGTGATGCTTTGGTGATACCCAACAGATCACGTTGGAAAGTCGCAGGTACTTTACCATCCTGCTCCAGCTTACGGTTCGCGACTTTAACTCGCGCGTATTCAACCTGCTCACCTTCAAGGAATTCAGAGCTACCCGCATTTGCGATAGTTGCTTTACGCAACATCTGACGAACGATAACTTCGATGTGTTTATCGTTAATCTTAACGCCTTGCAGACGGTAAACTTCCTGCACTTCGTTAGTGATGTAACGGGCAACCGCATGAACACCACGCAGGCGCAGAATGTCATGTGGAGACTCTGGGCCATCGGAGATAACATCACCGCGTTCAACAACCTCACCTTCAAATACGTTGAGCTGACGCCATTTAGGGATCATCTCTTCGTATGCGTCACTACCATCCAGCGGACTGATCACCAGACGACGTTTACCTTTGGTTTCTTTACCGAAGGAAACGATACCGCTGATTTCTGCCAGAATAGCAGGTTCTTTCGGGCGACGAGCTTCGAACAGGTCCGCAACGCGTGGCAGACCACCAGTAATATCTTTAGTACCGCCAGATTCCTGAGGAATACGCGCCAACGTATCACCCGCAGAGATAGAGATGCCATCTTCCAGCTGAACAATCGCTTTACCCGGCAGGAAGTACTGAGCAGGCATATCTGTACCTGGGATCAGAACATCGTTACCCTGAGTATCTACGATTTTCAGTGCCGGACGCAGGTCCTTACCACTACCGGTACGCTCTGCACTATCCAGAACTACCAGTGAAGACAGGCCGGTCAATTCGTCCGTCTGACGGGTGATGGTCTGGCCATCAACCATGTCGTAGAACTGGATGATACCGGACACTTCACTCACGACTGGCATGGTATGTGGATCCCAGTTTGCAACGGTTTCACCGCCGGTTACTGCTTCACCATCACCTTTCGCCAATACCGAGCCGTAAGGCACTTTATAGCTTTCTTTCGTTCGACCAAAATCATCGATCAGACGCAATTCGGTATTACGGGAAGTAATAACCAGTTTGCCTGCTGAATTCGTAACGAATTTCACATTACTCAGTTTCAGATGACCTTTGTTGCGTACCTGAATGCTGGATTCTGCTGCCGCACGAGATGCCGCACCACCGATGTGGAACGTACGCATCGTCAGCTGTGTACCCGGCTCACCGATTGACTGGGCCGCTATAACGCCAACTGCTTCACCTTTGTTGATACGGTGACCACGAGCAAGGTCACGACCGTAACAGTTCGCACAAACACCGAAGTCAGTTTCACAACTAACTACGGAACGTACTTTCACGCTGTCAACGGAGTTTTCTTCTAACAGATCACACCATTTTTCATTCAACAGAGTATTACGCTCTACCAGAATGTCCGCAGTGCCTGGTTTCAGAATATCTTCAGCCGTTACACGACCCAATACGCGCTCACGCAGTGGTTCTTTAACATCACCACCTTCGATAACCGGAGTCATCAGGATACCGTTGTGAGTACCACAGTCATCTTCAGTCACGACCAAGTCTTGGGCAACATCAACCAGACGACGGGTCAGGTAACCAGAGTTCGCGGTTTTCAATGCCGTGTCCGCAAGACCTTTACGAGCACCGTGGGTTGAGATGAAGTACTGGAGTACGTTCAGACCTTCACGGAAGTTCGCGGTGATTGGCGTTTCAATGATCGAACCATCTGGAGTGGCCATCAAGCCACGCATACCCGCCAACTGACGAATCTGAGCAGCAGAACCACGCGCACCGGAATCGGCCATCATAAAGATGTTGTTGAAAGAAACCTGCTGTTCTTCTTCGCCGTTACGGTTAATAACAGTTTCAGTAGACAGGTTTTCCATCATCGCTTTAGCAACACGTTCGTTCGCCGCAGCCCAGATATCGATCACCTTGTTATAGCGTTCGCCAGCAGTTACCAAACCAGACTGGAACTGTTCCTGAATTTCGGCCACTTCAGCTTCCGCTTCAGCGATGATGCCTTCTTTTTTCTCAGGAATAACCATGTCATCAATACCTACAGACACCCCTGAACGGGCAGCGTAAGCAAAACCGGTATACATGGTCTGGTCAGCTAAGATAACAGTTGGTTTCAGGCCCAGTATGCGGTAACAGGTATTCAGCATTCTGGAGATTGCTTTTTTACCCAGCGCCTGGTTAATCAGTGAATATGGCAGACCTCTCGGTACGATCATCCATAGGATGGCACGACCGATAGTGGTATCAACTAAACCTGTATTAACAGTAACATTGCCTTCGCCATCTCTCACTTCTTCAGTGATACGAACTTTAACGCGAGCGTGCAGAGAAGCCAGACCTGCGCGGTAAACACGCTCTGCTTCTTTAGGCCCACTCAGAACCATGCCTTCGCCTTTCGCGTTAACACAGTCACGGGTCATGTAGTACAGACCCAATACAACGTCCTGAGATGGAACGATGATGGGTTCACCGCTCGCTGGAGACAGAATGTTGTTGGTAGACATCATCAACGCACGCGCTTCCAACTGGGCTTCCAGTGTCAACGGTACGTGAACAGCCATCTGGTCACCATCGAAGTCGGCGTTATACGCCGCACACACCAATGGGTGTAACTGGATAGCCTTACCTTCGATCAGAACGGGTTCAAATGCCTGAATACCCAAACGGTGAAGGGTAGGTGCACGGTTCAGCAAAACCGGGTGCTCACGGATAACTTCATCCAAGATATCCCATACGACGGCTTCTTCACGCTCAACCATTTTCTTGGCCGCTTTGATGGTAGTCGCAAGACCACGCAGTTCCAGCTTGCCGTAAATAAATGGCTTGAACAGCTCCAGAGCCATCTTCTTAGGAAGACCACACTGATGCAGACGCAGGTATGGACCTACGGTAATTACAGAACGGCCTGAGTAATCAACACGTTTACCCAGAAGGTTCTGACGGAAACGACCCTGTTTACCCTTGATCATGTCAGCCAAGGATTTCAGAGGACGTTTGTTGGAACCGGTAATTGCACGACCGCGACGGCCGTTGTCCAGCAATGCATCAACCGCTTCCTGCAACATACGTTTTTCGTTACGTACGATGATGTCTGGCGCAGCCAGATCCAGCAGGCGTTTCAGACGGTTATTACGGTTAATAACTCGACGATACAGATCGTTCAGGTCTGAAGTTGCAAAACGACCGCCATCCAGTGGAACCAGTGGACGCAGATCCGGTGGCAGAACTGGCAGAACAGTCAGAACCATCCACTCTGGCTTGTTACCAGACTGAATGAAAGCTTCCAGCAGTTTAATACGCTTGGTCAGCTTCTTGCGTTTGGTTTCAGAGTTGGTTTCGTTCAACTCTTCACGCAGGGTTTCACACTCGTTTTCCAGATCCATGTTTTTCAGCAAAGACTGGATCGCTTCTGCGCCCATTTTTGCGTCAAATTCATCACCGAACTCTTCCAACGCATCCAGATACTGTTCTTCAGTCAGGATCTGTCTACGCTCAAGATTGGTCATGCCGCCTTCAACAACCACATAGGATTCGAAGTACAATACGCGTTCAATATCGCGCAGAGGCATGTCCAGCAACAAACCGATGCGGGATGGCAGAGACTTCAGGAACCAAATGTGAGCGGTTGGAGATGCCAGCTCTATGTGACCCATACGTTCACGACGAACTTTAGTCTGGGTTACTTCAACGCCACATTTCTCACAAATCACACCACGGTGTTTTAAACGCTTATATTTACCACACAAGCATTCATAATCTTTTACTGGCCCGAAAATACGGGCGCAGAAAAGGCCGTCACGCTCAGGCTTGAACGTACGGTAGTTAATAGTTTCCGGCTTTTTTACTTCCCCGAATGACCATGAACGGATCATATCTGGAGAGGCCAGAGCAATTTTGATCGCATCAAACTCTTCGGTCTTAGTTTGCGCTTTCAGAAACTTTAATAAGTCTTTCACGAAATGGCTCCTGTCGGAGTTAGGCCTGTTAGGTGAGTGGCCCATGCCACTCAACTCTATAACCAGTATACCCTTCGTCTTTCAAGTTGCAGCTTTGTTGGCTGCGCTCACTCACCCCAGTCACATAGTTATCTATGCTCCAGGGGATTAATGAAAGGCTCCTGCCTTTCACCGGAGGCCAGCCTTTGGCTGGGCAAATTCGTTCCCGACGAATTTGTCATTCCCTTGCCGTCGCGCTGCATCTTGAAATCCAATGGGTATATAATCACTGGCGGGAAAACGGTTTATTCGTCTTCCAGCTCGATGTTGATACCCAACGAACGGATTTCTTTCAGCAATACGTTGAAAGATTCCGGCATGCCTGGTTCCATCTGGTGGTTACCATCCACGATGTTTTTATACATCTTGGTACGACCGTTAACATCGTCAGATTTAACTGTGAGCATTTCTTGCAGGGTGTACGCAGCACCGTATGCTTCCAATGCCCACACTTCCATCTCTCCGAAGCGCTGACCACCGAACTGCGCCTTACCACCCAGCGGCTGCTGAGTAACCAGACTGTAAGAACCGGTAGAACGGGCGTGCATCTTGTCATCAACCAAGTGGTTCAATTTCAGCATATACATGTAACCAACGGTTACTTGACGCTCAAATTGTTCACCGGTGCGACCATCAAACAGTGTGATCTGACCAGAAGTCGGCAAGCCACCCAATTTCAACAGTTCTTTAATTTCGGTTTCTTTCGCACCGTCAAAGACTGGCGTTGCAATTGGCATACCTTTTTTCAGGTTTTCTGCCAAACGCATCACTTCTTCGTCGGTGAAATTGCTCAAATCAACTTTCTGACGAGTATCGTCGCCCAAATCATAAGCTTTCTGGATAAATTCACGCAGTTTGGCAACTTCTTGCTGCTGTTTCAGCATCGCATTGATCTTGTCACCAATGCCTTTTGCCGCCATACCCAAGTGAGTTTCCAGAATCTGACCGATATTCATACGTGATGGTACGCCCAGCGGGTTCAATACGATGTCTACCGCTGTTCCATTTTCATCGTAAGGCATGTCTTCGATCGGGTTAATTTTGGAAATAACACCCTTGTTACCGTGACGACCCGCCATCTTGTCACCAGGCTGGATCTGACGTTTCACAGCCAGATACACTTTGACAATTTTCAGCACGCCTGGGGCCAAATCATCGCCTTGTGTGATCTTACGGCGTTTAGCATCCAGTTTTTTCTCGAACTCCGCTTTCAGTTCGTCATACTGTTCTGCCAGCTGTTCCAGCTGATTTTGTTTTTCTTCATCAGCCAGGCCCAGCTCCAACCAGCGTCCACGAGGCAGCTTACTGAGTTTTTCCGCTTCAACCCCGCCGGAAACCAGCACGGAGTTAATACGGGCAAACAGGCCAGCTTCGAAAATTTGCAGTTCTTCCGTCAGATCTTTTTTCGCCTGACGCAGCTGCATCTCTTCGATTTCCAACGCACGCTTATCTTTCTCTACGCCATCACGGGTAAAGACCTGTACGTCAATAACCGTACCGGAAACACCGTTTGGTACACGCAGTGAAGAATCTTTCACATCAGACGCTTTCTCACCGAAGATCGCACGTAGCAGTTTTTCTTCTGGTGTCAGCTGGGTTTCGCCTTTCGGTGTCACTTTACCAACCAGAATGTCGCCGCCTTTCACTTCCGCACCGATATAAACGATACCGGATTCGTCCAGTTTAGACAGCGCAGCTTCACCCACGTTAGGGATGTCGGCTGTGATCTCTTCCGGTCCCAGTTTGGTGTCACGAGACACACAAGCCAGTTCCTGAATGTGAATAGTGGTGAAACGGTCTTCCTGAACAACACGTTCAGATACGAGTATGGAGTCTTCGAAGTTATAACCATTCCATGGCATGAATGCCACGCGCATGTTCTGACCCAGTGCCAGCTCACCTAAATCGGTAGATGGACCATCAGCCAGTACGTCACCACGCTCTACCAATTCGCCCAGAGAAACACATGGCATCTGATTGATGCAGGTGTTCTGGTTAGAACGGGTATATTTGGTCAGGTTGTAGATATCAATGCCCGCTTCACCTGCGTACATTTCATCTTCGTTAACCTTGATTACAATACGGGATGCGTCAACGTACTGAACCACTCCACCGCGTTTAGCAACAGAGGTTACACCGGAGTCAACCGCTACTGCACGTTCCATGCCTGTACCAACCAGTGGCTTGTCAGCGCGCAGAGTCGGGACTGCCTGACGTTGCATGTTCGCACCCATCAATGCACGGTTGGCATCATCGTGTTCAAGGAATGGGATCAAGGAAGCACCTACGGACACGATCTGTTGTGTCGAAACGTCCATGTACTGGACTTGATCACGGTTGAACAAGCTGGATTCATCGTAATGACGGCAAGTGACCAATTCTTCTACGAAGCGGCCTTCTTCATCCAATACGGAGTTAGCCTGTGCAATAACGTAGTTACCTTCTTCGATCGCAGACAGGTAGTGAATTTCATCGGTCACTACACCATCACGAACTAATCGGTAAGGGGTTTCAAGAAAACCGTACTCATTGGTACGCGCATAAACGGACAATGAGTTAATCAGACCGATGTTCGGACCTTCAGGCGTTTCGATTGGACATACCCGACCGTAATGGGTTGGGTGTACGTCTCGAACTTCAAAGCCTGCACGCTCACGGGTCAGACCGCCTGGACCCAACGCAGAAATACGGCGTTTATGGGTAATTTCAGACAGTGGGTTGTTCTGATCCATGAACTGGGACAGCTGGCTGGAGCCAAAGAACTCTTTCACCGCCGCAGAAATCGGTTTCGCGTTGATCATGTCTTGTGGCATCAAAGTATCCAGATCGCCCAGAGACAAACGCTCTTTCACTGCACGTTCAACACGTACCAGACCAACACGGAACTGGTTTTCAGCCATTTCGCCAACGGAACGGATACGACGGTTGCCCAAATGGTCTATATCGTCAACTTCACCTTTACCGTTACGGATATCAATGAGCTTCTTCATCACGTCAATGATGTCTTCTTTACTCAGGATACCGGAACCTTCAACCTCTTCACGATCCAGTGAACGGTTGAATTTCATGCGACCAACCGCCGACAGATCGTATCGATCTTCAGAGAAGAACAGGTTCTCAAATAGGTTTTCTGCGGCTTCACGTGTCGGTGGTTCACCCGGACGCATCATGCGATAAATTTCAACCAGTGCACCCAGGCGATCATTGGTTGGGTCAATACGCAGAGTTTCGGAAATGTATGCACCGTGATCCAGATCGTTGGTAAATAGGGTCTCGATAGATTTGTGGCCAGACTGACTAAGACGCGCCAGCAGATCCAAAGAGAGTTCCATGTTAGCAACACAGATGATTTCACCTGTGTTCTGGTCGATGTAATCTTTTGCTACAACTTTACCAGCGATATATTCAACAGGTACCTCAATGCAGTTTACCTGATCTTTTTCTAACTGGCGGATATGGCGAGCAGTAATACGGCGGCCTTTTTCAACATAGACCTTGCCGTTCGCTTCGATATCAAATGAAGCAGTCTCGCCACGCAGACGTTCTGGAACCAGAGTCATCTGCAATTTGCTGTCGCAAATTTCGAAAACGGTTTTGTTGAAGAACAGGTTCAGGATTTCTTCAGTAGAGTAACTCATCGCACGCAAAATAATCGAAGCCGGTAATTTACGACGGCGATCGATACGCACAAACAAGTTATCTTTTGGATCAAATTCGAAATCTAACCATGAACCACGGTAAGGGATGATACGTGCGTTATACAGTACCTTACCGGATGAATGGGTTTTACCCTTATCACTGTCAAAGAAAACGCCTGGGCTACGATGCAACTGAGATACGATAACACGCTCAGTACCGTTGATAACGAAAGTCCCGTTATCAGTCATGAGTGGAATTTCACCCATGTAGACTTCTTGCTCTTTGATGTCTTTGACTGTGCCTTCTGGCGCTTCGCGCTCATAGATCACCAGACGCAGTTTAACGCGCAGCGGTGCGGAATAAGTAACACCACGGATCTGACACTCTTGAACATCAAAAACAGGCTCGCCAAGACGGTAGCTTACATATTGCAGCTCAGAATTGCCGCTATAGCTCTGAATTGGGAACACAGAACGGAAGGCCGCTTCCAGCCCATTCTGGCCTTCAGGATCTTGCTCGATAAACTTCTGGAACGAGTCAAGTTGAATAGAAAGAAGGTATGGAACATCCAAAACTTGTGGACGTTTACCAAAATCCTTACGAATACGTTTTTTCTCAGTATAGGAGTAAACCATAGGGTTCCTCAGCTCGCTGATAAGTGACCCACTCTGCCGCCCTAAAGGACAACTCTTTACGGCACTATTTTTTCGAATAGAAAATTGAATTATTTTCCATAATACTCATTACTATTACTCTTAAATCATTTCATTGCGTTACCTTACTACCGAGCTACCCGAGTGGATCGTAACTGAGAACGCAGTATATTAAGTCGTCAATAGGAAAAAGTATTTGGGGTTAATTAATAGCTAAATAGTGGAAATGCTACTAATACCCTACAGCGCAAAAAGGCTGGTGATCAAAAAATCACCAGCCGTCAGCCTCTAAAGTCAGGCTGCTAACTTAAAATTAAACTTACTCAATCTTAACAGAAGCGCCTGCTTCTTCCAGAGATTTTTTCAGTGCTTCAGCGTCCTCTTTGCTGATAGCCTCTTTCAGTGTAGCGTCTGGAGTTTCAACCAGGTCTTTCGCTTCTTTCAGACCCAGGCCAGTTGCGCCACGTACTGCCTTGATAACTGCAACTTTGTTAGCACCAATAGCAGACAGAGTGACCTTAAACTCAGTTTGTTCTTCAACAGCTTCAGCAGCGCCAGCAGCAACAGCTACAGCCGCAGCAGCAGAAACGCCGAATTTGTCTTCCATTGCAGTGATCAGTTCAACAACATCCATAACGGACATGTCTGCAACTGCGTCCAGAATTTGTTCTTTATTGATAGACATAACAAGTGTTCCTAAAATTCAGAAATAATTTATACGTTAAAAAGCAACGAAGGAAATCAGCAACTAAGCTACTTCTTTCGGCTCGCGTAACTCGCGTAACGCAGCCAGAGTACGAACCAGTTTGCCTGCAACGGCTTCTTTCATGGTTGACATCAGGCGTGCGATTGCTTCTTCGTAATTTGGGAGTGTTGCCAGACGATCGATATTTGAGCCTGGGATAAACTCACCTTCAAAGGCTGCTGCTTTAATCTCGAGTGCTGGATTCGCTTTAGCGAACTCTTTGAACAGACGAGCAGCTGCGCCCGGATGTTCGGAAGAGAAAGCAATCAAGGTTGGACCAAAAAACGCTTCTTTCAGGCACTCATACTGAGTACCTTCAACAGCACGACGCAGCAGGGTGTTACGTACAACGCGTACGTTAACGCCAGCTTCACGACATGCTTTACGCAGTTCAGTCATTTTATCTACGGTAACGCCACGAGAATCCGCAACAACCGCAGACAGCGCGCCTTTGGCTACTTCGCTGACTTCAGCAACAATCGCTTGTTTGTCTTGAAGATTTAGTGCCATTAGCTTCTTGCTCCTGGATTAACCGGGAAAACCCGGAACTCACTTCACTCAAAACACGGAATGTGCCTGAGCGCTAAAACACGGTGAGCAGAATCCAGAAAATAAATTTCATTTGGCTCTGTCACCGTCTACGCAGGATATTAAGTAATTACTTACGCCTGCGGTCTTGGACGGGGCTTGGATCAGGCCAAGCTCCAACCTAAAACTTTTTGTTCAACTAATATATAATCTACCAGCCAAACATAAGGTGCCAAATTTTAGACAAATCTAACGCCAAGGTAAAGCGATAATCCTTTTCAGCTCGAATTAAGCTGAAGCGGTCAGACCAAATTGGTCAATTGCTACACATGCGCCCATGGTAGTGGACAAGCTAACTTTCTTAATGTAAACACCTTTAGCAGAAGATGGCTTCGCTTTTTTCAGCGCAACCAGCAGAGCTTCCAGGTTTTCTTTCAGTTTATCAGCTTCGAAGTCAACTTTACCGATAGTAGTGTGGATAATGCCGTTCTTATCATTACGGTAGCGAACCTGTCCTGCTTTAACGTTTCGTACAGCTTCAGCAACGTTAGGAGTTACAGTACCTACTTTCGGGTTTGGCATCAGGCCACGTAGACCCAGGATTTGGCCCAGTTGGCCAACAACGCGCATTGCATCTGGAGATGCGATAACTACGTCGAAATCCATCTCGTCTTTCTTAATCTGTTCAGCCAGATCTTCCATACCTACTAGTTCTGCGCCAGCAACTTTAGCCGCTTCAGCATTTGCACCCTGAGCAAATACAGCAACACGTACTGAACGACCGGTACCATGTGGCAATACAGTTGCGCCACGAACGTTCTGGTCAGATTTACGCGCATCGATGCCAAGATTGACAGCTACGTCAACACTTTCTACAAATTTAGCAGTAGCCAGTTCTTTCAGCAGAACAATAGCTTCGTTGATGTCATACTGTTTAGTTACATCAATTTTTTCACGGATAGTGCGCATGCGCTTGGTCAGTTTAGCCATTGATTAACCCTCCACTACCAGGCCCATGGAACGAGCAGTACCTTCGATTGAACGCATCATAGCGTCAACGTCAGCACCAGTCATGTCCGCAGCTTTAGTTTCAGCAATCTCACGAATCTGAGCGCTGCTTACTTTACCAACTTTGTCTTTGTTCGGCTTGCCAGAACCAGACTTGATACCCGCTGCTTTTTTCAGCAAAACTGCTGCTGGTGGGGTCTTGGTAACGAAAGTGAAAGAACGGTCCGCGTAAACAGTAATAACAACTGGAATTGGCAGGCCTTTTTCAATGCTTTCAGTTTTAGCATTGAACGCTTTACAGAATTCCATGATGTTAACACCCTGCTGACCCAGCGCTGGGCCAACTGGTGGGCTTGGGTTAGCCATACCAGCTGCAACTTGCAGCTTAACGTAGGCTTGTACTTTCTTAGCCATCTTATTTCCTCTATATGGGTCTTACCGCCTCAAAGCGAGGCTCCCCCGACAATTCAGGCCTCGTCTATTATTCTATTATAAAGACCAGACCACTTAAAACTTTTACCTAAGTTATCTAGAAAACATAATTAAAAAATAATGTCTAGATAAAAACAAAAGGCGCGAAATTGTATGCTAATTTCACACCCTTTGCAAGTGAGCTTGTTTGATTTATCGTCAGATTAAACTTTCTCTACCTGACTAAAGTCCAGCTCAACAGGCGTAGCACGACCAAAGATAGAAACCGATACTTTCAAACGGCTCTTCTCGTAATCGACTTCTTCTACCACACCATTGAAGTCTGCAAATGGGCCATCGCTGACCCGAACCATTTCGCCTGGCTCAAACAGAGTTTTTGGCCGTGGTTTATCACCAACTTGCTGAAGACGATCCATAATCGCATCAACTTCTTTATCGCTAATTGGTGCCGGACGGTCAGACGTGCCACCGATAAAACCCATTACGCGAGGTACACTACGAACCAGATGCCAAGTTGCATCGTTCATTACCATTTGTACCAAAACATAACCAGGGAAGAATTTACGCTCGCTTTTACGGCGTTGGCCACTGCGGATCTCAACCACTTCTTCTGTCGGCACCATCACTTCGCCGAAAGAATCTTCCATATCTTGTAATTTGATATGCTCACGCAGAGATTGAGCAACACGACCTTCAAACCCAGAAAATGCCTGTATGACATACCAACGCTTTTTTGGGGATTCAGACATTTTTAAAACCTCAGGCCTGTAATAAATGAAACTAAACGCACCAGAATACCGTCCAGTCCCCATAAGATCAGAGACATGACAGCTGTTACAGCTGCAACAATCAAAGTCGTATGCAGAGCTTCCTGGCGAGTTGGCCAAATGACTTTACGCATTTCAATGCGGGCTTCACGGGCAAATGCTAATGCAGCTTTACCTTTCACTGTCCACAATGCAACTGCTCCTGCAAAGGCAGCAATAGCCACAACGGCTATCGCACGCAGAGGCAGGTTATACTCTCGGTAATAATAATTACCCACTATAGCAGCTACTAGCAGCACAGCTACCAATAGCCATTTTGCTATATCAAGACCACGCCCGCTTTCTTGAGCATCGCTATTCGCACTCATAAACCAACCTGTAACTATATGTAAGTAACTATGATGTAAATAGATAGCCAGCTTGCCTCGCAAGAGCAAAACAAATCAGACCGAACCCAAAGATAATTGCAATTGTATCTGACCCGGCGCCATAATTCAGCAGGACTTTTTACCCTTCGTCTTTTAAGTTGCAGCTTTGTGGGCTGCCTCTTGAAATCCTTTGAGTATATATCTCAACGATATCAAATCCCATCCGTTGTATCAAAAGCCTATCTCACCAACAATTAAGGATAACTGTCAAATGGCGATTTGTCTGCCATCAGAGAGTGATTTAATGAACAACTATTGATGAGATAGGTTCTTCTTAAGACAACGTATAAAAAGGGCATCTATTGATGCCCTTCCAAAATGAACACATTAAAAAAATTATGCGATCACTTTAGCAACAACACCAGCGCCAACAGTACGACCACCTTCACGGATTGCGAAACGCAGACCTTCGTCCATTGCGATTGGTGAAATCAGAGTCAC